>NZ_JBIBBM010000009.1:287380-306573 GCF_042900645.1 Streptomyces sp. NPDC012888 | reverse complement strand
TCACGTTGATCGCCGGGAAGAGCAGCGTGCCCTCCTGCATCATCTCGTACAGGCGGTGCACACCCGTGGTGGTCTCCTCCGTCACGCCGCGGATGTCGGACGCGAGCTGGGTCCACTTCTGGGGGGACTCGGCGAGGGTGCGGTTGAGCAGGGTGAGGATGTGGCCGTACTCCTCGGAGTCCGCCGTCGACGGGTCCGGGGCCGAGCCGGCCTTCTCGAACTCGACGCCCTTGTGGACGAGGAGGGTGGCGTCACCGCCGTCGTCCAGGATCATGTTCGGGCCGCCGGTGGGGGTGTTCGGCCAGGTCAGGGCCTGCTCGGTGCACCACCAGTACTCCTCCAGCGTCTCGCCCTTCCAGGCGAAGACCGGGACGCCCTGGGGGTTCTCCGGGGTGCCGTTCGGGCCGACCGCGATGGCGGCGGCGGCGTGGTCCTGGGTGGAGAAGATGTTGCAGGAGGCCCAGCGGACCTCGGCGCCGAGGGCGACCAGGGTCTCGATCAGGACGGCGGTCTGCACGGTCATGTGCAGGGAGCCGGTGATGCGGGCGCCCGCGAGGGGCTGCGACTCGGCGTACTCGCGGCGGATCGACATCAGGCCGGGCATCTCGTGCTCGGCGAGGGTGATCTCCTTGCGGCCGAAGGCGGCGAGGGAAAGGTCGGCGACCTTGAAGTCCATGCGTGCTGCTCCTCGTGGATCGAGAGGGTGGGTACGGCTGGGCCGTGCACCGGACCGGGGCTTCCCGGAACGACGCACCGAGCGCAGTCCGTCGGAGGCCCTCTCTCCTCTCGGCCGGTCGCTCGGGACCGCCCGACCGCCATCAGCAGCGACGTCTGGCACTCCCCCGAATCTACACCGATCGGCCCATCGGACCCCAGCGGGCGGGGAGATCCGCCGGAGGTGTTTGCGGTGCCGGGCGAGATCCGCCGGCCGGCCGTTTCGGGCCGGTGCCGGCTCGGGGTCCCGCCCCTGGTGGTCCGGGGTCCGGGCCGGGTGCGTACGCTGCCCCGCGCAGACGGTGGCCGGTTCGGAGGGGATGGGGCCGATGGGGTACGGGCGAGGGCGGAAGCGGGGGATCTCGGGCGTCGTGCTGCTGGTGCTCGGGTCCCTGCTGCTCGTGGGGGCGGCGGTCGCGGGTGCGATGTGGACCCCGCACCCGGAGCGGGTGTACGAGTCGTACGGCGTCCCGGGGGAGAACATGCGGCCGACGTACGTGCCCGGGGAGGTCGCCTGGTTCGTCATGGGTGCGGCCGGCGAGGAGCTGGAGACGGGCCGCGGCGACGTGGTGCTCGTATCGGCGCCGGAGTGGGTGCCGGAGGGGCCGTTGCTGACGCGCGTGGTGGCCCTGGGGGGCGACCGGATCGAGTACCGGAAGGGCGAGGGCGCGCTGCGGCGCAACGGGGTGCCGCTGGAGGAGCCGTACATCGCGGACCGGTCGCTGCCGGCCGTCGTGCCCTTCGACGTGACGGTGCCGGAGGGGCGGATGTTCCTGATGGGGGACAACCGGGGGAACTCCAACGACTCTTCGTGGCACCTCGGGGACGAGGGCGGCGGGACGCTGCCGCTGGAGGCGGTGCGGGGTGAGGCCGCCGTACGGCCGACCGGGCTGATCGTGGCGGGCGGGGCCGCGGTCCTCGGCGGCGTCCTGTTCGCGGTCGGGGGCGGGCTGGGGATCGCAGCGCTGGTGGCCCGGCGGCGAGCCGCTCGCCGGCCGGCGGGCGGGTGGCCGGTGGCGGGGCCGGTGGCGCCGGGTTCCTGGCCGGCGGGCTGAGCCGGTATCCGCCGCGGAACGGGGAAGGCCCCCGCGGAGCCTGTGCGGCTGCGCGGGGGCCTCCTCGTCATCCGTGCCTGCGGGTCACTCGGTGGCCGCGGCGGCTGCGGGTTCCTGGTAGACGTCCGGCTCCAGGTAGATCACGCGGGCGATCGGGACCGCCTTGCGGACGCGGGCCTCGGCGGCGTCGATGGCCGCGGCCACGTTCGCGGCCGTGTCGTCGTGCCGGACCGCGATCTTGGCGGCGACCAGCAGCTCTTCCGGGCCGAGGTGCAGCGTGCGCATGTGGATGAGGCGGGTGACGGTCCGGCCGTCGACCAGGGCTTCCTTGATCTTGTCGACATCCTCGGTGCCGGCGGCCTCGCCGAGCAGCAGCGACTTGGTCTCCGCGGCCAGCACGATCGCGATCAGGATGAGCAGGGCGCCGATGCACAGGGTGCCGATGCCGTCCCAGACGCCGTCGCCCGTGGCGAGCGCGAGGCTGACGCCGGCCAGGGCGAGGATCAGGCCGACGAGGGCGCCGAGGTCCTCCAGGAGGACGACCGGCAGCTCGGGGGCCTTGGCCCGCTTGACGAACTGGCGCCAGCTCAGGCCGCCGCGGATCTCGTTGGACTCCTTGATCGCCGTGCGGAAGGAGAAGCTCTCCGCGATGATCGCGAAGACGAGCACGCCGACCGGCCAGTACCAGGCCTCGATGGCGTGCGGGTGCTTGATCTTCTCGTAGCCCTCGTAGATGGCGAACATGCCGCCGACGGTGAAGAGCACGATGGAGACGAGGAAGGCGTAGATGTAGCGCTCGCGCCCGTACCCGAAGGGGTGTTGCGGGGTCGCTTCGCGCTTCGCCTTCTTGCCGCCGAGGAGCAGCAGCCCCTGGTTCCCGGAGTCCGCCAGCGAGTGGACGCTTTCCGCGAGCATGGACGAGGAGCCGCTGAAGACGAAGGCTACGAACTTTGCTACGGCGATGGCGAGGTTGGCGGCGAGTGCCGCCACGATCGCCTTGGTACCGCCCGACGCGCTCATGAGTGCGGATGTCCCTTCCTAGCACTGCCACTGATTCGGCCGCATTGTCGCAGCCTCTGGCGGGAACGCGGCGTCAGAGCACCACGGTCGCACGGAATACCGTGCCCGTTCCGGACAATTCGACCGCTTCTCCGGCGGGTACGAACACGGACTGTCCGGGAGCGAGACCGAGTTCGCCGGCCTTCGGGTCACCGGCGGTGCAGAGCAGGATCTGGGGGGCGCCGGCCGGGAGGCGGACGGGGGCTCCGCCGGGGGCGAGGACGTAGCGGGACAGCCGGAACTCGTCGATGGGGGTCTCGTAGACCTCCTCGGTGTCACCTTCGGGGCGCAGGACTTCCAGGTCCGTCGGTGCGAAGTCGACGATCCTGAGGAGTTCGGGCACGTCGACGTGCTTGGGCGTGAGACCGCAGCGGAGCACGTTGTCGGAGTTGGCCAGGAGTTCGACGCCGAGGCCGTCGAGGTAGGCGTGCGGGACGCCGGCGGCGAGGAACAGGCCTTCGCCGGGCTGGAGTCGGACGTGGTTGAGCAGCATCGCCGCGATGACGCCGGGGTCGCCGGGGTGGTGGTGGGCGAGCGTCGCGTACGGGGCGTAGGGGCCGCCGAGGCGGGAGGCGGCGGCCGTGGCTTCGGCCACGGTCCCGGCCATCTGCTCGCGGTCCGCGGTGAGTACGGCCGTCAGCACCTCGCGCAGGGCCGCCTCTTCGGGGTGGGCGTGCAGCAGGTCGACGTACGGCTTGAGGGAGTCGACTCCCAGGCCGGCGAGCAGCTCGGCGGTCTCCAGCGGGGGCCGGAAGCCGCACAGGCCGTCGAACGGGGTGAGGGCGACGATGAGTTCGGGCTTGTGGTTGGAGTCCTTGTAGTTGCGGTGGGGGGCGTCCACGGGTACGCCACGGGCCTCTTCGGCGGCGAAGCCCTCCGCGGCCTGCGCGAGGTCGGGGTGGACCTGGAGGGACAGCGGGGCGCCGGCGGCGAGGATCTTCAGCAGGAAGGGCAGCCGGGGTCCGAACTTGGCGACGGCGGCGGGGCCGAGTTCACGTTCGGGGTCGGACGCGATGACGGTGGAGAGGGCCGTCCCGCCTTCGCCGCGGTCCAGCCGGGAGGGGGCGCCGGGGTGGGCACCCATCCACATCTCGGCCTGCGGTTCACCGGTGGGCTCGACGCCGAGCAGCCGCGGGATGGCGGTGGTGGAACCCCAGGCGTAGGGGCGGACGGTGTTCGTCAGGCGGTCCATGCGGGGGTCTTCCTGGCTTCCTGGTGCGTGGTGAGCGTCGGGTGCGCGGGGCGTGGGGTGCGGTGTGCAGGGTGCGGTGTGCAGGGTGCGTGTGGCGTGTCTGCCGTGGGTCGCCGCGGCGTCAGCCGTCAGCCCTGGCCGCGGGTGGCCAGGGCGAGGTAGGCGGTGGCGAAGTCGGTGACGGCGAGCAGTTCGGCGAGCTGCTCCAGCTCGCTGCCTTCCTCGGGTTCGATCTCGCTGATGGCCGTGTCGTGGCTGAGGGCGAGTTCGCGGGCGGCGGGGGCGGCGGTGAGGCCGCCGGCCGGGCGGTCGCGCAGCAGGACGACGCGGGCGTGGAGGGGCTGCGGTTCTTCCACGCGGTCGCGGAAGAAGTCGTCGGGGTCGGCGCCGGCCGCGAACGCGCCGGCCAGCAGCACGCCGTGGCGGGGCAGGGCCTCGGGGAGGTCGGCGGCGAGTGCGGGGCGGCCCGCGATCTCCGCGAGGGTGGCGGCGAACCGGCGGGCGGCCGGGCCGGCGCCGGTGCCTTCGCTCCAGATCAGCGGGAGCGAGTCGGCGAGTTCGGCGGCGAGGGTCTTGGCCGGGTTGCCGTACGTGGCGATGGCCGGGCCGCAGCGTTCGGCGGTGCGGTCGAGGCGGTCGGCGACCTTCTGCAGGGTGTCGGGGTCGGCGGAGACGAGGCCGACCCGGTCGAGCAGTACGAGGAGCGGGGTGAGCAGGGCCCACAGCGCGCCCGGGCCGGCCGCGGCGCTCTCGTCGTACTCCTGGTGGGGAGCCTTGGCCATGGGGACCAGCAGGCCGTGTGCGCCGTCGACGGACTCGTGCAGCGGGGAGCGCGGTGGGGCGACGGCCACGACGGTGCAGCCGCGGCGGTACGCCTGCTCGGCGAGCACGCCGAGGCCGGGTTCGGTGCCGTCGGTGGTGGCGATGAGCAGCAGGTCGACGGGGCCCGCCCAGCCGGGCAGGGCCCAGCGGAGGGCGCCGGCGGCGTGGGCGACGCCGGTGGGGTGCAGTCGGATCACCGGGGCGGAGGCGCCGGCCAGTGCGCCGAGGAGGTCGGCGACGCCGGTCGCGGCGGTGCCCGGACCGGCGATCATGACGGCGCGGGGGCGGCCGTCGGGGCGGAGCTCGGCGAGCCCCGCCTCGGTGGCGTGCCGGGCCGCCGTGCGGACCCGGGCTCCGACCTCGGCGGCGCCGCGGAGCAGTCCGCGGCGGTCGGCGCGGGCGAGCTCTTCCGGGGCGTCGAGGAGCGAGTCGTCGAGCATGGCGGCGGCCTCCGGTCGTCGAGGGGTCAGGCGGGGCGGCGGGCCTCGTCCACGAGGAGGACCGGGATGCCGTCCCGGACCGGGTAGGCCAGGCCGCAGTCCTTGCCGGTGCAGATCAGCTCCGGGGTCTCGGCCTTGGTCTCGTCCTGCAGCGGGGCGTGGCAGGCGGGACAGGCGAGGATCTCCAGGAGGCCGGCTTCGAGCGGCATGGGGGTTCCCTTCGGAATGCGTATGCGGTTGGGCCAGGTCAGCGTACCGCCGAGGCGGCGGGTGTGCGCGGGGCCGGGGCGTCGGTTCGGCCCGCGCCGAGCCGGTTCGGGTCGGGCGGGAGCGCCGACGCGTGGGTCGTGCTCCTGCCGGGCCCGCTCGAACGCCGCTCGGGCTTGATCGTGCCCCGGGGCGCGGCCCCTGAACCGGGCCGGTCGGGTCGTCGCCGCCGGGCTCGTACGTGCGTCTCCGGCCGGGGCCGCCGCCGAAGCCGCTCGGGCCGGGGCGGGCGCCGACCCAGGCGCCGCGCCCCCGCCCGGCCCGCTCGAACGCCGCTCGGGCCGGGGCGGGCGCCGGTCGGGGGCGCCGGGGTGTGCGCGGCGCCCCCGGGGGGTCAGGCGCGGATGAGGGTGAGGACCTCGTCGCGGACGCGGGTCAGGGTGGCTTCGTCGCGGGCTTCCACGTTGAGGCGGAGCAGGGGTTCGGTGTTGGAGGCGCGGACGTTGAACCACCAGTCCGCGGCCGAGACGGTCAGGCCGTCCAGCTCGTCGAGCTCGACGCCGTCCTGGCCGGCGTACGCGGCCCGGACCGCCGCCAGCGACGCGCCCTGGTCGGCCACCGTGGAGTTGATCTCGCCGGAGCCGGCGTAGCGCTCGTAGGAGGAGACCAGGGTGGAGAGCGGGCCCTCCTGGGTGCCGAGGGCGGCGAGGACGTGCAGCGCGGCCAGCATGCCGGTGTCCGCGTTCCAGAAGTCCTTGAAGTAGTAGTGCGCCGAGTGCTCGCCGCCGAAGATCGCGCCGGTCTTCGCCATCTCCGCCTTGATGAAGGAGTGGCCGACGCGGGTGCGGACCGGGGTGCCGCCGTGCTCCTTGACGACCTCGGGGACGCTCCAGGAGGTGATCAGGTTGTGGATCACCGTGCCGGTGCCGCCGTGGCGGGCCAGTTCGCGGGCCGCGACCAGGGCCGTGATCGCGGACGGGGAGACGCCCTCGCCGCGCTCGTCGACGATGAAGCAGCGGTCGGCGTCGCCGTCGAAGGCGATGCCGAGGTCGGCGCCCTCGGCCCGGACGCGGGCCTGGAGGTCCACGATGTTCTTCGGGTCGAGCGGGTTGGCCTCGTGGTTGGGGAAGGTGCCGTCCAGTTCGAAGTACATGGGGACGACGTCGAGGGGCAGGCTCGCGAAGACCGAGGGGACGGTGTGGCCGCCCATGCCGTTGCCCGCGTCCACGACCACCTTCAGGGGGCGGATGCCGGACAGGTCGACCAGCCCGCGCAGGTGGGCGGCGTAGTCGGCGAGGGTGTCGCGCTCGGTGACGGTGCCGGGGGTCTCCGCCGGGGCCGGGGCGCCGGACTCGGACCACTTCTCGACCAGTTGGCGGATCTCGGCGAGGCCGGTGTCCTGGCCGACCGGGGCGGCGCCCGCGCGGCACAGCTTGATGCCGTTGTACTGGGCCGGGTTGTGCGAGGCGGTGAACATGGCGCCCGGCAGGTCCAGCGCGCCGGAGGCGTAGTACAGCTGGTCCGTCGAGCACAGGCCGATCAGGGTGACGTCCACGCCGCGGGCGGCGGCGCCGCGGGCGAACGCCGCGGAGAGACCGGGCGAGGAGGGGCGCATGTCGTGGCCGATGACGATCGCCGTGGCGTCCGTCACCTCGACGAACGCGGCGCCGAACAGCTCCGCCAGGCCCTCGTCCCACTCGTCCGGGACGACTCCACGTACGTCGTACGCCTTGACGATGTTCGAAAGATCAGCAGCCACTGCCTGCCCTCCTGAGGTCCTGTTCGGTCGGAACAACCTACCTTGCACGGGAGTGCGGCTCAGCGGCGCGAATGCGTCAGGAATCCGGCGAGCGCAGTACGCGGAGGTGTCCGCGACGTGTCTCGGTGCCGCCGCCCGTGCGCGCGCCCCCGCCGGCGCCGGCGGCGCGCTCGTTCGGCCGGGCGGCTTCACGTACGGCGTTGGCCAGGGCTTCGAGGTCGTCTCCGCTCGGGCGAGACGGCGCGGACCCGTCGGAGAGGCGGACGACCTCCCAGCCGCGCGGGGCGGTCAGGCGCTCCGAGTGCTCGGCGCAGAGGTCGTAGCAGTGGGGTTCGGCGTAGGTGGCGAGCGGGCCGAGGACTGCGGTCGAGTCGGCGTAGACGTACGTCAGTGTTGCGACGGCAGGGCGGCCGCACGCGGTGCGCGAACAGCGACGTACAAGGCTCACGACGTTGGACGGTACCGCACTCTTGACCGGGCCGCGACGACTCTCGGGCAGCTCACTCCCCCGTGTCGCCCCGTGATCCCGGCCATAGTCGGGCTTCGGGGCGTCAGATCCGGTCGGAAACGCGCACACTCCGACCGGCTGTCGCGGGCTCTCCCGGAGGCCGCGGCGGGGCTACTCTGCCCTGGTGATGGACACTCCGCTGCCGCCCGACGACCCGTCCGGTCCGCCCGGTTCCGCCGGTTCGGCCGGTTCGGCCGGTTCGGCCGGTTCGGCTCGTTCCGCCGGCCAGTCCGGCGAATCCGGCCCGGCCGGACCGCCCGGCCCCGCCGGTCCGTCCGAGCCCCGGCCGCGCCGCCGGGACCGGCACGGCCGCGGGATGCGCGGGCCGGTCGCCCCGCCGCAGGTGCCGCTGTCCGCCAGCCGTGCCGAGCTGTTCGGCGACCTCGTGCAGGACTCCGTGGAGCGGCTGGAGCGGCGCTGGCCGCAGCTGGCCGACGTGGAGTTCGTGGTCGCCGAGGTGCCCGGGGCGCCGGGCGGCGCGGACAGCGGCTGGAACGACGAGGCGGTCCCGCTGGGCGGGATGAGCGAGGCCCGGGAGGGCCGGCCCGCGCGGATCGTCGTCTACCGGCGGCCGGTGGAGATCCGCAGCAAGAACCGGGACGAACGGGCCCTGCTCGTACACGAGATCGTGGTGGAACAGGTCGCCGAACTGCTCGGGCTCTCGCCCGAAACGGTGGATCCCCGGTACGGGCAGGACTGACCTCCCGCCCGGCCCGTCAGTCGTCCAGGACCGCGAGGTCCTGCACCGCCCGGGGCACCACCACGGTGCTCCGGTCGTCCGCCAGCGTCTGCACGGTGAAGAACGCGATGCCCTCGTGCGGCAGCGAGAGCGTGCGGGCCGCGTGCACGGGGCCCCCCGACAGGGTCTCCACGGTCAGCGCGTACGCCCCCTTGCCGCCCTCCCCCGGCACCGGCGGCGGCGCCACCGCGAGGGTGCTGTCCGCCTTCACCGTGTACTCCTGGGAGGCGGGCGCGCCGCCCTCGGTGCCGGGCGAGGCGGTCACCCGGACCCGGGCGTCCGCCCCGACGGCGGTCAGCGAGAGGGTGGTCGCGCCCTGGTCGGCGCGGTTGTCGGCGACGGTGGCCCGCGGGCCGGCCGGCCCGGACGCCGGCAGCAGGCCCAGCTCCTGCTTGGCCCCGCCGCCCCGGACCACCCGCAGTGCGGCCACCACCGGTACCGCGCGCCGCGGTTCGGACGGCGTCAGCAGCAGCGATCCGGGTTCCCCCCGGGTGACGTCCTTCAGGTCGACGCTCGCGGTGCTGCCGGCCTTGACGTGCAACTGCTCGTGGCCGGCGGGGCTGATGGGCCCGCCGGGCCCGGCCAGCCGCACCCGCAGGTCGGCGTCCTGCTCGCCGGGGGCGTGGACGACCAGCCGGACGGAGGTGGCGTCGGCCGGGATGCCGGGCAGCACCAGGGAGCCGGCCGGGGCGGTGGCGGCGGGCAGCCAGTCGGCGCCCACCCCGTCCTCCGTGACCTGCACGGTCGCTGCGACCCGCCCGGTACGGGCCGTCACCCGGACCGTGACGTCGGGGAGTTGCTCGGAGGTCAGTTCGGAGAGCAGGACCTTCTCCGAGGAGCGGGGGTGGACCCGGACGGCGTCGGCGGGGCCGGCGCCGGTGCCCTCCTTGGACTTGAGCTCGCCCTCGGGGCCGAACAGTTCGACGTCCACCTCCGCGCCGGTGCCGTCGGCGCTGGTGAGGTGGAGGTAGTCGGTGCGTCCCTGGGCGGTGGAGGCGCCGGGGAACCAGAACTCGGTGCCGGGTGCGGTGCAGGCCACGCCGAGCAGCCCGCGCGCCTGCCCGACCGCCACCTTGGTGGTCTGCTGGGCGGTCCAGCCGGGGGCGAGGGGGCCGTCGGCGGTGCCGGTCATGGCCGGCGCCTCGGCGCCGGAGGCGGTGGCCGCGGCCGGCTTGCCGGGTTCCTTCAGCTCCAGCAGCTGCTTGCCGTCCTTGCCGGTGGCGACCAGGCGGGCGCCCCCCGGTCCGCCCGGCCGGGTGCCGGTGCCGGCGGGGGTGCCGGCGGGGGTGTACGAGGTGTAGGCGGTCTCGGCGATGTCCGAGGTGGACGGGGCCGGGCAGGCCAGGGTGGAGCGGACCACCGGCTCGCGGGTCGCGGCGGGGCCGGCCGCGGCCCGCGGTGCGGGCGCGGTCAGGGTGGCGATGCCGGTGACGGCGGCGAGCGCGGCGGCCGCGGCCGCCAGGGTCAGGGGTGCGCGCTTCACTGCTGGGGGCTCCCGTCCGGGCCCGGGCGCTGGGGGGCGACCGGCTGTCCGTAGGCGTCGTACTGCTGCGGGTACTGCTCGTACGGCTGCCCGTACGGCTGGTACGCGTCGTACTGCTGGGGCGGCTGCTGGGGCGGCTGGTACTGCTGCTCCTGCGGGTGGGGGTACGGCTCGTAGGGGTGCGCCTGGGGCGGGACCTGGCCCGTCCGCCGGCCGTGGGCGGGGGGCTGCTCGGCGTGGCCGTAGCCGTCTCCGTAGCCGTCGCCGTACCCGTACGCGTAAGGGTCGTCCGGGTGGGCGTGCTGCGCGGGGAGCTGTGCGTACGGGTCGGCCTGGACCGGCGCGGGTTCGGGCGCGGCCGCGGCCGCCGGGGCAGGCCCGGCGCCCGCCGCGGCTCCGGCCCGCAGCCGGCGGGCGCGGCGGCCCTCGCCTGCCTCGGCGGGTCCGGGCTGGGCGGGTACGGCGGCCTCGTCCTCGGGGAGGTCGTCGTCGAGGCGGCGGCGCCGGCCGGGCAGGGCCATCACCAGCAGCAGCACGGCGAGCAGGCCCTGGGCGTAGGTCCAGGCGGTGCGGGCGGCGGAGTCGGAGTACACGAGGTCGAGGCGGCCGCCGCCGGCGGGGAGTTCGAAGCCCTGGGCCCAGCCGTCGACGGTGGTGGGTTCGAGGGGTTCGCCGTCCAGGGTGGCCCGCCAGCCGGGGGCGGCCCGGTCGGCGATGCGCAGGACGCGGCCGTCCGGGCCGGCCGCGATCCTGGTGTGGATCTCGACGGGGCCGGCGGCGACGTTGACGGGGGCCTCGCCGGCCTTGCCGGAGAGGACGACCGCGCGGGCGACCTCACGGTCGACCCGCCAGAGTGCGCCGTCCTCCTGGCGGCTGAGGCGGCTGAGGCCGGGGGTGACGTCGAGGACCTGGCGGAGCCGCTGGGGGGCGTCGTCGCGGACCAGGACGTAGCGGATGGCGAAGGCGCCGAGCTGGTCGGTCTGGTCGGCGCCGGAGCCGGCGACCAGTCCGGCGACCGTCTTGTCCAGGCGGGTGTCAGCGCCGGCCGAGGCGAGGGTCTCGGCGTCGCCGAGGGCGGCGCCGGAGCCGCGGACCAGGCTGTAGCGGACGCCGTCGGCCGGCCCGCCGCCCAGCACCAGGGTGCGGGGCTGGTTGGTGTCGCCCTTGAGGGCGACGAAGGCGGGGACCTGGACGGGGTCGCGGCGTTCCAGCGGGCCGGCGGCTCCGCCGAGGACCCAGCCCGCCGCGCCGAGGAGGGGGCCCGCGGCGGCGGCGAGGGCGATGAGCGCGGCGAGCGGCTGCCGCCAGCCGAAGCCGTGGGCGGCGAGGCGGTCCTTGGCTCCTTCGGCGCCGAGTACGGCGGCGGCCAGCAGGGCCAGGCCCTGGACGAGGGTGGCGGGGCCGGCCCAGCCGGTGCGGTTGGTGAGGACGGCGAGGAGCATCGCGGCCAGGGCGGCGGTCCAGGCGATGCGGACGGCGGGGGCGCGTTCGGCGCGCAGCAGGGCGGCGAGGGCGGCGAGGACGGTGCCGAGGAGCAGCAGCCCGCCGGCGGTTCCGGGGCCGCCGGGGCTGAGGCCGAGCAGGTCGAGGGCGGTGGCGGCGCCGGTGCCGTACGGGAGGCCTGCTTCGCGGAGGAGGCGGCCGGGGTGGGTGAGGAGTTCCAGGGACCAGGGGGCGAGCAGGAGGAGCGGGGTGGCGAGGGCGGCGGCGTACGTGGGCGCGTACGTCTTCCAGGCGGCGCGGCGCAGTACGAGCGCGGCGGCGCCGAGGACGGCGGCGAGCGGCCAGACGACGGGGGTGAACGCGGTGGCCAGGGTGAGCAGCAGGACGTACGTCCACAGGGAGCGGCGGCCGCGGGGCTCCTCGGGGCGGTCGAGGCCGTACGCGGCGAGGCCGGTGCGGGCGATGAGCGGTAGCAGGACGGCGAGTACGGCGGTGCCCAGGCGGCCGCCGGCGAGGGCTCCGGTGACGGCGGGCAGGAAGGCGTAGGCGGTGGCGGCCCAGGCGCGCAGCAGGCGGGAGTCGACGAGGGGCCGGGAGGCGAAGTAGGCGGTGAGTCCGGCGAGCGGGACGGAGCAGACCAGGAGCAGGGTGAGGGCGGTCTGGGGGGAGCCGAGCAGGAGGAGGGAGAGGGCGCCGAGGACGGCGAGGTAGGGGGGTGCGCCGGCGGTGGTGCCGGTGCCGACGGGCTGCCAGTCGCGGGTGTAGGCGTGCCAGAGGGCGCCGGCGGAGTCGGGTGCGGGGAGGAGGGCGCCGCCCATCAGGCTGCCGCCGACGAGGAGGGAACGGCAGGCGGCGAATGAGGTGAGCAGGAGGAACGCGAGGAGGAGGGGGGCGGGGTTGCGGCCGATCCGCCTGAGCCGGGAGAACCGCTCGGTGTGGAGGAAGTCGGCGTCCTCGCCGCCGGGGCCGGTTTCCAGGCCGCCGCCGTGCCGGCCGGTGCCGGGGGTGTCGGTGGCGCGGCCGGCGCCGGCGTACGCGGCGAGTTGTTCGAGGTTGGCGCGGAGGGTGGCGCCGGGCGGGGGGAAGAGGGGCCGGAGTTCCCCGGGGGGCACGGCGGGGTCGGCGGCGCGGGCGCGGCGCCGGCGGGCGGTGAGGATCCGGCCCGGGCGGAGCAGGGTGGCGAGGAGTCCGGTGAGTTCGTCGACGGCCTGGCCGGGGGCTTTGCCGACGAGGTAGCCGAGGGTGCGCAGGAGGGTGCCGAGGACGAGTCGGAACAGCACCCAGGGGAGGGCCTTGCCGGGGGTGTTGACGAGGACGGTGTAGGAGGCGCCGGCCTTGTCGACGCGGTGGGCGCCTGTGGCGGAGCGGCCGGCGCAGTCGACGGTGCGCCGTTCGCGGGCGGCGGCTTCGGCGTGGCGGAGCACGGCGTCGGGGGCGACGAGGACGGGGTGGCCGGCGCGGTGGGCGCGCCAGCAGAGGTCGACGTCGTCGCGCATGAGGGGCAGGCGGCGGTCGAAGCCGCCGAGGGCGTCGTAGACGTCGCGGCGGATGAGCATGCCGGCGGTGGAGACGGCGAGCACGGGGCGGACCTGGTCGTGCTGGCCCTGGTCCTGTTCGCGGCGGTCGAGACCGGTCCAGCGGCGGCCGCTGCGGGCGATGGTGACGCCGACTTCGAGGAGCTGCTTCTTGTCGTACCAGCCGAGGAGCTTGGGGCCGATGACGCCGGCGTCGGGGTTGTCCTCGGCGACGCGCAGGAGCTCGGTGAGGGCGTCGGGTTCGGGTGCGCAGTCGTCGTGCAGCAGCCAGAGCCAGTGGACGGGTTCGCCGTGGGGGAGTTCGGGGAGGTCGTAGGCGGCGTCGTTCCAGGTGCGGCTGACGGGGTCCCAGCCGCTGGGGCGCCGGAGGTAGGGCAGGTCGTCGAGGGTGGGGGTGCCGGCGCTGCGGGCGGCCTCGTCGACGGCGGTGCCGAAGGCGGTGCGGCGGGCCAGGTGGAGGACGCGGTCCTCGCCGAGGGCCTCGGTGAGGAGGCGGGCGGAGTCGTCGGCGCTGCCGGTGTCGGCGGCGGCCCAGTTCTGGACGGGCCGCTCCTGGCCGAGGAGTCCGGCGAGGGCGTGCGGCAGCCAGCGGGCGCCGTCGTGGGCGACCAGGACCGCGGTGACCACGTGCCGGGGGAACTCGGGGGTACTGGCTGCCTGGTGGCTGTGCAGGGACATCGCGGTACGGGTCCTCCGGCGTGGGGGGACCCCCGGGCGGGGCCTGGGGGATTTCCGGGGGTGTGGCCCCCGGAGGCGGCTGGACAGCGCCCCACCCTAGCCCTTGCAAAGCGGCGGTCCGCCTCCAGCGGGGAAGGTGCAGGAGGCGGACCGTTTGCTCTGTTCGATATGTGGTCGACGTCGTTGCCGGGACGGTTGCCGGTCCGCGCCCGGCCGGGGCGCGGCTGGGGTGTGGGCCGGGTGGACCCGGTCAGACGGCGGCCTTCTTCAGGCGGCGGCGTTCGCGTTCGGAGAGGCCGCCCCAGATGCCGAAGCGTTCGTCGTTGGCGAGGGCGTATTCGAGGCATTCGGAGCGGACCTCACAGGCGAGGCAGACCTTCTTGGCCTCGCGGGTGGAGCCGCCCTTCTCGGGAAAGAAGGATTCGGGGTCGGTCTGGGCGCACAGTGCGCGCTCCTGCCATCCGAGCTCCTCGTCCGCCTCCTCGACCAGCAGTTCCTGAAACAGCTCGGTCATGTGCGCCCCTCGCTCTGTTATGTGCGTCCCCGTGGCTGTCGTCCGGATCTGGCCGGAACGACACGAGTGAAATTACAAGAGGGTGATCCGGGGCAGTCAAGCCGAGATCTGCTATTAGGCCCCTTATTCACTCTGCGGAACCAAGCCTATGCAGAAAGTGACAATGTCAGCAAAAATCGTGACAGAAGCCACACGCATGGCCGGATACCACCTCCCACCCGCGACCGACGCTTCACCCTCCGGTGTGGTTGTGATCCGGCCACAGAAGCGGCGCAGATCACATTCCGGTTACGGGCGGAGGCCGGGGTTCGCGGGTGGGACTGCTGCGCGAATCCCCGGGTTCGGCTTGCACAAACCTTTCTCCGCGCAGGGCAACCGGATGAGGTGAATCTTTTCTCGCATACCGGACATTGGGTTGACAGCGGCAAGCGCGAGCCGTTCTCCTTGTCCGCATGTCAGTGACCGCAGCCGCCACCCGGACCCCCATTCGTGGGTTCCTGCGCGCTGCCCAGGTTCGCTGTCGCTGTTGCGGCTGTTGAAGTCATCGCGACTCCCCGCACCCGGCACCGAACCCACCCGCCCCGCAACCGCGGCGCCACTGACACCCATCGAGGCACCCCCGATGAACAACGACAGCGACCTGCAGATCGCCGGCGACATCCTCGAAGTCCCCCACCTCCTCCAGCCCGCCCGCGAACACCCGGTGACCGTCGCCGAGTTCGCCGGCCTGGCCCGTGAGATCGCCGCCGACCGCGCCGAGTGGGAACACCTCGTCGAATACGACGCCACCACCCGCTGGTACCACCGGCTGCGCACCGGCCCCGGCTACGAGGTCTGGCTGCTCAGCTGGGTCCCCGGCCAGGGCAGCGGCCCGCACGACCACGGCCCCTCCTCCGGCGTCCTGACCGTCCTCGAAGGCGAGCTCACCGAACACCGCCTCCACGACGGCCGCCGCCCCCTCACCCTGCGCGCCGGCAGCCAGCGGGTCTTCGCCCCCGGCTACGCCCACGAGGTCGTCAACGACTCCCTCGACGGAGCCGTCAGCCTCAACGTCTACTTCCCCGGCCTCACCGAGATGCCGGTGCACCACTGCACCCCGGCCGGCCTGGAGCACGCCCCGGACCTGGAGTCCGCCCGCCTCTGAACCGCCCGGCACACTCCTGACAGACTGCCGTGCATGCGCATTGTTGTTCTGGCCGGCGGTATCGGCGGCGCCCGCTTCCTGCGCGGGCTGAAGGCGGCGGAGCCCGCCGCGGAGATCACCGTCATCGGCAACACCGGTGACGACATCCACCTGTTCGGCCTCAAGGTCTGCCCCGACCTGGACACCGTGATGTACACGCTCGGCGGTGGCATCAACGAGGAGCAGGGCTGGGGCAGGACCGACGAGTCCTTCAAGGTCAAGGAGGAACTCGCGGCGTACGGGGTCGGGCCCGACTGGTTCGGGCTCGGCGACCGCGACTTCGCCACCCACATCGTCCGCACCCAGATGCTGGCCGCCGGCTACCCGCTGAGCGCCGTCACCGAAGCCCTCTGCGACCGCTGGCAGCCCGGCGTGCGCCTGCTGCCCATGTCCGACGACCGGGTCGAGACCCATGTGGCCGTCACCCTCGACGGACAGCGCCGGGTCATCCACTTCCAGGAGTACTGGGTGCGGCTGCGCGCCTCCGTCGACGCGGAGGCCGTCGTCCCGGTCGGCGCCGAGCAGGCCAAGCCCGCCCCCGGCGTGCTGGAGGCCCTCGCCGCCGCCGACGTCATCCTCTTCCCGCCGTCCAACCCGGTCGTCTCCGTCGGCAGCATCCTCGCCGTCCCCGGCATCCGCGAGGCCGTCGCCGCCGCCGGCGCGCCCGTCGTCGGCCTCTCCCCCATCGTCGGCGGCGCACCCGTACGCGGCATGGCCGACAAGGTGCTCGCCGCCGTCGGCGTCGAGACCACCGCCGCGGCCGTCGCCGCGCACTACGGCGCCGACCTCCTCGACGGCTGGCTCGTCGACACCTCCGACGCCGACGCCGTCGAGCAGGTCACCGCCGCCGGCATCGCCTGCCGCTCCGTGCCGCTGATGATGACCGACCCGGCCGCCACCGAGGCGATGGCCCGGGCCGCGCTGGACCTCGCGGAGGCCTGCCGGTGACCGCCCCCTCCTACGAGGTGCGGGCCCTGACCGGCATCGGCGAGGTCCGCCCCGGCGACGACCTGGCGAAGCTGATCGCCGCCGCCGAGCCCGGACTCCGGGACGGCGACGTCCTGCTCGTCACCTCGAAGATCGTCTCCAAGGCGGAGGGCCGGATCGTCGCCGCGGACTCCCGGGAGGCCGCGATAGACGCCGAGACGGTACGGGTGGTCGCCCGCCGCGGCGCCCTGCGGATCGTCGAGAACCGGCAGGGCCTGGTGATGGCCGCGGCCGGAGTGGACGCCTCCAACACCGCGTCCGGCACCGTGCTCCTCCTCCCCGAGGACCCCGACGCCTCCGCCGCCGCCCTCCGCGAGGGGCTGCGCCGGACCCTGTCGGTGGACGTCGGCGTCGTCATCACCGACACGTTCGGGCGACCCTGGCGCGCCGGGCTGACGGACGTCGCGATCGGCGCGGCCGGCGTACGCGTCCTGGAGGACCTGCGCGGAGGCACCGACGCCCACGGCAACCCGCTGAGCGCCACGGTGGTGGCCACCGCCGACGAACTGGCCGCCGCCGGCGACCTGGTCAAGGGCAAGGCGGCCGGACTGCCGGTCGCGGTGGTCCGCGGCCTGCCGCACGTCCTCGGCGAGGGCACCGCCCGCGACCTGGTGCGGGCCCCCGCCGACGACATGTTCCGCCTCGGCACCTCGGAGGCCGTCCGGGAGGCCGTCACCCAGCGGCGCACCGTACGGGCCTTCACCTCCGACCCGGTCGACCCCGGCGCGGTGCGCCGCGCGGTCGCGGCCGCGGTCACCGCGCCGGCCCCGCACCACACCACCCCGTGGCGGTTCGTCCTGCTGGAGTCGGCGGGGGCCCGCACCCGGCTGCTGGACGCGATGCGCGAGGCGTGGATCGCCGACCTGCGGCGCGACGGCAAGTCCGAGGAGTCCATCGCCAGGCGGGTACGGCGCGGGGACGTGCTGCGCAACGCGCCCTACCTGGTCGTGCCGTGCCTGGTGACGGACGGGGCGCACCACTACGGGCACGCCCGGCGGGACGCGGCCGAGCGGGAGATGTTCGTGGTGGCGATGGGCGCGGGCGTGCAGAACCTGCTCGTCGCCCTGGCCGGGGAACGGCTCGGCACGGCGTGGGTCTCCTCGACCATGTTCTGCCGTGACGTGGTCCGCGAGGTGCTGGACCTGCCGGCGGACTGGGACCCGATGGGCGCGGTGGCGGTCGGCCACCCGGCGGCGGCCCCGGCGGACCGGCCGGCGCGCGAGCCGGAGGCGTTCGTCGAGGTCCGCTGAGCGGGGGCCGGCGCGTGCCGGCGGCCGGCTTGCGGTGGTTGCGGTGGTTGCGGGTGATTGACGCTGGTTGCGGCTGGCTGAGGCTGGTTGTCCGAGCTCCCGGTCAGAGCCGGCCGATGTCCACCCGGGGCATCTTCGGGGTGCGGCGGGGCGGGCTCAGGCCCGCCAGCAGGATCAGCCGGGCGGCGCGGTGCCGCTGCCCGGCGTACGGGGCGAGCAGCTCCAGCATCTCGGCGTCGTCGGCGTCCCGGTTGCCGGCCAGCGCGAACCCGATGATCCCGGGCAGGTGGAGGTCGCCGGTGGTGACCGCGTCGGCGGCGCCGTTGCTGCGCTGCAGGGTCTCGGCGGAGGTCCACGGGCCGATGCCCGGCACCAGCTGGAGGCGGTGCTCGGCTTGGGCGAGCGGCATCCGCGCCGCCTCCTCCAGGCGGTCGGCCACCCGGGCGGCGCGGAGGATGGTGCCGGAGCGCTTGGCGTCGACCCCGGCGGTGTGCCAGGCCCAGGACGGGATGCGGCGCCAGCCGGCGGGGTCGGGCATGACGTACATGCCGTCGGGCACGCCGGCTCCGGCCGGGCCGGGCGCGGGCTCGCCGAACTGGCGGACCAGGCGGCGCCAGGCGCGGTAGGCCTCGTCGACGGTGACCTTCTGCTCCAGTACGACCGGGATCAGCGACTCCATCACCAGGCCGGTACGGGTGAGCCGGAGGCCCGGGCGGCGGCGGTGGCTCGTGTGCACCAGGCGGTGGCGGGGGGTGAAGGCGGAGGGGTCGTCGTCGGCGCCGAGCAGGGCGGGCAGGGTGTCGAGCACCCAGTCGGCGCCCGGCCCCCAGGCCTCGGCCTCGACCCGGCCGGGCTCGGCGGCGAGGGCCACCCGGAGGGTGGCGGGGCCCGCGGGCGTACGGGTGGCCCGCCACACGGAGCCGTCGGGGGTGACCCGGAAGGTGGGGTCGCCGGGGCCGCGGCGGAGCGGGCCGAGGGTGAGGCCGAGGTCGAGGGGGGCGGGGGGTGCCCAGCGCCTGGTGTGTGCGGAGGGCACGTCGACGCGGCCGCCGCGGGCGGCGGTGGAGGTCAGGGGATCGAAGCGGCCGGCCACCCCACGAGCGTATCCGCCCCCTGCCCGAGCCCTCCCCCGCCGCCGGGCCACAGCCGCCGCCGGGCCGTGGCCGCCGCCCGGCCGCCCCCGGCCGCGCGGGACCACCCCAGGCCGGGGCCACTTCGCGGACGCCGACCCGCGGGCCAGCCCAGCGCGGGGGTTGCGGCCCGAACGGCGCCGGCCTGGGGCACGAACCCCGCCGGGGGGCCTGCCCGGAAGGCGCCGACCTGCGGCACGAAGCGCGCCGGGGCGAATCCAGCCCCGCCGGCGATTGAGGCGCGGGGCCTGGGGCGGAGCCCCAGAAGCCCGGCCGGAGCCCCGAACGCTGACCCACGGCTCCGGCCAGGCCCGCTCAAACGCCGCTCGGGCTGGACGTGCCGCCGGGACCGACCAGCCAGCCCCACGGCTTCGCCCCGACCCGCTCAAACGCCGCTCCGGCTCGAAGCGGCGCCCGCCCGGACGAAGACCGGTCGCACAGGACCAGACCCGCCCGGGCAAAACCAGCCCCGCCGGCGATTGAGGCGCGGGGCCT
>NZ_JBIBBM010000009.1:231241-287281 GCF_042900645.1 Streptomyces sp. NPDC012888 | reverse complement strand
GGCTCGAAGCGGCGCCCGCCCGGACGAAGACCGGTCGCACAGGACCAGACCCGCCCGGGCAAAACCAGCCCCGCCGGCGATTGAGGCGCGGGGCCTGGGGCGGAGCCCCAGAAGCCCGGCCAGAGCCCCGAACGCTGACCCACGGCTCCGGCCAGGCCCGCTCAAACGCCGCTCGGGCTGGACGTGCCGCCGGGGCCGACCAGCCGGGCCCACGGCTTCGCCCCGACCCGCTCAAACGCCGCTCAGGCTCGACGTGCCGCCCGGGCCGACCAGCCGGGCCCACGGCTTCGCCCCGACCCGCTCAAAAGCCGATCCGGCTCGGAGCGGCGCGCCGCTCGGGCGGAGACGGGCCGTACAGGGCCCTTCCCGGCCGGGCGGGGCCGGCCGGGGCCCGGGTTACGGGACCGGGCGGCCCTGGAGGCGGGCTGAGGCGGTGCGGGTGGGGGGGAGTTCGCCGTAGAGCCGCTTGCCGGGGCACTCCGTCGCGAAGCCGTCCCGGTGCCCGGAGATCACGTTCATCGAGACGCTCCGCCCCTTGGGGAACTTGTTGCCCCCGCCCGACACCAGCTTCGTCTTGCCCCGCGGGTCCGCGTTGAACAGCCCGAGCTTCCACGCCGTCAGCTTCGCCACCGCGCTCGTCGCCGCCGCCGGCGGAGCCAGGTTCGTGTAGGAGCCGAGCACCACCACGCCCATGCTGTTGGTGTTGAAGCCCATGGTGTGCGCGCCGAGGACCGCCTTGGAGACGCCGCCCGCCCGTCCCTCGTACACGTTGCCGCACTTGTCGACCGCGAAGTTGTAGCCGAAGTCCCGCCACCCGCTGCTCACCACGTGGTAGCGGTACAAGCTGCGCAGCACCGCCGGCGCGTCCTTGCAGGCGTAGTTGTTGCCGGAGGCGCTGTGGTGCACGAACGCCGCCTTGACCGTGCTGGTGTAGACGAAGCCGGGCTCCCGCAGCGACTCGTCCGCGCCCCACCCCCTGCGGGTGATGATCTTCGGGCGGGGTCCGATGTACGGCACGGCCGCCGCCTCCAGCGCGCCGTCGCTGGCGAAGACCGCGTCGGCGGTGGCGTCCGCCTTGTCGAGCTCCTTGATCTCGTTCGCGCCGAGCGGCGCGTGCGGGACGTTCACCATGGAGGCTTCGGCCATCTCCATGGACAGGCCGGGGGCCACGCCCGCCTCGCCCTTGTCGTCGCCGTCGCCCGCCCCCTCGCCGGCGGTCCCGTTCTTGCCGTCCGGGGCCGTCCCGCGCGCGGCGCCGGGGTCGACCAGCTCGATCCGCAGGCCCGACGGCAGCGCCGACACCGCTCCGGTGGCCGCCTGCACCCGCACCTCGATGCCGTCGGACTCGCCCACCCACAGCGGCGCGGTGCTGCCGCGCACCCTCCCCGAGCCCCGCTCGGCCGCGTCCGGGTCGGCGGCGTGCTCGGCGTTGTGGGTCTCGACGTCCTGCCAGTCGGACCAGGCGGCGGTGGCGGCGGAGCGGGTGCGGACCTGGACCCGGCCGGACAGCTCGGTGCCGGCGTCGTCCCAGACGACGCCGACCAGCGAGAACGTCTTGACCTCGCGGGCGGCCAGCCCGACCGCCGCGGGGGTCCGGGGGCCGGCGCTCATGCCGGGGACGCCGGACGCCGCCCGGTCACCCGCGGCCGGGACGGGGACCAGCGGCAGCGACTGGGTGGAGCCGGCGGGGGCCGCCGGGGCGGCGGACCCGGCCAGGGCCGGGGTGGGGAGCGCGAGCGGGAGGGCCAGTGCGGCCGCGGTCGCGACGCCGATCGAGGAAGCAAGGAATCCACGCATGGGAAAGATCGTGTGCGGAGTCCGGGAGCGCTGCCAGCGGGAACTGACAGGGCGTCGGCGCGGCGCACCGGGACTCCTCCCCCGGACGGGCGAGGCCGGTGTCCGCCGGACGGGCGAGGGGGCCCGACTAGGCTGGGCCGGGTGAACGCCACTGACCGCACCCCTGCCGACCTGCTGCGATCCGCGCTGGCCGCGGATCCGGGCCGCCCCCTCGTCACCTTCTACGACGACGCGACGGGCGAGCGCGTCGAATTGTCCGTCGCCACCTTCGCCAATTGGGTGGCCAAGACCGCGAACCTGCTCCAGGGCGACCTGGGCGCCGGCCCCGGCGACCGGCTCGCGCTGCTGCTGCCGGCGCACTGGCAGACGGCGGTCTGGGTGGTCGCCGCCGCCTCGGTGGGCGTGGTGGTGGAGGTGGGCGGGGATCCGGCCGGCGCCGACCTGGTGGTGAGCGGCCCGGACACCCTGGACGCGGCCTCCGCGTGCGGGGGCGAGCGGGTGGCGCTGGCGCTGCGCCCGCTGGGCGGTCGGTTCCCGCAGCCGCCGGCCGGGTTCCTGGACTACGCGGTGGAGGTGCCGGGGCAGGGCGACCGGTTCGCGCCGTTCGTGCCGGTGGATCCGGAGGCCGCGGGCCTGGTCGTCGGCGGCGCCGAGCTGTCGTACGCGGGGCTGGTCGAGCGGGCGCGCGAGGACGCGGCGGCGCTCGGGCTCGGCGAGGGCTCCCGGCTGCTGTCAGGGCTGTCGTACGGCGACTGGGAGGGGCTGTCGGCGGGGCTCTTCGCGCCGCTGGCGGCGGGCGGCTCGGTGGTGCTGTGCCGGAACGTGGACCGGCTGCCGGCCGAGGGGCTGGCCCAGCGGGTGGAGAGCGAGCGGGTGACCCGTACCGCGGGGGTCTGAGCGGTGGGGGTCTGAGGGGCCGGCCGGGGGGCGCGTGGTGCGCGTCAGCTGCCGCACTACGCGATTTGTCACCCACATGGCGGACTCCAGGCCCCCGTCCCCGGGCCGGTCGCCCGGCCCGGAGTCATGATCAGGCGATGGGCCGTGCTCACCCGTACGGCCCGTGGCCGGATCGGCGAGGGGACGTACGCAGAGTGACCTACGGCGCGGACACACCCGGCGGGAAGGGGACGGCCGGAGGCCCTTCGAGGCCCCCGCGACGCCGTCGCCGCCGGCTGCTGCGCTGGGTCGGGCTGGTGCTGGTCCTGCTGGTACTGGGTGGGTCCGCGACCGGCTGGTGGACGTACCGCAAGCTCGACGGCAACATCACCGAGGACACCTCGGCGGCCTCGGAGCTGGAGCGGTTCGAACGGGAGCGCCCGTCGCACTACGGCGGCGGGGCGCAGAACATCCTGCTCATCGGCTCGGACTCCAGGTCCGGCGAGGACAACGCCCGCTACGGGCAGGACGAGGGCACGCAGCGCTCGGACACCACGATCCTGCTGCACGTCGCGGCGGACCGGCAGAGTGCCACGGCGGTGTCGATACCGCGTGACCTGATGGCCCGGATACCGGCGTGCGCCCGCCCGGACGGGAGCCGGACCGGCGAGCGGTACGGGCAGTTCAACTGGGCGTTCCAGTGGGGCGGGGCGGCCTGCACGATCCGCACCGCGGAGAAGCTGACCGGGATCCGGATCGACCACCACATGGTGGTGGACTTCCGCGGGTTCAAGCGGATGGTCGACGCGGTGGGCGGGGTGGAGATCTGCCTGAAGGAGCCGGTGGACGACCCCGAGGCGAAGCTGAAGCTGCCCGCGGGCCGGCAGACCCTGCGCGGGGAGCAGGCGCTGGGCTTCGTCCGGGCCCGGTACAGCCTGGGCGGCGGCAGCGACACCGAGCGGATGGACCGCCAGCAGCAGTTCCTGGGCTCGCTGGTGAAGAAGGTGCAGAGCAACGGGGTGCTGCTGAACCCGGGGCGGCTCTACCCGCTGCTGGACGCCGCGACCTCGTCGATCACCACGGATCCGGGGCTGGCCTCGTTGCGCGGTCTGTACGAACTGGTCCGCAGCATGCGGGGCATTCCTACCGAGAAGGTGCAGTTCCTGACGGTTCCCAGGAAACCGCACTCAGCGGATCCGAACCGGGACGAACTGGTGGTTCCGGACGCGGTCCGGCTGTTCGAGCGGCTGCGCACGGACCGGCCGGTGGGCGTCGTCCCGGCCCCGCCGCGGCCGACCCCGTCCGCCGCGGCCACGGGCGCCCCGACACCCGCACAGGTGACCGGAAGTGGAATTGGAGCCGAACCTTCCGCCACACCCGTACCCACCTTCACGGGCACCACGGCGGGCGCCGCCGCCTGCCGGTAAAGCAATCCCAAAAGCCGTCGCCCGAAGCGAGCGGGTTGGCCGGATTGCCCAGTTATAAGGGGAGTGGAATTTGTCACCAGCATGGTTTGACGCTGAACTGGCCGGATAAGGTGAGCGATCCGGTGCCACCGACGGAGGATCTCGAGCGACCGTGGATGCACAAGGCCGTGGGCGGGCGGACGAAATCGACCCCGCAGACCAGTGGGTCCTCAACCCCCGCACCGGCAACTACGAACTGCGACTGGACCGTTCCGCAGCGCATCAGCAGCGGACCCCGGTCACGACCCCCCGCCCCCGGCGGGCCCCCGCGGCTCCCGGCGGCTCCCCCTCCGGCCCGGCCACCGGGGTTCCCGGACCGCGCCGCGGCGAGACGCCGCCCGGCGGCGGGCGGCGCGGCGGCAGCCGCAAACGCGGCAAGGCGGGCAAAGGCGGCGGCAAGGGCGGCGGCCGCAAGAAGGCACTGGCCGTCTCCGGCGGCACCCTTGCCTTCCTGCTGGTCGGCGGATCGGTCGCCGGCTACCTCTACTACCGGCACCTCAACGGCAACCTCCAGGTCATCGACACCGCGGGCGCGGGCAGCGGCGGCTTCAGGAAGGGCCAGCCGATCAACATCCTGGTGATCGGCACGGACAAGCGCACCGGCGCCGGCAACCAGGGCTACGGCGACAAGGACAGCAAGGGCCACGCGGACACCACGATCCTGTTCCACGTCTCCAAGGACCGGACCAACGCGACGGCGGTCTCCATCCCCCGCGACCTGATCACCGACATCCCGGACTGCCCGACCAAGCAGGAGGACGGCTCGACCAAGACCGTCCCCGGCGAGCGGGGGGTCCGCTTCAACACCAGCCTGGGGCAGGCGGGGCGCGACCCCGGGTGCACCATGCGCACGGTCAAGCAGCTCACCGGCATCGAGGTCGACCACTTCATGATGGCCGACTTCAACGCCGTGAAGACGCTCAGCACGGCCGTCGGCGGGGTCCCCGTCTGCCTGGGCAAGCCGGTCAACGACGAGAAGTCCAAGCTGAACCTGCCCGCCGGCGAGCACCGGCTCAAGGGCGAGGAGGCGCTGGCCTTCGTACGCACCCGGCACGCGTTCGGCAACGAGAGCGACCTGGACCGGATCAAGACCCAGCAGGCGTTCCTCGGGTCGATGATGCGGGAGATGAAGTCGAAGGAGACGCTGACCAGTCCGAAGAAGTTCCTCTCTCTCGCCGAAGCGGCCACGAAGGCGCTGAGCGTGGACTCGGGGATAGGGTCGATCGCCAAACTTACCGACCTCGCCGGTGAGGTGAAGGGTCTCAACCCGAAGAACGTCACCTTCACCACGCTGCCGGTGCTCGACAACCCGGCCGAGAAGATCAAGGCGACGGTGGTCGTCAACCAGGCCCTGGCCCAGCCGCTGCTGTCGATGATCCGCGAGGACGTCTCGCTCACCGAGGTCGAGCAGAAGGAGAAGGCGGCCGCCGACGCGGCCAAGGCCCAGCAGGACGCCCTCCTCCAGGGCAACCGCGCGCAGCCCGCCGACGTACGCGTGGAGGTCTTCAACGGCGGTGGCCCGCAGGGCTCGGCGTCCACCACCCTGAACTGGCTGCAGAACACCAAGGGCGTCAGCCGGGCCAGCAACCAGGGCAACGCGCCCGCCAAGCTGGAGCACACCACCCTGGAGTACGCGCCCAACCAGGCGGACCAGGCGCGGGCGCTGGCGGACATGATGGGGCTGCCCTCGAGCGCGCTGAAGATCGGCACGGTGGACGCGGCCCCGAAGGCGCCGATGAAGCTGACGCTGGGGGCGGACTTCAAGGGCGCCGGCATCTCCCTGACGGCACCTCAGCAGCTGCCGCAGGACGTGCCGCAGAACCAGGCCGACAAGGCCGTCTGCGTGAAGTGACCGGACGCGATCAGACGATCCGGCAAGCTACCTGACATCAGGATCTGTTTATGGGGGGTTGTGCGTGAGGCACAGCAACGTGCGGGGGGAGGGCTCGCCCTCGCAGGCCGCCGGCGGCATACCGGGCGGCGGTCCGGGCTCGCCCGGCGCGATACCCGGACCACGCCGCCGCGGCCGGCGGCGGGTGCTGCGCTGGGTGTCGTCCGGGCTGGCCCTGCTCATACTCGGCACGGCCGGTGCCGGTTACCTGTACTACCGCCATCTCAACGGCAGCATCCGCACCGACGCCCTGAACCTGGGTGACACCAACCTCAGCGGTTCCAAGCCCAACGCCTTCGGGCAGACCCCGCTGAACATCCTGCTCATCGGCTCCGACGCCCGTGACGGCGACGAGAACAAGGCCCTCGGCGGGGCCAGGGACACCTTCGACGGCCCGCCGCTCGCCGACGTGCAGATGCTGCTCCACCTCTCCGCGGACCGCAGCAACATGTCGGTCATATCGATGCCCCGCGACACCCTGCTCAAGATGCCCAGGTGCACCGAGAAGGACGGCACCGTCCACCAGGCCAGCCAGGGCCTCGTGCAGACCAACGAGTCGCTCAGCCGCGGCGGCCCCGGCTGCACCGTCGCCGCCTGGCAGGAGCTCACCAAGATCCCGATCGACCACTTCATGATGGTCGACTTCAAGGGCGTCGTGTCGATGGCCGACGCCATCGGGGGCGTCCCGGTCTGCGTCCGGCAGAACGTCCACTCGCGGACCAGGGACGGCAAGGGCTCGGGCCTCAAGCTGAAGGCGGGCACCACCCCCATCCAGGGCGAGCAGGCGCTGCAGTGGCTGCGCACCCGGTACGGCTTCGAGGACGGCAGCGACCTGGCGCGCACCCACGCCCAGCACCAGTACATGAACTCGCTGGCGCGCCAGTTCCGGCAGAACGCCAAGCTCAGCAACCCGGTCAAGCTCAACAGCCTGGCCCAGGCGGCCATCAGGGCCATGGTGGTCGACCCCGGCCTGAACCGGATCGACAAGCTGTACGACCTGAGCATGGAGCTCAAGCAGGTCCCGACCGGGCGGATCACCATGTCGACCATGCCGTGGATCGACAGCCCGCGGCAGAGCGGCCGGGTCGAGCCCAAGCCGGGCGAGGCCGAGGAGCTGTTCCGGATGGTCCGCGAGGACATCCCGCTCGACGGCAAGGGCACGCAGACGCCCCCGGCCGGCGCCGCGCCGAGCCCGTCCGGCACCGCCCCCGGCCAGACCGGCACCGCCCCCGGCCAGACCGGCACCACGCCGGGTCCGGTCGCCACGCCGAGCGCGTCCGTGCCCCCGCAGGGCGTCGACCCGGCCGCCGCGCCCGGGAAGATCCCGATCATGGTGCGCAACGCCACCGGCGGGAAGGACGCCGCACAGGCCAAGGTGAAGGGCCGGGCGACCGACATCACGGCGCTGCTCGCGAAGAAGGGCTTCACCAGGGCCATGGCCGACAACCAGGCGGCCGGCGAGGACACCACCCTGATCCGCTACGCCGGCCTGGACCAGGCCGGCGACGCCCTGGCGGTGGCCACCGCCCTCGGGCTGCCGCCGACCGCCGTACAGCGGTCCACCGACGTGTCCGGGGTGACCCTGTTCGTCGGCAAGGACTGGCGCACCGGTGACACGGTTGCCCCGCCCCCGCCGCCGCCGACCAAGGCCCCCGACTCGGCGCGCCCGCTCAACGGCGACGACGAGGGCGCCTGCATGGAGGTCCAGAAGGGCTTCACCTGGTAGGCCGGTGACGTACGCGCAGGGGCCCGGCGGAACAGTCCGCCGGGCCCCTGTCGCGTACGCGGGTGCGGTACGGCTAGCCGGCCGCGGCCCGGTCCGCCGCGTGCACCGCGGGACGGCGCGAGGCGATGACCTTGCGGGCCAGCGAGCGGGGGCTGGTCAGGAAGCCCCAGCCCCAGGACATGTGCATGGTCGCCAGGGCCACCGGGATCTGCACCCGGGCCTTCAGCGGCAGGCCCTTGCCGGCCGGGACGGACCCCAGGACGATCGCCGCCAGGTAGCCGCCGGGCACCACGAGGGCCCACGGGGTGAGGGCGGCACCGGCGACCAGACCGGCCGCGATCGCGCACACCGCGGTGGGCGGGGCGAGGTAGCGCAGGTTGATCGAGCCGGCGTGGTAGCGGGCCACCACGTGCCGCCAGCGGCCGTAGTCCTTGTACTGCTTGGCGAGCGCCCGTACCGACGGCCGCGGGCGGTACTGCACCTTCAGCTCCGGCGAGAACCAGATCAGGCCGCCGGCCTCGCGGATGCGGAAGTTCAGCTCCCAGTCCTGGGCGCGGATGAACTCCACGTTGTAGCCGCCCTGCTGCTCCAGCGCCTCGCGCCGGAACACGCCCAGGTAGACCGTCTCGGCCGGCCCGGCCTGGCCACCGGTGTGGAAGGCCGCGTTGCCCACGCCGATCTTCGAGGTCATCGCCGCCGCGACGGCGTCCTCCCAGGCGTTCTCCCCCTCGGCGTGCATGATGCCGCCGACGTTCTGCGCCCCGGTCTCCTCCAGGAGGCGTACCGCGGTGGCGATGTAGTTCGGGGAGAGCATTCCGTGCCCGTCGACCCGTACCACGATCGGGTGACGCGAGGCCTGGATGGCGGCGTTCAGGGCGGCCGGGGTACGGCCGGTCGGGTTGGGGACGGTGTGGACACGCGGGTCTTCGCGTACGAGCTCGGCGGCGATCTCGTCGGTACGGTCCGTGGACGGGCCGAGCGCGATCACCACCTCCATCTCGCCGTCGTAGTCCTGGCCCAGGATGTGCCGGACGGAGTCGCGGAGGTAACGCTCCTCGTTGAGCACCGGCATGATCACCGAGACTGCGGGCTGCTGGGTGGGCATGTGGTCCTTCAAGGGGGGTCGGTATCGGTGCCACGTTACCGCGTACGGGGGAAACCGGTGCGCGCCGTTCCCGCGGTCCGGCTGCCGCTGATCGTACGGACCTACTGTCTGACTCATCTGCTCACCCCCGGGAGGTGCCCCCCGTGCCCCAGCCACCGCACCGGCCACGCCGGCCCTCCCCGCCGCCCCGGCGCGACCGGCGCGGGAGCCGGCCGCGCTGGGGGCTGCGGCTGGCGGGGGGCCTCGCGGTCGTGGTGCTCGGTTCGGGGGCCGTCGGTCACGCGGTGATGACCGGGCTGGACACCGGCATCGAGCGGGTGGACCCGTTCAAGGACATGAAGAACCGGCCGCGGGCCGGGAACGGCATGAACGTGCTGCTGGTGGGGACCGACGGCCGCGACAGGATCAGCCAGGAGGAGCGGCGCGAGTACCGGCTCGGCGGCGCCCCCTGCCACTGCACGGACACGATCATGCTCGTGCACATCTCGGCCGACCGCGAGCGGGCCAGCGTGGTGAGCCTGCCGCGGGACAGCTACGCCGAGGTGCCCGCCCACCGCGACCTGGTCACCGGCAAGGCGCACAAGGCCCACGCGGTGCGGCTGAACGCCGCGTACGCGGAGGGCGGGCCGAACCTGACGGTGCGGACCGTGGAGAACATGACCCGGGTGAAGATCGACCACTACCTGGAGGTCGACTTCACCAGCTTCATGAAGACGGTGGACGCGATGGGCGGGGTGGAGATCTGCACCGCGAAGACCCTGCGCGACCCCAACACCGGCCTGGAACTCCTGCCCGGCACGCACCGGCTGAGCGGCGGCCAGGCCCTGCAGTACGTGCGCTCCCGGCACGTGGACGGGGCCTCGGACCTCGGGCGGATGCAGCGCCAGCAGCGGTTCCTCGCGGCCCTGATCAAACAGGCGACGAGCAGCGGGATGCTGCTGAACCCGGTGAAGTTCAAGCAGGTCAGCTCGACCCTGCTGGGTTCGGTGCGGGCCGACAAGGGGTTCGGCGCCGAGCAGATGCTGGCCCTGGGGCAGGCCATGCGGGACTTCACCCCGTCGTCGTCGGAGTTCGCCTCGGTGCCGGTGCGCAACGCCGCGTACAAGGTGAAGGGGATCGGGTCGACGGTGCGCTGGGACGAGCCGAAGGCGGCCAAGCTGTTCCAGGCGCTGCGGGACGACCGGCCGCTGGCCCCGCACCGTCCGGGCGCGCCCCGCAAGGGCCCGGCCGCGGTGCCGGTGGACGTGCCGCCGCGGCAGATCCGGGTCCAGGTGGAGAACGGGACCCGGATCGACGGGCTGGGCGGCCGGGTGGACGCCGCGCTGCGGGCCACCGGGTTCGACACGACCCGTACGCCGGGCAACGCGGCCAGCCGCGACGTGCGCCGCACGGTGGTGGCGTACGACCCGCGCTGGGACCGCTCGGCCCGCACCCTGGCGACGGCGCTGCCCGGCTGCGAACTCCGGGCGGTCCGCGGCCAGGGCCGGACGATGCTGGTCACGGCGGGCTCGGAGTACCGCAAGGTGGTCCCGGTCCGCGCCGAGGACCCCTACCAGGGCGAGTTCGGCGTGGTCAGCGGCGACCAGGTGGTGTGCGGGAAGTAGGCCGCGGGCGCTCGGCGCGCCGGGTCAGTCGTCGAGGCCCTCGGCGGCGCGGCGTTCGCGGAGCTCCTTGATGGCGCGCCGGCGGGCCAGGCGGTGGGTGCGGCGGATCTGGGCCTCCTGGTAGCGGCGCTTGTCCCGGTCGGTCTCGGGGACGACGGGCGGCACGGTCCGCGGCTTGCCCTCGGCGTCGACGGCGGCGAACACCAGGTAGGCGCTGCCGACCTGGATGGCGGGGGTGGACTCGTTCCACCGCTCGGCGAGCACGCGCACGCCGATCTCCATGGAGGACCGGCCGGTCCAGTTGCACTGCGCCTTGACGTGGACCAGGTCGCCGACCCGGACCGGCTCCAGGAACACCATCTCGTCCATCGAGGCCGTGACGGCGGGACCGCCGGAGTGGCGGCCGGCGACGGCGCCCGCCACGTCGTCCACCAGTTTCATGATCACGCCACCGTGGACCGTTCCGAGGAGGTTGGTGTCGTTGCCGGTCATGATGTGGCTGAGCGTGGTGCGTGAGGCGGAGGTCGGCTTGCCCCGGAGCTCGCCCGGTATTTCTGTCATACGGCAACCATAGATCGGTCGCGGATGCATCAGCTGTGCAACAGCACCGGTACGAACCCCCACCCGCCCTGTCGGGCGCCCCCGGCGGCCAGGCATTCTTGTCCGCATGAATGACTGGCCCAGAGGGTGGAACGACGGCCGCGACGGCGGCCAGGACGAGCGGTACGGACGCGGCAGCGCGCACGCGCAGCCCGAGGGCGCCCAGCGGATGCCGCACGTCCAGCGGCAGCCGCAGCGCCGGCCGCAGCAGCCGCCCCGCCCGGCCGTTCCGCCGCAGGGCCACGGCGTCCCGCCCCAGCAGGGCCGGGCCCACGACACCTTCGCCGGCTACGACAGCGGCTACAACACCGGCCAGGTCTACGGCAGCCCCTCGGGCGGGGCCCCGGCAGGACCCGGCCGCCCCGGTACGGGCGGTCCCGGCGGCGGGCAGCGGCCCGGGCGGCCGGTGGACTGGCGCCGGCGGATCAAGATCGGTTCGATCGCGCTGGTCTCCGTACTGGTGGTGACCACCATCGGCACGTACTTCTGGGCGGACGGCAAGGTGCGCCGCGAGGTGGACCTGGGCAAGGTCATCGACCGGCCGAAGGACGACGACTGCACGACGTACCTCATCGTGGGCTCCGACAGCCGTGAGGGGATGTCCGCGGACGACAAGAAGCGCCTGCACACCGGCTCGGCCGACGGCAAGCGCACCGACTCCATGATGATCCTCGCCGCGTGCTCCGGCGGGAACTCGATGATCTCGCTGCCGCGCGACTCGGACGTGGAGATCCCCTCCTTCGTGGGCTCGCAGTCCGGCAAGAAGTTCCCGGCGCAGGGCCGCCGGGTGAAGCTGAACGCCGCGTACGCGGAGGACGGCCCCGAACTGCTGGTGCGCACCGTGGAACACAACACGGGCCTGCGCATCGACCACTACGCGGAGATCGGCTTCGCCGGCTTCGCGAACATCGTGGACGCCCTGGGCGGCGTCGAGATGGACATCGAGAAGGGCTTCAAGGACGAGAAGTCGGGCGCCGACTTCCAGGCGGGCAAGCAGACCCTCAACGGCGAGCAGGCCCTGGCCTTCGTCCGCACCCGGTACGCCTTCGCCGAGTCGGACCTGGCCCGGACGAAGAACCAGCAGAAGTTCCTTTCGGCGCTGGCGAGCCAGGCGGCGACGCCCGGCACGATCGTCAACCCGTTCAGGCTGTACCCGACTCTGGGGGCGGGCCTGGACACGCTGATCGTCGACAAGGACATGGGGCTGTTCGACCTGGGCGAGATGTTCTTCGCGATGAAGGGCGTCAGCGGCGGCCAGGGCACCTCGATGAACATGCCGATCTCGGGCAGCCGCGGCGGCAACCTGGTCTGGGACAAGGCGAAGGTGCAGCAGCTGGTGAAGCAGATCCAGAACGACGAGAAGGTTTCAATCGCCTCCTGACGCAGTGAGTTTGGGCACTCGCTCCAGGACCGACTGGACTTTCCGACAGGCGGTTCATCAGACTGTCCAGCTGTCCATGCTTCGGGGAGTGCCAGGAGTGTCCATGTCGTTGTCCACCTCCCCGCAGGCCGCGCCGCCGGGAACGCTCGCGGCGGCCGCCGCGCCCGACGCACCGGCCGTACGCACGGCGGCGCGTCCGAGGCTGCGCGTCCTGGACGGTCTGAGGTTCCTCGCCGCACTGATGGTCGTGGTCTTCCACTACGCGGGGGACCGGGTGTGGGGCGACGCCTCCGCGACCTTCCCCGGCCTCGGCACCGTCGCCCCGTACGGCTGGCTGGGCGTCCAGCTGTTCTTCATGATCAGCGGGTTCGTCATCTGCATGTCGGCCTGGGGGAAGTCGCTCGGTGCCTACGTGCGCAGCCGGGTGGTCCGCCTGATGCCGGCCTACTGGTTCTGCGTCCTGGTGACCTCCGCCGTGCTGCTGCTGTTCCCCGTCGCCATGACGGGGAGCGAGTCGGTCACGCCCAGCCGCATCCTGACCAACCTGACGATGCTGGAGGACCCGCTCAAGGTCGGTGAGATCGACCCGTCGTACTGGACCCTCTGGGTCGAGATGCGGTTCTACCTGATCTTCGCCGTGGTCGCGTGGATGGGCCTGAACTACCGCCGCGTGCTCAACTTCTGCTGGGTGTGGACGATCGCCTCGCTGCTCGCCCCCTCGGCGGGCATCCCGCTCCTCGACACGCTGACCAGCGCCGGCTCGGCCCCGCTGTTCATCTCCGGCATCGCCTTCTACCTGATCCGCCGGGAAGGCCCCCGCTACACCGAGCCGTGGGCGCTGCTGGCCCTGTCCTGGCTGCTGATGCAGCATCACATGATCGGCACCGTCGGGGTCTACAGCCCGCCCTCGGGCAAGCTCTCCTGGTCCGTGTGCGTCGCCGTGGTGACGTTCTTCTACTTCGTCATGGCGGCCGTGGCCCTCGGCTGGCTGGACCGCATCAACTGGAAGTGGCTCCCGGCCGCCGGTGCCGTCTCCTACCCCCTGTACCTGATCCACCAGCAGATCGGTGTCACCCTCTTCGAGCGGCTGAAGGGCGAGGTGGCGCCCTGGACGCTGCTGCTGTCCGTCATCGCCGCCATGGTGTTCGCCGGCTGGCTGGTCCAGCGGTTCGTGGAGCGGCCCGGCAGCGACCTGGTGCGCCGGCTGCTGGCGAAGCGGCCGCCCGGGGCCTGAGCCCGGCGGCGACGGCCGGATACGGACAGTGGGGCGCCCCCCGTTCCCGGGGGGCGCCCCACTTCCGTCCGTACGTCAGGCGAGGGCCCGGACCGGTCGCCCGGTCAGCCGACGACCTTGTACAGGACCTGGCCGTTCGGGCCCTTCTTGACCTTGCGCAGCGCCGGGTCGTCGGCCGGCAGCCCGCCGTGGTCGGGCCACTGGAGCACCCAGTCGGCGCCGTACCGGTGCAGGATGTCGAGGCGCTCCCGGCGCGGCGTGGCCTTGTCGAAGTAGCGCTTGGTGTCGGCCGCGCGCTGCTGCTCGTCCGGCAGGAAGAAGTCCGGGTAGCCGGCGACGATCGTGTAGCCGCCGTAGCCGGGGAGCATCTCGGCCGTCTTCTGGTCGGTCATGAAGACGTCGCCGTACTCGGCGTACTTGGTCGTCCAGTAGTACGTCGGGCCCGCCTGCCAGGCGCCCTCGGTGACGGACTTGGGCAGGGCGTCCTTGCGCAGGATGAAGCCGAAGGCGTCGTTCTGCGCCCACACGCCGAAGACCAGGCCGATGCCGACCGCGGTGCCGAACAGCACCCGGACCAGCTTCTTGCCGCTTTCGACCACGGCCACCGCGGCCGCGATCTGGGCGGGGATCACCACCGCGGGCTCGGCCCGGCCCCAGGACCACTTCTCCAGCAGGCCGCCCGCCACCACCATGGCCAGGGCCAGCAGGAACCAGACGACCAGCGGGTCGCGGCGGTCCTTCCACCAGCGCGAGGCCAGCGCGGCCACGCCGATCAGCGCGAAGCAGTACCGCAGGAAGAGGTCGCTGTTGTACAGCGACCAGTGGATGTCCTCCAGGCCGCCGACGCTGAACAGCGAGAAGAAGGAGTAGTACGGCCACAGCGCCAGCAGGGCCAGGCCGGCGGCCAGCGCCGCGCCCAGCTTGAGCCAGGTCCCCTTCGCCGGCCAGGGGCGGGCCCCCGCCAGGACGCCCATCGCGCCGAACGTGACGACCACGCCGGAGAACTGGTGGCTGAGCATGATCACGGCCCAGAGCAGGCCCAGGCCGGTGTATGCCGCCCAGCCGGTGTCCGTCCCCCGGCGCAGGGCCTTGGTGAGCAGGGCCAGGAAGTGGAAACCCAGGCCGGTGGTGAAGGTGCTCGGGTACGAGACGTTCAGTGACAGCGAGGTCCAGGCGAGGAAGCCGCTCCACACGAAGAACTGCGGGCCCCACAGGAACATGACGCAGAACACGGCCAGCGGCGGCGCCGCCCGGTGCCGGGTCAGCGTCCTGGTGAAGTGCCAGATGCCGGTGAGCAGCAGCGCCAGGCCGACCACGGCCGCGAACCGCAGGATGTTGAACGTGTTGAACCCGGTGGCCTTCGCGAGGACTCCGAGGACGAACATCCACGGCGAGTAGTAGGGGCTCGTGGTGTCGGCGTTCACCATCGGGTTGCCCGGGTCGGTGAGGTCGTGCCGCAGCCGCTCGATCGTGGCCGCGTGCACGCCCATGTCGCCGATCCACGGCAGCCGGACGATCATGAAGGTGAAGGCCGCGACCAGCAGCAGCATCGCCCCGTGCAGCACCGCCAGCAGGCGGCCGGGTGCGGTCAGGCCGCGCCACCAGGGGGCGCCGGGGCCGGCCGCGGAGGGGGCGGGGGCGGCGTGCGGGCGCTCTTCCGGATCGGGCCCGCGGGCATCGGGGCGGGTCAGCGGCCTAGCAGCTTGAGTCACGTGTCAACACCCTGGTCGGAGTGGGCGGGCGGAGCGGGCATGAAGGACCCCGCACTCGACGTCGGGTGCGGGGTCCGGAGGGTTCAGCGGCGGCGGCCGGCGCGGGCCCGCAGCTTCCAGGGCATGGCGATGGATTCCAGCTGGACCGCGAAGTTCATCTTCGACTCGCCGACCGTGCGGTCCTCGAAGTGGATCGGGACTTCCATGACCTGGAAGCGGCGGCGCAGGGCCGCGTACTTCATCTCGACCTGGAAGCTGTAGCCGGCGCTGTCGACCGACGCGAGGTCGATGGCGCGGAGGGCCTCGGCGCTCCACATGTTGAAGCCGCCGGTGATGTCGCGCACGCGGGTGCCAAGGATGGTGCTGGCGTAGGCGTTGGCCCAGCGGGAGAGGAGCTTGCGGTGGGCGCCCCAGGCGTCGGAGAGGGTGCCGCCGGGGACGTAGCGGCTGCCGACGACGAGGCCGGCGCCGGTGGACATGGCCACGCCGAGCATCTCGGCTATCTTGCCGGCCGGGTGGGAGCCGTCGGCGTCCATCTGGAGGACGTACCGGGCGCCGTCCTCGACCGCCTTGGTCATGCCGGCGGTGTAGGCGCGGCCGAGGCCGTCCTTGGTGGTGCGGTGCATCACGGACATGCGCGGGCTGCCGTCCTCGGCGAGGTACTTCTCCGCGAGCTCCTCGGCTATCTTGCCGGTGCCGTCCGGGGAGGAGTCGTCGACGATGAGCAGGTGCAGCCCCGGCAGGTCGAGCCCCATCAGGAGCTCGGCCATGACCGGTACGTTGCCCGCCTCGTTGTAGGTGGGCATGACCACGGTCAGCCTGGTGTGCGCCCAGGTGTCGGGCAGCTTGATGGACGCGACGTCGGTCGCGCGGGAAGTCGTGTTGTGCTCGCCTGTCACAGGGTCATGCCTCACTGGGAAGTCGGTCGGTACGCGCGTGGTCCCCGATGGGCGCGTGCGTCAGCGGTCCGAGGAGAAACGCACCGCGGCGGCGGGCAGCTCGGCCCCGCACCACACCCGCACCCCGGCGCGCAGTTCGTTGTCAGCGCCCACCAGCGCGCCGTCGCCGATGACGGCGCCATCGAGCACCGTACGCGGACCCACGGTCGCTCCGGCACCGATGAGGCTGGCGTTCACGTGGGTGTCAGCGCCGATTACCGCGCCGTCCAGCACGATGGAACCCCGGACGACCGCTCCCGATTCGATGCGGGCGCCGGCGCCCACCACGGTACCCCCCGAGAGCTGCGCGTCGGGCGCCACCTGGGCGCCGGGGAGGGCGAGGGCCTCACCGCGCGGGCCGGGCACGGCCGGGGAGGCGACGATGCCGCGCACCAGGTCGGCGGAGGCCTGGACGAAGGACTCCGGCTTGCCGAGGTCCAGCCAGTACGTCTGTTCCGTCTTGCCGTGCAGCTTGGCGCCGGAGGAGAGCAGGCCGGGGAAGGTCTCGCGCTCGACGGAGACGGGGCGGCCGGTGGGGATGGTGTCGATCACGCTGCGGCGGAAGACGTAGCAGCCGGCGTTGATCTGGTCGGTGACGATCTCTTCCGGGGTCTGGGGCTTCTCGGTGAAGTCCAGCACCCGGCCCGACGGGTCGGTGGGGACCAGGCCGAACGCGCGCGGGTCCTCGACCCGCACCAGGTGCAGGGAGACGTCGGCGTCGGCCGCCTGGTGGGATTCGACCAGGCCGGCGATGTCCAGGCCGGTCAGGATGTCGCCGTTGAAGACGAGGATCGGGTCGTCCGGGCCGCCGGTGAGCAGTTCCGCGGCGTTGCGGATGGCGCCGCCGGTGCCGAGGGGCTCGTCCTCCACGACGTATTCGAGGTGGACGCCGAACTCGGAGCCGTCGCCGAAGTACGGCTCGAAGACCTCGGCGAGGTAGCAGGTCGCCATCACGATGTGGGTGACGCCGGCGGCGGCGGCCCGGGCTATCTGGTGGGCGAGAAACGGGACACCCGCGGCGGGCACCATCGGCTTCGGCGTGTTCACCGTGACCGGACGGAGCCTGGTCCCCTGCCCGCCGACGAGCAGGATCGCTTCCTTCATTTCTCTCCCTAACTGGCCAAACCAGATGCGCTGAGTCATCTTAAGGTTCGGGACACCCGCCCCTGCCGCCGCAGGGAGCACACACGGACGAAGACGGCGTGGATCTCCGATTGGTTGTACGCGGCCGCCGGAAAGCCGTGTGGGCACCCCCGCCGTGACCGGGGGCGCCCACAGGTGTTCGCGGCCGTGCGCGCCGGCCGTACGCGGTTACGCGGGCAGGTTGCGGGCCATGACGATCCGCTGGACCTGGTTCGTGCCCTCGTAGATCTGCGTGATCTTCGCGTCGCGCATCATGCGCTCGACCGGGTAGTCGCGGGTGTAGCCGTAGCCGCCGAGGAGCTGGACGGCGTCCGTGGTGACCTCCATGGCCACGTCGGAGGCGAAGCACTTGGCGGCGGCGCCGAAGAAGGTGAGGTCGGAGTCGACCCGCTCGGACTTGGCGGCGGCCGAGTAGGTCAGCTGGCGGGCGGCCTCGATCTTCATGGCCATGTCGGCCAGCATGAACTGGACGCCCTGGAAGTCGGCGATCGGCTTGCCGAACTGCTTGCGCTCCTGGACGTAGCCCTTGGCGTAGTCGAGGGCGCCCTGGGCGATGCCGAGGGCCTGGGCCGCGATGGTGATGCGGGTGTGGTCCAGGGTCTTCATGGCGGTGGCGAAGCCGGTGCCCTCCGCGCCGATCATGCGGTCGGCGGGGATGCGGACGTTGTCGAGGTAGACCTCGCGGGTCGGGGAGCCCTTGATGCCGAGCTTCTTCTCCGGGGCGCCGAAGGAGACGCCCTCGTCCGACTTCTCGACCACGAACGCGGAGATGCCCTTGGAGCGCTTCTCCGGGTCGGTGACGGCCATCACGGTGTAGTACTCGGACTCGCCGGCGTTGGTGATCCAGCGCTTCACGCCGTTGAGGACGTAGAAGTCGCCGTCGCGGACGGCGCGGGTCTTCATGCCGGCCGCGTCGGAGCCGGCGTCCGGCTCGGAGAGGCAGTACGAGAACATCGCGTCGCCCTTGGCCAGCGGGCCGAGGTACTTCTTCTTGAGGTCCTCGGAGCCGGAGAGGATCACCGGGAGCGAGCCGAGCTTGTTGACGGCCGGGATCAGGGAGGACGAGGCGCAGACGCGGGCCACCTCCTCGATGACGATGACGGTCGCGAGGGCGTCCGCGCCCGCGCCGCCGTAGTTCTCCGGGACGTGGACGGCGTGCAGGTCGTTGGCGACCAGGGCGTCCAGGGCCTCGCGCGGGAACCGCGCCTCCTCGTCCACCGCGGCCGCGAACGGCGCGATCTTCGCCTCGCACAGCGCGCGGACCGATTCGCGGAGCATGTCGTGCTCCTCGGCAGGGCGGTAGAGGTCGAAGTCGGAACCGGCCAAAGTGCTCACTCCCCATGCTAACTACCGTTAAGTAACCCAAGCCTATGGCCGACTCCCCGGTAGGGGTACGGGCCGCGCGCGTGAGATGTGTGACAACGGCCCCGACTATGCTCGGGGCCGCACACCGCACCGCCATCCCTATGGAGTACCCATGGCCCTCAAGATCACTGTGATCGGCACTGGCTATCTCGGCGCGACCCACGCCGCGGCCATGGCCGAGCTGGGTTTCGAGGTGCTCGGGCTGGACGTCGTCCCGGAGAAGGTGGAGATGCTGGCCGCCGGGCGGGTCCCGATGTACGAGCCGGGGCTGGAGGAGCTGCTGGCCAGGCACGTGGCCGGGCTGCCGGGGTCGACGGGGCGGCTGCGCTTCACCATGGACTGGGCCGAGGTCGGCGCCTTCGGCGACGTCCACTTCGTCTGCGTGAACACTCCGCAGAAGCACGGCGAGTACGCCTGCGACATGAGCTACGTGGACGCGGCGATGGAGTCGCTGGCCCCGCACCTGAACCGGCAGACGCTGGTGGTGGGGAAGTCCACGGTGCCGGTGGGCTCGGCGGAGCGGCTGGCCCGCCGGCTGGCCGAGCTGTCGCCGGTGGGTGAGGACGTGGAGCTGGCCTGGAACCCCGAGTTCCTGCGGGAGGGCTTCGCCGTGCAGGACACCCTGCACCCGGACCGGATCGTGATCGGCACCGCCGGGGACCGGGCCGAGAAGCTGCTGCGGGAGGTGTACGCGACCCCGATGGCGGAGGGCTCTCCGCTGGTGGTGACCGACTTCCCGACGGCGGAGCTGGTCAAGACCGCCGCGAACTCCTTCCTCGCGACGAAGATCTCCTTCATCAACGCGATGGCGGAGGTCTGCGAGGCGGGCGGCGGCGACGTGGTGAAGCTCGCGGAGGCCATCGGCTACGACGAGCGGATCGGCGCGAAGTTCCTGCGGGCCGGGATCGGCTTCGGCGGCGGCTGCCTGCCCAAGGACATCCGGGCGTTCATGGCGCGGGCCGGAGAGCTGGGCGCGGCCCAGGCGCTGACCTTCCTGCGTGAGGTCGACTCGATCAACATGCGCCGCCGCGGGCACATGGTCGAGCTGGCCCGGGAGGCCGTGGGCGGCTCCTTCCTGGGCAAGCGGGTGGCGGTGCTCGGCGCGACGTTCAAGCCGGACTCGGACGACGTGCGGGACTCGCCGGCGCTGAACGTGGCCGGGCAGATCCACCTGCAGGGCGGCCAGGTGACGGTGTACGACCCCAAGGGCATGGACAACGCCCGGCGGATCTTCCCGACGCTGGCGTACGCGGACTCCGCGGTGGAGGCGGTGCGGGGCGCGGACGTCGTGCTGCACCTGACGGAGTGGCGGGAGTTCCGCGAGCTGGACCCGGTCGCGCTGACCGAAGAGGTGGCGGAGCCGCTGATCCTGGACGGCCGCAACGCGCTGGACGGGGAGCTGTGGCGTTCGGCGGGCTGGACGTACCGCGCGATGGGACGACCGCGGGCGTAACCCCCCGGGCCGGGTCGGAGCGCCGGCCGCGCGGCTGCGGCTCCGCCGGGGCCCGCTCGATCGCCGCTCGGGCTTGATGGCGCCCTGCGGGCCGGCTCCGGGCCGGAAATCCAGCCCCGCCGGCGATTGAGGCGCGGGGTACGGGGCGGAGCCCCGTGTGCTCGGGCGGAGCACCGGCTGCGCCGGGGCGCGCTCCGGCTTGCAGCGCGGCCCCGGCTTCGACGTGCGCTCGGGGGCTAGCCGCGGGAGCGGTACGTGCGCATCTTGGCGCGGGCGCCGCAGACGGCCATGTCGCACCAGCGGCCGCGGGCGGCCGGGCTGCGGTCGTAGTAGGCCCAGTGGCAGTCCTCGGCCGCGCACGCCTTGAGGCGGGGCCAGGTGCCGGCCGTGACTCCCTCGGCGACGGCCGCGGCGACACGGGCGAGCAGCCCGTCCCCCTCGGCGACCAGGACGGCGGCGCCGTCCGGGTCGACCCGGACGGTCAGCGGGGCGGAGGCGAGCAGGCGGTTCAGTTCGGCCAGGGCTCCGGGCGGGGCCGCGTGGCCGGCGTGGGCGAGGAGCGCGGCGCGCAGCGCCTCGCGCAGTCCGGCCGCTTCGGCGAGGGCGGGACCCGACAGGCCGAACCGCGCGGCGAGGCGGTCCTCGCCGGTGTCCACGCTCAGCGTGTTGACGAGTTCCTCCACCAGCGCGAGGCCACCGGGGGCCGGTGCGCGTCCACCGCTCATGTCGTCGACGTTACCTGCTGGCCTGGCCAAGGGGTTACGCGTAGGGTGACGGTTACCGGTAAGGCCGTCTTACCGGTAACCGTTCTCGTGGAGGAGTGCGCCATGGCCATCGCCAAGCTCGGCACCGTCGTCCTGGACTGTCCGGATCCGCTCGCCCTCGCCGACTTCTACGCCGGACTGGTCGGCGGCACGCCCAAGGCCGAGGAGGACGGGAGCTGGGTGACCCTGTCCGGGCACGGGGGCACCGACCTCGCCTTCCAGCTGGCCCCCGGCCACGTGCCGCCGCAGTGGCCCTCGGCGAACGCCTCGCAGCAGTTCCACCTGGACCTGACCGTGGAGGACCTCGACGCGGCCGAGGAGCACATCCTGGCGCTGGGCGCGCAGCGGCTGGAACCGGGCGAGCCCGGCCGCGCCTGGCGGGTCTACGCCGATCCGGCCGGGCATCCGGTCTGCCTCTGCGCCTGCTGACCCCGGCCGCGGGCGGAGCCGTCCGCCGGACGAGTCGCGCCCGCACTGCCCGGCCTCGCCGCCGCCGGACGGAGTCCGGCGCAGCGCCCCGAAGCGCGGGACGCGCCCCCGGCGCCGGGCGGCGTGGGGGGCGCGGGCGGGAGGGCCGGGGCGCTTACGGGTGGGAGCGGCGGGCGATGAACTCCACGTCGCGCAGGACGCGCTGGGCGTTGCCCCAGGTGAGCTGGGCGATGTCGGTCTCGGGCCAGCCCCGGTCGAGGAGTTCGGCGATCAGGTTCGGGTAGCCCGACGGGTCGGTGAGGCCGGCCGGGCGGAGGGTGCCGCCTTCCGTGCCGAAGGCGGCGCCGAGGCCGACGCCCTGCGGGCCGGCGACGGCCCGGACGTGGTCCAGGTGGTCCGCCACCGCGTGCAGCGAGTCGCCGGTGCGGTCGGCCGAGAAGGTGACCATGCAGAGGCCACCGGCCGCGCGCAGGGCGCCGAGCACCTCGTCCGTGACGTTCTCGGGGTGCGGGGTGAGGGCCGCCGCCGCCGTGTGGGAGACCACCACCGGGGCCTTGGACGCGCTCGCGATCTGGCCGACCACGGCCGGCGCGCAGCCGGTGAGGTCCAGCAGGATCGCCAGCCGGTTCGCTTCCTTGATCACCTCGTGGCCGAAGGCGCTGAGCACGGGGTGCGCCCAGGCCGCTCCGGCCGGGGCCAGGCTGCGCACGCCCAGCTGGTGGAAGGCGCGCAGGGTGCCCAGGGACTCGCTGACCGTGCCGCCCGGCACCGGGCCGAGGAAGGAGGCGATCCGTCCGTGGTTGCGGGCGTCCGCCATGTCGTCGGCGGTGAGCGCCAGGCTCAGGTCGTCCGGGTACCGGTGGATCATGGTGTGGGCGAGGTCGATCTGTTCGAGCGTGTCGGCGACCGTCGCCGCGCCCGGCGTGAGCAGCGACCAGAACTGGGCACCCACTCCCCCGCCGCGCAGCCGCGGGATGTCGGTGTCGACGCCGGTGTCCGGGGTGTCGATGTCGTGGTACGGGCTCTGGCGCAGGGTCCAGAGGAACGTGTTGTGGCCGTCGGCCACGGGGTGGACGGCCAGCAGGGCCGCGGCCCGCTCGAGGGCGCTCTGGGCCAGGGGGCCCGGGGGGTCCTCCGCTCCGACGGCGGCGGGTCCGGCCAGGGTGCCGGGGTCGGTGCCCGCGACGGGGCCCGTCTGGGGTTCATCCTGCAGATCGGCCATGGGATTCGCTCCGGTCTCGGCGGGTGCAGGGATTCGTGGCCACCGTGACACGTGGGGCGGACGGGTTCGCGGCGGGTGTGGCGTTCGGGTGAGAACCCGGTGACGCCACACCCCCCGCGTGCGCTAGACGACCGCCGGGAGCACCGCGTTGGACGGCCCCCGGGTGGCGGAGAGGTCGCGGGCCACCGCTTCCGCGTCGCGCAGCGCCCGTACCGCGTTCGACCAGGTGAGCTTGGCCAGGTCGGCCTTGGACCAGCCGCGCCCGAGGAGCTCGGCGACCAGGTTCGGGTAGCCGGCGACGTCGTCCAGCCCGTCCGGGGTGAACGCCGTGCCGTCGTAGTCGCCGCCGATCCCGATGTGGTCCACGCCGGCGACCTCGCGCATGTGGTCAAGGTGGTCGGCGACGGTGGCGGCGGTGGCCACCGGGCGCGGCCGGGCCTCCTCGAAGGCCCGGTGCAGGGCCATCGCCTCGGGCGAGGTGTCGAGGTGGTGGAAGCCGTGCGCGCGCAGGTTCTCGTCCGCGGCCAGGGTCCACTCCACGGCCGCCGGGAGGATGAACTTGGGCACGAACGTGGCCATGGCCACGCCGCCGTTGCCGGGCAGCCGTTCCAGCACGTCGTCGGGGACGTTGCGCGGGTGGTCGCAGACCGCCCGGGACGAGGAGTGCGAGAAGATCACCGGCGCGGCCGAGGTGTCGAGGGCGTCCCGCATGGTCGTGGCGGCCACGTGGGAGAGGTCCACGAGCATGCCGATGCGGTTCATCTCGCGCACGACCTCGCGGCCGAAGCCGGTGAGGCCGCCGTGCCGCGGCTCGTCGGTCGCCGAGTCCGCCCAGTCCACGTTGTCGTTGTGGGTGAGCGTCAGGTAGCGGACGCCGAGCCGGTACAGGGCGCGCAGGGTGGCCAGCGAGTTGTTGATGGAGTGCCCGCCCTCGGCACCCATCAGGGAGGCGATCCGGCCGGACGCCCGGGCCGCCTCCATGTCGTCGGCCGTCAGGGCCCGGACGAGGTCTCCGGGGTAACGGTCGATCAGCTGGCCGACGGCGTCGATCTGCTCCAATGTGGCGCTGACCGCGTGGTCGCCGGCGTAGTCGCTGCGGACGTACACGGACCAGAACTGCGCCCCGACGCCGCCCGCCCGCAGCCGCGGGATGTCGGTGTGCAGGGTGCCGGTCTGGTCCGTGGCGATGTCCCGCCGGCCGAGGTCGTAGCGGACCTGCTCGCGCAGGGCCCAGGGCAGGTCGTTGTGCCCGTCGGCGACGGGGTGTTCGGCGAGCAGCGCCCGGGCCGCGGCCAGGTGCTCGTGCTCGCTCACCCGCTGGCCACCTTGGTGCGCAGCCGCTTGCCCTTCTCGGTGGCCTGGTCGTTGAGCTCCTGCTGGAACTCGCGCATCCGGGACATCAGCTCGGGGTCGGTGGTGGCCAGCATCCGGGCGGCGAGCAGACCGGCGTTGCGGGCGCCGCCGACGGAGACGGTGGCGACGGGCACCCCCGCGGGCATCTGCACGATGGACAGCAGGGAGTCCATGCCGTCGAGGTACTTCAGCGGGACCGGTACGCCGATCACCGGGAGCGGGGTGACCGAGGCCAGCATGCCCGGCAGGTGGGCGGCGCCGCCGGCACCGGCGATGATCGCCTTCAGGCCGCGGTCGGCGGCCTGCTCGCCGTAGGCGATCATCTCGCGGGGCATCCGGTGGGCGGAGACGACGTCGACCTCGTAGGGGATCTCGAACTCGTCGAGGGCCTGGGCGGCGGCCTCCATCACGGGCCAGTCCGAGTCGGAACCCATGACGATGCCGATGACGGGGGTGTCGCCGTTGCTCGCGGTGCTCATTCGGTGATCGTTCCTCGCAGGTAGCCGGCAGCGTGACGTGCGCGCTCCAGCACATCGTCCAGGTCGTCGCCGTAGGTGTTGACGTGGCCGACCTTGCGGCCCGGTTTCACGTCCTTGCCGTACATGTGGATCTTCAGCTGCGGGTCGTGGGCCATGCAGTGCAGGTATGCGGCGTACATGTCGGGGTAGTCCCCGCCGAGCACGTTGGCCATGACCGTCCACGGGGCGCGCGGGCGCGGGTCGCCCAGCGGGAGGTCGAGGACCGCCCGTACGTGGTTGGCGAACTGCGAGGTGACCGCGCCGTCCTGGGTCCAGTGGCCCGAGTTGTGGGGGCGCATGGCGAGCTCGTTGACCAGGATCCGGCCGTCGGAGGTCTCGAAGAGCTCCACGGCCAGGTGGCCGGTCACGCCGAGCTCCTTGGCGATCCGCAGGGCGAGGGCCTGCGCCTCGCCGGCGAGCTCCTCGGAGAGGTCGGGGGCGGGGGCGATGACCGTGTCGCAGACGCCGTCCACCTGGACGGACTCCACGACGGGGTAGGCCACGGCCTGGCCGTGCGGGGAGCGGACGATGTTGGCCGCGAGCTCGCGGACGTAGTCCACCTTCTCCTCGGCGAGGACGGGCACGCCGGCCCGGAAGGGGGCCTGCGCCTCCTCCTCGCCGCGCACGAACCACACGCCCTTGCCGTCGTAGCCGCCGCGGACGGTCTTGAGGATGACCGGGTAGCCGTCCCCTTCCGCCGCGAAGGCCGTCACGTCCGCCGGATCGGAGACGATCCGGTGGCGGGGGCTGGGGGCGCCGATCTCGTCGAGGCGGGCCCGCATCACCCCCTTGTCCTGGGCGTGCACCAACGCGTCGGGCCCCGGGCGGACGGGGATGCCGTCCGCTTCCAGGGCCCGCAGGTGCTCGGTGGGTACGTGTTCGTGGTCGAAGGTGATCACGTCGCAGCCGCGCGCGAAGGCGCGCAGGGTGTCCAGGTCGCGATAGTCGCCGATGACGACGTCGCTCACCACCTGGGCCGCCGAGTCCTGCGGACTGTCACTGAGGATCTTGAATCTGATGCCGAGGGGGATACCCGCCTCGTGGGTCATGCGGGCGAGCTGACCGCCGCCGACCATGCCGACTACCGGGAACGTCACTCCTCCAGGGTATCCGCCGGTATTGCGCCACCCGACTGGACCCTGGCCGGTTCCCGCCCGGCCGCCCCGGCCCCCCACCCCCGGAAGGCGCATACACCGGGCAGGGCGGACACTTAGCATGGTCGAGTTGACGCCCACGATTGACAGGGACTGAACCATCTGATGAGTACCCCGAAAGCAGGAACGCTGTCCGCACGTGTCCGCGGTCTCTCCGGGGAGGTCGCGAAGTTCGGCGCGGTCGGTGGCCTGGGTGTGCTGGTCAACCTGGGTGTCTTCAACCTGATCCGGCACACCACCGACCTCGCGGTGGTGCGGGCGAGCGCGATAGCCATCGCCGTCGCCATCGTCTGCAACTACGTCGGATTCCGCTACTTCACCTACCGTGACCGCGACCGCGGCGGCCGCAGGCGCGAGATGACCCTCTTCGCGGTGTTCAGCCTGATCGGCATGGTCATCGAGAGCGGTGTGCTGTACGCGGCGACCTACGGGTTCGGCTGGGACAGCCCGCTGCAGAGCAACATCTTCAAGTTCGTCGGCATCGGCGTGGCCACCGTCTTCCGGTTCGTCTCCTACCGGACCTGGGTCTTCCGCGCCCTGCCCGTTCCCGCGCCGGCCACCGTCGTCGGCCAGCGCGAGGACCGCGCCACCCGGGTCCCGGTCAAGGGCTAGCCCCTCCGCGCCCGCCGCGCCCCACCGGGCCCTTCGCACCCCGCTGGGCCTAGCGGACCGTCTTCTCCCTCGGTTCCGGCCGCTGCGGCGCCGTCCGGCTGAGGAACAGCGCGAACACCGGCGGGTGCGCCTGCAGCAGTTCCAGCCGGCCGCCGTCCGCCTCCGCGAGGTCACGGGCCACGGCCAGGCCGATGCCGGTCGAGTTGCGGCCGCTGATCGCCCGCTCGAAGATCCGGTTGCCGAGGTCGGCGGGCACGCCGGGCCCCTCGTCGGTGACCTCGATCACCGCCTGGTTGCCGGTCACCCGGGTCCGCAGCGCCACCGTGCCCCCGCCGTGCATGAGCGAGTTCTCGATCAGCGCGGCCAGCACCTGGGCCACCGCGCCCGGGGTGCCGACCGCCCGCAGGCCCTGCTTGCCGGAGCGGACGATGGCCCGCCCCGCGCTGCGGTAGGCCGGCCGCCACTCCTCCACCTGCTGCTTGACGACCTCGTCCAGGTCGAAGGGGACGGCGGACCCGGTCCGCGGGTCGCGCGAGTTCGTCAGCAGCCGCTCCACCACGTCGGTGAGCCGCTCCACCTGGGTCAGCGCGATCGTCGCCTCCTCGCGGACCGTGTCCAGGTCCTCGGTGACGGTGATCTCCTCCAGCCGCATGGACAGCGCGGTCAGCGGGGTCCGCAGCTGGTGCGAGGCGTCGGCGGCCAGCCGCCGCTCGGCGGTCAGCATCCGCCCGATCCGCTCGTTGCTGGCGTCCAGCACGTCGGCCACGCGGTCCAGCTCGGGCACCCCGTAGCGGCGGTGCCGGGGGCGCGGGTCGCCGGAGCCGAGGCGTTCGGCGGTCTCGGCGAGGTCGGTCAGCGGGGACGCCAGCCGGTTGGCCTGGCGTACGGCGAGCAGTACGGCCGCCACGACGGCCAGCAGCGCCACCGCGCCCACCACCAGCAGGGTCCGGCCGACCTCGCGGGTCACGGCGGACCGGGGCTGCTCGACCACCACCGTCTCGCCGCCGTCCCCGGTCGCGACGCCGCGGATGGCGCTGCCCTCCACGGGCTCGCCGAGTTCCAGGTCGGGGCGTCCGGGCACGTGGACGCGGGCGTACCGGCCGGCGTCCAGACGTCCGGCGAGGGCTGCGGCGTCCACGGGCTGGTGCTCGACCACGTTCGACTCGACGACGCCCAGCAGGCGCACGGCCTCGGTCTCGACCAGCTCCTGGGCGCTGTTGGTGATCGTCCGGGTCTCCACGATGACCAGGGAGACCCCGAACACGGCGATCACGACGAGCACCACGGCGAGCGTGGACTGGATCAGGCGGCGGCGCATGGCTCGGAGGTGCTCAGCTCTTCTCGAAGCGGAAGCCGACGCCGCGCACGGTCGCGATGTAGCGGGGATTGGCGGCGTCGTCGCCGAGCTTCTTGCGCAGCCAGGAGATGTGCATGTCGAGGGTCTTGGTGGAGGACCACCAGGTGGTGTCCCAGACCTCGCGCATCAGCTGGTCGCGGGTGACGACCCGGCCGGCGTCCCGGACCAGGACCCGCAGCAGGTCGAACTCCTTGGCGGTGAGCTGGAGCTCCTCCTCGCCCATCCAGGCCCGGTGCGACTCCACGTCGATCCGCACGCCGTGGGTGGCGGGCGGCTGGACGGGCTCGGCGGCACCGCGCCGGAGCAGGGCCCGGACGCGGGCGAGCAGCTCGGCGAGCCTGAACGGCTTGGTGACGTAGTCGTCGGCGCCGGCGTCCAGCCCGACGACGGTGTCCACCTCGTCGGCGCGGGCGGTCAGGACCAGGATGGGGAAGCCGTGCCCCTCCGCGCGGAGCCGGCGGGCGACCTCCAGGCCGTCCATGCCCGGCAGGCCGAGGTCCAGCACGACCAGGTCGACGCCGCCCTGCAGTCCCGCGTCGAGCGCGGTCGGTCCGTCCTCGCGGACCTCGACCTCGTACCCCTCCCGGCGCAGGGCCCTGGCGAGGGGTTCCGAGATGGATGCGTCGTCCTCGGCGAGCAGTACACGCGTCATGTGGGTGATGGTAGTCCGCGGCGGCTCCGTCCTGAGCTGTCCCCGCACACCCCCGTCGATCTGGGCTTATGAACTACTAACGTCCTTCGAATATGGCCAAACGGTTCCCTGATTTCCTGTGATCCATATCTCAAGTCCTTCCATATCGGGCACTGTCGTGTCGTATGGTGTCGAGAAACCTGATGCAGTAACTCAGGGACCTTTCTGCCGAAAACCGAGCCGAAGGTCTCTATTTCTGTGCCTGGGCGGGCTGCCAGTCTTGACGGACTGTCCTGCCCCGCCTTGACAGCGAACGAACCTGTGGGCCGGAATCCCTGCGCGCGAAGGTGCGTGTCAGGCCGTCCCCTCCCCGGGCGCTCCACGCTCACGAAGCGCCGCGTCCCGAGCAAGCAAGGATCGACCATGGCTTCAAGCCTGACGAAGGACTCGGCCGCCACCGGCGAGAAGACCTTCCTCGGCCACCCCAGCGGCCTCGCCTTCCTCTTCATGACGGAGATGTGGGAGCGCTACAGCTTCTACGGCATGCGCGCGCTGCTCGTGCTGTACCTGGCCACGAACGTGGCCGACGGTGGCCTCGGCATGAACGACGCGACGGCGGTCGCGATCTACTCCGTCTACAACGCGATGGTCTACCTGCTCGCCCTCCCGGGCGGCTGGCTCGGTGACCGCGTGTGGGGCGCCCGCAAGGCCGTCGCCGTCGCCGGTGTGGTGATCATGACGGGTCACTTCCTGCTGGCGGTGCCCTTCACGGCTTCGTTCTTCATCGGTCTGGCGCTGATCGCGGCCGGTTCCGGTGTCCTGAAGGCCAACATCTCCACGATGGTCGGCCAGCTGTACACGGACAAGAACGACCCGCGTCGTGACGGCGGCTTCACGATCTTCTACATGGGCATCAACCTCGGTGCCTTCGTCGCCCCGCTGACCATCGGCTGGGTCGGCCAGAAGGTCGACTGGCACCTGGGCTTCGCCATGGCCGGTGTCGGCATGGCGCTGGGTCTGCTCTTCTACTTCATCGGCTTCCGCCACCTGAACCCGGTCTCCAACAAGGTCCCGGACCCGCTGAGCGCCGCCGAGAAGTCCGCGGTCGTCAAGAAGGGCCTGATCTGGCTGGGCGTGGCCGCCGCCGCGTACGCGGTCATCGGCCTGGCCGGCATCTTCACCATCAACTACGCCCTGTGGCCGCTGACCGTCCTCGGCCTGGTGCTGCCGGCCTGGTCGCTGCTGCGCATCAAGCGCGACCGCGACCTGGAGCCCGTCGAGCAGTCCCGGATGTCGGCGTACGTGTGGTTCTTCGTCGCCGCCGCGATCTTCTGGGCCATCTACGACCAGACCGGTTCGACGCTGTCGCTGTTCGCCAAGGACCACACCCAGTCCACGCTGTTCGGGTTCGACTTCCCGGAGAGCTGGTTCCAGTCGCTGAACCCGCTGTTCGTCATGGCGCTGGCCCCGCTGTTCGCCTGGCTGTGGGTGGCGCTGGCGCGCCGCGGCAAGGAGCCGAGCACCCTGGCGAAGTTCTCCTTCGCGCTGGTCATGATCGGTTTCTCCTTCGGCATCATGATGCTCGCCCAGGGTGCGGCCGGCGACGCCAAGGTCACCCCGATGTGGCTGGTGTCGGTCTACTTCATCCAGACCGTCGGCGAGCTGTGCCTGTCCCCGGTCGGCCTGTCGCTGACCACCAAGCTGGCCCCGAAGAAGTACGCCTCCCAGATGATGGGTGTCTTCTTCCTCGCGGTCACCGCGGGCGACTCGACCATCGCGCTGCTCCAGCTGTGCGGTGTGCCGACCGACACACAGGGCTGGTTCGCCAGCCAGGGCGCGCTGGCCGCGCTCGCCGGTATCGCGATCTACATGTACCGCAAGAAGGTCCAGCCGCTCATGGGCGGCGTCCACTGACGCGCTCCTGAGGGACCGGAGGACCGGAGGAACGGCCCGGCACACCTGGTGGTGTGCCGGGCCGTTCCGCGTGTACGGACGGCCGTCCGGTCAGCGGGTGCCGCCGCGGAGGCGGCGCCACGGGGTGAACGTGAACACCGCGCCGCCGAGCAGGACCACCGTGCCGGCGACCAGGGCCAGGGCCTTGAGGCCGCCCTCGTCCTCGGCGCCGGTCTCGGCGAGGCCGCCGCCGGTGGAGGCGTTGCCCGCCGTGCCGGTGGAGGTGTTGCCGGTGGTGCTGGTGTTGCCGGTGGTGCCGCCGGGCTGGGCGGCGACGTCCAGCTCCAGGGAGACGCCGGTGCTCTGCGCCTTGCACGGCACGGGGAGCGGGGCGCTGCCCGGGGCCATGGTGACCTCGATCAGCATGTCGGACGGGGAGAGGGTGGCCTTGCCGCTGCCGCCCGGCTTGTAGGTGCCCGTCATGTCACTGAGGCTGACGCCGGCGCCCTGCGGGATGGCCTCGGCGTTGGCCGGTCCGGTGACCTTGACGACCCCGCTGTCGGCGCCGCCGATCTTGATGTCCATGGAGGGTTTGAGGGCCCCCTTGGGCAGGGCCACCGGGGCCTTCATGGCGTCCTTGGCGGTCTTGACGGTCAGGTCGTAGCCGCTGCCGTTCTTCCTGGCGTTGACGGTGACCGGGGTGGTGATGCCGCCGGGGACGGTGGCGCCGCAGTCGAACTTCACCTGGACGGGCTTGCCGGGGAAGTCGGTCTTCCCGCCGTTCTGGCCGCCGTCGGTGTTCCCGCTGGTGGTGTTGCCGCTGTTCGTGTTCCCACTGTTGGTGTTGCCGCTGTTGGTGTTGCCGTTGCTGGTGTTGCCGCCGGGGCCGCCGCCGCCCGCCACGTCGATGGTGTGCGCGGCGCTGACCGAGCCCGTCGGGGCGCACTTGGTGACGAACGTGCCGAACGGGAAGGTGACGGCGACGTCGTACTTGGCGGGAGTGAGCGTGACCTTGCCGGCCTTGGTGAGCTTCAGCTTGCCCTTCATGTCGGACATGACCATGGGGGCCTTCTTGGGGATGGGCGGGTTCTTCTTCTCGCCCACCAGCTTGAGCTCGCCCGTCCCGCCGCCGAGGGCCAGCCACCCGGTGGGCTGCACCGAGTCCTTCGGGATGTCCATCAGGTCGGTGTTGTTCGAGGCGGGCTTGACGGTCTTCCAGACCACCTCCACCTCGTCGCCGACCTTGGCGTTCGCCGGTGCGGTGATCCGCGCGGTGGTCTCGCCCTCCACCGGACTGCCGCCGCCGGCCGGCGGGACGCACCTGACCTTGAACGTGATCTCGGCGGCCTGGGCGGGCGAAGCCACCATCACCATGCCCGCGCCGCCGAGCAGCAGCGCGAAGACGGCCGCGCTCACCCTCCGTTGGCTTCTCACGGATTTCCCTTCGTCGTCGAACGGTGCTCTGACGGTGCGGATGTCTGTGGTGCCCGGTGCTCCCCCGGTACGCCGTCCGGGGTGAACCACGGCAGGACGGCCGTCGCGGTCTCCGCGGGCTGTCCGGGGTCGGGAGCGGTGGCGGCCGAGGCCGCGGCGGGGGCCGCCGGGGGTACCGGGGCCCGGTGCCGGCCGGGACGGGCGGGGCGGCCGGGGAGGGCCGGGCCGCGGGCCCGTCCGCCGGTGGTGGTCCCGGCCGCCGTGCGCGGGCGGACGCGGTCCACCACCGCCATGCCGATCCGGAACGCGCCGGCCGGGACGACGGCCAGGAGCAGCCCCCAGAACAGCAGCACGCCGTACGGACGGCCGACGCCCCAGGGCTGGGCGGCCAGCACCTTGTCCCCGTACTTGAGGGAGACCGTGTAGTCCCCGTGGTCGCCGGCGCCCAGGGTGACGTCCAGGGCGACCTCGGCCTTCTGCCCGGGCGGGATCGTCCCCTTCCAGCGGTGCTCCTCCCACAGCGGCGCGAACACCCCGTGGGCGGTGCCGATCTGGAAGACCGGGTCCTTGACCGGCGCGGAGCCCATGTTGCCGACGGTGACGGTGAACCTGCGGCTGGGCGGGGCCCCGAACCAGGTGAGCACCCCGTCCTCGCCCTCCAGGCGTACGCCGGTGAGCACGGCGAGCCGGGCCTGGCCGGACTCCGCCGGGAGTTCCGCCACCGGATGGTCGGTGATCCTGACGGGCAGGCCGAGGGTGGAGCCGTCGCCGTTGACCGAGGTCACGTTGACCACGCAGGGGCACGGTCTGGGCGGTGCCACGATCGCGAGGGCCCCCCGGAAGCGCCCGTCGGCCGCCACCGAGACGGCCCGTCCGGCGTCGTTGGCGCAGCTGTTGGTGCCGCCGATCATGTTCTGCCCGCAGAGCAGCAGCATCACCACGGTGCCGGCCGGCCATCCGGTCCCGGTGACGGTGACCTCGGTGCCCTTGGCCGCCTCCTTCAGGGACAGCTCGGCCTGCGCCCGGCCGTCCGCCGCCGGGCGGGCGTGTGCGGGTACGGCCGCCAGGAGGGCGAGTACGGCCAGCACCACCGCGAGGGGGTACGGCGTGCGCCGGGGCCTGGGGTTGGCGCTCACTTCGACGCTCCCGTCAGCTCGTGTTCCCGTACGGGTGGTGCGGGCGGTGCGGGCGGCTCAGCCGGGGCGGCGCGGCCGCGGCCCGGGCCCCGGCCCCGGCCCCGGCCCGCCAGCCGGTGGGCGGTGAGGGCGGCGACCGCCAGGAGCAGCCCGGCGCCGGTCCACCCGGCCACGCCCCGGGGCACGAACCGGGCGGAGGCGGTGGCCGTGGCCCGGGCGCCGCCGGGTGCGGTGACGGTGAGGGTGAGGTCCACCGCGTCGAACACGGGTGCTCCCGGCCAGGGCTCGGTGAGTACGACCCGCTGCCCCGGCAGCAGTTCCACCGGCAGGCGGCGGGCCGGCCGCCCCTCGACCCCGCCGAACAGCCCGTCGGCGCGGATCTCCAGCTGGGGGGCGAGAGCCGTGTTGCCGCGGTTGACCAGGGCGTAGCGGACCTCGGCCGCGGCGCCGCGGCCGCCGACCGAGACGTCCTCGACGGTCAGCGCGGCCAGCGTGGGGCCGCTGACCCGCAGGTGGACGCGTACGCCCGCCTCCCGGCCCGGCTCGGCGGCGACCAACGCGACGGGGTGGTCGCCGGGCACCGCGTCCGGGGGCACGGTGACGGTGAACGGGACCACGGCCCGGCTGCGCGGGGGGACCTTCACCGTGGCGTGGGCACCGAAGCTGACCCACCGCCCGGCTCCGCTGGACTCCCGGGCCGGGCGGACCGCCAGGGCGCCGCCCTCGGCGTTGTAGGCGTCGGCGCCGCGCAGGGTGATCGCGCGTTCCCGGCCGGTGGGGTTCGACAGGGCCAGCCGGTCCTCCAGTACGGCGCCGGGGGCGCCCTCCAGGTAGAAGAAGGGCCGGGCCGGGGCGCCGGGCGGGCCCGCGGGCCCGGCCGTCCACTCCGGCTCGGCAGCGCGGGCCGGGCCGGCGGCGCACAGCGGGAGCGCGAGGCCGAGGAGCAGTGCGAGGACGGCCAGGACGGCGGCCGGGGCCGGGGCGATGACCGGGGCCGGGGCGACGGCCGGGGCCGCGGGTGGCCGGCGGGGGTGGCGCGCTGGCATGGGACGACCGCCCGGGGCCCTCAGGGCCCGGCCTGCCGGCCGCGGCGGGTCAGCCAGAGCACCCCGGCCGCGCCGGAGAGGAGCACGGTGCCGCCGAGCGTGCCGAGGGCTATCGCGGAGTCGGTGGGGCCGGTCTGCGGCAGGGTGTCGCCCGTGGCGCCGGGGGGCGGGCCGGTCTCCTCCTTGCCGGAGGCGGCCGCCGTGACGTCCATCCGGAGGGAGGGGCCGGGGGCGTTGCCGGGGGTGCAGGTGGTGACCGTGCCCATGGCCTTGATGGTGAGTACCCCGGCGGTGAACTCGACCTTGCCGCTCTTCTTCGGGGTGTACGTCCCCGACAGGTCGGTGATCTTGATGGGCGTGTTGGCGGGTGCGGCCTCCGGGTTCGGCGGCCCGGAGACAGGGACGGTGGCCTCCTCGGCGCCCTTGACCTGGATGAGCGCGCTCGGGTTCATGGCGCCCTTGCCGAGTTCGATGGGGCTGGACGACACGCCCTTCTGGAAGGACATCGTCAGCTTGTAGCCCGCGCCGTCCGGGACCGCCTTGATGTCGATCGGCGAGACCGCCGACTTGTCGCCGATGGGCGTCACGCAGTCGTACGCGACGTCGACGACGTCGGCGTGGGCGGCCGGGGCGGCGGCCAGCAGGAGGGCCGGTCCGGCCAGCGCGGAGGCGAGCGCGGAGGCGAGCACGGGTGCGGTGGAGCGTTTCCGGTCGGACACCTTCGTCTTCCCCTCGGACCACAAGTTACTGACGGCACATCAGATCGGTGGCTCAAGGTACGCCCGGGACCCCACGGAGGGAAGACGAAGGACGGGCCGGAATCGGGCACCCCAGGTCAGTGCACCCGCTCTCCGCGCTGCCAGACCGCCGACACCAGCGGGACACCCGGCCGGTAGGCCAGGTGGACGTGGCTGGGCGCGTCCAGTACCGCCAGGTCGGCCCGCGCCCCGGGGGTGAGCACACCGATGTCGCCGCGGCGCAGCGCCCGGGCACCGCCCGCGGTCGCCGACCACAGCGCCTCGTCGGGGGTCATGCCCATGTCCCGGACGGCGAGGGCGATGCAGAACGGCATCGAGCTCGTGTAGGAGGAACCGGGGTTGCAGTCGGTCGACAGCGCGACGGTGGCCCCCGCGTCGAGCAGCCGGCGGGCGTCGGGCCACTGGGCGCGGGTGGAGAACTCGGCGCCGGGCAACAGGGTAGCCACGGTCTCGGAGTTCGCGAGGGCGTCGACGTCCGCGTCGGTGAGGTGGGTGCAGTGGTCGGCGGAGGCGGCGCCGAGCTCGACGCCGAGCTGGACGCCGGGGCCGAAGCTGAGCTGGTTGGCGTGGATCCGCGGGATCAGGCCCTTGGCCTTGCCGGCGGTGAGGACGGCGCGGGCCTGGTCGCCGTCGAAGGCGCCCTTCTCGCAGAAGACGTCGATCCAGCGGGCGTGGGGGGCGCAGGCGTCCAGCATCTCGCCGGTGACGAGGTCCACGTAGGCGGCGGGGTCGTCGGCGTAGTCCGGGGAGACGATGTGGGCGCCGAGGTAGGTGACCTCGTCGGTGTGGGCGGCGGCGATGCGCAGGGCGCGGGCCTCGTCGGCGACGGTGAGGCCGTAGCCGGACTTGGTCTCGAAGGTGGTGGTGCCCTGCCGGCGCGCCTCGTGGAGGTGGCGCAGCAGGTTCGCCTCCAGCTCGGCGTCGGTGGCGGCCCGCGTTGCGGCGACGGTGGTGCGGATGCCGCCGGCGGAGTAGCTGCGGCCGGACATGCGGGCGTTGAACTCGGCGGTGCGGTCGCCGGCGAAGACGAGGTGGCTGTGGGAGTCCACGAAGCCGGGGATGACGGCGCGGCGGTGGGCGTCGTGGGCGGCGTCCGCGGCCGGGGCCTTGGCGGTCGGGCCGACCCAGGCGACGACGCCGTCCTCGATGACGACGGTGGCGTCCTCGATCAGGCCGAGGGGGCCTTCGCCCCGGGTGGGGTCGTTGGTGACGAGGCTGCCGATGTTGGTGATGGCTGTGGTGGTCATGGGTTCCTCTCAGAACGTTGGTCTTCCCCCACCCCGCCCCTTCCCGAAACCGTGGCTCCGCCCCGGCCCCCGGATCGCACGCGGACCGTGCGTGGCCGTTCGCGCAGTTCCCCGCGCCCCTGACGGGCCGCCCCTGAGGACCGCGGGCAACTGCGCGCCCAACCAGCAGGAGCGCCCCACAGGGACGCGGGGAACTGCGCGAGCAACCCCCGACGACCCGCAGGGATCGGACCGGCGGGCGGGGCGCCCCGGCGGAGCGCGGAGGGGGCCGGGTCAGTCGCGGACGGCGGCGATGGCGGCGGCCAGGGCGGACGGGACGTCGGGGACCAACGCGTGCTCGCCGTCGCGGACGACGTGCCGCCCCGCCACGACCGTGTGCCGCACGTCCGCCGCCGTCGCCGCGAACACCGCCGTCTCGGCGCCCAGCCGCGGCAGCGGCCCGGCCGTACGGACGGAGTCCAGCGCCACGGTGGTGAAGTCCGCGAGCGCGCCCGCCTCCAGGGCCCCCGCATCCGCCCAGCCCAGCGCCGCGTGCCCGTCCGCGGTGGCGGCCCGCAGCAGCGCGGCGGCGGTCCAGTGCCCCCGGGTGCGGCTGGCCAGCCGCTGGTCGAGTTCCATCGCGCGCGCCTCCTCCAGCAGGTCGATGACCGCGTGGCTGTCGCTGCCCAGCGACAGCGGGGAGCCGGCCCGCTGGAGCCGGACCGCCGGCCCGATGCCGTCCGCGAGGTCGCGTTCCGTCGTCGGGCACATGCACGTGCCGGTCGCGGTGCCGCCCAGCAGCGCGATGTCCCCGTCCGTCAGGTGCGTGTTGTGGACGCCCGTCGTACGCGGGCCCAGCACCCCGTGCTCGGCCAGCAGCCGCGCCGGCGTGCAGCCGTGGGCCGCCATGCAGGCGTCGTTCTCGGCCGTCTGCTCCGACAGGTGCACGTGCAGCGGGGCCCCCCGCTCCTCCGCCCACGCCGCGACCGTGGACAGCTGGCCGGCCGGTACCGCCCGGACCGAGTGGACCGCCGCGCCGACGCGGGCGTGCCCGCGTTCCTTGAGGGCGGAGACCCGCTCGGCCCAGGCCTCGGCGGTGCCGTCGGAGAACCGCAGCTGGTGGGGGTTCGGGGGCTCACCGAAGCCGGCCGACAGGTAGCAGGTGTCGAGCAGCGTGATCCGGATCCCGGCCGCCGCGGCCGCCTCGACCAGCGCCTCGCCCATCGCGTTGGGGTCGGCGTACGGGGTCCCGCCGGGCGCGTGGTGGACGTAGTGGAACTCCCCGACGGCGGTGATCCCGGCCAGCGCCATCTCGGCGTACACGGCCCGGGCGAGCGCGAAGTACGTCTCGGGGGTGAGGTTCTGGGCGACCCGGTACATGACCTCGCGCCACGTCCAGAACGTCCCCGAGCCGACCTGTACGGTCCCGCGCAGCGCCCGGTGGAAGGCGTGGCTGTGCGCGTTGGCCAGCCCCGGGACGGTCAGGCCGCGGAGCACCTCCGCGCCGGGCGGGGGCGCTTCCACGCCCGTGCGGACGGCGGCGACGCGCCCGTCCCCGGACACCTCCAGGGCGACGCCCGGCTCGACGTGCGTGCCGAGCCAGGCGTGCTCCAGCCAATACGTGGTCACCGGCACGCGAGTCCTTCCAGTACGTCGGCCAGGGCGAGGACACCGGCTGCGCAGTCGTCCTCGGCGGCGTACTCCGCCGGGGAGTGGGAGACGCCGGTGGGGTTGCGTACGAACAGCATCGCGGTCGGGACGGACGCGGAGAGGATTCCGGCGTCGTGTCCCGCGCCCGTGCCGAGCACGGGGGTCCGCTCGCCCAGGATCCGGGCCAGTTCGTCGCGCAGGGCGTGCTGGAACTCGACCACCGGGGTGAAGGACTCCCGGGTGACGCCGAGGTCGATGCCGTGCCGGTCGGCGTGCTCGCCGGCGGCCTTGCGGATGCCGTCGACGACCTGGTCGAGCGTGGCCTCGTCGGCGGCGCGGGCGTCCAGCCAGCCGCGCACCAGGGAGGGGATGGCGTTGACGCCGTTGGGCTCGACGGAGATCTTGCCGAAGGTGGCGACCGCGCCGGCCAGCTCCGCCTCGCGGCGGGCGGCCAGCACCGTCTCGGCGTACGCCAGCATGGGGTCGCGGCGGTCCACCAGGCGGGTGGTGCCCGCGTGGTTGGCCTCGCCGTGGAAGTCGTACCGCCAGCGGCCGTGCGGCCAGATGGCGGAGGCGATCCCGACCCGGTCGCCGGACAGGTCCAGGGCCCGGCCCTGCTCGACGTGGAGTTCGACGAAGGCGCCGATCCGGGCGAGCCGTTCGGGGTCGGCCCCGATGGCGTCCGGGTCGTGGCCGGCGGCCTCCATGGCCTGCGGGAGGGTGATCCCGTCGGCGTCGCGCAGTTCGTACGCCTTCTCCTTGGTCAGCTGTCCGGCGGTGAGCCGGGAGCCGACGCAGGCGAGGCCGAAGCGGGCGCCTTCCTCGTCGCCGAAGTTGGTGATGGCCAGCGGCCTGGTGAACTCCGCTCCCCGCCCGCGGAGTTCGTCGAGGGCGGCGAAGGCGGAGACCACGCCGAGGGGGCCGTCGAAGGCGCCGCCGTCCGGGACGGAGTCCAGGTGGCTGCCGGTGACCACGGCCTCGCCGGCCGCGACGTCCTCGTACGTCGCGGCGCCGAGCCAGGCCCACTGGTTGCCGTTGCGGTCCACCTCGTAGGCGAGCCCGCGGGCCTCGGCCTGCGCCCGGAACCACGCCCGGCAGTCCTGGTCGGCCCCGGTCCAGGCGTAGCGGCGGTACCCGCGGGTGCCGCCGTCACGCCCGATGGGCCGCAGCTCGGCCCACATCTCGTGGAACGAGGAGGCGCCCTCGGTCACGCGGAGTCACCCTCGCGCATGGGGACGCGGACGCCCTTGGCTTCGGCGACCGACTCGGCGATGTCGTAGCCCGCGTCGACGTGGCGGATGACGCCCATGCCCGGGTCGTTCGTCAGGACGCGGCGGATCTTCTCGCCGCCGAGCTTGGTGCCGTCGGCGACGGTGACCTGTCCGGCGTGGATGGAGCGGCCCATGCCGACGCCGCCGCCGTGGTGGAGGGACACCCAGGACGCGCCGGAGGCGACGTTGACCATGGCGTTGAGCAGCGGCCAGTCCGCGATCGCGTCGGAGCCGTCCAGCATCGCCTCGGTCTCGCGGTACGGGGAGGCCACCGAGCCGCAGTCGAGGTGGTCGCGGCCGATGGCCAGCGGTGCGGCCAGCTCGCCCGACGCGACCATGTCGTTGAACCGCTCGCCGGCCTTGTCGCGTTCGCCGTAGCCGAGCCAGCAGATGCGGGCCGGCAGGCCCTGGAAGTGGACGCGCTCGCCGGCCATCTTGATCCAGCGGGCCAGGGACTCGTTCTCGGGGAAGAGCTCCAGGATCGCCTTGTCGGTCTTGGCGATGTCGGCCGGGTCGCCGGAGAGGGCCGCCCAGCGGAACGGGCCCTTGCCCTCGCAGAACAGCGGGCGGATGTAGGCGGGGACGAAGCCGGGGAAGGCGAACGCCCTTCCGTAGCCGGCCAGCTGGGCCTCGCCGCGGATGGAGTTGCCGTAGTCGAAGACCTCGGCGCCCGCGTCCATGAAGCCGACCATCGCCTCGACGTGCCGGGCCATGGACTCGCGGGCGCGGGTGGTGAAGCCGGCCGGGTCCTTGGCGGCGGCGTCCGCCATGTCCTCGAACGCCACGCCGACCGGGAGGTACGCCAGCGGGTCGTGGGCGGAGGTCTGGTCGGTGACGATGTCGATGGGCGCGCCCATCGCGAGCAGTTGCGGGACCAGCTCGGCCGCGTTGCCCAGCACGCCGATGGAGAGCGGCTTGCGCTGGTCGCGGGCCTCGGTGGCGAGGGCGAGCGCGTGCTCCAGGCTGTCGGCCTTCACGTCGAGGTAGCGGTGCTCGATGCGGCGCTCGATGGCGCGGGGGTCGCAGTCGACGCAGATGGCGACGCCGTCGTTCATGGTGACGGCGAGCGGCTGGGCGCCGCCCATGCCGCCGAGGCCGGCGGTGAGGGTGATGGTGCCGGCGAGGGTGCCGCCGAACTTCTTCGCGGCGACGGCGGCGAAGGTCTCGTAGGTGCCCTGGAGGATGCCCTGGGTGCCGATGTAGATCCACGAGCCGGCGGTCATCTGGCCGTACATGGTGAGGCCGAGGGCCTCCAGCCGGCGGAACTCCTCCCAGTTGGCCCAGTCGCCGACCAGGTTGGAGTTGGCGATGAGGACGCGCGGCGCCCACTCGTGGGTCTGCATCACGCCGACCGGGCGGCCGGACTGGACGAGCATGGTCTCGTCCTGCTTGAGGGTCTTCAGCGTGCGCACCATGGCGTCGAAGGAGCGCCAGTCGCGGGCCGCCTTGCCGGTGCCGCCGTAGACGACGAGCTTGTCGGGGTGCTCGGCGACCTCGGGGTCCAGGTTGTTCTGGAGCATCCGGAGGGCGGCCTCCTGCTGCCATCCCAGGGCGCTGAGCTCGGTACCGCGGAGCGCTCGTACGGGGCGGGGTCCTGACATGACTGTGCCTCCTCCGATGTTGGTCAATCCATTCACATCCTTGCGCTCTGAATAGATTCAGTCAACAGCTGCGGCGCACCGCTTCGGATGGTTGGCTGACATCCATGGCTGCTGACTCCGCGGGCGGGTCCCCCGCCGCCCGCCGCGACCGGGCCGTACGGGCCGCCGTCGAACAGGGGCTGGTCGGCTCGGGCGACGGCGCGGAACCGCTGGTGTGCCTGCTCGACACGGACGGCATCCGGGCGTCGGCCGCGGCCCTGCGGGCCGCCTTCGCCGGGGCCCTGCCCTCGGACACGCCCGTGCTGCACGCCTTCGCCGTGAAGGCCGCGCCACTGGTGCCCGTGCTGCGGCTGCTCGCGGACGCGGGGATCGGCTGCGAGGTGGCCAGCCCCGGCGAGCTGGCGCTGGCCCGTGCGGCGGGGGTGCCGCCCGCGCGGATCGTGCTGGACTCCCCCGCGAAGACGCCGGAGGAGCTGGGCGAGGCGCTGGCGCTGGGCGTGGCGGTGAACGCCGACAACCGGCAGGAACTGGAGCGGCTGGACGGGCTGGTGGCCGCCGGGCCCACCGCCTCCCCGCTGGGGGTCCGGGTGAACCCGCAGCTGGGCGCGGGCACGATCGAGGCCACCTCGACGGCGACGGCCACCTCGAAGTTCGGCGTGGCGCTGCGCGACCCCGGGGCGCGGGAGTGGCTCGTACGGGCCTACCTGGAGCGGCCGTGGCTCACCCGGCTGCACACCCACTCGGGCTCCCAGGGCGTCCCGCTGCCGCTGATCGCGGAGGGGGTGCGGGTGCTGTACGAGCTGGCGGAGGAGATCAACGCGGCGGCCGGGCGGCGGCAGGTCGACACCCTCGACATCGGCGGCGGCCTGCCGGTGAACTTCGCGTCGGACGCGGAGAGCCCGACGTACGCGGAGTACGCGGCGGCCCTGCGCGAGGCCGCGCCGGGCCTGTTCTCGGGCCGCTACGGGCTGGTGACGGAGTTCGGCCGGTCCCTGCTGGCCAAGCACGGCCTGGTGCTGGCCCGGGTGGAGTACACCAAGACGTCCGGAGGGCGGCCGATCGCCCTCACGCACGCCGGGGTGCACCTCCTCACCCGGACGGTGTACGCCCCGGCGTCCTGGCCGCTGCGGGTGCTGGCGTACGACGCGAAGGGCGCGCCGAAGACGGGTGCGGCCGTGCCGCAGGACATCGCCGGGCCGGCCTGCTTCTCCGGCGACCTCGTCGCCGCGGACCGGGCGCTGCCGGAGCTGGCGCCGGGGGACCTGATCGCGGTCCCGGACACGGGGGCGTACTTCTTCACCGCGCACTACGGCTACAACAGCCTGCCGCGGCCGGCGGTGTACGGCTTCACGGCGGCGCCGGGTGGCGGGCGCGTCCGGTTCGCCCTGGCCCGCGCGGCCCAGACCCGCGCCGACCTCCTCCGCGAATCCGGCGCTCCCCAACGCGACGCCCTCCTCTGACCCCGGCCCGGCCCATCGCCGGCCAGGCGCGCCGCCGCGGTGTGGGCCCGGCCCGGTCAGGGGTTGAGGGTGGCGGACAGGGCCGGGGTGTAGGCGGCCACCAGGGCCGGGGCCGGCAGGGCGGCCACCGCCGGGAGGCGGAGGAGGTACCGGGTCAGCGCCAGCCCCAGCAGCTGCGCCGAGACCAGCCCCGCGCACCGCGCCGCCCGCTCCGGCCCGAGCGCCGCGGCCAGCGCGGGGGCGACCTGCGCCGCGAAGAGTTCCCTCATCCGGGCCGCCGCCCGCTCGTCGGTCACCGCCGAGCGCAGCAGGACCAGCAGCGCGTCGTCGCCCGGGTCCCCCTCCCACCGCTCCACGAAGTGCCCGACCAGCACCTCCGCCAGCCGCTCGGGCGGCACGGAGCCCAGGTCGGGCAGCCGCAGGTCGATCTCGGACGCTCCGCCGCCGATCGCCAGCGCCGCGTCGAAGAGCCCCTGCTTGCTGCCGAAGTAGCGCATCACCATCGAGGGGTCGATGTCCGCTTCGGCGGCCACGGCACGGATGGTCGTGCCCTGGTAGCCGCGTACCGCGAACAGCTCGCGCGCCGCCCGCAGGATGGCCGCCCTCGTCCGGTCGGACCGTGTCCGTGCGTCTGCCGCGTCCGCTTCCGTAACCGTCATGCCAACAAGCGTAGGCCAACGGGTGTTGACAGGCCACCCGAAGCGGCGCACCCTGAAGTCAACAGCCGTTGGCCAACAACCGTTGGCCCACCGGAGGAGGACCCGCCGTGAACCGCACCGCCGCTCTCCCCGCCCACACCCGCGTCGCCGTCGTCGGAGCCGGGCCCACCGGCCTCGCCCTCGCCGTCACCCTCGCCGAGGCCGGCGTCGACCACGTGCTCCTCGACCGTGCCGCCGAGACCGCCACCACCTCCCGCGCCGGCGTCGTCCACGCCCGCACCCTGGAGGTCCTCCAGGAGCTCGGCGCCGCCGACGAGCTGGTCGCCCGCGGGCTGCCGGTCAGCCGGTTCACCGTCCGCGACGCCGGCCGCCGGCTGCTCTCCGTCGGCTTCGAGGCCCTCCCCACCCGCTACCCGTACGCGCTGATGGCCCCGCAGTACGAGACCGAGGACGTGCTCCGCCGCCGGCTCGAAGCCCTCGGCGGCACGGTGCACCGGCCGTACGAGGTCACCTCCGTGGTCCAGGACGGGCAGGGCGTGACCCTGACGACCGCGGGCGGCGAGACCCTGCGCGCCGACCACGTCGTCGGCGCCGACGGCATGCACAGCGTGGTCCGCCAGGCGGCCGGCATCGGGTTCACCGGCGGCGCCTACCCCGCCTCCTTCGTCCTCGCCGACGTGGTGATGGACTGGTCGCCCGGCCGCGAGGAGGTCTCGCTCTCCTTCGGCGCCGAAGGCCTGACCGTGGTCGGCCCGCTGCCCGGCGACCGCTTCCGGGTCGTCGCCACCGTCGACGAGGCCCCCTCCGCCCCCGGCCTCGCGCTGGTCCAGCGGCTGCTGGACGAACGCGCGCCCGGCCGGGCCCGGGTCCGCGAGCTGGTGTGGTCCTCCCGCTTCCGGGTGCAGCACCGCGTCGCGGACCGCTACCGCGCGGGCCGGATCCTGCTCGCCGGCGACGCCGCGCACGTCCACAGCCCGGCCGGCGGCCAGGGCATGAACACCGGCATCCAGGACGGCTACGCGCTCGGCCGGGCCCTCGCGACCGGACGGCTGGACGCGTACGAGGCCCGGCGGCGGCCGGTGGCGCAGCGGGTGGTCCGCTTCACCGACCGGATGACCCGGGTGGCGACCACCCGCAACCCGCTGCTGCGCCGGACCCGCAACACCGTGCTGCCGCTGCTCGGCCGCGTCCCCGCCTTCCGCACCCGGCTGGCCACCGAACTCGCCGGACTGGACTACCGGTGAGCGGCGGGGATCACTCCACGAACAGCCCGCGCGCCGCCGCCTTCGCGTCGAACGCCTCCAGCCGGGCCTGCGCGTCCGGCAGGGCGTCCGCCATCGCCTCCAGCAGCACCCGGCCAAGCAGCATGGGGGCGCAGGCCGTGTCGAAGGCCAGGCCGGTGCCGACCGGGGCCGGGATCAGCAGGTCGGAGTGGCGGGCGACGGGCGCGAAGGCGGAGTCGGCGACGGTCACCACGGTCAGCCCGGCGGCGCGGGCGTACTCCAGCGCCTCGACGACCTCCCGCGGGTGCCGCGGCAGCGCGAAGCAGAGCAGGGCGGTGGCGCCGGAGCCGACTGCGGCGTCGATCCGGTCGGGGAGCATGGAACCGGCCTCGTCCAGCAGGCGCACGTCGGGGTGCACCTTGCCGGCGAAGTACGCGAACCCGCGCGCCTGCGAGGAGGCCGCGCGCAGGCCGAGCACCGGCAGCGGGACCGACCCGGCCAGCAGCCGGCCCGCCTCCTCCACGGGCCCGGGGTCGGCCAGCGCCGCGGCGAGGCTCCGCAGGTTCTCGATCTCGCCGTGGACGGCCTGCTGGTAGGAGTTGTACGAGGTGCCCTCGGCGGCGCCGGGCCGCTCGGCGGGGGCGACCTCGCGGAGGTACTTCCGCAGGGCGGGGTAGCCGTCGAAGCCGAGCGCCACGGCGAACCGGGTCACCGAGGGCTGGCTGACGCCGGCCAGCTCGGCGAGCTCGACGCTGGAGAGGAACGGCACGTCGGCGGCTCCGCGGACCATGCAGTGCGCGATGCGCCGTTGCGTCGGCGTCAGCCGGTGCCCTTCGAACAGCTTCTGCAGCCGCGCGGCCGGGCTCTCGCTCATGCCGTCCCACCCTCCGGTCCCGTTATTCAGTAGTGAGAACTCTGCATGTATCTATGCAGGACGGCAAGCGGGGTCCGCGGAGCGGACGTCCCGGAGGTGACGGAGGGCCGGACGACCGTCCACCTCGGTATCGCCGACGGACACGAAGCCGGTGCGGGCCGGCAGGACAAGGCCGGGCATGGGCATGGGCGTGGGCATGCCGAAAGGCTACGGCCGGCCCGCCCGGTACGCCGGAGGAGCCGTACGCGGGCCCCGCCGCACCCCCGGCCGGGGCCGGGGGGCGGGACGACGGCGGGGCACCGCGGGGACGCGGGTGTGACGTCCGCGCCCGGTGGCGTGGGTGGCCCGGGAGCCGCTCCGGGCCGCGTCACGCCGCTCATGGCCGCCGGCCGGACCGAGCTGGTCCCGCCGACAGCCACCACTGTGCCGGAGCAGTGTTAAGCGGATGCTGCCGTCACGTGTCGGCTCCGTGCCGTTCCGTACCGTTCTACTTGGCGGACTTCGCCAGGAAGGCCAGCAGGTCCTGCCGGCTGACGACGCCCGTCGGCTTGCCCTCGACCAGCACGATCGCCGCGTCGGCCTGCGCCTTGCCGAGGACCGCCATCAGGTCGGACACCGGCTCGCCCGAACCGACCTGCGGCAGCGGCGCGCTCATGTGCTTCTCCAGCGGGTCGGACAGCGCGGCCCGCTGGGTGAACAGCGCGTCCAGCAGCTCGCGCTCGACGACCGAGCCGACGACCTCGGCCGCCATCACGTCCGGGTGGCCGGCGCCCGGCTTGACGATCGGCATCTGCGAGACGCCGTACTCGCGCAGCACCTCGATGGCCTGGCCGACGGTCTCCTCCGGGTGCATGTGGACCAGCGAGGGCATGGTGCCCTGCTTGTCGTTGAGCACGTCGCCGATGCGGGCGGCGGTGCCGGCCTCCTCCAGGAAGCCGTGGCCGGCCATCCACTCGTCGCTGAAGATCTTGCTCATGTAGCCGCGGCCGCTGTCCGGCAGCAGCACCACGACCACGTCGTCCGGCCCGAGGCCCTCGGCCGCCCGCAGGGCGGCGACGACCGCCATGCCGCAGGAGCCGCCGACCAGCAGGCCCTCCTCCTTGGCCAGGCGGCGGGTCATCTGGAAGGAGTCCTTGTCGGACACCGCGATGATCTCGTCGGCGACGCTGCGGTCGTATGCGGTGGGCCAGAAGTCCTCACCGACGCCCTCGACCAGGTACGGACGGCCGGAGCCGCCGGAGTACACCGAGCCCTCGGGGTCGGCGCCGACGACCTTGACCTTCCCGCCGCTGACCTCCTTCAGGTAGTTGCCGGTGCCGGAGATGGTGCCGCCGGTGCCGACGCCCGCGACGAAGTGGGTGATCTTCCCCTCCGTCTGCTCCCACAGCTCCGGGCCGGTGGTCTCGTAGTGCGAACGGGGGTTGTTCGGGTTGCTGTACTGGTCGGGCTTCCAGGCGCCGGGGGTCTCACGGACCAGGCGGTCGGAGACGTTGTAGTACGAGTCCGGGTGCTCGGGGTCGACGGCGGTCGGGCAGACCACCACCTCGGCCCCGTAGGCGCGCAGGACGTTGATCTTGTCCATCGAGACCTTGTCCGGGCAGACGAAGATGCACTTGTAGCCCTTCTGCTGGGCCACGATGGCGAGTCCGACACCCGTGTTGCCGCTGGTCGGCTCCACGATGGTGCCGCCCGGCTTCAGCGCTCCGCTCTGCTCGGCGGCCTCGATCATCCGCAGGGCGATCCGGTCCTTCACGGATCCGCCGGGATTGAAGTACTCCACCTTGGCCAGGACGGTGGCCTGGAGGCCTTCGGTCACACGGTTGAGCTTCACCAGCGGGGTGTTGCCGACGAGGCTGATCATCGAGTCGTGGAAATGCACCATGTTCTCCAAGGACGGGGCTCCACGGGTTCTCCGGGAGACACCGTCAGAGTATGCGGAAAGGGATTGACCGAGCGTCGTTAACGGGCAGGAACGGGGCAGACGGTCCGGCGCCCGTCCGGCAGCGACGAGGAGGTGGCTCCAAGGGTGTCAAGAGCGAGGACGGCCCGCCGGATCGCGGCGGGCGCGGCGTACAGCGGAGGCGGGCTCGGGCTGCTCGGCGCCGCGACGGTCGGGGTGTTCCTGGCGGAGGTGCAGCTGGCGAAGCGGACGGTCGGGACGGGCCTGCCCGACCCGCCGCGGGCGGACGGGCTGTACGGGACCGAGTTCGGCGGGCCCGAGCTGAGCCCCGGCCCGCTGCGGCTGGCGATGCTGGGCGACTCGACGGCCGCCGGGCTGGGCGTCCGCCGGGCCAGACAGACCCCGGGGGCGCTGCTCGCGTCCGGGCTGGCGGCGGTCGCGGAACGGCCGGTGGAGCTGCGGAACGTGGCCCTGTCGGGGGCGATGTCGGACGACCTGGACCGGCAGGTCTCACTGCTGCTGGACGGGGACCGGCCCCCGCCGGACGTGGCCGTGATCATGATCGGCGCGAACGACGTGACCCGGCGGATGCCGCCGACCCAGTCGGTACGGCTGCTCACGGCGGCGGTGCGGCGGCTGCGGCTGGCGGGCTCGCAGGTGGTGGTGGGCACGTGTCCCGATCTGGGCACGATCGAGCCGGTGTACCAGCCGCTGAGGTGGCTGGCGCGGCGGGTGTCGCGGCAGCTGGCGGCGGCCCAGACCATAGGGGTGGTCGCGCAGGGCGGCCGTACGGTGTCGATGGGCGACCTGCTGGGGCCGGAGTTCGCGGCGAACCCCCGGGAGATGTTCGGGCCGGACTCGTACCACCCCTCGGCGGAGGGGTACGCCACCGCGGCGATGGCGGTGCTGCCCACGCTGTGCGCCGCGCTGGAGCTGTGGCCGGATTCCGACCGGCTGGACGTGTCCCGGGACGAGGGCATGCTGCCGGTGGCGGAGGCGGCGTCCGCGGCGGCGGGGCAGGCGGGTACGGAGGTCACGGCGGCGCGCGCCCCGTGGGCCCTGCTCAAGCACCGGCGCCGGCGGCGGCTGCCGGAGCCGGCGCCCGCGCCGGCGGAACCGGCCCGGACGGTCGAGTCCCGCCACACGTGACGCCCCGAACGGAGCCCGGGCGGGGCGGATCACCGCACCCCCGGGCGGGGCGGGTGCGGCCGCGGGGTTTGGCGGGGGTGGGGACGGGCAGGTCAACCGAGGTTGGGGCCGGCGCGAAAAAGGGGCGCTCGTCACACCGCCGGAGCGGTGACCTCGACCGTACGGGCCGGTAACTTCGCTTGCGGTCCGCACAGCCGCCGCAACGCACCCCTGGGAGTCCCGATGCCCGAAGCCGTCATCGTTTCCACCGCCCGCTCCCCCATCGGGCGCGCCTTCAAGGGGTCCCTCAAGGACGTCCGGCCGGACGACCTGACCGCGACGATCATCCAGGCCGCCCTGGCGAAGGTCCCGGAGCTGGATCCGCGGGATATCGACGACCTGATGCTGGGCTGCGGCCTGCCGGGCGGGGAGCAGGGCAACAACCTCGGCCGCATCGTCGCCGTGCAGATGGGCATGGACTTCCTGCCGGGCACCACCATCACCCGGTACTGCTCCTCCTCGCTGCAGACCTCCCGGATGGCGCTGCACGCGATCAAGGCTGGCGAGGGCGACGTCTTCATCTCGGCGGGTGTCGAGATGGTGTCGAGCTTCGCGAAGGGCAACTCGGACTCCTGGCCCGACACCCACAACCCGCTGTTCGCCGACGCGGAGGCCCGCACCGCGGCCGTCGCGCAGAGCGAGGGCTCGTCCTGGCACGACCCGCGCGAGGACGGCCTGATCCCCGACGCGTACATCGCGATGGGCCAGACCGCCGAGAACCTGGCCCGGTGGAAGGGCGTGACCCGCCGGGACATGGACGAGTTCGGCGTGCGTTCGCAGAACCTCGCCGAGGAGGCCATCAAGAAGGGCTTCTGGGAGCGGGAGATCACCCCGGTCACCACCCCGGACGGCACGGTGGTCAGCAAGGACGACGGTCCGCGCGCCGGGGTCACCCTGGAGGGCGTGGAGGGCCTGAAGCCGGTGTTCCGCCCGGACGGCCTGGTCACGGCCGGCAACTGCTGCCCGCTGAACGACGGCGCGGCCGCGCTCGTCATCATGAGCGACACCAAGGCGCGGGAGCTGGGCCTCACCCCGCTGGCCCGGATCGTGTCCACCGGCGTCTCCGGCCTGTCCCCCGAGATCATGGGCCTGGGCCCGGTCGAGGCGAGCAAGCAGGCACTGAAGCGGGCGGGGCTGACCGTCGGCGACATCGACCTGTTCGAGATCAACGAGGCCTTCGCGGCCCAGGTGATCCCGTCCTACCGCGACCTGGAGATCCCGCTCGACAAGCTCAACGTCAACGGCGGGGCCATCGCCGTCGGTCACCCGTTCGGGATGACCGGTGCCCGCATCACCACCACGCTGATCAACAGCCTCCAGTTCCACGACAAGCAGTTCGGCCTCGAGACGATGTGCGTCGGCGGCGGTCAGGGCATGGCCATGGTCATCGAGCGGCTGAGCTGACCCGCCGCGGCCCCGCGGCGAGCTGACCTCAGGGTTTGCGGACCGCCGGAGCCCGCCCCAACCGCCTCGCGGCCTACCTGTGACCGAATCTCCCCCAGGATGTGACCTTTGTCCTGGGGGATCGGTGTTTCCCCAGGTCACCGGGGGTGGGGCAGGGTGCGGAGTGACGGAAGTCCTGTCCATTTCGTGACGTAATGCACTGCACGCCATTCCCAGGTCGGGACAAGCTGATGTAGGAAGTCGGGGGATCGGAACACATCAGGAGTTAGTCAGTGAGCGCCATGTCTCTTGCCCTGCTGCTGACCACGGCCGCTGCCACGGCCGTGGGCGCTGCTGCGCTGCACGCCGTACACGGTCTGCGGAAGCAGGTCGCCGCCCTGCGCGACGACCTCGCGGTCTCCTCGCACCTGCGCGCCGCGACCGTCCCGCACGCCCGCAGCGCCGTCGAAACCCCTGCCGCCGAGATACGAGCCGCGGTGGCCGAGGCGCTCGCCGAGGAGCGGGAGCGGGAGCTGGCCGAGGCGCGTGCCTTCTGGGCCGCGCAGGAGGCCCGTGAGGCCGCGGACGCCTCCGCGGGCTTCGCCGGCGAGGCTCCCGGCTCGCTGCTGGGCGGCCTGCCCGGCCTCGGCGAGGACAACCCGGTCTTCCTGCCCCGGCAGGCGGACCTGGTGGGCCTGGACCCCCGCCCGGGCGAGGACGCCCTCTACGAGGACGACCAGCCCGAGTACGCGGCCGACTCCGCGGAGCTCGCGGCGGCCCGCCGCCGTCACCCCTCGCACCCCGACTTCGTCCCGGTCCAGCCCAACCCTGGGGCCGACCACGAGCGCACGGTCAGCCGCCTGGAGGAGCTCGCCGAGGCCCGTACGGCCCTGGCGGACGTCCGGCCCGGCCCGCTGGGCACCCTCGACGTGTACGTGTTCACCGACGGCACCACGCTCTGCATGACCCCCGGCCACCGGGAGACCGCCGAGCGCCTCGCCGCGGCCCTGCGCTCCGGCACGGCGCCGGTCCTGCTGGGCGGCTCGGGAATCTCCGGCGCGTACGCCCTGACCTTCTCCTGCGGCGACTCCGACGACCCGGACGACAACGTCTACATCCTGGCCGACCGCGTCATCGCATCGCTCTGAGTTCCGCCTCCTCCACCAGCCGCACGGCCTCGTCCACTTCACGGGACGGGGCCGTCGTGCCGTCCCCGGCGGTCCGGCCGACGGCGCGCAGGGCCTCCGCCAGGTCCCGCCCGGCGACCGTCAGCTGGTCGCCGACGGCGAAGACGCCCGCGTCGGGCATCTGCCGCGGCCGCGGCTCCCCTTCGAGCCGCTGGGCCCGTACGGCGAGCTCCCGGGCGAGCGCGAGCCCCTCGGCGGCCGCCCCGCGCACGAGGCGGCTCTGGGGCGCGGCGCGCAGCCGATCGGCGAAGCGGTCCACGGCGGCGTCCAGGCGTGAGGTGTCGAGCACCCGGCCGACCTTACGCGCCGTACACGCACCATTGCCAACGGGCGAACGTTCCGGCACGGTGGCGTGAAGAGAACAGCACGACGGCGATACCCCCGGAGGCGCCCATGTCCGTAGAGTTCTCCGAGCAGACCCACCGCAACATGATCGACCGAATCCCGCAGACCACCGGTCGTGACCTGTCCGACTGGTTCCGCGCCGTGGACGAGGGCCCCTCCCTCGTCCGGTTCGAGGAGAAGCTCAGCTGGCTGCGCGGTGCGTACGAGCTCTCGTACGGCCAGGCCAAGGCCATCATCCACGAGTACGACCTGCGCCGGGCCGCCAGAAAGTTCGGCTGAGCCCCCGCCGTCCGGCCCCCAGCCGCGCCGGACCCGCCCCCCGACCGTCGAGGAACGCGGGAAGGCCCCGCGAGCTCTCGCTCGCGGGGCCTTCCGCTACCCGTGTCTCCGGGGCGACTAGTCGTCGCCCGAGAGGATCTGGAACAGGCGCAGCAGCTCCAGGTAGATCCACACGAGGGTCATGGTGAGGCCGAAGGCCGCCAGCCAGGCCTCCTCGCGCGGGGCGCCGTAGGTGACGCCGTCCTCGACCTGCTTGAAGTCCAGGGCGAGGAAGCAGGCGCCGAGGACGACGCCGAGGATGCCGAACAGGATGCCGAGGCCGCCGGAACGGAAGCCGAGGCCGTCGCCGCCCGCGAACACCGAGAACAGCAGGTTGACGACCATGAGCAGCATGAAGCCCATGGCCGCGGCCATCACGAAGCCGTAGAAGCGGCGGGTGACGCGGATCCAGCGCATCTTGTAGGCGAACAGCACGCCGGCGAAGACGCACATCGTGCCGAGCACGGCCTGGACGACCACGCCGGGGCTGATGTAGGTGCTGGTGGCGGCACTGATGACACCGAGGAAGACGCCCTCGAAGGCGGCGTAGCCCAGGATCAGCGCGGGCGAGGCCTTGCGCTTGAAGGACTGGACGAGCGCCAGGACCATGGCGACCAGCGCGGCGCCGATGGCGATGCCGTAGGACTTGCCCAGGTTGGCCGGGTCCACCGGGAGGGCGATCCAGGAGATCGCCGCGGTGAGGACGACCATGCCGAGCGTCATGGCCGTACGGCTCACGACGTCGTCGATGGTCATCACGCCCGCGCGGGCGGGGGCCTGCGGCATGCCCGTGGCCGGGTCGGTCGCGTACGGGTTCGTCGCGTACGGGTTGGTCGCGGCCCCGGCCTGCATCTGCGCATGCGCGTCGAAGCCCGCGTAACCGCCGTTGTCGCGGCTGAACCCCCGTCGCGAGAAGACCGGGTTGCTGCTCCTCATCTCACTCCTCCATGGCCACCGTGCGCGGCCTTGCTCCAAGGGTAATGTGCTCGCAAAAAAAACACCCTACTGCTGGAGGAGGATCCTAGGAGACGGCATGGCGAACCGCCGGGGATAAGAGAGCAGGGGCGGCGCGGGGCGCGCGGCGCGCGGGAAGTGCCCGGAGCCGGACTCGAACCGGCACGGCCCGAGGGCCAGCGAGGTTTAAGCTCGCCGTGTCTGCATTCCACCATCCGGGCAAGGCCTGCGGCTCCCTGCGGATAAAGCCTTGAACGCACTGGTGAGCCTATCCGCAACCCTCCTGCTCTCCGATGGCCCGCATTCCGATGTTGTCTGATTTTATTGGCGCTTGAGGGTGTGTCAGGGACGAGAAGGCACGGTCCGCCCGGTGTGGGCGGCGATCACCTCCAGTACGGGAATGACGGGATTTCGACGGCTGCGCACCATCCCGTGCGCCACCCCGGGCCACCCCGGGCCACCCCGGGCCACCCCGGGCCACCCCGGTCCGCCCGCGCCGCCCTTGGCCCGTCTCGGGGACGGGAGTCATACCAGAGGAGGACACGGCCCGGCGGCGGTCAGCCTGCGGTCGCCCCGCGAACGGGCTCGGCGGCTGATCCGGAGCGGGTGGGGCCGCGGCGAGGATGGAGGGGTCCCGCAGACCGCGTCCCGCCCCGATGAGGAGCCCCCCAAGTGACCACCGTGAACCACGCCCCGTACACCGCCCAGGCCGTGGCGGCCCGCGCCACCGGCCTCTCCAAGGTGTACGGCCAGGGCGAGACCCAGGTCGTCGCTCTCGACAACGTCTCCGTCGACTTCGGTCAGGGCCAGTTCACCGCGATCATGGGTCCCTCCGGGTCCGGCAAGTCCACCCTGATGCACTGCGTGGCCGGCCTGGACACGTTCTCCGCCGGCTCCGTGCGGATAGGCGACACCGAACTGGGCTCCCTGAAGGACAAGCAGCTCACCCAGCTGCGCCGGGACAAGATCGGCTTCATCTTCCAGGCGTTCAACCTGCTGCCCACGCTGACCGCCCTGGAGAACATCACCCTCCCCATGGACATCGCCGGCCGCAGGCCCGACCAGCAGTGGCTGAACAAGGTGATCGAGATGGTCGGCCTGTCCGGCCGCCTCTCGCACCGCCCCACCCAGCTCTCCGGCGGTCAGCAGCAGCGCGTGGCCGTGGCCCGCGCCCTGGCCTCCCGCCCCGAGATCATCTTCGGTGACGAGCCCACCGGAAACCTGGACTCCCGCTCCGGCGCCGAGGTCCTGGGCTTCCTGCGCAACTCCGTCCGCGAGCTCGGCCAGACCGTGGTGATGGTGACCCACGACCCGGTCGCCGCCTCCTACGCGGACCGCGTCGTCTTCCTCGCGGACGGCCGGATCGTCGACGAGGTGTACAGCCCGACCGCCGACGGCGTGCTGGACCGCATGAAGGCCTTCGACGCCAAGGGCCGCACCAGCTGAGGCACCCCGCCCCGACACGCCTGCCGCCCCCAAGACTTCCTGGACGCACCCACCATGTTCCGTACCGCCCTGCGCAACATCCTCGCGCACAAGGCCAGGCTGATGATGACGGTGCTCGCCGTCACCCTCGGCGTCGCCTTCGTCTCCGGCACCCTCGTCTTCAGCGACACCGTCGCCAAGGCGCTCTCCGGCCAGTCCGCCAAGAGCTACGACGGCGTCGCCGTCGCCGTCAACTCCTACGGCCAGACCCGCAACGAGGACGGCTCCAAGGAGGGCGAGCCGGGCATCAGCCAGCAGACCCTCGACAAGATCAAGGCCCTCGACGGCGTCGAGTCCGTCGCCGGCCGGGTCTCCGGCTTCGCCGGCGTCGGCGACGAGAACGGCAAGCTGATCGGCTCCGGCTGGGCCAACCGCGGCTCCAACCACGCCCCCGTGAAGAACGGCGAGGACCCGCAGGCCGACTTCGTCCAGGGCACCGGCCCGGCCGGGGCCGGCCAGATCGCCCTCGACAAGGAGACCGCGGCCAAGGGCGGCTACGAGGTCGGCGACAAGGTCCGCGTCGCCACCAACGGCCCGGTCAAGGAGTACGCCCTCACCGGTGTGTTCACCACCGAGGACGGCCAGGTCAACGCCGGCGGCAGCCTCGTCCTCTTCGACACCCCCACCGCGCAGGCGCTCTACCTCAAGCCCGGCTACTACAGCGACCTGACGGTGGCCGCCGTCAAGGGCGCCTCCGCCGACACGCTGCTCTCCCGGATCAAGCCGCTGATCGGCGAGAACGCCGAGGCCAGGACCGGCGCCGCGCTCGCCGCCGAGCAGGCCAAGGCCATCGAACGCGAGATGAGCACCTTCAGCACCATGCTGCTGATCTTCGCCGGCATCTCGCTCTTCGTCGGCATCTTCCTGATCTACAACACCTTCACCATGCTGGTCGCCCAGCGCACCAAGGAGCTGGCCCTGCTGCGCGCCGTCGGCGCCAAGCGCGGTCAGGTGATGCGCTCGGTGCTGGCCGAGGCCGGCCTGATCGGCGTCATCTCCGCCACCATCGGCCTGGTCGCCGGAACCGGCCTCGCGATCGCCATGCGGTCGGCGATGAACTCCTTCGGCGCCAAGATCCCCGCCGGTGACCTGGTCATCGCCCCCGGCACCATCGTCACCGGCGTGGTCATCGGCGTCGTCGTCACCACCCTCGCCGCCCTGATCCCGGCCTGGCGCACCGGCCGGATCCCCCCGGTCGCCGCCATGGGCAGCGCCCACCTCCCGGCCACGGCCAAGTCCCTGGTGCTGCGCAACGTCATCGGCAGCGTGCTGGGCCTCCTCGGCATCGGCGTGGTCCTGCTCGGCACCACCCAGGGCGGGGACGGCAAGTACGTCGTCGCCGCCGGCGGGTTCCTGCTGATGCTCGGCCTGATCGTGCTGCTCCCGCTGCTCTCCCGGCCGGTGATCGCCGCCATCCGCCCGGTGCTGGAGAAGGTCTTCGGCGTCCCCGGCAAGCTGGCCGCGCAGAACGCCGTCCGCAACCCGCGGCGCACCGCCGTCACCGCGGCCTCCCTGGCCATCGGCCTCACCCTGGTCACCGCCATGTCGGTCTTCGGCGTCACCGTCGGCAAGGCCGTCGACCGGATGAGCACCGACAAGCTCAAGGCCGACTACAAGGTCGCCATGGCCATGGGCGTCGGCGGGCTCGACAAGTCGGTCACCGAGACCCTGGCCAAGGCCCCGGGCATCACCGCCGTCTCCCCGCAGACCGCGACCGCCCTGAAGATCGGCGACCGCTACCAGGCCGCCTCCGGCGTCAACCCGGCCACCATCGGCGACCTGCTGAACGTCGAGGTCACCAGCGGTTCGCTGGCGAGCCTCGGCCGCGGCGAGGTCGCGGTGGCCGAGAAGACCGCCAAGAGCCGCGGCCTGAACGTCGGCTCCGTCCTGGACGTCACCTTCGAGGACGGCAAGAAGGGCAAGCTGAAGGTCGGCGCGATCTACGAGGACCTGGAGGGCTTGCTCTCCCCGTTCGTCATCGACGACCGGATCGCCCAGGCGCACGCGGAGACCCCGTACATCCCCGAGGTGTTCGTGAACACCGAGGGCGGCGAGTCCAAGGCCTCCGAGAAGGCGGTCCTCGACGCGCTGGGGAACAACCCGGCGATCGACATCATGACCCGGCAGGACATGCGCAACGAGATGGGCGGGATGATCAACACCGCTCTGAACATCATGTACGGCCTGCTCGGCATGGCCCTGATCATCTCCGTGCTCGGGGTGGTCAACACCCTGGCGATGTCCGTCTTCGAGCGGACCCAGGAGATCGGCATGCTGCGCGCGGTCGGCCTGGACCGGGGCCGGGTCAAGAACATGATCCGCCTGGAGTCGGTGGTCATCTCCCTGTTCGGCGCGGTGCTCGGCGTCGTCTGCGGTGTCTTCCTCGCCTGGGCGGGCGGCACCACCATCGCCAAGTCGATCCCGAACTACGCCCTCGTGCTGCCCTGGGACCGGATCGGGCTGTTCCTGGCGCTGGCGGCGCTGGTGGGCGTGCTGGCGGCCATGTGGCCGGCGCGCAGCGCGGCGAGGCTGAACATGCTGGCCGCGATCAAGACGGAGTAGTCCGCGGCGCGCACCGGCGCGCGCACGGCGGGCGGGGGCCCCCCCCCCCCCCCGGCGCGGGGGCCCCCCCCCGGGGGGGGGCGCCCCCCCCGGGGGGGGGGGGCCCCGCCCGCGGGGGGGGGCCCCCCGGGGGGCGCCCGCCCCCCCCCCCCCGGG
>NZ_JBIBBM010000009.1:0-231232 GCF_042900645.1 Streptomyces sp. NPDC012888 | reverse complement strand
GGGGGGCCGTGGGGGCGGGGGCGACGCGGGGGGGGCGTAACTTGGGGCGCGCGTATCGCGGGGGGGGGGCCGGGGGGGGCCCCGGGGGGGCGCGGGGGGGGGGGGCCCCCCCCCCCCCCCGGGGGGGGGGCCCCCGCCGCTTCGTCAGACGGCCGGCCAGGTGCGGGTGCGCAGCGGCAGGCCTGAGATGCCGCCGGGCTCGGCGCGGACCGCCAGGACCTGGTTGACGCCCAGGCCGCCGCGTTCGAAGCCGAGGGCGGAGGCGGCCATGTACAGCTGCCAGACCCTGGCGCGTCCCGGGGAGGTCAGGCGGACGGCCTCGTCCCAGGAGGCCTCCAGCCGCTGCACCCAGGCGCGCAGGGTCAACGCGTAGTGCTCGCGCAGCGATTCGACGTCGCGGACCTCGAAGCCGGCCCGCTCCAGCTCGGAGACGGTGCTGCCCAGCGGGGACAGCTCGCCGTCGGGGAACACGTACGCGTCGATGAACTCGTCCACCCGGTAGGCCGATTCGTCCGGCTCGGGGCGGCGGGCGATCTGGTGGTTGAGGAGCCGGCCGCCCGGCCGCAGCAGTGCGTACAGGTCCGCCGCGTAGTCCCGGTAGCGCGCCGATCCGACGTGCTCGGCCATGCCGATGGAGGAAATGGCGTCGTAGGGACCGTCCTTGACGTCCCGGTAGTCCTGGACGCGGATCTCCACGCGGTCCGCCAGGCCCTCGTCGGCTACCCGCTTGCGGGCGTACGCGGCCTGCTCGCGGGAGAGGGTGATGCCGGTGACCCGCACCCCGTACTCGCGGGCCGCGTGCAGGGCCATGGAGCCCCAGCCGCAGCCGACGTCGAGGAGCCGGTCGCCCTCCTCCAGGGCCAGCTTGCGGCAGACCAGGTCCAGCTTGTCGTGCTGGGCCTGCTCGAGGGTGCCGTCCGGGCTCCAGTAGGCGCAGGAGTAGACCATGGACGGGCCGAGGACCAGTTCGTAGAACTCGTTGCCCACGTCGTAGTGGTGGCTGATGGCGGCGCGGTCGCGGACCTTGGTGTGCAGCGGGCCCGAGCGGCGGGGCGCCTCCTCGGCCGGCGGTGCGGGGGCCGGCCACGGCCCGGCGAGCCGGAACAGCTCCCGTACGGCGGCGCGCCCGGCCGGGTCGCGGAGTAACGCGGTGCGTCCGGTCCCGGGGGCTCCGTCGGGCGCCTCGGAGGCGGACGGGCGGTCCCAGAGGATGCCCGACAGCAGGCCGAGTGTCTCGTACAGGTCTCCGTCGACCGTCAGGTCGCCCGCGACCCAGGCCCGGGCCAGGCCCAGCTCGCCGGGCTTCCACAGGATCCGCCGCAGGGCGCGGCGGTGGGTGAGGACGAGCGCGGGGGCGCCGTGTGGTCCCGCCTCGCTGCCGTCCCAGGCGCGGATCCGCACGGGCAGCGGGGCACCCAGTATGGTCTCGGCTATGGCGGTCAGCCGCGGCGCGGCGTGGTTCATGGGGAACGCTCCTTCCGAAGGTCGACACCACGGACTACCCACCGCCGACCCCGGATACGCCGAAGGGGCCGCCCGCACCACGGATGGCAGGCGACCCCTTCGGGCTGTGCGTTGTTCGGGCGCACGGCCCGGGCGTCAGGACGCCTTGGCCTTCTCGGCCGGGGCCTGGGCCGCGGCGGGCGCCGGGGCCGGCTTGGCGGCCTCGTAGAACTCCTCGCGCGGGCTCTCCAGCGCGCCGAGGGAGACGACCTCGCGCTTGAGGAACATGCCGAGGGTCCAGTCGGCGAAGACGCGGATCTTGCGGTTCCAGGTCGGCATGGCCATGCCGTGGTAGCCACGGTGCATGTACCAGGCGAGACGGCCCTTGAGCTTGATCTTCATCTTGCCCATGACGATCATCGCCACGCCCTTGTGGACGCCGAGGCCCGCGACCGCACCCTTGTTGGAGTGCTCGTACTCCTTCTGCGGGAAGCCCCGCATGCCGGAGACCACGTTGTCGCCGAGGACCTTGGCCTGGCGCAGCGCGTGCTGGGCGTTCGGCGGGCACCAGGCGTTCTCCACGCCGGCCTTGCGGGCGGCCACGTCCGGGACCTGGGCGTTGTCGCCCGCGGCCCAGATGTAGTCGGTGCCCTGGACCTGGAGGGTCGGGGCGGTGTCGACGTGACCGCGGGGGCCGAGCGGCAGGCCGTAGCGGGCCAGGGCCGGGTTCGGCTTGACGCCGGCGGTCCACACGATCGTGTTGGAGTCGACCTCCAGGCCGTTCTTCAGCACGACGTGGCCGTCGACGCAGGAGTCCATCGAGGTGTTGAGGTAGATCTCGATGCCCCGGGACTCCAGGTGCTCCTTGCCCCAGGTGCCGAGCTTGGGCCCGACCTCGGGGAGGATCTTGTCGGCCGCGTCCACCAGGATGAAGCGCATGTCCTCGCGCTTGATCGTGGTGTAGTACTTCGCGGCGTCACGGGCCATGTCCTCGACCTCGCCGATGGTCTCCGCGCCGGCGAAGCCGCCGCCCACGAAGACGAAGGTGAGGGCCTTGCGGCGGACGTTCTCGTCCGTCGTGGACTCCGCCTTGTCGAGCTGCTCGAGGACGTGGTTGCGCAGGCCGATGCCCTCCTCGACGCCCTTCATGCCGATGCCCTGCTCGGCGAGGCCGGGGATCGGGAAGGTGCGGGAGATGGCGCCGAGCGCGATCACCAGGTAGTCGAAGGGCAGCTCGTACGCCTCGCCGACGAGCGGCGTGACGACGGCGACCTTGCGGTCCTGGTCGATGCTGGTGACCCGGCCGGTGAGAACCTCCGCCTTGGGCAGCACGCGTCGCAGCGGGACGACGACGTGCCGAGGCGAGATGCTGCCTGCGGCAACTTCGGGGAGGAAGGGCTGGTAGGTCATGTACGACCGGGGGTCGACGACCGTGACGGTCGCCTCGCCGTAGCGCATCTTCTTCATGATGCGCTTGGCCGCGTACAGGCCTACGTACCCACCTCCTACTACGAGGATCCTGGGACGCTCCGTGGTGCTCATGGAACGAGTATCCAGCACCCGTAGGGGGGATGCTCGTGAGGGCCTTCACAAGGTGCCGGGATGCCTCTGCTACACTGCGCGGCCCACGTGACACAGGTCATGGCGCGCAACGGGAACCACGGTGTAACGGGAGTCGTTGTAGACCCGGCCTGAACTGGCCTGCAAGGCCGAAAGTGGACTGGACCACGGCCTTCGTCCTTACCTCCGACACGAAACCCGTGGCGTCCGCTATTCGCACAAGCGCGCGCCCGAGGGGGTTCCGGGGGCTCCGGAAGGGCCCCGCGGGCCCTCCGGAGACCCCCTTCCGAGGCTTTTCCTTGTGAAGAACTTCACGAACTTTCCTCGGGAGATGGCCGCCCCCACCCCCGGAATCCATGGTTCAGCCGGTCGTCAGGCGATCGACCAGGCGATTCCGTCCAGGATGTCGTGCTCGGAGACCACCACTTCACGGGCGCCGATGCGCTCCATCAGGGTCAGCAGGATGAGCGAACCGGCGCCGATCACGTCCACCCGGCCGGGGTGCATGACACCGATCGCCGCGCGCTCCTCGTGGCTGGAGGTCAGCATCCGCTCGGTGATCTCGCGGACCTGCTCGACGGAGATCCGGGCGTGGTGGATCCGCTCGGAGTCGTAGGCGTCCAGTCCCAGCGCGATCCCGGCCACCGTGGTGACCGAACCGGCCAGTCCCACCAGGGTCTTGGCCTCGCCCAGCGGCACCGTCTCCTGGGCGAGGTCGAGGGCGGCCTCGGCGTCCCGGTGCATGGCCGCCACCTCCTCCTCCGACGGCGGATCGCTGATGCCGCCGTCGTGGGCCAGGTGCCGTTCGGTGAGGCGTACGCAGCCGACGTCCACCGAGCGGGCGGCGACGACGTGCTCGTCGCCGAGGACCAGCTCGGTCGAGCCGCCGCCGATGTCGGCCACCAGGAACGGCTTGGCCAGGTGGTCGGTGCCCTTGAGCTCCCTGGTGGCACCGGTGAAGGAGAACTCCGCCTCCTGGTCGCCGGAGATCACCTCGGGCTCGACGCCGAGGATCTCCTTGACGCCCCGCACGAACTCCTCGCGGTTCTCGGCGTCCCGCGAGGCGGAGGTGGCGACGAAGCGGATCCGCTCCGCGCCCAGACCGGCGATGACCGCCGCGTAGTCCCGGCAGGCGGCGAAGGTGCGCTCCAGCGCCTCGGGCGCCAGCCGGCCCGTCCGGTCCACGCCCTGGCCGAGGCGGACCACCGTCATGCGGCGGTCCAGTTCGACCAGATCGCCCGTGGCCGGGTCGCAGTCGGCGACCAGCAGGCGGATGGAGTTCGTGCCGCAGTCGACGGCGGCGACCCGGGTCACGCGTTCCCCTCCACGTCCTCGGACGCCTCGTCACCGCAGACGGTGACGCAGGCTCCCTTGGCCCACCACTCGGGCAGCATGGCCAGTGCCTCGTCACCGAACGGGTTGACGCCCGGGCCGGCCGCTAGCGAGTGGCCGACCAGCACGTGCAGGCACTTCACCCGGTCCGGCATGCCGCCGGCGCTGGGGAAGCCCTGGAGCACCTCGATGGCGTCGCGGCGCCGGATGTAGTCCTCGTGCGCGGCCCGGTAGGCGGCGGCGAGTTCCGGGTCCTCGGCGAGCCGGGCCTGCATCTCCTTCATCACGCCGTTGGCCTCCAGCGTTCCGATCGCGGAGGCGGCGCGCGGGCAGGTCAGGTAGTAGAGGGTCGGGAAGGGCGTGCCGTCGGGGAGGCGGGGGGCCGTCTCGACCACGTCAGGCTGCCCGCAGGGGCAGCGGTGCGCGATGGCGCGCAGCCCGCGCGGGGGGCGGCCGAGCTGCTGCTCGAACGCCTCGATGTCCGCGGCGGTCGGCTCGGTCCGGTCGGTCTGGGGCGGGGGCGTCTGCATGCCTGGAAAGGTCTCTTCGTTCGGTCGGTGGTGTGTCGGTGGCGTGGCACTACTCGGTGTTCGGGCGGTCGGCCTTGTCCACGCCGTCCCAGACGTTCGAGTACCAGGGGCGGTCGGCCGCGCCCTGTTCGGTGCGGCGCCGTTCCTCGGCCTCGGCGTCCGGGTCGGCCATGGTGAAGCCGATCTCCCCGGGCTGCACGAAGTGCAGGTGTCTGCGGGCCTGCTGCCTGACGTAGGCCGGGTCCTGCCAGCGGGCCTTCTCGTCGCGCAGCTCCTCCAGGCGCTGGCGCGCCTCGTCGGCGGCCCGTTGCTGCTCGGTGATCTCCGAGCGCTGGGAGACGTACTGGCGCATGGGATAAGCGAGGGCGACGACCAGCGTACAGAGGACGAGCACCAGCAGGGCGGCCCGTCCGGTGAGCCGGCTGCGGCGCACCTGACGGCGCGACTGGGAGCGGTAGACGTGGGCCGCGGTGCGCTCGCCGAGCTGCCTGAGCCTGGTCGCGGTGGAGAACCGGTCCCGGTTCCCGGCCATGTCGCGCCTCCCCTTCATACGCAGTACGTCCCCGCCCACGGTACGGGACCGCGGGCGGGGACGTAGGGAGGCTCAGGCCGTGATCAGCCCTTGCTGTTTCTACTGGTTCGCAGGGCGGAAACGCGGGAAGGCGGAACGGCCCGCGTACACCGCGGCGTCGTCGAGGATCTCCTCGATGCGCAGCAGCTGGTTGTACTTGGCGACGCGCTCGGAGCGGGCCGGGGCGCCGGTCTTGATCTGGCCGCAGTTGGTGGCGACGGCGAGGTCGGCGATGGTGACGTCCTCGGTCTCGCCGGAGCGGTGCGACATCATGCACTTGAAGCCGTTGCGCTGGGCCAGCTCGACGGCGTCCAGGGTCTCGGTCAGCGAGCCGATCTGGTTGACCTTCACGAGCAGGGCGTTGGCGGTGCCCTCCTCGATGCCGCGGGCCAGGCGCTCCGGGTTGGTGACGAACAGGTCGTCGCCGACGAGCTGGACCTTGGCGCCGAGCTTCTCGGTGATGACCTTCCAGCCGGCCCAGTCGTCCTCGAACAGCGGGTCCTCGATGGAGACCAGCGGGTACGCGGAGACGAGCTCCTCGTAGTACTCGGTCATCTCGGCGGCCGAGCGGGACTGGCCCTCGAACTCGTACTTGCCGTCCTTGTAGAACTCGGACGCGGCGACGTCGAGCGCGAGCGCGATGTCCTTGCCGGGGGCGTAGCCGGCCTGCTTGATGGCCTCGAGGATGAGGTCCAGGGCCTCGCGGTTGGAGCCGAGGTTCGGGGCGAAGCCGCCCTCGTCGCCGAGGCCGGTGGAGAGGCCCTTGTCCTTCAGCACCTTCTTGAGGGTGTGGTAGACCTCGGTGCCCCAGCGCAGCGCCTCGGAGAAGGACTCCGCGCCGATCGGCGCGATCATGAACTCCTGGATGTCCACGTTGGAGTCGGCGTGCGAGCCGCCGTTGAGGATGTTCATCATCGGAACGGGCAGCAGGTGCGCGTTCGGTCCGCCGAGGTAGCGGAAGAGCGGCAGGTCCGAGGCCTCGGAGGCGGCGTGGGCCACGGCCAGGGAGACGCCGAGGATGGCGTTGGCGCCGAGGGAGCCCTTGTTGTCGGTGGCGTCCAGGTCGAACATGGCCTGGTCGATCAGGCGCTGCTCGGTGGCGTCGTAGCCGACCAGCTCGGGGCCGATCTGCTCGATGACGGCCAGGACGGCCTTCTCCACGCCCTTGCCCATGTAGCGGCTGGGGTCCCCGTCGCGGAGCTCAATGGCCTCGAAGGCACCCGTGGAGGCGCCGGAGGGAACTGCAGCACGGCCGGTGCTGCCGTCGTCGAGGCCTACCTCGACCTCGACCGTGGGATTGCCTCGGGAGTCCAGGATTTCCCGGGCTACGACGACGTCGATGGACGGCACGAGCATCTCCTTCTGGGATGTGACGCGAGATGTGCGGTGGCGCTCGGACCGTGGCACGGCCCTGCCGGACTAGAGCCTAACCGGCTTCGGGCGGTCGGCCAGCCGACCGCCCGGGTCCTGGGACGAAAAAGGGCCCGAATACCTGCCTTCCAGGACATACGACCCTTGCGGAGGGGTCCGCGGAGGGGTGCGGACGCACAGCCGCCCGGTGCGTCGGGGACGCACCGGGCGGGTGTGGGTGCCCGGAAGGGGCGGGGTCAGGAGAGGTTCAGCTTCTGGCCCGGGAAGATCAGGTCGGCGTCCGGCACGATGTCCTTGTTCAGGTCGTGCAGCTTCTCCCAGCCACCCTGGATCTGGTGGGCGTCGGCGATGGCACCGAGGGTGTCCCCGGCCTTCACCTCGTAGGACCCGTTGCCCGTCTTGGGGGCGGCCGGCTTGGCGGCGGGCTTCGACGGGGCCGGAGTCTGGGTGCGCTCGGACCGGGTGGTGGTCTCGGTGCGCTTGGTCTCCTTCTTGGACTCCGTCTTCCGGGTCTCGGTCTTGCCCTTGGAGGAGGACCCGTTCGAGGTGCCGGTGGAGCCGCCGCCGTTGTACGCGGCGTTGGTCAGGCCCTTGCCGCAGTGCGGCCAGGCGCCCTTGCCCTGGCCCTTGAGGACCTTCTCGGCGATGGCTATCTGCTGCGCCTTGCTGGCCTGGTTGGCCTGCGGGGCGTAGGACTTGCCGCCGAACGCGGCCCAGGTGGACGCGGAGAACTGGAGGCCGCCGTAGTAGCCGTTGCCGGTGTTGATGGACCAGTTGCCGCCGGACTCGCACTGGGCGACGGCGTCCCACTGCGAGGCCGTGGCGGCGTTGGCGGTGCCCGCGGCCATCAGCGGGGCGGCCGCGGCGGCGCCGACGACACCGGCGAGCGCGACGACGCGGGTGGCCTTGGAGGCGCGGCGGTGCTTGCCCTTGCCGGAAAGCAGCATGGAACTTCTCCTCACCGACGCCTGCGAGGTGAGCTGTCGGGTTCGGGCGAGTGAGTTGCCCGGTCACGCGTCCTAGCGCGTGGCTTAACCCCTAGCCGGTCGGTGACCGCCGGTCAGACGGCCGCCTTCCGGCGGAAACCTTGGTTCCCCCGCTCCTGCCTTCGGCGCTCGAAGCGACGACTGTTCCCTCCGTCCGCCGGCAGGATTCGGCGATGCGGTCGAAGGAGCCCACGGTGGCGGGCGATTCAGAAGGTAGACAGGTCCCGCCCGGATCTTCAACGTGCGTTTCGAGCGCGAAACGGCCCCTACTTGCGCTCCCCGGAGGGGTGTTTGCGCAGGTGAGGGGCCGGTTCCCGGAAGGTCACAGGTAGGACACGCCAGTTGGGCGGAAGAGACGCATGTCTCACTTACACGAAGCGGACATTAAGCGCTTTCCGGGGCACTGAACTCGCCCTATTCGTGGGTTACATCCAGATTCTGACCCGGCTTGATGAGGTCGGCGTCGCCACCGATGACCTGCTCGTTGGCCTTGTACAGGGCGCTCCAGCCGCCCTTGACCCCCTGCTGGTCCGCGATGCTCGACAGGTTGTCGCCCGGCTGGACCGTGTACTTCGACTCCGAAGTGGCGTCGGGGGCGGTCGGGGACTCCACCGCGGGCGCCCCGCGGTGCTTCCCGGTGCCCGACCCGGCGCCGGGGGCGGTGGGCTCCGTGGTGCCGCCGGGGGCGGTGGGCGCCGTGGGGTCGGCGGGGCCGATGGGTGCGGTGGGGTCAGCGGGGTTGCCGGGGGCGGAAGGTGACGTGGGATCGGTCGGTATGACCGGAGTGCCCGGCCCACCCGGAAGGCCCGGAGTGCCGGGTGTGGTCGGGTTGGTGGGAATGCCCGGGATGCCCGGGGCGTCCGTCACGGGCGGCGCGACCGGAGCGGTCGGGTCAGTCGGCGCGGTCGGCGTGGTGGGAGCCGTCGGCGTGGTCGGCGCCGTGGGCACCGTGGGCGCGGTCGGCGTCGTCGGCGCGGTCGGCGTCGTCGGTACGGTCGGCGCCGGCGTGACCGGGGCCGTCGGCCCGCTGGACGCCGGGGGCAGCGGTGCGGGCATGGTGCCGGGGGCGAACACCCCGCCGGGCGTGGCCGGGAGGTGGGTGTCCGGCCGGGCGAAGGTCTCCTCCGGGCGCTCCGGGGCCTTGGCGTCGGCCTCCGGCGCGCCCGGGTCCACCCCGGCGGACGGCCCGTTCAGGGTGAGCCCGGCGGACACGCCGCACTGGCCCCAGGCCGACGGGCCCTCGGCGGCCAGCACCCGTTCGGCCACGGTGATCTGCTGCGAGCGGCTGGCGAGGTCGGCGCGCGGGGCGTAGTCGAGCCCGCCGGCGTCCTTCCACTGCTCCTGGGTGAACTGGAGGCCGCCGTAAGCGCCGTTGCCGGTGTCGGCACTCCAACTGCCGCCGCTCTCGCACTCGGCGACCTTGTCCCAGGTACCCGCCTCGGCGGCGTTCGCGCCCGTGGCCGCGAGCAGCGGCAGGGCGAGCGCGGAGCCGGTGACTCCGGCGGTGACCACGATGGCGGGGGCCTGGCGGGGTCTTCTGTGACGGCCGTTCCCGGAACGCATGAGGGTGACCTTTCGCGTGACTGCGGGGAGGTGACGGAACCTAGCGCTCCTCGAACGTCTGTCACAAGTCGATGCAGCGCAGATCACGCGAAGGTCACATTGGCCGGTCAGGGGGCGACTGGTGGACTGACTCCGGGTCAGTGGGTTTGCTGGGTGTGAACCTCACCGGAAGGGTGCGCAGGCCACGCATGATCAGCCCGCCGCGCCAGCGCAGGTCCTCCGGGGGTACGGCCAGGGCCAGATCCGGAATCCGCGTCAGCAAAGTCGCGAGGGCGGTCTGGCCCTCCAGCCGGGCCAGCGGGGCACCCAGGCAGTAGTGGATCCCGTGGCCGTAGCCGAGGTGCTGGTTGTCACTCCGGGAGAGGTCCAGGGTGTCCGGTTCGGCGAACCGGGCGGGGTCGCGGTCGGCGGCGGCGAGGACCACGAGCACCGGGTCGCCGGCAGCGACGTCCTGGCCGCCGAGGGTCAGCGGGCGGGTGGCGAACCGCCAGGTGGCCAGCTCCACCGGGCCGTCGTAGCGGAGCAGTTCCTCCACCCCGGTGGCGAGCAGTCCGGTCTCTCCGGCGGCCAGGGAGGTCTGGAGGCGGGTCCGCTGGTCCGGGTTCATGAAGAGGGAGTGGATGCCGTTCCCGATGAGGTTCACGGTGGTCTCGAACCCGGCGAAGAGGAGGATGAAGGCCATGGCGGCGGCCTCGTTCTCGGTGAGGTGCTCGCCGTGGTCACTGGCCCGGATCAGACCCGAGATCAGGTCGTCGCCCAGGTCGTCCCTCTTGCGGTGGATCAGGTCGACGAGGTAGTTCCGCATCTGCTTCACGGAGCGGGCGACCCCGCCGCGCGGGCCGCCGCCGTGGCGGATCATCATGCCGGCCCAGTCGCGGAAGTCGTCCTGGTCCTCCCGCGGTACGCCGAGCATCTCGCAGATGGCGTAGATGGGGAGCGGGAACGCGAACTCGTGGATGAGGTCCGCCTCCCCCCGGCCGGCGAAGCCGTCGATCAGGTGGTCGGTGAGCTGCTGCACCCTCGGGGTGAACTCGGCGACCCGGCGCGGGGTGAACGCCTTCGACACCAGCCGGCGCAGCCGCGTGTGGTCCGGCGGGTCGATGTTGAGCAGGTGGGTCATCAGCTCGGCCTTGCGCTCGCCCGGGATCCCGGTCTTGCCCTTGGCGTGGGCCGGTTCGGCGTGGTGCGCCGGGTTCTTGCTCAGCCGCTGGTCGGCGAGGGCCTGCCGGGCGTCGGCGTAGCGGGTCACGAGCCATGCCTCCACCCCGCTGGGCAGCCGCGTGCGGTGCACCGGGGAGTGCTCGCGCAGCCAGGCGTACGCCGGGTAGGGGTCGGTCGCGAACTCCCAGTCGAAGAGAGTCGGCGCGGCGGGCGGGGTCGGGGCGCCGGGGGCGGTCGCGGGGTCCTCATGCACGGTCCGACCGTATCCCGGCGATCATCCCCCACCCCTTATGAGTGGTTCGCCGCGGCTGTCCGCAGATCGGACGGAGCTTGACCTCTGCCCCGCCGGTGTTCCTACTTTCCGTTCCGTGGACGTGAGGATCTTGAAGAGCAGTTTCGCGGTGGTGGAGAGACGGGCCGAGCACGCGGTCAAGTTCTTCTACTCCCACCTCTTCTGGCACGACCCGGCGCTCCGCGAGCTCTTCCCCACCTCCCACGAGGACATGGAACGACAGCGCGACCGGCTGTTCGCCGCCCTCACCCACGTGATCGCCCACCTGGAGGACGAGTCCGTCCTCCCCTACCTGCGGGACCTCGGGCGGGACCACCGCAAGTTCCTGGCCACGCCCGGGCAATACGCGGCGGTCGGCGCCAGCCTCCTCGCCGCCCTCGCCGAGGCCTCGGGCGAAGCGTGGACGCCCGCCGTGGAGAAGGCCTGGTCGGAGGCGTACCAGTGGATCGCCGACACCATGCAGGCGGGCGCGGCGCAGAGCGACCACCCGCCCTGGTGGGACGCGGAGATCGTCCGCCACCTCCAGTACGGGGAGGACATAGGGGTGCTCACCCTCCGGCCGCACGCCCCGCTCCCCCACCTCGCCGGCCAGTACGTCAGCGTGAGCAGCGAGCGGGTGCCGAGGACCTGGCGCACGTACTCCATAGGCAACGCCCCGCGCGCCGACCACACCCTGGACCTGCACGTCAGCCGGATCGACACGGGACGGCTGAGCACCGCCCTGGTCCGCGACGTCCAGCCCGGCGAGATCCTGCGGCTGGGTGCGGCGGGCGGGCGGATGACCCTGCGCCGGGACGGCCGCCCGATCAGCTTCGTCGCGGCCGGCACCGGCTGGGCGCCCGTGCTGGCGATGCTGGAGGAGCTGACCGGGCGTCCCCCCGACCAGGGCGTACGGCTGTTCGTCGCCGCCCGCGACCAGGCCCACCTCTACGACCGGCCGCTGATCGACGAGTACGCGGCGCGCTACCCCTGGCTGGCCGTCACCTACATCACGCCGGCCCCGGGCCGGCCCCGGGACGAGGCCACCGACCGGCTCGCCACCGCGCTCAGCGTCCGCGGCATGTGGCACGAGCAGGACGTGTACCTGAGCGGCCCTGCGATGTTCATCGCCGCGACCGCCCGGCTCGTGGAGGAGCTGGGCACCCCGCCCGACCGGATCTTCCACGACGCCGTGCCCGCCTCCGGCCGGGAGGAGGGCCGGCCCCTGGGCTTCGGCGAGTGGTTCCTGGGCCGCCCCGACCCGCACTGGCACGACCCCGCCGGCCGCGCACCGCGCCCGTAGCGGGATTCCGCCGCGCCGCGGTCTAGCCGGCGACGCCCTCGGCGGCGCGGATGGCGTCCCGGTAGGTGCGGGCCGCCGCGCGGAGCGCCGTCTCCGGGTCCACTCCCGCCGCCTCGGCGCGTGCGGCGAGCGCCAGCAGCTCGTACCCGATGCCCTCGCCCTCGGGCAGTGCCACGGCCACACCGCCCGCGCGGGCGCGGCCGGCGAGCTTCGCGGCCAGGGCGAGGCCCGGCTGGCCCAGCGGGATCCCGTCGGTGACCGACTCCCGCTGCTTCTCCTCGTCCTTGGTCCGCTGCCAGTGCTCGCGGACGTCCTCGGGGGTCTCGGCCTCGGCGTCGCCGAACACGTGCGGGTGGCGGTGGACCAGCTTCTCCACCAGGGCGCCGGCCACGTCGTCGACGGAGAACGGCTCCTCCTCGTCCTCCTCGGCGATCCGCGCGTGGAAGACCACCTGGAGCAGGACGTCGCCGAGTTCCTCCAGGAGCTCCGCGCGGTCGCCCGTCTCGATCGCCTCGACCAGCTCGTAGGCCTCCTCGATGGCGTACTTCGCGAGGCCCTCGTGGGTCTTGCGGGAGGTCCACGGGCACTCGCGGCGGACACGGTCCATGACCTGCACCAGGTCGAGCAGCCGGGCACCGGGCAGGTCGTACGAGCCGGGCAGCAGTTCCAGGTCCGGCATGGCGTACCGGCCGGAGCCGGCGAGCCGGGCCAGCCCGTCGGTCAGCCGCCGGTCGCCCTCACCGGTGGGCAGGACCACCACGGTGCGGCCGCCGGCGCACTCCTCGACCAGGGCGTGCGCGTCCGGGGCCTGGCGCACCACCTCGATCCCGGCCTCCCGCAGGTAGGGCAGCTGCGGGTGGTCCGGATCGGCGCACAGCACCTGGTCGGCTTCCCGCAGGACCTGCCAGGCCGACCAGGACAGCAGACCGGGGGCGACCCGGTGGCTGGTGGTCAGCAGCACGATGCGGCCGGTGGACTCCGCGGTGGCGGAGGGGCCGGCGGCGGGGGCGGAGTCCGGGGCGTGGTCGGTGCGGTCGGAGCGGTCGGTGTGCTCGGGGCGGTCGGTGTGCTCGGTCACCCCTCGAACCTACCCCTTCGGGGTCAGGCTCCGGCCGGGGCCTGCTCGGTGCGGGTGCGCTGGGTGATCCACGGGGTCTTGCCGTCCCCGACGGTGATCTGCTGGACGTCCCAGGAGCCGTAGCGGGGGTTCACCTCGATGTCGAGCTTCCGGGCGGCCGCGGCGAGCGGCTCCAGGACCTTCTCCTCGCCGAAGCGCTCGGAGAGCTTCGCGAAGAGCAGCTGGAAGCGGATCTCCTCGTCGAGCTGGCCGGGTGCGAGCGGCACCCGCTGCGCCAGCAGCAGTTCCTCCAGCTGCCGCTCGCCGCCGCTCTGCTCCAGCTGGCCCTTGCGGACGTCCTCGATCTCCTTGGGGGAGACGGTGATCCCGGCGTCCTCCGCGGCCCTCTCCAGCACCCGCAGCTGGATCATCTTGCTCAGCTTGACGCGTTCCAGCCTGCCGGAGTTGGCCACCAGCTGGGCGGCGTTGTCGGAGCGGCCCTGCGCTTCGCGCACGTCGTTCACCCGGGCCTGGAGCGCGGAGGTGGTGATGCGTTCGCCGCCGACGACGGCCGCGGTGCCGGGGCGCGTCTCGCCCGAGCAGGCGGAGAGCAGCGGTGCCGCGACGAGCAGGGCGGCGGAGACGGAGAGCGCAGTGCGACGGTGCAAAGGAGCCTCCAGGGCCGGGAGATTGTGCTTCGGTGCACAAGTCCGTGCGGTGATCGATGGTATGAGGTCAGAGTGGCGGCGGCCACCGGTTCGACCAACGATTCCCGCGCCGCCGGGGTGCGTGTTCACCCGGAGGACATCCCCGCGTCGTCCCGTGCTGCCAGGGTCGCGCCCACCATGGCCACACCGCTCCGTTCCGCGCGTCCCGCCCTCCGGCCCGCCGCGCGCAGCGCCCCGCGTCCCGCCGCGCACCGCCGCGCCTCGCTGTCCGGATCGGCGCTGGCCGCGCTGGTCGCCGCGGTGGCGGTGTGCGCCGGTGACGCGGTCGCGCGGGTCTTCCCGTACGGGGGCCGGCACCGCAGCGTCAACGATCTCGGCAACCAGTTCGTGCCCTTCCACGCGCACCTGTGGGACCTGCTCCACGGGCGGGCGGCGGGCGGGGTGCTGTTCAACTGGCAGTCCGGGTACGGCACGAGTTTCCTGCCGGACCTCGGGACCTACCTCGGCAGCCCGTTCTCGGTGCTGGTGGCGCTGTTCCCGCGGGAGGAGATCGACCTGGCGGTGTACGTGGTCACCGTGCTGCGGATCGCGGCGGCCGCGGCGGCGATGGCCTGGCTGCTGCGGACGGTGCGGCGCGGCCCGTGGTGGGCGGCCGGCCTGCTGGGGGCCTCGTACGCGCTGTGCGGCTGGTCGGTGATCGAGGCCTCGTACAACCCGATGTGGCTGGACGGGCTGATCGCCCTCCCGATGCTCTGCCTCACCGGGGAGTGGGCGCTGCGCGGCCGCCGGCCGGTGCTCGCGCCGCTGGTCGTCGCCGTGTGCTGGATGGCGAACTTCTACACCGCGTACATGGCGACGCTGGGCGCCGGGCTGGTCCTGCTGGTACGGGTGGTGCTGACGCGCCCGGAGTGGCGGGACCGGGTCCGGGTGCCGCTGCGGGCCGCCGGCCGCACCCTGCTCGGTGTCGCGCTGGCCGGGCCGGTGCTGCTGCCGGTGTTCCTGGGGTCCCGGCACGCCTACCCGGGGCTGGTGCGGGAGTTCGAACCGGTGGGCGCCGCCGATCTGCTGGCCCGGCTGCTCCCGGCCACGTACAGCTTCTCCTCGCCGGCGCTGTTCGTGGGCACCGGCACGCTGCTGCTCGCGGCCGCGCTGCCCTTCCACCGGGCGGTGCCGGCGCGTGCCCGGCTGTGGTGGACGGGGCTGGTCCTGGCCGTGCTGCTGTCGTTCCAGTGGACGCCGACCCATCTGGCCTGGCACGTGTTCGCGACGCCGAACGGCAGCCCGTACCGGCAGACCTTCGTGCTGGCCGGGGTGCTGGTGATCGCCGCCTGGACCGCGGTGGCGGCCGGGCGGCCGGGGCCGCGGGCGCTGGCCGCGGGGGCGGGGGTGCTGGCGGTGGCGGGGCTCGGCGCGGCCGGCAGCGCCCTGCCGACGGCCTGGTCGTACGGGCTGTTCCTGGGTGGGCTGGCGGTGGCCGGTACGGCCTGGGCGCTGCCGCACCACCGGCGCGGGGCCGCGGCCTGGGCGGCCGGGCTGCTCGCCCTGGTCCTGGCGGGGCAGGCGGCGGCCACCACGGCCTGGGGGCACCAGGGGAAGCTGGGCGGGCTGGACGACTACCCGTCGTGGGGGCCGGAGCACACCGCGCGGGCCCGTGCGCTGGCCGCGGCCGGCGGCTGGCCCGCGTACCGGACGGACCCGAGCCGGCCGGCGCTGTCCGGCAACGACCCGATGCTGCTGGGCGGGGAAGGCGGCGCGTACTACAGCAGCCACACCCCGGACGTGTTCACCCGGACCATGGTGGCGCTGGGCGCCGGGTGGACCTCGCGGGGCCGGAACGTGCAGAGCATCGACAACCCGGTGACCGACGCCCTGTTCGCGGTCGGCGCCCGGCTCCAGCCCGACGGTTCGGTGCTGCGCCGGGACGCCCTGCCGCTGGTCACGCTCCGCCCGTCGGCCGGGGAGCGGCCGGCCTACGGCGACTCCCCGTTCCGCAACCAGGAGCTGCTGCTGGGCGCCCGGGTGTACGAGGCGCCGGTGGCCCCGGGGGTGTGCCGGGCCGGGACGGAGGCGTACCTGTGGGCGCCGGAGTACAACGCCCGGGCGCGGCTGGCCGACGGCCGGTCCTTCCTGCTGCACGGCAACGCGCCGCGCAACCGGGCGGTGCTCCAGCCCCTGGGGGTGTCCCGCGGCCCGGCCTCGGCGCTGCTCCTCGAACGGCCGGCGCCGGCCCGCTGGGCGCTGGAGTGCCTGGACCGCGGCCGCCTGGCCGCGGCGGTCGCCGCGCTCCGGGCCACGGCGGCGGTCTCGGTGACGGTCACCTCGCACGGCGTCCGCGCGGAGCTCCCGCCGGGCAGTGCCGGTACGGCGGTACTGGCCGCGCCGCGCATCGCCGGCTGGACCTGCGGGGGCCGCCCCGCGGGGTCCTACCTGGGGCTGGTGGCCGCCCCCGTGTCCCCCGGCACCCCGGCCCTGTCCTGCGCGTTCCGGCCCCCGGGCCTCCGCGCGGGCCTCGGCCTGGCGGCCGCGTCCGCCCTCACCCTCGCGGCGCTCAGCCTCCGTGATGCCCGGCGATCCCGGCGACGTCCCTCAGCCACTGCCGGTAGGACACCCCGGCCGGAGGCGCGACCTGCCCCCCGAGCCTGATCACCGCCGCGCGCAGCTCGCCCCCGTCCCCGACCAGCGCCAGCAGTTCCACGATCTCCCGCACGAGCGCGGCCCGCCCGGCGGCGTCACTGTCCGCCAGGTAGTCGTCCACCGCCTCGCGGTGCGAGGAGTACTCCAGGTCGAAGTCCTGGTGGAAGTAGGCCCCGAGGAACTGCACGAGCACCGGGAACCGCGCCTCCCACTCCCAGGTCGTCTCCGGGACCTCGGCGGCCGTGCCCCGCGTATCCGCGGCGAACGCCCTCAGGTGGCCGAGCGCCACCTTCAGCGCTTCCTCCACGCTGCGCCCGCCGGTCGGCCGCACCTGGGGCAGCGTATCGACATCAGCGGCGATGCTCTCGGAGAACAGACCCACGGCGAGGAGTTCCTCGATCTCCGCGATCACCTTCTCCACCCGCTCTGGCGTGCGCGTCGCCTGCCGCAGATAGACCCTCAGCCCTTGGCCCGGCTGGTCCTCGGTGTCGTCGAACGTGTACCCGGCATCGGCGTAGGACCTGAGCAGGTCACGCAGTTCGGCGAACCTGTCTTCCGAATACGGCATGGTGGAACCTCCAAGAACTGTCAGGCCTGAGGGTATGCGGTGAGGATCCGGTAGCCGGCAGGAGCATCCGGATCCTTTTTGAGGATCACTTTCACTCCGTAGACCTCCTCGGCCGGTGTACCCCTCTTGAAGTTCTCGCGACTGAGGCTGAGGCCCGTGACGTCATCGAAGCGTTCGAGGGGCAACGCGAGCTTCTTGCCGCTGCCGTTCAACCACTCGGACACCGTCTTCTGGTTCCGCAGCAGGACGTCGTCGACGAAACGCTGGGCGGAGGACTCGTCCAGGAACCGTGAAGCGGCATCCATCCCGGGATTCGCCCGCAATCGGGCGCGCAGGTCTCGCGTGGTCATCTCGACGTGCCGGTCGAGGGTGTGGGAACCGTTCTTCCCCTCGTCGCCCTTCAGGTCGGCCCGGTGCTTGGGCTGCACCGCCCCCTTGCGCTTGGACCTCGGCCACGCGTTGTAGTCGCCCTGGCGGAGGAACACATGGGGGCCGACAGGAACCATGCCCCTCGGCAGGGCCAGAGGGGGCCCGGCGACGTGGAGGGGGATGCCCTGGAAGAGTTTCACGAAGCCGCCCGCGTCCGAGACGGCGCGCAGGGTCGACGCTCCGCCCCCGAGCAGCCCACCCGCGATTCCGCCGAACTTCGCCGCATCGTCGACCTGCGACAGGTCGAACCCGTCCTGAAGACCTGCGGCGATCTTCAGGGGCTGGGCGACGGCGAGTTCCACGGTGACGGATTCGATGCTGCCGAAGACCACTCCCGTGAGAGTGACGGCGGCGATGTTGGCCACCGTGGCCGAGACGGTGACACCGAGCCCCGCGGCGAGTTCGATGATCGCCGTGGCCGCGGCGGCGGAAGCCGCGGTGGAGAGGCCGAAGGTGAACACCGCGAGGCCGATTCCGGCCGCGATCGTCGCGGCCGCGATGCCTATCTGCGTCCAGAGCCTCTCGATGGCGTCGTCGACGACGTCGGCGAACTCCTCCAGGGCCGCCGCCATCTGCCGACTGCCGGCAGCGAGGTTGTCCAGCCAGCCCTTGCCACCGTCGGCGTGGTAGCGGCCCCAGAACACGGTGAACGCGTCAATCGCCTCGCCCGTGTTGTTCTTCATGAGCGTGCCGGCCGCACCGTTGGACGCACTGAGCACGTCGTCGACCGCGTCCGCGAAGGTACGCCAGTGTCCTGCCGCAGCCCGAAGACTGCCGGAGTTGGCGTCGGGCCACCACATCCCCATTTCGATGAGGACGTCCTTGACCTCGTCCTCGACGCTCACCGGGCGTTCTGTCCTCCGGCCGCTCCGTCACCGCCTTGAGGAGGGATCCTCGTGAACATCGATGCCACAAGTGCGTCGTTCTCTATGTGCCCGTCCGCCATGTCAGCCATCGCGACGTGGATGCTCGCCAGGCCCTCGACGAGGATGCCGGTCGACTTCTTGATCTTCTCCAGGGCCGGGGAGTAGACCGCGTCGAACTCCTCGCCCCGCTCGTCATCGCCCCAGGGCTTGCCGAGACCCTGCAGTGCCTTGTGGAGTTCGTCGGCCGCCTTGCGCAGTGCTTCGCTCTGCGCCGAGAAGGTCGGAGCCGAGGCCTTGAGATCCGCTGCCTTGATATCGAGGACCTTGTCGGTGCCGCCGCCCATTGCGGTTCCCCCTTGCGGTTGTCGATCTTCGAAGCCTATTTCAGCCCTCGATGTACGGGACAGCCGGGTTTGAGCCTCTTCGACACGACTTCGGGCGGGGCTAGTTGCGGACCTGGGTGAGCCAGTGGAGGGTGCGGCGGACTTCCGTGGGGAAGGGGTGGGCCGGGCCGTGGAGGCGTTCCGCGTCGAAGAGGAGCCGGGCCAGCGTCTCGTGCGCGGCCGGGCGGTCGCCCAGGGACAGCAGCAGGTGCGCGATGCGGCGGCGGACCTCCAGGGGGAGTTCCGGGTCCGGGTTGGCGTAGTGGTTCTCGAAGAGGGGCAGCAGCGAGCGGTACTCCGCCAGGGCGGCGGCCGGCTCGCCCAGCTGGTCCAGGCACTGGGCCGCGTCGTAGCGGAAGCGGAGCGACCGGGGGTCGCCGGGCGGGAGTTCGTCGGCGAGCCGGCGCAGTTCGGGCAGGGCGCGGCGGTACTGGCCGTCGTCCATCAGCGTGGCCGCGTACTGCTTGCGCAGGGAGCGGACGACGGGCGAGTTCTCCCCGTGCTGCGCGGCCGCGGCCGGCAGCAGGGAGCCGAGCATGTCCACGGCCTGGGTGAGCCGGCCCTGGTCGAGGAGGCGCTTGACCTCGTCCACGGAGGAGGCGATGTCCGGGCGCGGCGGGGACGCCGGCATCGGCGGGACCGCCGGTCCGGCCGTGGCGCGGTCCGGCCAGGGGGCCTGCGGGCGGAGGAACGGGCGGGTCGGGTCGAGCGGGCCGGCCGGCGTCCCGCGCGTGGGCAGGAGCGGGACGAGGCTCTCGTAGACCTCCTGCGCGGAGGCGGGGCGGTCCTGCGGGTCCTTGGCGAGGAGGTGCAGGAGCAGGGCCTCCAGCTGGGCGGGGATCTCCGGGCGCAGCTGGCGGACCGGCAGCGGCGGCTCGTACAGGTGCCGGTGGAGCACGCCGAGTGCGGTGGAGCCGGCGAACGGGACGCTGCCGCTGAGGAGTTCGTACAGCAGCACGCCGAGGGCGTAGAGGTCGGTGCGCGGGCCGACGGCCCCGCCCATGGCCTGCTCGGGCGCCATGTAGGCGGGGCTGCCGATGGGGGTGCCGGTGTTGGTGAGGCGGGTGGTGTCGGTGTCCATGACGGAGGCGACGCCGAGGTCGAGGACGAGGACGGTGCCGTCGGGGCGGACCATGACGTTCCGCGGCTTGAGGTCGCGGTGGACGATGGGCACGGCGTGCACGGCGGACAGCACCGAGCAGAGCTGCGCGGCGACGGACACCGCCCACGGCCACGGGTAGGGGTCGTGTTCGGCGAGGTGGTCGGCGAGGTCGGAGCCCTCGACGTACTGCATGACCAGGTAGAGGTCGTCGCCGTCGCTGCCGGCGTCGTGGACGGTGACCAGCCCGGGGTGGTCGACCTGGGCGGTGACCCGGCATTCGCGGACGAACCGGCGGCGCAGTTCCTCGGCGACGGTGCCGGGGCCGGCGACCTTGTCGGGGCGGAGCAGTTTGACGGCGACGCGGCGGTCGAGCCGCCGGTCGTACGCCGTCCAGACCTGGCCCATGCCGCCCTGGCCGAGGACGGTGGCGAGCTGGTACCGGTCCGCGATGACGCGTTCGGGTGCGGCCGCGGGCGCGGAGGTGGTGCTCAACGGTCCCGGTCCTGCCCTTCCTGCTTGCGCAGCAGCTCACTCAGCTCGTCGAGTTCGGCGCGGACCTGGCCGATCCGCTGGGCCGGCGGCGGGGTGTGGGCGGGCGGCTGGGTGTGGGCGGGCGGCTGGGCCGCCGCCTGGGGCGTTGCCTGCGGGGGCACGGCCGGGGTCTGCGGGGCCGCGGCCTGGTAGGGGTAGCCGGCGGGCTGCGGGTACCACGGGGCGGACGCGGAGGCCCGCAGGTCGGCGTAGTGCTGGATGTCGGCGTAGAGGTAGTACGCGACGACTCCGACGGCGAGGCCGAAGATGCCGACGGTGCCGGTGTTGCCCATCCAGGTGCTGGCGTCCTCCGTCGGGTCGGAGCCGATCAGCCACAGGAAGAACAGGCTCAGTACGAAACTGGCCACGCACAGCGCCCAGTCGCGGGCCCGCCGGGTGACGATCGCGAGCCGGATCATGGTGCCGAAGGCGAGCAGGCCGCAGGTGAGGACGGGCAGCAGGGAGAAGAGCACGCGCATGCCCGCCAGGTAGCCGTTGCTGGGCATCTGCTCCTGGTGGGGCGGCGGGTAGCCGGGGCCGTGCATCAATGCTCCTGACGGGCCGTACGGACGGAAGTTTTCGGTCTGAGCGTATAGGCGGACGGGGACGTCAGGTCAGGGGATGTACCCAACCGTTGCGGAGCCGTCTCACTCCGCGGAGACGGTGCCCTCGGTCAGGCCGTCGTAGAGGCCCTGGACGAGCTGCCCGCCGAGCCTTCCGGCCAGCGTCAGGGCGTCCTCGAACTCGGCGAGGGCGCGGAACCGGTCGCCGTGGCGGCGCTGCTCGGCGTGGGGCAGCCGGGGCAGCTGGAGGCGGCGCACGTCGAGCCGGGTCGCGGTGGACGCGTAGCTGCTGGCCTGCCGGGTGTTGGCCGTGCCGCGGAGGAATCCGGCCAGGAACCAGGGGTCGAGGGCGGCCGGGTCGGGGCGGAGCAGCTGGAGGTTGCGGCCGAGTACGGCGCCGGCGCTGCCGGGGCCGATGACGCGGGCGCGGGTGGTTCCGCCGAGGACGGGGACGACCACGTCGCCCTCCCGGGTGCGGACGGCGTCGTCGCCGGTGCCGGGGGCGAGTACGCCGGTGGGGCCGGTGCCGGCGCGGACGTCCTGTTCGGTGAGCACGGGCGGGGAGGGCGCCGCGGGCGTCGCGGCCGCCGCGGGGCGCGCGTCTGCTGCGGCGGTGCCGGTACGGAGCACCAGTGCGCCGGCGCGGGCGAGTTCGCCGACGGTGGTGAGGGGGAGGCGGACCGGGCCGGCGGCGGGGGCGGCGGGGGCCGGGGCCAGCCGGGCGGCGAGGTCGAGGGCGGCGTCGAGGCCCTCGCGCACGGCGGTCAGCCCGGCCGCGCCGCCGGCCGCGGCGGGGGCGGGCAGGTGCCGTGCGGGGGTGAGGTCGACGTCGTCGTCGAGGAGTTCGAGGACGGGCACGACCCGGGCGAGGCCGGGTACTTCCTCGGCGGCGCCGGTGCGCTCGTACGCGGTCCAGGTGTCGAGGACGGTGTCGTGCACGGCCTGCCAGGCGGAGCGGTCGCGGCCCTCGGGGGCGAGGGCGGCGGTGTCGAGGAGCAGCAGTCCGGGGACTGCGGCGGGGGTGGGCGCGGTGCCGGGCCTGCGCAGCACCCAGAGGTGGAGCGGGATGCCGTAGGGGGGTGCGGCTCCGGCGGGGAGGGCGACGACGGCCCGGAGGGCGCCGCGGCGCAGCAGGTCGGCGCGGATGCGGCGGCCGGAGCGGCGGGCGGCGGCGGCCGGCGGCATGAGGAGGACGGCGGTGCCGCCTTCGCGGAGGTGGGCGAGGGCGTGCTGGACCCAGGCGAGCTCGGACTCGGCGCGGGCGGGCAGGCCGTACTCCCAGCGGGGGTCGTAGGCCAGTTCGTCGTGGCCCCAGTTGCGTTCGTTGAACGGGGGGTGGCAGAGCACGGCGTCGGCGGCGAGGCCGGGAAAGCCGTCGGCGCGGAGGCTGTCGGCGGGGGCGGTGCGGACCTCGGCGTCGCCGTGCAGGGCGAGGCGGAGGGCGGTGAGTTCGGCGAGTTCGGGGCTGGCGTCCTGGCCGTGGAGGGCGGTGGCTCCGCGGACGGCCCGGAGCAGGGTGCCGGTGCCGCAGGCGGGGTCGAGGACGGTGCGGGCGGCGGGGCCGGCCAGGGCGGCCATCAGTTCGGCCGGGCCGGCGGGGGTGAGGGTGTACTGGCGGGGGTTGGCGTCCAGGTGGCGGCCGAGCAGGAACTCGAAGGCCTGGCGGGCGCCGAGTTCGGAGGCGAGTTCGGCGGCGGCGCGGGCCAGCGGCATGGTGGCGGGGTCCGGGCCGGAGGCGAGCACGGCGGCGGCCGCGGCGCCGATGCGGGCGGTGAGCACGTCGTGGGCCAGGGGGCCGAGCCGGTCGGCCATGCGGGCGTCGGAGACGGCGGCCAGGGCCAGCCAGTCGGTCGGCCGGTCGCGTACGACGAGCAGGGTGCGGCCGGCTTCGACGAGTCCGGCCACGGCTCCCCGGGGGTGGCCGGCGACCTGCTGCCAGACCCGTTCGCGCAGCGGTACCTCGGCGAGCTTGCCCTGGGCGCGGAGCCAGCGTTCGACCTGGGCGAGGGCGAAGGAGGGGCTGGTCTCGGTGCCGCCGACGGGCTTGGGGAAGTCGGGGTGGCGCCGGCGCCAGTTGCTGACGGCGGCGCGGCCGACGCCCGCCAGGCGCGCGATGCCGGCTGCGGTGACCTCGGCGGCCGCGCGGTCGGCGTGGGCGTCGTTCTCGTGGTCGTAGTCGTTCTGCGGCACTTGCTTCCCCCGGTGCACAGGCAAGGACGTGATCCGAGCATACACATCGTGAACCGATCCGACCGAGTTGACATGGTTGACTCGGTTCACAGGCTCTGCTCTGATTGCCCCCGTCGCCGGGCCGGCCGCTCGGCCGGAACGGCGAGCGGCCCACCCCGCCGCTCCTCCGGCTTTACGCCACCCCTACACTCACCCCGCACCGCTCGCCGGAATTACCCATTCCCCTTGGAGTCCCACGTGAGATCCACCGGCTCTGCCTCCGCCGCCGCCCTCGTCGCGGCGGCCCTGTTCACCCTCACGGCCTGCGGCGGTGCGTCCGGCGGAGGGGCGGAGTCCGGCGGCGGCGCCACCGCCGCCCCGGCGGCCGCCACCCCGAGCCCGAGCCCGAAGCACCGGTTCGACGGTCTGACCGGCGCGCAGATACTCCGGCAGTCGCTGACCGCCCAGCGGGCCGCCCGGTCCGTGACCGTCCAGGGCGAGATCGTGATGGACGGCAAGCCCATGTCCGTCAACCTGAGCATGGACAAGGGCGGCGACTGCACCGGCACCGTCGCCGGCCACGGCGAGGGCTCGGTCGAGCTCATCAAGAACGCCAAGTACCTCTACTTCAAGGCCGACGAGCAGTTCCTGCGGCACTCCATGAAGGACGAGTCCAAGGCCACCCGGAACGCGGCCGTCGAGCAGCTCGGCAACCGCTGGGTACGGACCAGGGCGTCCGGCCCCGAGGCCAGGGAGATGGCCGAGATCTGCGACCTGGACGAGGTGCTCACCGAGTTCGACGACACCCCGCCCGCCGTCATGGGCAAGGACACGCAGGTCGGCGGCGTCCCGGCCGTCATGCTCACGCACACCTCCGCCGAGGGCAACGAGACCTACTGGGTCGCCACCCAGGGCGAGCCCTACCTGCTCAAGACCACCGTCGTCGGCCAGGAGAACGGCAACCTCGCCTTCTCCCGGTTCAACGAGCCGGTCGTGGCCGAGGCGCCGAAGGCCTCCGACGTCTTCGACGCCGACGCCGCCTGACCGGCGACACCACGCGCCGGCCCGGGAAGCCGCCCCGCGAGGGGAGGGCGGGTTCCCGGGCCGGGGCGTCGTCATCCGTCGCACCCGGCGGGGTGCGTCAGCCGCCGCACTGGGCGAGCATCGCCGCCTTGTCCGGGGCCGTCACCGGCAGTTCGTACTTGAGCGCCACCTGGGCGAAGCGGACGGCGTAGGCGCAGCGGACGCCGCGGTGCGGCGGCAGCCAGGACGCCGGGCCGGAGTCGCCCTTGGCGGAGTTGGCCGGCCCGTCCACCGCCAGCAGGTTGAGGGTGTCGTTCGCGAGCCTGCGCCGCTTGGCCGCGTCCCAGCGGTCGGCGCCCAGCTGCCACGCGTAGGAGAGCGGGACGACGTGGTCTATCTGGACCTCCGCGGCCTTCTCCTTCTTCCAGGCGATGTCCTTGCCGGTGTACGGGTCGCGCAGGGTCATCGAGACCACCACGCAGTCGGAGCCGGCCCGGAAGCGGACCTGGCCGCCGTCGCGCCGCAGGACGTCGTTGCGGGTGTCGCAGCCGTTGCGGGCCATCGGCACCCCGTCGGCCGTGTCCGTCCAGGCCGGGCCGAACTCCTTCCGGTCGTAGCCGGTTCGGGGGCCGCGGCCGCGCGTGCCGAGCCGGTCGAGCAGCGCCCGCGCCGCCGCCCGGTCGGCGGCCGGGTCGATGGGCGCCAGCCCCGGGCGCACGCCTTCCGGGTTGGTGAGCGGACCCTGCACGGCTCCGTTCGGTCCACCGGTCCCGCCGCCCGCCGGGTCCGGGGCGGGGGTGCAGCCGGCGAGGGCGACGGCCGGGAGCAGCAGCAGGGCGGTGGGCACGGGGCGTGAGCGCATGGAGCCAGATCCTAAGCCGCCCCCGACGAGCGAACGGGTGAAAACCGGCGTACCGTCACATACGGGACACGGAAGGAGCCCTCGCATGGGGATTTTCGACAAGTTCAGGGACCAGGCCAAGACCAGGGGCAAGCAGATGTCCGATCGGGCCGAGCAAGAGGCCAACGAGCGGACCGGGAACAAGCACGCCGACAAGGTCGACCAGGCCCAGCAGCAGGCGGAACGCAGACTGGGCATCGACGAGGACCCGAACAAGTAGTCCGTGCGCGGGGACGGCGGCGGCCGGGGCGGAAGGCCCCGGCCGCCGCCGGTCCGTGCGTCACCGCGTCACCGCGTCACCGCGGCAACGCGTCAACGCACCACCGCGGCAACGCGTCACCGCGTCCGCGTCACGAGCCCAGGATCTGGGTGAGGAACTCCCCGGTCCAGGCGAGCAGTTCGCGGCCGACCAGCGGCTTGCCGCCGATCTTCCCGGTCTTCGGCCGGGGCACCAGCACCTGCGAGGTGGCCGGCTTGAGGACCGAACCCGGGTAGAGCCGCTTCAGCCGGAGCTCCTGCGACTCCCGCAACTCCACCGGCCCGAAGCGGATGTTGCCGCCCTGCAGGGTGATGTCCCCGACGCCGCAGGCCCGGGCCAGCATCCGCAGCCCGGCCACCAGCAGCAGGTTCTCCACCGGCTCCGGCAACTTGCCGTACCGGTCGGTGAGTTCCTCGCGGACCGCCCTGACGTCCTCCTCGGAGTTGGCGGCGGCGATGGCCCGGTACGCCTGGAGGCGCAGCCGCTCCCCCGGCGCGTAGTCGTGCGGGACGTGCGCGTCGACCGGCAGCTCGATCTTCACCTCCAGCGGCGGCTCCTCCTCCACCCCGCCGGACTCCAGCGACTTGCGGTAGTCGGCCACCGCCTCGCCGACCATCCGCACGTACAGGTCGAAGCCGACGCCCGCGATGTGGCCGGACTGCTCGCCGCCCAGCAGGTTGCCCGCGCCGCGGATCTCCAGGTCCTTCATGGCCACGTACATGCCCGCGCCCATCTCGGTGTGCTGGGCGATGGTGGCCAGGCGCTCGTGCGCGGTCTCCGTGAGCGGCTTCTCCGGCGGGTACAGGAAGTAGGCGTACCCGCGTTCCCGGCCGCGGCCGACCCGGCCGCGCAGCTGGTGCAGCTGGCTCAGGCCGAAGTTGTCGCCCCGCTCCACGATCAGGGTGTTGGCGTTGGAGATGTCGATGCCGGACTCCACGATCGTGGTGGAGACCAGCACGTCGAACTTCTTCTCCCAGAAGTCGACGACGACCTGCTCCAGCTGGCTCTCGCCCATCTGCCCGTGCGCGGTGGCGATCCGCGCCTCCGGCACGATCTCGCGGAGCTTGGCGGCCGCCCGGTCGATGGACTCGACCCGGTTGTGGATGTAGAAGACCTGGCCCTCGCGCAGCAGTTCGCGGCGGATGGCCGCGCCGATCTGCTTCTCCTCGTACGGGCCGACGAAGGTCAGCACCGGGTGGCGCTCCTCCGGCGGGGTGGTGATGGTGGACATCTCGCGGATGCCGGTGACCGCCATCTCCAGGGTGCGCGGGATCGGCGTCGCGGACATGGTCAGCACGTCGACGTTGGCGCGCAGCTTCTTCAGCTGCTCCTTGTGCTCGACGCCGAACCGCTGCTCCTCGTCGACGATGACCAGGCCGAGGTCCTTGAACTTGGTCTCCTGCGAGAACAGCCGGTGGGTGCCGATGACGACGTCGACCGACCCCTCCTTGAGGCCCTCCAGGGTGGCCTTGGCCTCGGTGTCCGTCTGGAACCTGGACAGCGCCCGCACGTTGACGGGGAACTGCGCGTACCGCTCGGAGAAGGTGCCGAAGTGCTGCTGGACGAGCAGGGTGGTCGGGACGAGGACGGCGACCTGCTTGCCGTCCTGCACCGCCTTGAAGGCCGCCCGGACCGCGATCTCGGTCTTGCCGTAGCCGACGTCGCCGCAGATCAGCCGGTCCATCGGGACCGACTTCTCCATGTCCTCCTTGACCTCGGCGATGGTGGTGAGCTGGTCGAGCGTCTCCGCGTACGGGAAGGCGTCCTCCAGCTCCCGCTGCCAGGGGGTGTCCGGGCCGAAGGTGTGGCCGGGGGCGGCCATCCGCGCGCTGTACAGCCTGATCAGGTCGGCGGCGATCTCCTTGACCGCCTTCTTCGCCCGCTGCTTGGTCTTGGTCCAGTCGGCGCCGCCCAGCCGGTGCAGGGTGGGGGCCTCTCCGCCGACGTACTTGGTGACCTGCTCCAGCTGGTCGGTGGGGATGTAGAGGCGGTCGCCGGGCTGGCCGCGCTTGGCGGGCGCGTACTCCACGAGCAGGTACTCGCGGGTGGCGCCCTGGACGGTGCGCTGCACCATCTCGATGTAGCGGCCCACGCCGTGCTGTTCGTGGACGATGTAGTCGCCCACCTCCAGGGTGAGCGGGTCGATCGTCTTGCGGCGCCGGGTGGGCATCCGCCCGAGGTCCTTGGTGGCGGTGCGCTGCCCGGTGAGGTCGGTCTCGGTCAGTACGGCGATCTTCAGGCCGGGGTGGACGAAGCCGTTGTCGAGTGAGCCGCAGGCCACGTGGACCAGCGCGGGCTCGATCCCGTCCAGGTCGGCCTCCAGGCGGGCCGGGATGCCCTCGCCGCCGAGCACCTCGACGGTGCGGGCGGCGGGGCCGTGGCCCTCGGTGACGAAGACCGTGCGCCAGCCGTCGGCCAGCCAGCCCTTGGTGTCGGCCAGGGCGCGGGCGGTGTCGCCGCGGTACGCCTCGGGGGCGTGCATGCCCAGGGTGAGGGTGTCGCCCCCGACCTCCTCGTCCACGGCGAAGGGCGAGACCGACCACCACATCATGCCGAGTTCGCGGGCCCGGTCCCGCACGTCGGCGATGCCCCAGAGGCTGGCGGCGCCGACGTCGATGGGCGCCTCGCCGCCGCCGGCGGTGGCGGCCCAGGAGGCCTGGAGGAACTCCTGGCTGGTGGCGACCAGGTCGGCGGCGCGGGTGCGGACCCGTTCCGGGTCGCAGACCACCGTCATGGCGCCGGCCGGGAGCACGTCCAGCAGCAGCTCCATGTCGTCGACCAGGACCGGCGCCAGGGACTCCATGCCCTCGACGGCGATCCCCTCGGCGATCTTGCCGAGGAGTTCTCCCAGCTCGGGGTGGCGTTCGGCGAGCTCGGCGGCGCGCGACCTGACGTCGTCGGTCAGCAGCAGCTCGCGGCAGGGCGGGGCCCACAGGCCGTGTTCGGCGATCTCCAGGGACCGCTGGTCGGCGACCTTGAAGAAGCGGATCTCCTCGACCTCGTCGCCCCAGAACTCGATGCGCAGGGGGTGTTCCTCGGTGGGCGGGAACACGTCGAGGATGCCGCCGCGGACGGCGAACTCGCCGCGCTTCTCCACCAGCTCGACCCGGGCGTACGCGGCGGCCGCGAGCGCTTCGGTGACCTCGCCGAGGTCGGCGCTCTGGCCCTGCCGCAGTGCCACCGGCACCAGGTCCCCGAGCCCCTTGACCTGCGGCTGGAGCACGGACCGGACCGGCGCGACGACGATGCTGACCGGGCCGGCCGCCGGGTCGTCCTTGCCGGGGTGGGTGAGCCTGCGGAGCACGGCCAGGCGCCGGCCCACGGTGTCGGAGCGGGGGGAGAGCCGCTCGTGCGGCAGGGTCTCCCAGGACGGGTAGTCCACGACCGCGTGCGCGAGCTCCGGCGGCATCAGCGACCGCAGGGCGGCGGCGAGGTCCTCGGCCTCCCGCCCGGTGGCGGTGACGGCGAGCACCGTGCGCTCCGTACGCCGGGCCAGCGCGGCGATCGCGAACGGCCGGGCGGCGGGCGGACCGACGAGGTCGACGTGCATCCGGTTACCGTCGGCGGCCGCCGTGACCGCCTCGCCGAGGGCTGGGTCCGCGGTGACGGCGTCGAGCAGTCCGTGCAGGCTCATGAGGAGGCTTTCCGTCCGTGGAGTCGTGGTTCGGGGCAACACGAGTGACCCGACACGTCTCACGGGCCGGGGGTTCCCAGATTACGCCCGCCCGTCGCCGCACCGCCGCCCCGGCGCCCCGGCACCCGGACGGGCCGGTGGCCCCGGTCCCTCCCCGAGGGGAACCGGGGCCACCGGCCCTGCCGCCGCCGCCCGCTACTCGCTGGCGATGGCGTTCAGGACGTTCATCCGGCCGGCCCGGAAGGCCGGGACCAGGGCGGCGAACAGGCCGACCAGCGCGGAGCCGGCGAACACCCCGAGGATCGTCGGCCAGGGGATCTCCAGCACCTTCATGCCCTCCAGGGCGAGCAGCTGCTGGGCGGTCGCCCCCCAGCCCATGCCGAGGCCCAGTCCGAGCAGGGCGCCGAAGAGGGCGATGACGACGGACTCCAGCCGGATCATGCGGCGCAGCTGGCGGCGGGAGAGGCCGATCGCGCGCATCAGGCCGATCTCGCGGGTCCGCTCGACCACCGAGAGGGCCAGGGTGTTCACCACGCCCAGGACCGCCACGATGATCGCGAGGGCGAGCAGGCCGTAGACCATGTTCAGCAGGGTGCCGACCTGGTCCTTGAGGGCCTGCTTGTAGTCGGTCTGGTTGCGCACCTTGTACTGCGGGTACTCGGCCATCGACGCCTTGAGCGCGGTGTACGCGGCTTCGGAGCGCCCCTCGTCGGCCTTGCCCAGCAGCATGAAGGGGCGCGGCATCAGTTCGGCGGGCAGGTTGGCCTCGGCGGTGGCGGTGCTGACGTACATCACGCCCTTGTCGAGGTTGCCCTCGTCGCTGGTGATGGCGGCGACCTTCAGCTTGACGGTCTTGCCGCCGGTGAAGGCGACGGTCATCTCGTCGCCGAGCTTGATGCCGTGCTCGTCGGCGTAGAGGGAGCCGACGGACATGCTGCCGGGCCGGTAGGCGTCCCGGTGGTCGCCGGCGACCATCTTGCGGCGGACGTCCTGGGCGTAGGTGGGGTCGGTGACGCTCAGGTCGGTCTCGGTGGTGGAGCCGTTCGGGGCGGTGAGCCTGGCCTTGACGCCCCGGTAGGCGGTGACGTGCGCGATGCCCTCGGTGCGGCGCATCACCTGCTCGGCCTGCGGCATGACCGGCTGGCCGTTCTCGGAGGCCACGATGTAGTCGGCGCCGACGGACCGGTCGAGCTCGTCAGTGGCGGAGGCGACCATGGAGGAGCCGACCACCGACAGGCAGGCGACCAGCGCCAGGCCGATCATCAGCGCGGCGGCGGTGGCTCCGGTGCGGCGCGGGTTGCGGAGCGCGTTCCGCTCGGCGAGCCGGCCGACCGGCCCGAAGGGGCGCAGGACGACGCCGGACAGGACGCGGACCACTCCGCCGGCGAGCAGCGGGCCGATGACGATGAAGCCGATCAGGCTGAGGACGATGCCCACGCCCAGCCACAGGGAGCCGGTGGCGGCCTTGTCGGCGCCGGCGGCGAGCAGCAGCCCGGCCGCGCCGGCGCCGGTCAGGAGCAGGCCGAGGACGGCACGGACGGCTCCGGCCTTGCGGTCGCCGGGCGTTCCGGCGTCGCGCAGGGCGGCCATCGGGGAGATCTTGCCGGCGCGGCGGGCCGGGACGTAGGCGGCGACGACGGTGACGACGATGCCGAGGACGAGACCGATGACGGGGGTGGTCCACAGGACGGTCAGGTCCTCGGTGGAGAGGTTCATGCCCATCTGGCCCATGAGCTTCATCAGCCCGACGGCCAGGCCGACGCCCGCGCCGATGCCGAGGACCGAACCGATGAGGCCGAGCAGGAACGCCTCGGTGAGCACGGAGCGGTTGATCTGGGAACGGTCGGAGCCGATGGCGCGCATCAGGCCGATCTCGCGGGTGCGCTGGGCGACCAGCATGGAGAAGGTGTTGAAGATCAGGAAGATGCCGACCAGGAAGGCGATGCCGGCGAAGCCGAGCATCACGTACTTCATGATGTCGAGGAAGGCGCCGACGTCCTTGCGGCCCTCGTCGGCGGCCTCGGCGGCGGTCTGCACCTTGTAGGTGCCCTCGCCGACGGCGGTGATGACGGAGCGCTTGAGCTGCTCGTGGGTCACGCCGTCCTTGGCGGTGACGCTGATGTTGGTGAACAGGCCCGGGGCGCCGAGCAGTTCGGCCTGCGCGGTGGCGGTGTCGAAGTAGACGACGGTGGCACCGGGGTTGGTGGCCTTGAAGGCGGCGATCCCGGAGACGCGGGCCCGGAAGTCTCCGTTGAAGGAGATGGTGCGCAGCTCGTCACCGAGCTTGATCTTGTGCTTCTTGGCGGTGTCGGCGTCGACCATCACGTCGGTGGGGCCGCGCGGTTCGTGGCCGGAGGCCACCTTCATCGACTTGAGCTCGTTGTCGTTCCAGCTGGCGGCGATGGTGGGCGCCCCGCTGGTCGGGCCGATGTTCTCGTTGCGGGCGTCGGTGACGGTGACGGACAGGGACACGACGTAGCCCTCGGCGGACCGGACGCCCTCGGCACCGGCCACCTTGCGGACGGCGTCGGCGGGCAGGGTGGCGGGCCGGCCGCGCTGCGGGGCGTCCCCGCCCTCCGCATCCTTGGCGCCGACGGTGACGTCGGCGGTGGTGCTGGCGAACAGCTTGTCGAAGGTGGTGTTCATGGTGTCGGTGAACACCAGCGTGCCGCAGACGAACGCGACGGAGAGCAGGACGGCGACGGCGGACAGCGCCATGCGCCCCTTGTGGGCGACGACGTTGCGCAGGGAGGTCTTCAGGACGGTCACGAGGTCCGCCCGCGCGCGTCGAAGTCCTTCATCCGGTCGAGCACCTGGTCGGCGGTCGGGCTGGTCATCTCGTCCACGATCCGGCCGTCGGCGAGGTACAGGACGCGGTCGGCGTAGCTGGCGGCCACCGGGTCGTGGGTGACCATCACGATGGTCTGGCCGAGCTCGTCCACGGAGCGGCGGAGGAAGCCGAGGACCTCGGCTCCGGCCCGGGAGTCCAGGTTCCCGGTGGGCTCGTCACCGAAGATGATCTCGGGACGGGCGGCCAGCGCCCGGGCAACGGCCACGCGCTGCTGCTGGCCGCCCGACAGCTGGGTGGGGCGGTGCTTCAGGCGCCCGGCCAGGCCGACCGTCTCGACGACCCGGTCCAGCCACGCGGCGTCGGGCTTGCGGCCGGCGATGTCCATGGGGAGGGTGATGTTCTCCAGCGCGTTGAGCGTGGGGAGCAGGTTGAAGGCCTGGAAGATGAAGCCGATCCGGTCGCGTCGCAGCTGGGTGAGCTTCTTGTCCTTCAGTCCGGTGATCTCGGTCTCGTCCAGGTAGATCTGACCGCCGGTCACCGTGTCCAGGCCGGCCAGGCAGTGCATCAGGGTGGACTTGCCGGAGCCCGAGGGTCCCATGATCGCGGTGAACCGGCCGCGGTGGATGTCCACGTCGACGTGGTCGAGGGCGACCACCCGGGTCTCCCCCGTGCCGTACGCCTTGACGACCTGCCGCGCTCGCGCCGCGACGGCCGTACGCCCTCCAGTACCCCCGTGCCTGGTTTCGGTCACAGCCGTTGTCACGCTCGTTCTCCTCGTTCGCGGTGTGTGTGGCGAGTCTGCGGCCCCGGGGCCTCCCGGCGCGCTGGTGCGGGTCGCCGTATGCGGCGGGGGGTTAACCCCACCCCCCGCCGCCCGCCGCCCCCGTATGGACCAGTTAAGGACCGGCCACCGCCTTCCTCGTCCTCCGCCGGGACGAAAGACCCCTGGACCCAAGTGAGGAGCTCCCCCTAGGGGTCCTCCCCCTCAGGGGGGAGGGGCGGTAGGGGATTCCGCCCGCCGGGAGCGGATGAGATGGTGTTCCGCACGATTGCGTGCACGGTGAAAGGACCTTCGTGGCAGCGGGTGGGACGACCGGGGACGGCCCCGGCGGCGGCGCGGGCTCCGGCGCGGGCCGGGGCCGCGAGTTGCCGGAGACCCCGCGGGCGGCGCCCCGTGCGGCGGCGGCCGGCGCCCTGCCGCCGGACGGCCGGCGCGGCGACGCGCTGCGAACCGGCGGGCGGGCGGACGGGCGGCCCGGACGGGCGGTGGTCGCCGCGCTGATGCTGGGCATGGCGCTCGTCGCCCTCGAAGGCACCATCGTCTCCACCGCCGTCCCCCAGATCGTCGGGGACCTCGGCGGCTTCTCCGTCTTCTCCTGGCTGTTCTCCGGCTACCTGCTGGCCGTCACCGTCACCCTTCCGGTGTACGGCAAGCTCGCCGACACCTTCGGCCGCAAACCCGTGCTGCTGGCCGGCACCACCCTGTTCCTGATCGGCTCGCTGCTCTGCGCCGGCGCCTGGGACATGGGGGCCCTGATCGCCTTCCGGGTCGTCCAGGGCCTGGGCGGCGGCGCCATCCAGGGCACCGTGCAGACGCTCGCCGCCGACCTCTATCCGCTCGAGGAGCGGCCCAGGATCCAGGCCCGCATGTCCACCGTGTGGGCGACCTCCTCCATCGCCGGACCCGCCCTCGGCGGGCTCCTCGCCGGCTACGCCGACTGGCGCCTGATCTTCCTGGTCAACCTGCCGGTCGGCGGACTGGCCCTCTGGCTGACCGCCCGCCACCTGGTCGAACCGTCCCGCTCGCCCGCCCCGCCCGGCCGCGGTACCGCGGCGGCCCGGCTGCGGAGCATCGACTGGGCCGGCGCGGCGGGCGTCTTCGCCTGCGGTGCGCTGCTGCTGTTCGCCCTGGTGCAGGGCGGGGTGGCCTGGCCCTGGCTGTCGGCGCCCTCGCTGGCGCTGCTGGCGGCGAGCGCCGTGCTCGCCGTACTCGTGGCGTACGTCGAGCGGCGCGCCGCCGAACCGATTCTGCCGGGGTGGGTGTGGCGCCGCCGCACCATCGCCTCCGTCAACCTGGCCATGGGCGCGCTGGGACTGCTGATGGTCGCGCCGATGGTCTTCCTGCCCACCTACGCGCAGTCCGCGCTGGGCCTCGGCCCGGTCGGCGCCGGCTTCGTGATGTCCGCGATGACCCTGAGCTGGCCGCTGTCCGCCGCGTTCAGCCAGCACGTCTACCGGCGCCTCGGGTTCCGCGACACCGCCGCCCTGGGCATGGCGCTGGCCGTGCTCTGCCTCGCCGCGTTCCCCCTGCTCCCCCACCCGGCCCGGCCCTGGCAGCCGGCCCTGCTGATGCTGGCCCTCGGCGCCGCCCTCGGCCTGTTCCAGCTGCCGCTGATCGTCGGGGTCCAGTCGACGGTGGGCTGGTCGGAACGGGGCGTCACCACGGCCTCCGTACTGTTCTGCCGGCAGGTCGGGCAGAGCGTGGGCGCCGCGCTGTTCGGGGCGGTCGCCAACGCCACGATCGCCGCCCGGCTGGCCGACGCGCCCGTGCCGGGGCTGCCGGGGCACCTCGACGAGGTCTCCCGGGCGCTGGAGGACCCGGCGTCGCTGCCCGCCGCCGCGGTGTCCTACCTGCGGGCGGCCGTCACCGCCGCGGTGGACCACGTCTACGCCGGCGCGGCCGTCGCGGCCGTCCTGGCGCTGACCGTGCTGCTGGTGGCAGCGCCGCGCCGCTTCCCGGTCCTGCCGGACCAGCGCGACGAGTAGCCGGGTACGGCCGTATCCCGCCGGGCGCGGCTTGGGCGGCTTGTCATGACCCCGGCCGCGCGGTACACCTGGCGCGGAGCACCTACCGGGGGGACCACATGCTTTCCGCCATCCTCGCGCTGCTGGCGCTGGCCGCGCTGGCCGGGCCGGTGGCCGTACGGCTGCGCAGGCGGCCCGCGACCGTCACCGGCCGCGACGGCCGGCTGTCCACCTCCACCACCCTCGCCCTGGCCTGGACGGTGGTGCTGGTGTGGCTGCTGCTGGTGGTCCTCGGCTACGGGGTGCTCAGCGGCGGCGGCCTCGCCTACTTCCAGGGCCCCGACGGCCCCCTGTCCGCCCTCACCACCGTCTACCTGCCCCTGCTCGGCGGCCCGTACGTCGCCCTGATCGCCGCCAAGGCGGTCGTCGGGACGCGGGTCCAGCACGGCACCCTGGCCAAGCCCGGCCCGGGCCCCGGTCCCGGGCCCGGCCCCGGCGCGGCTCCGGCGGGCGGCTCCCGCCCGGTCCGCGACCTGATCGCCAACGACAGCGGCCGCACGGACCTGGTCGACCTCCAGTACGTGGCGCTCAGCGGCGTGGCCATGGCCTACGTCGTGGTCCTCTTCCTGAGTGACGTCGGCGCGGGACTACCCCGGCTGCCCGGGGAGATCTGGGCGCTGACGGGGGCGCCGGCCGGCGCCTACCTGCTGAACAAGATGGCGGGCCGGGCCAACCCGGTCGTCACGGACGTCCGCCAGGACCGCGCCGGCGGCCCCGTCACGGTGACGGGGGGCGGTTTCCAGCCGACCTCGGCGGTGCTGTTCGACGAGGTGGAGGCGCCGGCGCGGTACGAGGGCGGCCGCCTGGTGGTGGACCACCTGCCGCCGGGGCCGGCGGGGCCCCGGCGGGTGGTGGTGACGACGACGAACCTCCGCAGCGACCCCCACGTCTTCACCCCGCCGGAGGCCGCGCCCCCCGCCCCGGCGGCGCCGGCCCCGTCGGTGACTCCGCCGGTGGACCTTCCGACGCCCGCGGCGGTGGTGGCTCCGACACCAGTCCCGGCGGTGGAGGCCCCGGCACCTGTCCCGGCGGTGGAGGCTCCGGCACCTGTCCCGGCGGTGGAGGCCCCGGCGCCGGTCCCGGCGGTGGAGGCCCCGACACCAGTCCCGGCGGTCGCCCCGGCGGAGGCACCCGTGCCGCTCCCGGTCGGCGCCTCAGCCGACGCCCCTGCCATCGCCCCGGAGCGGAAGGCGCCGAGCGCCGGCTGACGGTGCGGCCCTGGCTTCGTGCGGTAGCCCGGCATCTCCAGCCCCGCCGGCACCACCAGCCTCGCCGGCGATTGAGGCGCGGGGTGTGGGGCAGCGCCCCACGAGCCCGGGCGGAGCCCCCGCCGAGCCCGCTCAAACGCCGCTCGGGCTTGGGGCGCGCCCCCGGGGCCGGCGTGCAAAGCCGGGCCAGCCAGCCCCGCCGGCATCACCAGCCCCTCCGGCATCTCCAGCGTCGCCGGCATCTCCAGCCTCGCCGGCGATTGAGGCGCGGGGTGTGGGGCAGCGCCCCACGAGCCCGGGCGGAGCACCCGCCGAGCCCGCTCAAACGCCGCTCGGGCTTGGGGGCGCGCCCCCGGCCGGGGTGCGAAGCCGGGCCAGCCGGCCCCACCGGCACTTCCAGCCCCGCCGGCATCTCCAGCCCCGCCGGCATCTCCAGCCTCGCCGGCGATTGAGGCGCGGGGTGTGGGGCGGCGCCCCACGAGCCCGGGCGGAGTCCCCGCCGGACCCGCTCAAACGCCGCTCGGGCTTGGGGGCGCGCCCCGGCTGGGGTGCGAAGCCGACGCGCCGGCCCCGCCGGCACTCCAGCCCCGCCGGCGATTGAGGCGCGGGGTGTGGGGCAGCGCCCCACGAGCCCGGGCGGAACCCCGCCGGACCCGCTCAAACGCCGCCCAGGCTGCGGGGGTACCCCCGCACCGGGGTGCGGAGCCGGGTCGGCCGGCCCCGCCGGCGGTTGAGGGGCGGGGTCAGTTGGGTTCTTCCGCGGGGGCACGGCCCGTCAGGGCCGCCAGGCTGGAGCGGACGTGGTTCATGTGCGCCCGCATCTCGTCCTGCAACTCCGCGTGCTCCCGCAGGACCCGCTCCGTCTCCCGCCCGATCCGCTCCTCCCGCACCCGCGCCTCCGCGATCAGCCCCGCCGCCCGCGCCTCCGCGTCCTCCTGACCGTGCCGCGCCGACTCCTCCGCCTCCGCGTACGCCCGGCGCGCCTCCGCCAGCCGGGCCTGCGCGTACTCCTCCAGCTCGGCGTTCCGCGCCTCCGCCTCGGCCGTCCGGTGCGCCAGTTCGCGCTGTGCCGCCTCCCACCGCTCCGCCTGCTCCGCCTCGAGGTCGGCCAGCAGTCCCGCGCACCGCCGGTCCATCTCCGCCAGCGCCTCCCGCGCCTCCGCGCGCCACGTCCCGGCGTCGCCCCGCGCGGCCACGCGCAGCTCGTCCGCCTCCTGCTGGGCCCGGATGAGCCCCTGCCGGGCCCGGACCTCCGTCTGTTCGCGCACGGCCGCCGCGTCCTGCCGGGCCAGCGCGGACACCCGCTCCGCGTGCGCCTGCGCCGCGTCCATCGCGGCCGCCCCGTCGGCGTGCGCCTCCGCCCGCAGGGTCCGCGCCTCCTCCTCGGCCAGCGCCAGGATCCGCCGGGCCCGCTCGCTGAGGTCCTCGTACGTCTGCGGGGCGAGCTGCGCGACCACCTGACGGAGCCTCAGCGCCTCCGCCTCCATCTGCTTGGCCAGCAGGGTCAGCCGCGCCACCCGTTCCCACGCCTCGTCCCGCCCGGCCGACAGCCGGGCCAGGTAGCGGTCCACCTGCTCCACGCGGTAGCCGCGCCCCCGCACGATCGCGAAGCCCTGAGGCCGCGGTGACATCGGTGCACTCATCCTGAAAGCGCCTCTCTCCCGGTGGTCCCCCCAAGGATGCGCCATTTCCGGGCAGAAGCCCTCAATGGCCGGGCCGGGACCCCTCCTTATGGATCCCGTCCCGGCCATTCGGATCAGGTACGACCCGCCCGGCCGCCCCGCCGGCTCAGAGCAGGCCGTCCCACATCTGCTCCAGCAGCACCGACCACCAGCTCTCCGGCGATGCCAGCGCCGCGCTGTCCAGGCCGGCCAGGTTCACCTGGAAGTCGGCCGTCCAGCGCCCCGCCTGTTCCGGCGTCAGGTGCTGCCGCAGCCGCCACATGTGACCCAGCATCGCCAGCGACCGGACGAACTGCGGCAGGCTGGAGTTGACGAACTGCGGCGGCACCGGCTCGCCGCCGGGCCCGCCCTCCACCGGCACCGCCACGATGTGCGCGGTGCCGTACTGCACGCACAGCGCCTTCCCGAAGTCGCTGCCCACGACCAGGTACGAGCCCGCGTCCGACGCCGGCTGGACCTGCCGCTGCGCCGCCAGCTCCGCCAGCGTCGGCACCGGCTGGCCGGGCACCGCCTGCGCCCAGAAGAACGGCCCGAAGTCGACCGGCAGGCCCGCCCACATGAGGGTCTGCGCCACGATCTCGGGCACCCCCTGACGGGACACCGCGCGCTGGTCGAAGCGGAACACGCCCTGCGGCCCGAACGCGCCGAGGACCTCCTGCCCGATCGCCTCGATCGGGATGGCCGGCTGCAGCGGGACCTGCGGCAGCGGCGCACGGACCGGCGCCGGGCGGGCCGGACCGTCCGCGACCTGGTGCAGCTCGCCCTGGTGGGTGAGCAGGTGCCGCATGCCGGCCTGCCGGCCGGCGTGGTCCTTGCCGTACGGGGCCACGCTGGTGATCCGCACCTGCGGCCAGGTCTCGCGGATCATCCGGGCGCAGTAACCGCCGGGCAGCTCGCAGGACTCCAGCTCGGTGTGCAGCTCCAGCACCTGCTGCGGCGGCACGTTCATGGCGCGCAGCTCGTGCAGGATCTGCCACTCGGGGTGCGGGGTACCGGGCGCCGAGCGGCGGATCAGCTGCTGCTCGGAGCCGTCGGGCGCGCGGTAGCGCAGTACGGCCTGGTAGCCGGGGCCGACCGTGGGCACACCGCCGGGCACCGGCCCGGGCGCCGGGGCCTGCGGTACGGGACCGGCGTGCGGTGCGGGACCGGCGTGCGGCACGGGGCCGGGCGGCGCCGGGGGCCCGGGCGGGGCCGGCGGCCGGCCCACCGGCGGGGCGGCCAGCATGGTCGCGGCATGGTCGAGCCCGTCACCGGCGGAGCCCCCTCCGGGCACACCGGGCGGACCGGGCGGCGCGGGCGGCTGCCCCGCACCCGGAACACCGGGCGGACCCGGCGGCAGCGGCACACCCGGACCCGCCGGACCGGCGAGCATCGTCGGCGCGTGGTCGATCCCCGCACCCAGGGACCCACCACCGGGCACACCGGGCGGACCGGGGGGCGCGGGCGGCTGCCCCGCACCCGGAACACCGGGCGGACCCGGCGGCAGCGGCACACCCGGACCCGCCGGACCCGCGAGCATCGTCGGCGCGTGGTCGATCCCCGCACCCAGCGACCCACCACCGGGCACACCGGGCGGACCGGGGGGCGCGGGCGGAGCCGGCGGCTGGTGCCCGGCCCCTCCGCCGGCCGGACCGCCGGGCCCGCCGGGGCCGGGGTGCGCCAGCATGGTGGCGGCGTAATGCGGGTCGGGGCCGGACGCCGGGGCCTTGCCGGTCGGCGCTTCCGCGAGCTCCTCGGCGGTCGGACGACCGGACCCACCCGGCACACCGGACCCGCCGGACGCACCGGGCGTGCCCGGGCCGTCCAGCGCCCCGGGCAGGTCGAGGGCCGGCGCGACCGCGGTCCGCGGCAGCCGGCTGCCCCCGGGGATCAGCGCGGTGGCCGCCTCCGGGGCCACGCCCGAGGACGGCGCCGCGTCGTCCAGGTCGGACCCGGACAGCGGGGGCGCGAACACCGTCGCGGGCAGCGGCACGGACGCGTCGTCCGCCTGGGCGGTCACGTCCGTCCCGGCCCACGGCGTCGCGTCGGCCCGCACCCCGTCCGAGGCGGTCGGCTCGGGGTCCACCCCGCCCGGCCCGGGTGACGGCGACGCCGACGGCACCCCGGCGGGGGGCGTACCCGCGCCCGGCAGGTCCGCGCCGGGCAGGTCCGCGCCCGGCAGGTCCCGGCCCAGGGAACCGGAGCCCGGACCGGAGCCCGCACCCGCGCCCGCACCCGCGCCCGTATCCACATCCGTGCCCGCGCCCAGCGCCTCCGGCGCCTCCGGCGCGGGTACCGACGTGCCCGACCCCGGCGTACCCGACCCCGGCGTCGCCGACGCCTCCCGCAGCCACTCCGGCGGGCTCAGCATGAACGAGGTCTGCTCCGAGTCGATCCGCGGCGGCGGCACCGAGGCCTCGGCCCCCGCACCCCCCGCGGCCGCCCCGTACTCCTCCTCGTACCGGCGGATCACCTCACCCACCGGCAGCCCGGGCCACAGCGTGACCTCGCCGCTGTCCCGCGCGATCACCAGCCGCTGCCGGCCACCGCCCGATACCGGACCGGCCGGACGGTCCTCCGCCCACACCACGAAGCCCAGGCCGAACTCCCGCACCCGCACCTCCCGGTGCTGGTACGCGGGCACGTCCCCGTTGATCCACTCTTCGGCGCGCTCCTGCGCCTGCGCGAACGTCACCACGCCGCGATCACCCTTCCACCGACGGACCCGGCGGAACCGAACCCGCCACGGGAACCGAGCGTGCGAAACCGCCGTCCACCATCAGACCGGCCACCGTCTCCAACTCCGGCGGATTCCCCGCCAGCCGCTCCAGGAAGGAGTCGAAATCCGCACCGCACGGCAGCAACAGCCGCTCCACCCGCTCCTGGACCGACCAGCCGTCCCGGTCCCGGGCGTCGTCGTACGGCGAGAACCACACCGAACCCGGCGCCTCGCCCCGGACCTTCACCGCGAGCAGGCCGCCCTGCACGAAGCCCACGCACAGGTAGTCCTTCGTGAGGTGGTCGCGCAGGCACTTGTTGACGTACACCAGGTCGTTGACCGCCGCCTCCTCACGCACCGTGAGGAACGGCTGGTCCACCAGCATTCCCAGCTCCACGTCCAGGCCCGCGCCGACCGGCGCGCAACCGCCCGCCGCCTTCAGGAACGACCGGTACGCCTCCGGGAGCCGGTAGCCGAGGTCCTCCTCGACCCCCTGGACCTGCGCCTCCGACACCGACACCACCGACTTCGGCAGCCCCAGGTGCACCGGGCGCAGCTCCTGCAGCGGCCGGGTCCCCCGCTTTTCGTGGTCGACCGGCGCGGTCGCGAGGCCCGCGTGGTGCCGCAGCAGCGCCTTCACCTCGACGGGCACCAGCTCCAGCCGGCGCGTCCCGGCCACGTGGTGCCAGGTCCAGCCGTGCGGGGTCGACACCGGGCCGACGGTGTCCCACAGCTCGTGCCCGGCCGCGCGCATCGCCGCGTTCGCCGACACGTAGTCCGTCAGCCGCAGCTCGTCCACGCCGAAGCCGTCCGGCGGCTCGGCGATCTCCACGGCGGCCCGCGCGTACGGGGCGAAGTCCGGACGCCCGTCGCCGTCCATCCGGACGCCCTGGGGATGCCGGGCGGCCCGGACCGGGTCCGGGAAGTGCACGACCTGCTCGGCGTACGCGGCGTTGGGTGGCGCGGCCTGCTGCCCGAGCCGACCTGTCGTCATGGCGTTGGCCCCCTGCTGGATCTGGCTGGTTCAGCACAGCCTATGCGGTACCGCCACGGGCACACCCACCCCCGAGCCCCACCCTCCACGACCGCCCCGGAACATCCGAATTGATACGAATATTCGACCCCGCTTCCGCACCCATGAGGACATTTGGCAGGCTGTCCCCGCAGCACGGGGGCGTGCGCGAACGCGGCACCGGCCGCCGCCACGGGAGGGAAAAGCCACATGCAGAACACGGCAACACGCACCGGACCGCCGGACGGCACCACCGGCGACCCCCGCCTGCGCTGGAGCTCCGCCGACGGACCGGGAGCCCCCACCCTCCGTTTCCGCCGCGACGGCATCCTCCCCACCATCGCCGCGGCCCTCTCCGTCCGCGGCGAGACCCTCACCGGCACCGCCGGCAAGGGCGACCGGCCCCCCGCCCTCCACCCGCTCGTGCAGGACTTCCTCGACACCCTCACCAGCAGCCAGCGCGAACGGTTCACCGGACGCTGCCCCGAGGCGATCCTGCTCTCCCGGCACCTGACCACCGTCGAGGGCAGCCGCAGCAGGCGCGCCTCCCGCAAGCCGCTCACCCACGGCGAAGCCCGCCGCGCCCTCAAGCACGCCAAGATCACCGCCCGCCGCATCCGCGAGGACGGCGATCCCCTCCACGGCAGCTACGCCCCGCCCTGCCGCTCCTGCGACGCCCTCCTCGCCCACTTCGGCGTACGACCCGTCGACCTCAGCACCCCCGAGAAGCCATGACCACGACCACCGCCTCCGCCTCGTACGACCGCTCCTCGGCCGCCCGTTTCCCGGCCGCCGTGGACACCGCCCTGCGCACCGCCGGCTGGCACCCCGGCCGCTGGGACATCAAGCAGGCCGAGTACTGGGCCGACACCCTCCGCGACCACACCACCCCCGCGGGACACCGCCACACCGTCTTCCCGGCCGCCGTGGAGGCCTGGGCGGAGTTCGGGGGCCTCACCGTCACCGCCCCCGGACCCGGCCGCCAGACGGCGCCCACCCCCGTGCGCATCGACCCGCTCACCGGGCTGCACCTCGCCCGCACCTTCGCCGACCTCGGCCGGGCCCTGTCCACCCAGCTCTGCCCGCTCGGCACCGAGGGCCAGGACAGCTCCCACCTCGCCGTCGACGCCGAGGGCCGCGTCTACTCCGTCGACCACACCGGTGACTGGTACCTCGGCGGCAGCGTCGACGAAGCCCTCACCGTGCTCCTCACCGGCCTCCAGCCGGCCCGCCTCACCACCGGCCCCCACCCGGCCCACCCGTAGGCGGGGCCCGGCGCTCGTCAGGTGGCGTCCCCCAGGGACGCCGCCCGGCCCGCGCCGTCCGGCACCGCCGAGTGCGTCGCCGGGCCCGTCGCGGGGCGCGTCGTCGGGCGCGTCGCGGGACACGGCGCGCCCGGGAGGACCGCCGACACCCGCCAGCCGCCGGCCTCCGTGGCCCCCGACACGAACACCCCGCCCAGCGCCACGACCCGCTCCCGCATGCCGACCAGCCCGTTCCCGCCGCTCGGCAGCCCGGCGCCCTGGACCGCGCCGTCACTGGGGCCGTTCTCCACCTGCATGGCGACCTCCGCGTCCCGGTGGGCCAGCCGCACCACCACGCGCGCGCCCGGCGCGTGCTTGTGGCAGTTGGTCAGCGCCTCCTGCACCACCCGGTACGCCGTCTGCTCCACCTCGGCGGCGTACGCGCCACCGTCGCCCTGTACGAGCAGTTCCACGGCCATCCCGGCCGCCCGCGACTGCCCCACGAGCGCCTCCAGCTCGGCCAGGCAGGGCCCGTCCTCAGCCTGCGCCGCCACCGCGGCGGGCACCGCCGGGGGCGCCGCCGCGGGCCGCTCCTGCGCCCGCAGCACCCCGAGCATCTCCCGCAGCTCGGTCAGCGCCTGCCGGCCCATGTCCCCCACCAGCGCCGCGTTCCGCGCCGCCTTCTCCGGGTCCTTGCGGGCCACCGCCTGTACGGCCGCCGCGTGCACCACCATCAGCGACACCCGGTGCGCCACCACGTCGTGCATCTCCCGGGCGATCCGCGTCCGCTCCTCCTGGCGGGCCCACTCGGCCCGCTCCTCGGCACGGTCGGCGAGCAGCCCCAGCTCCCGCTCCAGCGAGTCGGCCCGCTCCCGCAGGCTCTCCATGAGCCGCCGCCGGGCCCCCATGTACAGGCCGAACAGCACGGGCGGCACGTTCAGCGCCACCGCGATGAACACGGCCAGCGCGGTGACGAAGCCGTTGCCGACGTCGGCCTCGACGTCGGCCCGGGTCCGCACGTAGATCACCGCGTAGGTAGCGGCCAGGGACATCGCCCCCAGGCCGACGGTGATCCGCCGCGGCACCTCCGAGGCGGCCAGGGTGTACAGCCCCACCACGCCGAGCAGCACTCCGACGGCCGTCGGCGACACGGCGATCCCGACCAGCACCACGGCGACCGGCCACCGCCGCCGCAGCACCAGCACGGACCCGACGACGACGCCGAACAGCACCCCCGCCCAAACCGGCAGGCCCGCCTCCCGGGCGAACGGCACCCCCTCGACCGCGCACTCCAGCGCCGACGCGGCCGCGAGTCCCACGTCGAAGGCGGCCTGCCCCCGCCGCCCCCACCACAGCGGCCCGTCGCGGCCCGCCCCGCCCTGCTCTTCCCCCGTACTGGTCATGGCACCCACCCTACGATCGCCCCCCTGGACCCCCACGACCGGAATTCCGCTCGAACCACCGCCGCGCGGTCCCCCCGGGATCCGCGGCGAGTGGGCTTTACCGTCGCATCGAGGGCACCTGGTGCGGCATAGTTGGGTCCGTCAGCTCGACCGAGTCGGCGGAATGTCCGTTTTAGTCGGGTTAACAATCCCCTGTGGTGTAATCGGCAGCACTGAGGCCTTTGGAGCCTTATGTCAAGGTTCGAATCCTTGCGGGGGAGCCAGTCGCACGCGGGTCCCGGCCGTCACGGTCGGGACCCGCGCTCGTTTCGCGGCCGTGACCCCCCGGTATCCTTCGTGCGTCCACCCCCGAAGCCGAAGGGCACACCCGTGAGCGCCAACCGCCCGGCAGCCGTCGTCGTACTCGCAGCGGGTGAGGGCACCCGCATGAAGTCGGCCACTCCCAAGGTCCTCCACGAGATCTGCGGGCGGTCGCTCGTCGGTCACGTCGTCGCCGCCTCCCGTGAGCTGGACCCCGAAAACCTCGTCGTGGTCGTCGGGCACGCCCGTGAGCAGGTCGTCGCGCACCTCGGTGCGATCGACGCCGAGGTGCGCACGGCCGTGCAGTACGAGCAGAACGGCACCGGGCACGCCGTCCGGATGGCCCTGGAGGAGCTCGGCGGGACGGTCGACGGGACCGTCGTCGTGGTCTGCGGTGACACGCCGCTGCTGACCGGCCACACCCTGGCGAAGCTGGTCGCCACCCACGCGGCGGACGGCAACGCCGTCACCGTGCTGACCGCCGAGGTGCCGGACTCCACCGGCTACGGCCGGATCGTGCGGGACGCCGAGTCCGGCGCGGTCAAGGCGATCGTGGAGCACAAGGACGCCACCGACGCCCAGCGCGCCATCCGGGAGATCAACTCCGGGGTGTTCGCGTTCGACGGCGCGCTGCTGGCCGACGCGCTGGGCAAGGTGCGCACGGACAACAGCCAGGGCGAGGAGTACCTCACCGACGTGCTCGGGATCCTGCGCGAGGCCGGACACCGCGTGGGGGCCTCGGTCGGCGGGGACCACCGGGAGATCCTGGGGATCAACAACCGGGCGCAACTGGCGGAGGCCCGGGCGCTGCTGAACGCGCGGCTGCTGGAGCGGGCCATGCTGGGCGGGGTGACGGTGGTCGATCCGGGCAGTACGTTCGTGGACGTGACGGTGACCTTCGGGCAGGACGCGACGGTGCACCCGGGTACGCAGCTGCTGGGCACCACGCACGTCGGCGAGGGCGCCGAGGTCGGCCCGAACTCGCGACTGAAGGACACCCGGGTGGGTGCGGGCGCGCGGGTGGACAACACGGTGGCGGACGGCGCCGTGGTCGGCGACGGGGCGAGCGTGGGTCCCTTCGCGTACCTGCGTCCGCTGACGGTGCTGGGCCCGAAGGCCAAGGCCGGCACGTACGTGGAGATGAAGAACGCGACGATCGGCGAGGGTACGAAGGTCCCGCACCTGTCGTACGTCGGGGACGCGACGATCGGCGAGTACACGAACATCGGCGCGGCGAGCGTGTTCGTGAACTACGACGGTGAGCACAAGCACCACACGACCGTCGGCTCGCACTGCAAGACGGGCTCGGACAACATGTTTGTGGCTCCCGTCACGATCGGGGACGGCGCCTACACGGCCGCCGGCTCCGTGATCACGAAGGACGTGCCGCCCGGCGCGCTGGCCGTGGCCCGTGGCCAGCAGCGGAATATCGAGGGTTGGGTGGCGCGGAAGCGCCCGGGAAGCGCGGCGGCGCAGGCCGCCCAGTCGGCTGCGGTTACGGACGCGTCCGACAACTGACCGGAAACAGGTACGTCTGGGACGGCGTACCGTGGTAGGTGCACGCAATTCGGCTGGCTCATCGTGTGCGGGACGGACGCACGCGGGGTCGAGTGCTTTCAACACGTCTGAGGAGACTGTGCTGTGACCGGGATCAAGACGACCGGCGAGAAGAAGCTGATGCTGTTCTCCGGCCGCGCCCACCCCGAGCTGGCCGAGGAGGTCGCGCACCAGCTGGGTGTCGACCTCGTGCCGACCAAGGCTTTCGACTTCGCGAACGGTGAGATCTACGTCCGTTTCGAGGAGTCCGCTCGCGGCGCCGACTGCTTCGTGATCCAGAGCCACACGGCTCCGATCAACAAGTGGGTCATGGAGCAGCTGATCATGATCGACGCGCTGAAGCGCGCGTCGGCCCGCTCCATCACGGTGATCGTGCCGTCGTACGGGTACGCGCGCCAGGACAAGAAGCACAAGGGTCGCGAGCCGATCTCGGCGCGCCTGGTGGCGGACCTGCTGAAGACGGCGGGTGCGGACCGGATCCTGACGGTGGACCTGCACACGGACCAGATCCAGGGCTTCTTCGACGGTCCGGTGGACCACCTGTCGGCGCTGAACGTCCTGGCCGACTACGTGGGCGCCAAGGTGGACCGCTCGAAGCTGACGGTCGTCTCCCCGGACGCCGGCCGCGTGCGGGTGGCGGACCGCTGGTGCGACCGCCTGGACGCGCCGCTGGCGATCGTGCACAAGCGCCGCGACAAGGACGTCGCCAACCAGGTGACCGTCCACGAGGTCGTCGGTGAGGTCAAGGGCCGCGTCTGCGTGCTGGTGGACGACATGATCGACACCGGTGGCACGATCTGCGCCGCGGCCGAGGCGCTGTTCGCGCACGGTGCGGAGGACGTGATCGTGACGGCGACGCACGGCATCCTGTCCGGGCCGGCGGCGGACCGCCTGAAGAACTCCAAGGTCAGCGAGTTCGTGTTCACGAACACGCTGCCGGACCCGTCGGACCTGGAGCTGGACAAGATCACGGTGCTGTCGATCGCCCCGATGATCGCCCGCGCGGTGCGGGAGGTCTTCGAGGACGGTTCGGTGACCTCGCTGTTCGAGGAGCAGCAGTAGGCACCGGCTGATCCTTTTGGGTGCGGCCTCCCGGCCGGGTAGACTCTTCGAGTTGCTCGGCGAGGGAGGCCGCACCTTTTTGGGTGCCGGTTCCTCCGTTATCGACGCGCTCTTCGTAGCAGGCCGTATCTGGCCGGGTGACCTCGTCCGTTCCCGTCACCCCACGAGGAGTGAGCATGTCCGAGATCAAGCTTTCCGCCGAGCTCCGCACCAGCTTCGGCAAGGGCTCCGCCCGCCAGGCCCGTCGTGCCGCCCAGACCCCCGCGGTCATCTACGGCCACGGCCAGGACCCGAAGCACGTCAACGTCGAGGCCCACGGCCTGATGATGGCGCTCAAGACCCCGAACGCCCTGATCTCCCTGGACATCGCGGGCGACGGCACCGAGCTGGTCCTCCCGAAGGCCGTGCAGCGCCACCCGCTGAAGCCGGTCATCAACCACGTCGACTTCCTGATCGTCAAGAAGGGCGAGAAGGTCACGGTCGAGGTTCCGGTCGTCGCCGAGGGCGAGCTGGCCGCGGGCGGCAACCTGCTGGAGCACGTCCTGAACACCCTGTCCGTCGAGGCCGAGGCCACCCACCTGCCCGAGTCCCTGACCGTGTCGGTCGAGGGCCTGGAGGCCGGTGCCTCGATCCACGCCAAGGACATCACCCTGCCGGCCGGCGTGACCCTGGCCGCCGACGCCGACGCCGTGGTGCTGCAGGTCCTGGCCGCGCAGGCCGAGGAGCCGGCCGCCGGTGGCGAGGAGTCCGCGGAGGCCTGAGCCTTCCCGGTTCCCGGTTTTGCCTGACGGACCGCCGTCCTGCTCCACTGGAGCGGGACGGCGGTCGTCTCATGTGGAGGAGTTCTTCTGATGGCGGATGACGCGGCGACGCCCTGGCTGGTCGTGGGCCTGGGCAACCCGGGTGGTGAGTACGCGGGCAACCGCCACAACATCGGGTTCATGGTGGTGGACCTGCTCGCGGAGCGGATGGGCGGGAAGTTCAAGGCGCACAAGGCCGGCCGGGCACACGTGCTGGAGGGCCGGATGGGTGCTCCCGGGCCGGCGAGCCGGCGGGTGGTGCTGGCGAAGCCGATGTCGTTCATGAACCTGTCCGGTGGCCCGGTGAACGCGCTGCGGGACTTCTACAAGGTCCCGCTGGAGCGGATCGTGGCCGTCCACGACGAGCTGGACATCGACTACGCGACGCTGCGGCTGAAGCTGGGCGGCGGGGACAACGGCCACAACGGCCTGAAGTCGATGACGAAGGCGATGGGCGCCGACTACCACCGGGTGCGGTGCGGGATCGGGCGTCCGCCGGGCCGCATGCAGGTGGCCGACTTCGTGTTGAAGGACTTCTCCTCGACGGAGCGCAAGGAGCTGGACTGGTTCGTGGACCGGTCGGCGGACGCGGTGGAGTGCCTGGTGCTGGAGGGCCTGGAGCGGGCCCAGTCGGCCTACAACTCCTGATCGTTACCGGGAACAATCGGAACGGTTGGTTCCAACTCCCTCCCAACGGTGACGAGTACCTCTTGACCGGGGTGGGCGGCACTCACGATGCTGGGCCGCCACCACCCCCCACGGCTCATTCCGCTCATCCGTGTCAGAGGTACCACCATGCCTTCTTCCCCTCAGCGATGGGCCGCCGCCGCGGCCTCCCTCCTCCTCGCCGCGAGCGCCGGGCCGGCGTTCGCCGCCGACGGTCCGGCCGTCGGCATCCATCAGCCGCTGCCCCTCACGGCGACGTCCCAGGGCGTGTCGAACGAGTCCAAGTGCGCGGACATACCCGCGACCAAGGACGGCTGGCACTTCGTGCTGCCGGGCAACGGGACGGTCTTCACCAGACTGACGGTCACCTTCGAGCCGGGCGGGCAGCAGGTGATCACGGACTTCGGTCCGCCGTCCGGCAAGCACGCGTACGCGGCCTCGGAGGTGGGCGCGAAGCTGGTGTCGGCGACCGCCGAGGTCGAGGGCGACCCGGTGAAGTGGTTCAACCTGTCCCACACCTGCCCGGGCAAGGCCCCTTCGGGTTCCCCGAGCGGCAGCCCGTCCGGCTCCCCGTCCGGCTCCCCCTCCGGTACGCCGAGCGGCACGCCGACCCGGGCCCCGTCCGGTTCCGCCTCGTCGTCCGGCAGCCCGTCGGCCTCCGTGTCCGGGTCGGCTTCGCCGGGCGCCGGTTCCTCCGTGGCCCCGACCGGTTCGCCGTCCTCCGCGGCGCCGGCGCCTTCCGGTTCGTCTGCTCCGGCGGACGGTGACCTGGCGGAGACCGGCTCCAGTGCGCCGGTCGGTCTGATCGCGACGCTGGCCGCGGGCCTGGTGGGTGCGGGCGCTCTGCTGGTGGTGCGCCGCCGTCGGGCGCAGTAGTCCGGCGGACCGCGGTACGACGAAGCCCCCTCGCCGTGCGGCGAGGGGGCTTTCCGCTGCCCGGGCGGCTGTTGCCGGAGGGCGTCAGCCGGTGTTGCGCAGGCCCGCCGCCACGCCGTTGACGGTGAGCAGCAGCGCCCGGGAGAGCACCGGGTCGGGGGCCTCGCCGCGGGCGGCGGCGGCGCGCTGGCGGGCCAGCAGGGAGACCTGGAGGTAGGAGATGGGGTCCAGGTAGGCGTCGCGGACGGCGAAGGTCTGCTGGAGGACCTTGTTGGAGTCCAGGAGCTTCTCGCCGCCGGTGATGCGCAGGACTTCGGCGACGGTGAGGGCGTGTTCGGCCTCGATGAGCTCGAAGACGTGCTTGAGCTCGTCGGGGACGAGGGTGTCGACGTAGTGGCGGGCGATCCGCAGGTCGGTTTTGGCCAGCGTCATCTCGACGTTGGAGAGGAAGTTGCGGAAGAAGTGCCAGCGCTCGCCCATCTCCACGAGCACGTCTTCCTGGCCGGCCTCGCGGAGGGCCTTGAGGCCGGAGCCGACGCCGTACCAGCCGGGGACGATCTGGCGGGACTGGGTCCAGCCGAACACCCAGGGGATGGCGCGCAGGCCGTCGAGGCCGGCTCCGGAGTCGGGGCGGCGGGAGGGCCGGGAGCCGAGGTGGAGGTCGGCGAGCTGGTCGACGGGGGTCGCGGCGAAGAAGTACGCGGGCAGGTCGGGGTCCTCGACGAGCCGGCGGTAGGCGGCGTGGGCGGCGTCGGAGACGGTGTCCATGGCCGCGTCCCAGCGGGCGAGGGCGTCGCTGGACTGGCGGGGCGCGGTGTGCAGGGCGGAGGCCTGCAGCGTGGCCGCGACGGTCAGTTCGAGGTTCTCGCGGGCCAGGGAGGGGACGAGGTACTTGTCGGAGATGACCTCGCCCTGCTCGGTGACCTTGATCTCGCCTTCGAGGGTGCCCCAGGGCTGGGCCAGGATGGCGTCGTGGGAGGGGCCGCCGCCGCGGCCGACGGTGCCGCCGCGGCCGTGGAAGAGGCGCAGGCGCACGCCGTGCCGGTGGGCGACGTCGCGGAGCCGGCGCTGGGCGCGGTGGATCTCCCACTGGCTGGTGGTGATGCCGCCGAACTTGGAGGAGTCGGAGTAGCCGAGCATGACCTCCTGGACGTCGCCGCGGAGGGAGACCAGGCGCCGGTAGGAGGGGTCGGACAGCATGTCGCCGAGGATGACGTCGGCGGCGCGGAGTTCGTCGGTGGTCTCCAGCAGCGGGACGATGCCGATCTTGGCCCAGCCCGCGTGGAGGTCGACGAGGCCGGCCTCGCGGGCGAGGACGGCGGCGGCGAAGACGTCGTCGGCGCCCTGGCACATCGAGATGATGTAGGACTCGATGACCTCGGGGCCGAACTTCTCGAAGGCGTCCTTGATGGTGAAGAAGACACCGAGGGTCTTGGCGCCGGCGGCGTCGAGGGGGGCGGGGGTCGGCGCCAGCGGCCGGCGGGAGCGGAGCTCCTTGGCGAGGAGCTTCTGCCGGTAGTCGCGGGGCATGTCCGCGTACCGCCAGGATTCCTCGCCGAGCCGGTCGAAGAGCTGGCCGAGGGCGTGGTGGTGGGCGTCGGCGTGCTCGCGCACGTCCATGGTGGCGAGCTGGAGGCCGAAGGCGGCGAGGGTGCGGATGGTGCGGTCCATCCGGCCGTCGGCGAGGAGGCCGCCGCGGTGCTCGCGCAGCGAGGTCTGGATGAGGGTGAGGTCGGCGAGGAGTTCGGCGGTGCCGAGGTAGTCGCGGCCTTCCTCGTGCGCGGTGCCCTTGGCGAGGCGCTCGCGGGTGTTGAGGAGCTTCTGCCGGATGCAGGTGACCTTGAGGCGGTAGGGCTCCTCGGCGTTCAGCCGCTTGTAGCGGGGGCTGATCTCGGGGAGGCGTTCGAGGTCGGCCTGGAGGGAGGCGAGGAGTTCCTCGGTGGCCCCGGCGTAGCGGATGGAGTTGGAGAGCAGCGAGCGCAGGAAGTCGACGAGTTCGAGGGCGTCGGTGATGCCGTGCTCGTGCTGGAGGATCAGGACGTCGCGGGTGACCTCGGGGGTGACGTTGGGGTTGCCGTCGCGGTCGCCGCCGATCCAGGTGCCGAAGGTGAGCGGGCGGGTGCCGGCGGGGATCTCGACGCCGACCCGGGCGAGTTCGGCGGCGAGGTCCTCCAGGACGTCGCCGACGGCGCCGGCGTGCAGCTCGTCGAGGTAGTAGATGGCGTTGCGGGCCTCGTCGGCGGGCTCGGGGCGGACCACGCGGAGTTCGTCGGTCTGCCAGACGAGGTCGATGTTCTCGGCGAGGCGGAGGTCCTGGCGACGGCGGTCGCCGGTGCCGGTGACCGGCTCCTCCAGCAGGGCGGCGATGCGGCGCAGCTTGTTCAGGACGCTGCGGCGTGCGGCCTCGGTGGGGTGGGCGGTGAAGACCGGGCGGACGTTGAGGTGGGCGACCGTCTCGCGGAGGTGCTCGGGGTCGGCGTCCTTGAGCATGTCCGCGGTGCGGGCGAGGAGGCCGCCTTCGGCTGCGCGGTGGGCGCGGAGCTCCTTGCCGCGGTGCACCTGCTCGGTGACGTTGGCGAGGTGGAAGTAGGTGGAGAAGGCGCGCACCAGCTTGGCGGCGGTCTCCAGGTCGGTGTCACCGAGGAGGGCGGCTGCGGCTTCGCCGTCGGTGCGCGTGAGGGCGCGTACCCGTTCGACGAGGTCGAGGAGTTCCTGGCCTTCCTGGCGGACCAGGGTCTCGCCGAGGAGGTCGCCGAGTCGGCGGATGTCCGCGCGCAGCTCCGCGTTGGGGGTGTTCTGGTCAGCACTGCTCACAGGTGCGGCTCCTTGCAGTGTTTCGTACGAGCTTCGCTACTGGGGCGGACCGCGCTGTCCGACGGACCAAGGATAGGTGGCGCGGCCCGGTGCCCCGGCAAGCGTCCGCGTAGCGGACTCGGCGTCGTGGGTCTTGTGGGGCGGCGGGGCCCTGTCATACTTACGTTGCCGTAGGTTACGGTCCCGTAGCCTTGAAGGTGTCCTGCCTCCCACCCCCAGGGGACCGAAATGACCCTCACGCCGGAACTGATCGAGGGCGCCCCTGGCGCCCCGCTGCCGTCGGCCACCCGCGGCGGCGAGAACAAACGTTCGATCGAGCAGATCGCCCTGCTGCTCTTCATCACCCTCCCGTTCGTCGCGCTGGTCGCGGCCGTCCCGCTGGCCTGGGGCTGGGGAGTGAGCTGGCTCGACCTCGGCCTGATGGTGTCCATGTACTTCGTGGCCTGCCACGGGATCACGGTCGGCTTCCACCGCTACTTCACCCACGGCTCCTTCAAGGCGAAGCGGCCGCTGCGGATCGCGCTGGCCATCGCCGGGTCGCTGGCGGTGGAGGGCCCGCTGGTGCGCTGGGTGGCCGACCACCGCAAGCACCACAAGTTCTCCGACGCGGAGGGCGACCCCCACTCGCCGTGGCGGTTCGGGGAGACGGTCCCGGCGCTGCTGAAGGGCCTGTGGTGGGCGCACATCGGCTGGCTGTTCGACGAGGAGCAGACCGACCAGCAGAAGTACGCCCCGGACCTGATCAAGGACCCGGCGATCCGCCGGATCAGCCGCGACTTCGTCTTCTGGACGCTGCTGTCGCTGGCGATCCCGCCGCTGGTCGGCGGGCTGGTGACGATGTCCTGGTGGGGCGCATTCACCGCCTTCTTCTGGGGCTCCCTGGTGCGCGTGGCGCTGCTGCACCACGTGACCTGGTCGATCAACTCCATCTGTCACGCCGTGGGCAAGCGGCCGTTCCGCTCGCGGGACCGGTCCGGGAACGTGTGGTGGCTGGCGGTGCTGTCGTGCGGCGAGTCCTGGCACAACCTGCACCACGCGGACCCGACCTCGGCCCGGCACGGCGTGCTGCGCGGTCAGGTGGACTCCAGCGCCCGGCTGATCCGCTGGTTCGAGGTGCTGGGATGGGCCACCGACGTGCGCTGGCCGACGGAGTCGCGCATCGACGCCCGGCGCAAGGAAAAGGCCGCGAACCCGGCATGATGGGGGACGTGGCGATCGACGGCGGTACTTCCAGCAGTGACAAGCCCAGGCGCGGGCGCCGGGTCCGGATGACGGGCGCCGAGCGGCGCCAGCAGCTGCTGGACATCGGCCGCGCCCTGTTCGCCGAGAAGGGCTTCGAGGGCACCTCGGTGGAGGAGATCGCGGCCAAGGCCGGGGTGTCCAAGCCGGTGGTGTACGAGCACTTCGGCGGCAAGGAGGGCCTGTACGCGGTCGTCGTCGACCGGGAGATGCGCCAGCTGCTGGAAGGGGTGACGGGCGCACTGACCGCCGGCCACCCGCGGGAGCTGCTGGAACAGGCGGCGTTCGCCCTGCTGGACTACATCGAGAACTACACCGACGGTTTCCGGATCCTGGTCCGCGACTCACCCGTGGCCCAGTCCACCGGTACCTTCGCCTCCCTGATCAGCGACATCGCCACCCAGGTGGAGGACATCCTCGGCCTGGAGTTCAAGGCCCGCGGGTTCGATCCGAAGCTCGCCCCCCTGTACGCGCAGGCGCTGGTCGGCATGGTGGCGCTGACCGGCCAGTGGTGGCTGGAGACCCGCCGCCCGAAGAAGGCCGAGGTGGCGGCCCACCTGGTCAACCTGGCCTGGCACGGGCTGGACGGACTGGAGGCCAAGCCCCGGCTGGTGGGCCACCGCAAGAGCTGAGCCGGCGGGCGCGGGTACGGCGCGCGGGCGCGGCGCGCGGCCTGCGGCTACCGCGCGCGGCCCGGCCGGCCGCAGACGTGCCAGCCGCCGAAAGGTTGTACGCGAATCCCCTAGGACCTCGGACGGCCCGCGGATAGCCTTCCGTTAGTTTCCCGGGGGGGAATGATCGATTCACCCGCGCCGGCGGCCCGTGTGCACCCAGCGCGCCCACGTCTTTCGACTTCCACCCGGTTTCACCTGCCACCCAGGGGGAACCCCTTTGTCTTCTTCGCGCTACCAGCGCCTGGGCCGCGTCGCGGCCTGCACCGCGCTCGCACTCGCGGCCGGCACCCTGCTCTCCGCGGGTCCCGCGGCCGCCGCGCCCGCACCCAAGCCCGTCGACAAGCCGCAGGTCCTGGCCGACCCGGCGCAGCGCACCTTCGAGCGACCCGCCGCGACCGACCGGAACGCCCCGCCGCGCGCGTCCGCGTTCGCCGGCGGCCGCCTGGCGCCGCGTACCGACTTCGACGGCAACGGCAACAGCGACCTGCTGTTCCGTTCCAACGGCGGCTACACCGGCGTCCTGCTGGACGGGGCCAGCCAGGTGCACGACTTCTCGCTGTACCTGCAGGAGGACGAGAGCGTCAAGGACGTCATCGGCCTCGGCAACGTCCGCGGCTCGGCGAGCCCGGAGATCCTGACGGTCTCCTTCAACGGCCGCCTCTCGCTCCACGAGGCCAACAGCTCCTCCGCGGCCCTCCCGACCTGGTCGGGCTGGGGCTGGCAGATCTACAACCGGATCATCGCGGCCGGCGACCTCACCAGGGACGGGCGCCAGGACCTGCTCGCCCGCACCCCGGGCGGCGACCTCTACCTGTACCGCGGCACGGGCAACGCCACCGGCGAGCCGTTCTCCGGACGGATCAAGGTCGGTTCCGGCTGGGGGGTCTACGACCAGATCGTCGGCGTCAACGACGTCGACGCGGACGGCATCGCCGACCTGCTGGGCCGCACCCCGGACGGCAACCTCTACTACTACAAGGGCACGGGCAGCGCCACGGCCCCGTTCAAGACCCGCACCTGGGTCGGCGGCGGCTGGAACGCGTACAACCAGATCATCGCCACGGACGACATCAACTACGACGGCAAGGCCGACCTGCTGGCCACCACCTCCGCCGGGAAGATGTACTGCTACGCCTCCCTGGGCGGCGGCAAGTTCACCGCCCGTCAGGAGTGCGGCTCCGGCTGGACCGACAACCCGCTGGTCGTCGGCGCCGGCGTCACCCCGGTCTACGGCAAGCACGGCGCCAGCGGCGTCGACGGCGCCGGCACGGTCTACACCCACGTCAGCCGCAGCAACGGCAGCCAGTACGACCGGTTCGTGCTCGGCAACGACTGGCCGGCGGGCACCCAGCTGGTCATGGCGGCGGGCCTGGACAAGACCAACTGGGAGACCGCCCTCGGCCTGTCCGGCGGCACCCTCACCAACATGAACGAGGGCGCGGCCGTCTCCGGCGACTTCGCCAACACCAACCTGGTGCTGGGCCCCGGCGACCTCAACGGCGACGGCAAGGGCGACCTGCTCAGCCGTGACGTCTGGGGCCAGTTGTGGCTGCGTGCCGGCTGGGGCAACGGCCTCGGCTTCAGCGCCCCGGTCAAGGTCGGGCCGGGCTGGAACGCGTTCAACTCCATCGCGGGCGCCGGTGACATGACCGGCGACGGGCGCACGGACGTCGTCGCCAAGGACGGCAACGGCAACCTGTACCTGTACGCGGGCACCGGCAACGCCGCGGCCCCGTTCGCCGCCCGCGTCTGGGTCGGCGGCGGCTGGAACATCTACAACGAGGTGGCCTCCCCGGGCGACATGACCGGCGACGGCCGGGCCGACCTGGTGGCGCGTGACGGCAAGGGCGACCTGTACCGCTACCAGGCCACGGGCCTCGGCGGCACGAAGACCTTCACCGCCCGCCAGTACGTGGGCTGGGGCTGGAACACCTACAGCCAGGTCGACTGAGCCGGGCCGCCCCGTGCGGCCCGGGCGGCGCCCCGTCACCGGTTCGTCCGGTGGCGGGGCGCCGCCGTTTCACAACGGGTGCGCGGTCAGTCCTCCCTGCGGGCGACGGCGAAGATCCGGCGGAACGGGAAGACCGTGCCGCGCGGGCCCGGGGGGTAGGCCTCGCGGAGCAGGTCTCGGTACTGGAGCAGGAACGCGTCCACCGCGTCGCGGTCGTCGCCGAGGGCGGTGAGGACCGGCCGCAGGGCGGTGCCCTTGACCCAGTCGAGGACCGGATCGGGACCGGTCAGCAGCTGGTGGTACGTGGTGTCCCAGATGTCGGCGGTGCAGCCGAGCTCGGTGAACCGGGCCAGGTACTCGCCGGGTTCGAGCAGGTGGACGTAGCGGGCGCCGTGGCCGGCGAGGCGGGAGCGCCAGCGCGGTGCGTCGCAGAGCGCGGCCAGCAGGGCGTGGCTGGGGGCGCCGAAGTTGCCGGGGATCTGGAAGGCGAAGGTGCCGCCGGGCCGCAGGCCGTTGATCCAGGCGGCGAACGAGCCGGCGTGGCCCGGGACCCACTGGAGGGCCGCGTTGGAGACGATCAGGTCGTAGGGCTCGTCGGGGACCCAGCCGGCGAGGTCGGCGCGGCGGAAGTCGAGGCTGCCGCCGCCCGGGGTGGGGCCGGCGTGGTCGCGGTCGGCGCGGTGGAGCATCTCCGGGGAGAGGTCGAAGCCGGTGATGTGCGCGTCGGGCCAGCGGTCGGCGAGCAGCGCCGTGACGTTGCCGGGCCCGCAGCCCAGGTCCGCGATCCGGGGGGCCTGCGCGGGGAGTGCCGGTATCCGGGCGAGCAGGTCCAGGAAGGGGCGGGTCCGGTGGCCGGCGTGGCGCAGGTACTGCTGGGGGTCCCAGGTGGGGGCGCCCGGCGCCGGGGCGGACACGGCCGGGTCTCCGCCGGCGTCGACGGTGGCCGTGTGGCACGGGCCATGGGCGATATCGGAATGCATGTTCGAGCCTCCCTGCTGGCGGTGCGTGTGGAAGCGGAAGCGGTCCCGGCCCCCTCCATGCCCAGGGTGGCGGAAACTATATCTTGACATCAAGAGACTTCATATCGACAGACCCCTTACAATGATCGGCATGGAGGACGAGGTCGACCGACTGGTCGCGGCATGGCGGCGGGAGCGCCCTGACCTCGACGTGGAACCGCTCGAAGTGCTCAGCCGGGTCTCCCGGCTCGCCCGCCACCTCGACCGGGCCCGCCGGATCGCCTTCGCCGAGCACGGGCTGGAGCCCTGGGAGTTCGACGTCCTCACCTCGCTGCGCCGCGCCGGCGCGCCCTACCAGCTCTCCCCCGGCCAGTTGCTGACCCAGACGCTGGTCACCTCGGGCACCATGACCAACCGCATCGACCGGCTCGCCAAGAAGGGCCTGGTGGAGCGGCTGCCGGACCCCAGCGACCGGCGCGGGGTCCTGGTACGCCTGACGCCCGGGGGGCGCGAGGCCGCAGACCAGGCGCTGGCCGGCCTGCTGGCCCAGGAGCGGGCGATCCTCTCCCAGCTCTCCCGCTCCCAGCGCGGGGACCTGGCCGCGCTGCTACGCCGGCTGACCGCTCCGTTCGACAACGTCCCCGGCTAGCCCGCCCGGCCCCAGGTCGGCGGGGCGCACACCGGCCCGGCGGGCCAGCGCCACGGCCGCCAGGGTGGAGTGCACGCCCAGCTTGCCCAGCACGTTCTGCATGTGGGTGCGGACGGTGTGCGGGGACAGGAACAGCCGCGCCGCCACGTCCTTGCGGCCGAGTCCGGCCACCATGCAGCGCAGCACCTCGTGCTCCCGCGGGGTCAGCGACTCCACCAGCCGCTCGCTGTCGGTGCGGTGCTTGCGCGCCGCCGTCAGCTCCCGCAGCACCCCGGTGAGCAGCGCGGGCGGCAGGTGCGTCTCCTCCCGGAGCACTCCGCGGATCACCGCGAGCAGCCGGGACAGGGAGCAGTCCTTGGCCACCCAGCCGGCCGCTCCGGCCTGCAACGCGAGGGCGGCCCGGCGGGCCTCGTCCCGCTCGGCCAGGACGACCGTGCGCACCGACGGATGGGCGGTGCGGACCCCCGCCACCAGGGCGATCCCGTCGCCGGAGGCGGCCGGCGGGGCGGGCGGCGGGCCCGAGCCCGACTCGCGCTGGGCCGGTACGGAGCCGGCGGAGGAGCCGAGGTCGGCGTCGACGAGCAGCACGTCGAAGCGGCGGCCCTCGGCCGCGCCCCGTTCGAGGCAGCGCAGCGCGGCGGGGCCGCTGCCGGCCGCGGACACGTCCACGTCCGGCTCGGCCGCGAGCGCGGCGGCGAGCGATTCGGCGAAGATTCGGTGATCGTCCACCACGAGAACCCTGATACGGACCACAGACACCCCCATGGGTCGGGGAACGGACGACGGCGGGTACGGCGCCCGGTATCCGGGTCCGCAAGGGCCCGGCCGCCGCCGTGACACCACTGCACTACCCCGGCCGGACGTCGTACCCGACGTGTCTCGACCCCTGAATCAACACCGGCCCCCACCGGTGTCACGCATCAGCGTAGGGGCGCCGGCCGCCCGCGGTTGGCCGAATAGCAGAAGTTCTCCCAGCTGTTTTCCGGGGCCGGGCCTTCCCGCGGGTACCGGGGGTGGCTGAAAAACGCCGGTTCCCGCGAGGTGGAACCCGGCTTTCCGGGCAGCCCGTGCCACGGGCAGTTGCACGGGGGGCATTTCACGCAGCGTGTGCGCGCCAGGCGCCCGCGCACCGGGCACGGGACCGGCGCACGCCCCGTCGCGTGCTCCCCCGGCGCTCCGCCGGAGGCCGGCTCAGTCCCGGTCGGCCGCGTGCCGCCGCGCGAACTCCCAGGCGTCGGAGATGATCCCCGCCAGGTCCGGCCGGCTCGGGGTCCAGCCGAGCTTCTCCCGGGCCGCGGCCGCGGAGGCGACCAGCACGGCCGGGTCGCCGGCCCGCCGGCCCTCGACGGTCTCGGGGATCTCGTGGCGGGTGACCTTGCGGGCGGTCTCGATCACCTCGCGCACCGAGAACCCGTTGCCGTTGCCCAGGTTGCAGATGAGGTGCTCGCCCGCGCGGGCCGCCCGCAGCGCCGCCAGGTGCGCCTCCGCCAGGTCGGCCACGTGGATGTAGTCGCGGACGCAGGTCCCGTCCGGCGTCGGGTAGTCCTCGCCGTACACCGAGATCGCGGCGCGCCGGCCGAGGGCGACCTGGAGGACCAGCGGGATCAGGTGGCTCTCGGGGTCGTGCCGCTCGCCGAACGGCCCGTAGGCGCCCGCCACGTTGAAGTACCGCAGGCTGACCGCGGCGAGGCCGTGCGCCCCGGCCTCGCCCGTGATCATGTGGTCCACGGCCAGCTTGGACGCGCCGTAGGGATTGGTGGGCGCGGTCGGGGTGGTCTCGGTGATCGGGACGGTCCGCGGCTCGCCGTACGTCGCGGCGGTCGAGGAGAACACCAGCCGTCGCACGCCCGCCCCGCGCATCGCGGCGAGCAGCGCCATGGTCCCGCCGACGTTGTTCTCCCAGTACTTGCCCGGGTCGGCCACGGACTCGCCGACCTGGGAGGAGGCCGCGAAGTGCAGGACGGCCTCGTAGGAGGGGTCCAGGTGGCGGGCGGCGTCGCGGATGTCGGCCTCGACGAACTCCGCGCCCGCCGGGACGCCCTCGCGGAAGCCGGTGGAGAGGTCGTCGAGGACGGTGACCTCGTGGCCGGCTTCCAGGAGGTGGGCGGCGACCACGCTGCCCACGTATCCGGCGCCGCCGGTTACCAGGTACTTGCTCACTCGTTCGCTGCCTCTCGCTGTCGCACCACCGCGCTCCGTATGGCACGGCATGTCCGCCTATGGCATACCCGATGCGGCGCTCCGCGAGGAAATCGGCTAGGCGCCCGGATGACCCGCCCGGTCGAGCAGTCCGGTACGGGCGGCCAGCGCGGCGGCCTCCAGCCGGGAGCCCACGCCCAGCTTCATCAGTACCCGCTGGACGTGGGTGCGGGCGGTGCTGGGGGCGATGGACATGCCGGCCGCGATCAGCCGGGTGTCCTCCCCCTCCGCGACCCGGACCAGCACCTCCACCTCGCGCGGGGTGAGCAGCCGCAGCAGCCGGCTGCCCTCGTCGTCGGGCTGGACGGCGGGGTTGAGCAGCTCCGCGAAGGCGCCCTGGAGGAGCTGGGGGGCGACGGCCGCCTCACCGGCGCGGGCCTTGGCCAGCGCCCGCTCCACGCCTTCGATGCGCTCGTCCTGGCGTACGTAGCCGGAGGCGCCGGCGGCGAAGGCGGCGGCTATCCCGCGCGGACTGGGCACCGGGCCCAGCACCACCACGGCGATCTGCGGCCGTTCCCGCTTGATCCGCACCACCGGCTCGAACACCCCCGGTTCGGCGGGGGTGGCGGTGCCCAGCAGGCACACCTCCGGGGACCGGCTGATCACCAGTTCCGCCGCGCCGGCGGCCGGAGCGGCCGCGGCCAGCACCCGGTGCCCGCGGAGCTTCAGCGCGGAGGCGAGCGCCTCGGCCAGCAGCCGGTGCTCGTCGACCACCATCACCCGTACGCCCATGTCCCGGCAAGCTACACGCTTGTTCGAGGGTGCGTCCGGGTAACCGCGCAGAAGCCCCCGGAAGGGCTGACCTTCCGGGGGCTTCCGGGACGCTCGCGGGCCTGCCGCGCGCCGTCAGTGCGTGGTGAACGAGACGAACAGGTAGTCCTTCTCCTCCACGTTCGCGGAGTTGCTGGAGTTGCTGATGATGTCGTCGGCGATGAACAGCCGGCCCTTGTGGTAGCGGAACTCGGCCGATCCGGGGACGAACCCGGTCTCGGCCCGGCGGATGTCCTTGTCGTCGGGGTTGACCATCAGCACCGTCTGCTTCATCGTCGCGCCGTCGATGCTGACGACCTGTCCGCCCTTGTCGTAGGGCGGCCGCTTGTAGGCGATGATGTTCGAACCGTCCATGCGCAGCGGGAACATGGTGTACCGCTCGCCGGCGTCGGCCCGGTCGGTGGTCTGCTTGCCGGTGTTGAGGTCGAAGGACACGATCTCGTTGGTCCGGGGACCGCCCGCGTTGCCGGTGCCCTGGTGCTCGATGGACGGCAGGTAGACCTTGCCGTTGCCGACCACGATCTTCTGGCAGCGCTCGACCTCGGTGTAACCGCACTTCGGGTCGTAGTTGCCGGAGGTCAGCGAGATGGTGGTCTTCAGCTGACCGGCCTCGTCGATCACGAAGATGTCGCTGACGCCGGTGGCGTTGGGCGCGCTGCGGTTCACGTTCGCGGCGACCACCAGCGGCTTGGTGGAGAGGATCTGCCCGTACTCGATGCCCTGGGACATCTTGTACGAGTACTTGGGCGCGCCGGTGTTCGGGTCGAGGACCTGCGCGTGCAGGGTCTGGCTGCCGAGCCGGCCGCACTTGCGGAGGACGCCGAGGGCCTCGCCGCCGCCGTAGCCCATGTCGTAGCAGCCCTGGCCGTCGACCTTGGGCTCCCACAGGACCCGGCCGTCGTTCAGGCTCCAGGCACCGCCGCCGTGGACGCCGCCGGCGGCGACGGTCTGGCCGCTGATGGTGACCTCGTCCAGGCGGATCTTGCGGTCGCCGCCGGTGCTGGACTTGGCCTCGGCGGACCAGAGCAGCTTGCCGGAGTTCAGGTCGATGACGCCGACGCTGTTGCAGGTGGGCGACTTCTCCTCGGCGGTGGGCAGCTTGTACTGGAAGAGGACGGCCGTCTTGTTGTCGGAGACGTGCTTGCTGGCGGCGCACACGTGGCCGGGCAGCGGGACCGTCCACTTCTGGCTGCCGTCGTTCAGGTTGTAGCCGACGACCTTGGCGATGTCCGACTTGGCGTAGACGGTGTCGGTGACCCAGGAGCCGTAGGTGCCGATGGTGTTGTAGCCGCCGTCGGGGGCGGGCGGGACCTTCGGCTGCTCGACGTTGACGAGCACCTTGGAGTTGACGTTCCCGGTGGCCTTCTCGCTGCCGCCGGAGCCGCCCGGCTTGTTCTCGCCGGCGGCTGACGAGCCGTTGGCGCTGGGTTCGACCGTGCCGCCGTCGTCGCCGGCGACCAGCCAGACGCCGCCCGCGATGATCACCGCGATGGCCACCACGGCGGCACCGATGATCATCAGCTGGTTGCGCTTGGCCCGGGCGCCGGGGTTGCCGGCGGGGGCGTTCTGCGCCTGGAAGACGTGCTGCGGCGTGGTGGGGTAGCCGGGCTGCTGCGGGTAGCCGTAGCCCTGCTGGGGGTAGCCGTAGCCCGGCTGCCCCGGCTGCCCGACCGGATGTCCGGGCTGTCCGGGCTGCCCCGGGTGGCCGGGCTGCTGGGCGCCCGGGGCCTGCGGGGGCGCCGGGGGTACGGGCGGGGCCTGCGGGGGCGCCGGCGGTACGGGCGGGGCCTGCGGGGGCGCCGGCGGTACGGGAGGTGCCGCCGGGGGCGTGGGCGCGCCGAAACCGGCCCGGGGGTCCTGCGGGGCGCCGAACCCGGCCCGGGGGTCCTGGGGCGCGCCGAAACCGCCCGCGGGCGGCTGGTTCGGCGGCTGCGGGGGCTGGTTGGGCGGGGGCGGGGGCGGGGTGCTCATCGGGTGGCGTTGCCTCTCGTTCTCACTTGCCGAAGACCATCAGGAGCTTCTCCGGTCCCGAGTTCCTCCCGCTCAGACGGCTGGCGGAGAGGAAGAGCCGGCCGTCCGCGAAGTCGACCTGCGGGCTGAAGAAGGTGCGTTCGACCGTCGCCGCACCGGACGGGTTGCGCAGCAGGGTGGTGGGCTGGCCGCCGGCGGCCGGGTAGGAGACCACCTCGCCGCCCTTCTCGAAGCCGGGCTCCAGGTAGGCGATGAGCCGGCCGTTCTCCGCCTTCAGGGGGAGCGCGCTGCGGCCCTCGCCGGAGGGGACGCGCCACTTGACCTTGCCGGTGCCCAGGTCGAAGGCGGCGATCTCGTTGGGAGATCCCTCGGTGGGCATGTACATCGTGTTGGCGGCGCCGTCGACGACGACGCCCTGGCAGCTCTGCGGTCCGGCGAAGACGGAGAACCCGCAGCGGGCCGAGAACTTGCCCTCGCCGCTGAGGTTGGTGCGCAGCTTGCCGTCGTTCGTGAAGACCGCGATGGCGCGTTCCTTGGTGGCGCGCTTGGTGGCGTCCACCACGACCGGGTCGGTGGAGTACACCTTGCTGACCGACCAGCCCTTCTCCAGCTTGAAGGTCCACTGGGGCTTGCCGGTGGCCGGGTCGACGCTCTGGAGTTCCTCGCTGTCGCCGCCGCAGCCGGCGATGGCGATCAGCTTGGTGCCGCCGCCCGCGAAGGAGTTGGGCTTGCAGCCGGTGGCGGGCGGGCCGAAGAGCTTGTCGCCGGTGCTCACCTTGAAGGCGCTGGCCGTGCCCATGCGGCTGACGGTGACGGTGTCACCGGTGATGGCCAGGGTGGAGGTGGTCATGATGTCGAAGGGGCCCTCCTTGGGCACCTCCTTCGTCCAGCCCTCCTTGCCGGCCTTGAGGTCGATCAGCTTCAGCTGGTTGCAGTCGCCGGACTCGCTGGTCTTGACGGCGAGGACCGTCCTGGCGTCGGCGGTGCGCTGGCCGGTGGCGGCGCAGATGGTGCCGTTGATGGGCACGGTCCAGCGCTGCTTGCCGTCGGTCACGCCGTAGGCGGTGACGGACTTGTAGACGGCCTTGACGACGGTGTCGCCGACGACCCACTGGGCGGGCGCCTCGGCGCCGCCGCCGGGCAGCTCGACCTGGTTCGTCTTGAGCCAGAGCACCTTGTCCTCGCCGGGCTTGCGGCCGGCGTTGAGGTCCTGCTCGGTACCGCCGTCACCGCTGCCGTCGCCGTCGTCCACGGAGGCCGACGGGGACGGCCCGCCCGGCTTGGCGTCGCCGCTCGCGCCGGGAGTGCCCTGGGCGGTGGGGGTCGTGGAGTCGCCGTCGTGGACGAAGGCGAAGTAGCCGCCGGTGCCGAGGACGAGGACGCCGGCCACCGCGGCCGCGATCAGGACGGTGGTCTTCCGCTTGCCGGGCGGGGTGGGGAAGGGCGGGCCCTGCGGGGGGCCGGGCGGCATCGGCGGCGGGAAGCCGTAGCCCTGCGGGGGCTGCTGGGGATACCCGTGCGGGGGCTGCTGGGGTTGCTGGGGCTGCTGCTGCGCGTAGGGGTTGGGGCCCTGCTGCGGGTAGCCGTACCCCTGTTGCGGTGGTCCGGGCAGGTGCCCGTAACCCTCGGGAACAGGCGGCGGGTTCGTCATCAGCGCATACCTTCGCTTCGGGCGGCCGTGGGGGGATGACCTTTCTACCACCCGGCACCGACGCGGCACGGGCCGGTCGCACCCCTGTTCCCAAGGGAGGACCGGCCCGTGATGCCGTCGTTATGGGGGCCCGGGGGCCGTCCGGCGCCGGGTCAGGCCCCGGCCTCCTCGGCGAGCTCCAGCCAGCGCATCTCCAAGTCCTCCCGGTCGGAGAGGAGTTCGCGGAGCTCCGCGTCGAGTTTGGCGACCTTGTCGTAGTCGGTGGCGTTCTCGGCGATCTGGGCGTGCAGGTTGCTCTCCCGGTCGGACAGCTTGTTCAGCTGCCGCTCGATCTTCTGGAGCTCCTTCTTGGCGGCCCGCGCGTCGCCCGCCGAGGAGGTCTTGGCGGGGGCCGGAGCGGGCGCCGGGGCGGCCGCCTCGACCATCCGGCGGCGGCGCTCCAGGTACTCGTCCAGACCGCGCGGCAGCATCCGCAGGGTGGCGTCGCCGAGGAGCGCCATGACGGTGTCCGTGGTCCGCTCGATGAAGAAGCGGTCGTGGGAGATGACGATCATCGTGCCGGGCCAGCCGTCGAGCAGGTCCTCCAGCTGGGTGAGCGTCTCGATGTCGAGGTCGTTGGTGGGCTCGTCGAGGAAGAGGACGTTCGGCTCGTCCATCAGCAGCCGCAGGAGCTGGAGCCGGCGCCGCTCGCCGCCGGAGAGGTCGCCGACCGGCGTCCACTGCTTCTCCTTGGTGAAGCCGAACTGCTCGCACAGCTGGCCCGCCGTCATCTCGCGGCCCTTGCCGAGGTCGACCCGGTCGCGGACCCGCTGCACGGCCTCCAGGACCCGCAGGGACGGGTCGAGCTCACCGACCTCCTGCGACAGGTAGGCCAGCTTGACGGTCTTGCCGACGGTGACGGTGCCGGCCACCGGCTGCGACTCGCCCTGGGTGCGGGCGGCTTCGGCCAGGGCGCGCAACAGGGAGGTCTTGCCCGCGCCGTTGACGCCGACGAGGCCGATCCGGTCGCCGGGGCCGAGCTGCCAGGTGAGGTGCTTGAGCAGCACCTTGGAGCCGGCCTGGACGGACACGTCCTCCAGGTCGAACACGGTCTTGCCGAGGCGGGCGTTGGCGAAGCGCATCAGCTCGCTGCGGTCGCGGGGCGGCGGCACGTCCGCGATGAGGGCGTTCGCGGCCTCGATCCGGAAGCGGGGCTTCGAGGTGCGGGCGGGGGCACCGCGGCGCAGCCAGGCGAGCTCCTTGCGGACCAGGTTCTGCCGCTTGACCTCTTCGGTGGCGGCGATCCGCTCGCGCTCGGCGCGGGCGAACACGTAGTCGCTGTAGCCGCCTTCGTACTCGTGGACGGCGCCGCGCTGGACGTCCCACATGCGGGTGCAGACCTGGTCGAGGAACCAGCGGTCGTGGGTGACGCACACCAGGGCGGAGCGGCGCTCCTGCAGGTGGGCGGCGAGCCAGGCGATGCCCTCGACGTCGAGGTGGTTGGTGGGCTCGTCGAGGACGAGCAGGTCCTGCTCGGCGATGAGCAGCTTGGCCAGGGCGATGCGGCGGCGCTCGCCGCCGGAGAGCGGGCCGATGACGGTGTCCAGGCCCTGGCCGAAGCCGGGCAGGTCGAGGCCGCCGAACAGGCCGGTGAGCACGTCGCGGATGCGGGCGTCGCCGGCCCACTCGTGGTCGGCCATGTCGCCGATGATCTCGTGCCGGACGGTGGCGGCCGGGTCGAGGGAGTCGTGCTGGGTGAGGACGCCGATCCGGGCACCGCCGGTGTGGGTGACCCGGCCGCTGTCGGGCTCCTCCAGACGGGCGAGCATCCGGATGAGGGTGGTCTTGCCGTCGCCGTTCCGGCCGACGACTCCGATCCGGTCCCCCTCGGACACGCCGAGGGAGATGCCGTCGAGCAGGGTACGGGTGCCGTACACCTTGCTGACTGCCTCGACATTGACCAGATTGACGGCCATCAGACGCGCTCCAGGGAAAGGGAAGGATCAGCCCCTCAGCCTAACCTTCCCGCCGGGCCGTGAGCGCTCGACCAGCGCCCATCCGGTGACCACCATCCCGATGGCGACGGGCGCGGTCACGGGCACGGCGACGAGGACGGCGCTGTGGCCCTCCAGCAGCCCGCCGAGGCCGGTCATGGAGAGCCCGAGCACCCCGAACAGGCACAGTGCGATCCCGCAGGCGGCGATCGCTCCGGGCCCGGGCGCCGCCGGCCGGGCCGGCGGCGGGGTCTCGAACCGGCGGAACACGGCGACGAGCAGGGCGGTGCCGGCGGCGGCGAGGACGACCCGTACGGGCAGCTGCGCCCACCAGGCCGCGGTGGCGGGCCGGGGCAGCGCGGGGCCGAGGGCGAGCTGGGCGGCGTACACGCCGAGCATGGCGGTGAGGTGCCAGAGGAAGGCGGTCATGGCGATGCCGTTGGCGGCGACGACGGCCCGCCACGCCCGGGGCCGGGCGAGCATCCGGGCGGCGGGCCCGCGGAGCAGTTCCACGGCGCCGACCAGCCAGAGGGCGTGGCAGAGCAGGGCGAGGGTGGGCGGGGCCATGTTGGAGACCTTCTCGCCGGGCATCCCGACCATGGACAGCGGGTACGGGCCGAGGGCCACCAGCAGGACCGCGCCGGCGAGCCCGGCGGCGGCGAGGGCTGCCGGGCGGGTGATCCGGCCGTCGGCGCGGAGGAAGCCGAGCTGGTGGACGGCGAGCCAGACGAAGGCGAAGTTCAGGAACTCCAGGTAGGGCACGCCGGCCGCGAACCGCAGCCCGTCGACGGCGGCGGCCGCGGCCGCGAGGGCGGCGGGCACGGCCCAGCCGTGGCGCTCGTGCAGGTGGAGCAGGGGCGGGGTGAGGGCGACCATGGCGAGGTAGATCCCGATGAACCACAGCGGCTGCGTGACCAGCCGGAGCGCGGCACCGGTCAGCCCGTGCCCGCCGCCGGCGGCCTGCACCGCCAACGCGAGCGCGGCCCACACCAGGACGAACACCAGCGTCGGCCGCAGCAGCCGCCGCAACCGGGCCCGCACGAAGGCGGTGTAGACGGGCTGCCCGCCGAGCCGCCGGGCGAGGGAGCGGTGGCTGAGCGCGTGCGAGAACCCGCCGACGAAGAAGAACACGGGCATGACCTGAAGCAGCCAGGTCAGCGGTTGGAGCCCGGGCAGGACGGCGAGCAGGTTCCCCATGCGGCCGTCCGGGGTGACGGCGGCCATGAGCCAGTGCCCGAGCACGACGGTCGCGAGCGAGGCGACGCGCAGGAGGTCGACGTATCGGTCCCGCCCGGCGGGCGTGGCGGCGGCGATTTCACCGGCGGTGTGTCCCATGCGGACACGTTCCCGGCCGGCCGGGTGCCCGCGGCACCGCTCGGCTACTCATCTCCGCCTGAGTACCGGTGTCGGCCCAGCCGGACCGCCTTGACCGGCGGGCCTGCTAGGCCGGGAGGACGGTGGCTCCCGGGGCCGGGGAGGGGGCCGTGCGGGTGGTGCGGCAGGTGCCGGACGCCTCCAGGGCCGCGGCGACCTTGAGGGCGGACTCCTCGTCCCGGACCAGGAACGCCGTCGTCGGGCCGGAGCCGGAGACCAGCGCGGCCAGCGCACCCGCCTCCGTGCCGGCGGCGAGCGTGGCGGCCAGTTCGGGGCGCAGGGACAGGGCCGCCGCCTGGAGGCCGTTCGACAGCTCCCCGGCCAGCGCGTCGGGGTCGCCGGACGCGAGCGCGGCGAGCAGGGCCGGGGACGCCTCCGGCGCCGGGACGTCCTGCCCGGCGGTCAGCCGGTCGAACTCGCGGAACACGGCCGGCGTCGACAGTCCGCCCTCGGCGACCGCGAACACCCAGTGGAAGCGGCCCGCCGCGACCGGCGTGAGGAGTTCACCGCGCCCGGTGCCCAGCGCCGCCTCGCCGACCAGGCTGAAGGGGACGTCGCTGCCCAGCTCCGCGCAGATGGCGAGGAGCTCTTCCCGCGGCGTGCCGAGCCCCCACAGGGCGTCGCAGGCCAGCAGGGCACCGGCGCCGTCGGCGCTGCCGCCCGCCATCCCGCCGGCGACCGGGATCCGCTTGGCGATGTGCAGGTGGACGGCGGGCTCCAGGCCGTGCCGGGCGGCGAGGAGCGCGGCGGCCCGGGCGGCCAGGTTGGTGCGGTCCAGCGGGACCTGGTCGGAGTCCGGGCCCTCGCAGGTGATCCGCAGCCCGTCGGCCGGAGTGGCCGTGACCTCGTCGTACAGGCCGACGGCGAGGAAGACGTTGGCCAGGTCGTGGAACCCGTCGGGCCGCGCGGCGCCCACCGCCAGCTGGACGTTGACCTTCGCGGGGACGCGTACCGTGACGCCGGCGGCGGCGCTCACAGCGCGGGCCTCTCGGCCGCGGGCTTGTGCTCGGCGATGGCCGCGAACTCCTCCACGGTGAGGGCCTCGCCGCGGGCCTGCGGGGAGATCCCCGCCCCGACCAGCGCGGCTTCGGCGGCGGCCGCCGAGCCCGCCCAGCCGGCCAGCGCGGCCCGCAGGGTCTTGCGGCGCTGCGCGAAGGCCGCGTCGATCACGGCGAACACCTCGGACTTGGAGGCGGTGGTCCGCACCGGTTCGGCCCGGCGGACCAGGGAGACCAGCCCGGAGTCCACGTTGGGCGCGGGCCAGAACACGTTGCGGCCGATGGCGCCGGCCCGCTTGACGTCGGCGTACCAGTTGGCCTTGACCGAGGGCACGCCGTACACCTTGTTGCCGGGCTTGGCGGCCAGCCGGTCGGCGACCTCGGCCTGCACCATCACCAGGGTCCGCTCGATGGTGGGGAACCGGTCGAGCATGTGCAGCAGCACCGGGACGGCCACGTTGTACGGCAGGTTGGCTACCAGCGCGGTCGGCGCCGGGCCGGGCAGCTCCTGGACGAGCATCGCGTCGGAGTGCACCAGGGCGAACCGGTCGGCCTTCTTCGGCAGCCGGGCCTCGATGGTGGCGGGCAGCGCGGCGGCCAGGACGTCGTCGATCTCCACGGCGGTGACGCGGTCGGCGGCCTCCAGCAGGGCGAGGGTCAGCGAGCCCAGTCCGGGGCCGACCTCGACGACCACGTCCTCCGGACGCACCTCGGCGGTGCGGACGATCCGGCGGACGGTGTTGGCGTCGATGACGAAGTTCTGGCCCTTCTGCTTCGTCGGTCGGACGCCGAGGGCCCCGGCCAGTTCCCGGATGTCGGCCGGCCCGAGGAGGGCCTCGTTGCCGGCGCTGCTGTCGTGCTGCTCTGCGGTGCTCACCGGTAAAGCCTACGGCCGCAGTGCGGCCACGGACTCGCCCCCCGCTGCACGTAGAGCTTCTTCGCCCGGTACGTCTGTTCCGCCCCGCTCGCGTCCTGGGGGCGTCCGCTGCCGCCGAGGCCCTGCCAGGTCCGTACGTCGAACTGGTACAGGCCTCCGTAGGTGCCGGACGGGTCGACGGCGCCGGGCCGCCCGCCGGACTCGCACTGGGCCAGGGCGCCCCAGTCGAGCCCGTCCGCCCCGGCCACCGAGGTGGGCAGCGGCTTGGTGCCGACCTTGATCAGGGCGTCGACGGGCTCGCGGACGGTCTCCTCGGCGATCCGGCGGGGCTTCTGCCGGACCCCGTTGACCGTCCGGAGGGCGAAGGTGACCCGGCGGGCGCCCGGACGGCCGGCCCGTTCCACGACCTCGGTCCCGGCGAACAGCCCGGGGTCCTTGACCCGCCTGGTGGCGTACGGGATCTGCTCCTCGCGGACCTCACGGGTGCCGGTGATGCGCAGGACGGTGACGGTCTGGCCGTCGCGCGGGAAGGAGTCGGGCGGCACGGAGGTGGTGTCCTGGCCGCTGAGGACGATGCCGGCCTGGTCGAGGGCCTCGCGGACGGTGGCGGCGTTGGTGCGGATCGTGGACTCGCGGCCGTCGGCCATGAAGGTGACGCTGCGCTCGGTGCGCACGTTGAGGGCGAGGCCGCGGCGCGGGACGGGCGCGCTGCGGGACGCGGACAGGTAGGCGCCCTCCACCCGTACGCCGAGCTGCCGCAGGGCGGCTTCGACGGTGACGGCGGTGGTCCAGGCCTGGCGTTGTTCGCCGTCGAGGGTGAGCCGGAGCGGGCGGCCGTAGCGGACGACGATCTCGTCGCCGTCGTCGAGGTCGGAGCCGGGGGCGGGGGCGACGAGGTCGTGCGCGCCGATGCCTACGCCCTCGCGGCGCAGCAGTTCGTCGACGTCGTCGGCGAAGGTGTGGAGGGTGCGGGGGACCCCGTCGACGGTGAGGCGGACGGACTTGTCGGCGGCGACGAAGGCGGAGGTGCCGCCGGCGAGGAAGGCGACGACGAGGGCCTGCGGGACGATGCGGCGCCAGCTGTCCGCGGCGGGCCGGCCGGCCGGAGCGCCGCGGCGGCGGCCGCCGGTCCGGGCGGGTGCGGGGGTGGCGGGCGGGGCGGGGGCCTTGCGGCGCCGGCCGGGACGGGGGCCGGGGACCGGGGCGGTGGGGTCCGGCGGGGCCTGGTCCGGGAGGTGGGGGTCCGGGAGGGTCGGGGCGGGGGCTGCGGGGTCGGGGCCGTCGTGGGGGTCCGCCGGGAGGGGGCCGGCCGGCCCGTAAGGATCGGGGGCGTACGGATCGGGGGCGTACGGGCCGCCCGCGGCCCCGTCCGGGTACGGGCTCGGGTACGGGTACGGCTCCCGGGGACGGGCCGGGCCGGGGTCCGGGCCCGCGCCGCCGTACCGGCCGGCCTCCGAACCGCCGTAGGGATCGGGGTACGCGCCGGGCTGCGCGACTGGGTACGGGTCGGGGTGCGGATCGGGAAACGGCTCGGGGTACGCGTACGCCTCCGGGTACGGGTACGGGTACGGGGCGACGGCGGCGCCCGCGTACGCCGGCGCCGGGCCGCCGTAGGGGTCCCCGTACACGTCCGGCTCCGCGTACGCGTCCGCGTACGGCTGGGTATCGCTCACGGCGCTCGCTCCACTGGTCCGGCCCCCGCTGGTTCGGGCAGGGGAGACTAGCGGAGCGGCGGTCACGGAGTAAATCCGTGTGGTCACACAGCGTGTCGGCGACCCGGCCGGAGCCCTAGTAGTCGAAGGCGCGTGCGGTGTTCGCGGCCAGGGCCTCGCACAGGTGGTCCACGTCGATCCCGCGGACCGCGGCCATCGCCCGGACGGTGACGGGAATCAGGTAGGGCGCGTTGGGGCGGCCGCGGTACGGGGCCGGGGTGAGGTACGGGGCGTCCGTCTCGACCAGGACCCGGTCCAGCGGGGTCACGGCCAGGGCGTCGCGCAGCGGCTGGGCGTTCTTGAAGGTGACGGTTCCGGCGAAGGACAGGTAGTAGCCGGCTTCCGCGCACTCGCGGGCCATGTCCGCGTCGCCCGAGTAGCAGTGGAAGACGGTGCGCTCGGGGGCGCCTTCCTCGCGCAGGATGCGCAGCACGTCGGCGTGGGCCTCCCGGTCGTGGATGACCAGGGCCTTGCCCTGCCGCTTGGCGATCTCGATGTGCGCGCGGAAGGAACGCTCCTGCGCGGCCATGCCGTCGGGCCCGGTGCGGAAGTAGTCGAGCCCGGTCTCGCCGACCGCCTTGACGTGCGGCAGCGCGGCCAGGGACTCGATCTCGGCGAGGGCGTCGTCGAGGGCGGCCTCGCCGCCGCCGGGCCTGGCCCCCTGCCGCGACCAGCCGTCCGGATCCCCCAGGACGATGCGGGGCGCCTCGTTCGGGTGTAGGGCGACCGCCGCGTGGACGCTCTCGTACGCGGCGGCGGTCTCGGCCGCCCACCGGGAGCCCTTCACGTCGCAGCCGACCTGCACGACGGTGGTCACGCCCACCGAGGCGGCCCTGGCGAGTCCCTCCTCGACGGTTCCGCGCTGCATGTCGAGGTGGGTGTGGGAATCGGCCACCGCCACCCGGAGCGGTTCGGGCAGCGGCGGCATCTCGTCCTTGGAGCTCATACGGCCGATCTTATGACCGGCCCAGCCACGACCTGAGGCGGGCACGGAGGCCGCGGCCCTCGCCCCGGTCCTCGGGCGTCACCCGGACCGGTCCCGGCGAGTCGTGCGGTACGGCGCCGGGGGCGCCTGCGGTGAGCCGCTCGCCGGAGCCGGTGCGCCCGGCCCGGTGGCGGCCCCGCCGCTCGTGCTCGGAGTGGCCGGCCGCGGTGGCGGGCACGGGGCCCGCGATTCCCGGCGCGATGCGGCTGTAGTGGTACAGGCGGTCGAGCGTGCCGAGCACGGACGACACCTGGCCCTCCCGCATGATGCGGACCACGTGGCCGCCGCAGTTGAGGCAGGTGGGGTTGGACAGCGGTGAGGGGACGCGTTCGCCCGCGACCGTGTAGACGATGAAGGGCTGGCCGTGGGCGTCGGTGTGGTGCTCGATCTCGTAGCCCTGCTCCCAGCCGTAGCCGCAGCGCATGCAGGCGAAGGAATAGGCCTCGTGCACCCTGGGAACTGCCGGGGCGGGGCCGGTCACCGGGGTGTCTGCGATCTCACTCATGCCTGCTCCTCCTGTCCGCCGGTGGTCACTCACCAGTGGACGCCTCGGCGGGCGGGAGCGCATCAGGCCATGTCGACTGTTGGACCGTCTTTGGGAGAATCCTTCCCAAAGCGCCCGCTGCGCGGCCTAGGCTTTGCCTTTCAGGTTAGCCCTTTACTCGTTTACGGCACCTTTTGTTCCGCGTTCTTTGCCGCGACCACGGCGTCGAACACGTCACGCTTGGGCAGGCCCGCCTCGGCCGCGACGGCCGCGATGGCCTCCTTGCGCCGCTCGCCCGCCTCCTCGCGCACCCGCACCCGGCGCACCAGTTCCGAGGCGTCCAACTCACCGGGGCCCTGGGCCGGGGCGCCCTCGACCACGACCGTGATCTCGCCGCGCACGCCCTCGGCGGCCCAGGCGGCCAGTTCGCCGAGCCCGCCGCGCCGGACCTCCTCGTACGTCTTGGTCAGTTCGCGGCAGACCGCGGCCCGCCGGTCCGCGCCGAACACCTCGGCCATCGCCGCCAGGGTGTCGTCCAGCCGGTGCGGGGCCTCGAAGTAGACGAGGGTGCGGCGCTCGGCGGCGACCTCGCGGAGCCGGCCGAGCCGCTCCCCGGCCTTGCGGGGCAGGAACCCCTCGAAGCAGAACCGGTCCACCGGCAGCCCGGACAGGGCCAGCGCGGTCAGCACCGCGGACGGGCCCGGTACGGCCGTCACCCGGATCCCCTGCTCCACTGCGGCCGCGACCAGCCGGTAGCCGGGGTCGGACACGGACGGCATGCCGGCGTCGGTGACCAGCAGCACCCGGGCCCCGCCCTGGAGGGCCTCCACGAGCTCGGGCGTCCTGGCGGACTCGTTGCCCTCGAAGTACGACACGACCCGGCCGGTGGTGTGCACGCCCAGGCCCTGGGTGAGCCGGCGCAGCCGCCGGGTGTCCTCGGCCGCGACCACGTCCGCCTTCTCCAGCTCGGCGGCGAGCCGCGGCGGGGCGTCCGCGAGGTCGCCGATCGGGGTGCCGGCGAGGACGAGGACTCCGGTGTGGGCGGGCTGCGTATCTGTCACCCCCACATCCTCTCAGCCCGCGCCGCCCGTACCGGTCCCGCAACCGATCGGCGGATGGGAGCGGCCGCCACGGATCCGTTCCCTACGATGACCCGGTGACCAGTACCGCGACGCTCCACAAGCCTCCCGCGCCCGACCCGTCCCGCCGGCCGGCCGACGTACGCGCGCGCCTGGTGCCGCCGTACGCAGAGCCGTCCGCGCAGCTGTGGGTGGCGCTGGGGGTCCCGGCGGCGCGGACGGCGGCCGTGAACCGGCTGCTGGCCTGGGCGGGTCCGCTGCTGGTCGCGCTGGTCGCCGGCGTGCTGCGGTTCTGGCACCTGGGCAGCCCGAAGGCGGTGATATTCGACGAGACGTACTACGCCAAGGACGCCTGGGCCACCATCAGGCAGGGCTACGAGGCCAGTTGGCCCAAGGACATCGACAAGTCGGTCATCGCCAACCCGGACGGGGTCGCGCTTCCGCTGGACCCTGGCTACGTGGTGCACCCGCCGGTCGGCAAGTGGGTCATCGGCCTCGGCGAGTGGATGTTCGGGTTCGAGCCGTTCGGCTGGCGGTTCATGACGGCCGTGCTCGGCACGCTGTCCGTGCTCATGCTGTGCCGGATCGGCCGCCGGCTGCTGCGCTCCACCTTCCTCGGCTGCCTGGCGGGCGCCCTGCTGGCCGTGGACGGCCTGCACCTGGTGATGAGCCGCACGGCACTGCTGGACCTGGTGCTGATGTTCTTCGTGCTGGCCGCGTTCGGGGCGCTGCTGATCGACCGTGACCGGGCCCGGGCCCGGCTCGCCGCCGCGCTGCCGGTTGACGGAGACGGCCGGGCCCGGCCGGACGCGGTGGTCGCGGAGACGCTGCGGCTGGGGTGGCGGCCGTGGCGGCTGGTCGCGGGCGTCAGCCTGGGCCTGGCGTTCGGCACCAAGTGGAACGGCCTGGTGGTCCTCGCCTTCTTCGGCATCCTGACGGTGCTGTGGGACGCCTCGGCCCGGCGGGTGGCGGGGGCGGGCGCCCCGTACGCGTCGATGCTGCGACGGGACGCGCTGCCGGCCTTCGTCTCGACCGTGCCGGTGGCGATCGGCGTGTACGTGGCGTCCTGGACGGGCTGGATCCTCAGCCCCGACGACGGCGACGGCGGCTACTTCCGGGACTGGTCGGCGAAGCAGGGCGGGGTGCCGTGGCTGCCGGACTGGCTGACCAGCCTGTGGCACTACGAGACCGAGGTCTACAGCTTCCATGTGAACCTGCACGACAACCACACCTACGAGTCCAACCCGTGGAGCTGGCTGGTCCTGGGCCGTCCGGTCTCCTACTTCTACGAGTCGCCGTCGCCCGGCACCGACGGCTGCCCCGCGACCGAGACCGCCAAGTGCGCCCGGGAGGTCCTCGCCCTCGGCACCCCGCTGCTGTGGTGGACGGCCTGCTTCGCCCTGCTGTACGTCCTGTGGCGGTGGGCCTTCCGCCGCGACTGGCGCGCGGGCGCCATCGCCTGCGCGGTGGCCGCGGGCTACCTCCCCTGGTTCAACTACCAGGAGCGCACCATCTTCTACTTCTACGCGGTGGTGTTCGTCCCGTACCTCTGCCTGGCGGTGGCGATGCTGGTGGGCGCCTTGCTGGGCCCGGCCGGCTCGACCGAACGCCGGCGCGCGATCGGCGCGATCGGGGCGGGCGTGCTGGTGCTGCTGATCGTCTGGAACTTCATCTACTTCTGGCCGGTCTACACGGGCCAGACCCTCCCCATGGACGCCTGGCGCAACCGCATGTGGCTGGACACCTGGGTGTAGCGGGTACGACGCGGGCCCGGCCCCCGGGCGTCGGTGACGCCGGGGGCCGCGGGCGGTGGGTGTCAGCCGCTGCTCTGCAGAGGGAAACCCGAGAACCCGTCCTCGGTCTGGTAGATGAGCGCGATGTTCCTCGCAGCGAGCAGGTCCTTCACGTCCGGTGTGGGTTCGTCCGGCAGTAGGACCGCCGTGCGCAAGGTGTTCTCACCGGGGATGTGCCGGCGGTAGTCGGCGAGCTGGCCGATGGCCATGCGGACGTTGTTGCGGCTCGCCTGCCCCTTGGCCTCGTAGAGGACGTGGTCGGTCTGGTCGTACAGGTCCGGGGTCAGCACTCCGGGCTCGCCGGCCACCGTGATCTGGAAGCTCTTGAACGAGTGACCGGCTTGGGCGAGGTGCTCCTCGAACGCCTTGACGAGAACGCCCTCACGTCGCATCACTCGCCGGATGCCGCCGGCCACGTTCGCCGTCGTTTCACCGGTGACGTGCTGCTCGGTGTTCTTTTCCGTGACTCCCACCTGGGCGGGGAGAACGCCGAGCTTCGCCGCCGGCTCCATGTCGAGGACCGTCGTCTTCGTGGCGGGCTGCATCGCGTCCTTCTCCGTGAGCAGCAGGTTCTGCCCCTGCGCCGCTCTGAGCCGGAAGACGAGTACGCGCCGCAGCTCCCCCTGCTGATCGGGGGCGCGGCGTTCCACGAAGGGCTGGATCGGGTCCACGACCACCTGCCCGACGTACCTCTGGAGGACGGTGGCACTGCCCGCGACCCTTCCGTCCGCAACGAACAAGTGGACCTCGCGTCCGTTGCGAAGGGTGTCGTGGAGGACCTTGTTGCCCCGGACGAGATCCTGGTCGCCCTCACCGCCGGCCCCGGTGTACATGTACAGGGTCCCGTACTCGTCGTCGTCAGCCTGACCGTCGAAGGTGTAGCCGTGCTTCGCTCCGGCGGCCGGGTCCGAGAACACGAAGACCATTCCTGATGCCTTGGCCGGAACGATGCCACCGCTGTACTTCGAGCCCCCGAAGGTTTGGGCGATCTGTTCCCTGGTGGTGGTCAGCCCCGGCTCAAGGATGATCTTTGTCATGCCGTTGAACCTAGCCCCAGGTTCAGCCGACTTGCCAGGGATCTACCTGTCGCACTGGACACTAAGGCCCAGATATTTGAACATGTTCATACAGTTGTGTCTTCTGGGGAGGGGACTGTCTTGAACGGGGTGGGCAAGGGGGCCGTGGTCGGCGGGGTGTTCCTGCTGATGGTGGGCGGCGCCGGGTACGGGGTCTATTCGCTGATCGGGGCCGAGACCGGCGGCGCCGGAGGTACGGAGGGGAAGGCCGCGGCGGTCGGCAGCGGGCCGCCGACGGCGGCGGAGGTCGAGCGTACGGCGAAGGGGTTCCTGGCCGCCTGGGCCGCGGGGGACGAGCGCGCCGCGGCGGACCTGACGAACGACGCGGGGTCGGCTCAGCCGGCCGTGGCCGAGTTCCGGACGAAGGCGCACGTCACCAAGGCGGTGATCACCCCCGGCGCCCCCGCCGGGGCGACCGTGCCGTTCAAGGTCGAGGCCGAGATCGGCTACGAGGGCGGTACGCGCCCGCTCGTGTACGAGTCGAAGCTGACCGTGGTGCGCGGGGCGACCACCGGCAAGGCGCTCGTGGACTGGCAGCCGTCCGTGCTGCACCCGCAGCTGCAGAAGGGCGAGAAGCTGCGTACGGGCACCCCCGAGGCGCCCCCGGTCACCCTGGTGGACCGCAACGGCAAGGAGCTCTCGGCGGACGCGTACCCGTCGCTGCGGCCCGTGCTGGACCAGCTGCGCAAGGCGTACGGCGCGAAGGCGGGCGGCAGCCCCGGCACGGCGCTGTGGATCGAGCCGGCGCTGGCGGACGCGCCCGAGCGGATCCTGCTGACGCTGGCCGAGGGCCGGCCCGGGCGGATCCAGACCCGGCTGGACGCGGTGGTGCAGGCGGCGGCGGAGAAGGCGGTGGCCAAGTACCCGGAGTCCTCGGCGGTCGCGGTCCAGCCGAGCACCGGCGACATCCTGGCGGTGGCCAACAACCGCCGGGACGGCTTCAACGCCGCCATGCAGGGCGCCCGCGCCCCCGGCTCCACGATGAAGATCGTCACGGCGGAGATGCTGCTGGACAAGGGCCTGGTGGCGGCCGACCGGGTCGCGCCCTGCAACGCGACCGCGACGTGGGACGGCCGGACCTTCGGCAACCTCAAGGGCTTCAAGCTGGACGGCGCGACCTTCGCGACCAGCTTCGCGAAGTCCTGCAACACGGCGTTCATCGGCCAGATCGACGACGTGGGCGACAACGGCGCGCTGCCGCGCGAGGCGCGCGAGGTGTTCGGCATCGGCCGGGACGACTGGAAGACGGGCGTCCCGTCGCGGGACGGCACGGTCCCGGAGAGCTCGGGCCCGGCGGCGGCGGCCGCGTACATCGGGCAGGGCGAGGTCCAGATGAACCCGCTGAACATCGCGTCGATCACGGCGACGGCGAAGACGGGCGTCTTCCGGCAGCCGGTGATCGTGCCGGCCTCGCTGGACGGCCGGGCGCTGGCGACGGCGGAACGCCGGATGAAGCCGGAGGTCCGGCGGCAGCTCGTCGCGATGATGCGGCAGACGGCGACCAGCGGGACGGCCGCGGGGGCCATGGCCGGGGTCGGCGGGGACAAGGGGGCGAAGACCGGCTCGGCGGAGGTCGACGACGCGGCGAGCCCGGACAGCTGGTTCACGGGGTACAGCGGGGACGTGGCCGCGGCGGCGATGGTGGAGGGCGGCGGGCACGGCGGCGACACGGCGGGCCCCCTGGTAGCCACCATCCTCCGCGCCCGCTGACCCCACCCCCGGCCCACGGCCGCCCCGGCCCATCGGCCCGCTCGTCCTGCACCGCCCCGGCCCATCGGCCCGCTCGTCCTGCGCCGCCCCGGCCCACCGGCCCGCTCGGCCGCCGCCGGGGCCCGCGTCGGACCACCCGGCCGCCCGCCGCGTGCGCCCCGTCGGCGGGCCGGCCGGACGCGCCGGGCCGGGCCGGGCCGCGTCGGGCCGGGTCGGGTCGGGCCGGGCCGGGCCGGGTCGGGTCGGGTCGGGTCGGGTCGGGTCGGGTCGGGCCGAAGCTACGTGAGGGACTTGCGGAGCGCCTGGATCAGGGACTGGGCGCGGGGGTCCGCCGTGACCGACTTCGCCAGCGCGTTGGTGACGTACCCGAAGCCCACCCCGGCCGACGGGTCCGCGAAGCCGAGGGAGCCGCCCCGCCCCGGATGCCCGAAGGACGCCGGCGAGAGCAGCGGCGACGCCGGCCCGTGCAGCATGTACCCGGGACCGAAGCGCGTGTTGACCACCAGGACGCGGTCCGGCCCGGCGGAGACCTCCGTGCCGGCCAGCGCCGTCATCGCCGGCGTGAAGATCCGCGCGCCGTCCTCGACCACGCCCACCGTGGCCGCGTAGAAGCGGGCCAGCCCGCGCGCCGTGCCGATGCCGGCCGACGCGGGCAGTTCCGCCGCGCGCCACTCCGGCGCGTTCTCGTCCGGCAGCGGGTCGATCGCCGCGAACGCCCGCCGGGTCAGCGAAGCCGGGTCCGCGTACGCCTCGGAAACGTTCCTTCGCGGCCGGGTCCGCAGTGCGCCCGCCCGCTCCGGAGGGTCGACCTGCGCCACCCGGCCCACCCGGTGGGCCTCCGCCCCGGGCAGCCCGATCCAGAAGTCCACGCCCAGCGGCTCCGCTATCTCCTCGGCCAGCCAGGCGCCCAGCGACCGCCCGGTGACCCGCAGGACCAGCTCGGACAGCAGCCAGCTGTAGGTCTGCGCGTGGTAGCCGTGCGCGGTGCCCGGCTCCCAGAAGGGCCGCTGTGCGGCGGTCTCCCGCGCCCCGGTGGTGCCGTCGACGGCCTCCGCCGGGGTGAGGTTCCGGTCCAGGGCCGGTACGCCCGCCCGGTGGGCGAGCAGGTCCCGGACCGTGGTCCGGTCCTTGCCGCCCGCCTTGAACTCGGGCCAGTACGCGGAGACCGGCGCGGCCAGGTCGAGCAGCCCCCGCTGGTGCAGCAGCAGCGGTACGGCGGCGGCCACGCCCTTGGTGGCCGAGCGGACCACGACCGCGGTGTCCTCGGACCAGGCCGGGCCACCGGCGCCGTCCGCGTCCCGGGTGCCGGCCCACAGGTCCACGACCTTGCGCCCGTCCCGGTACACGGCGACCGCCGCGCCCCGGTCGCCCAGCACCTCGAAGTTCCGCGCGAACGCGTCCCTGACGGGCTCGAAGCCCTCCGCCACCACACCCTGGATGTCCACGGCCGGTGCAACACCCACGAATGTGCGCCTATGCCGCGCTCGCGCCTTCGTTATGTCACCGCAACGCGCCCCGCGCCGTCGGAAGCGGGGTGCGCGGGTCGAAGCCGAAGGGCAGCTCCAGCCGGTGGGCGCGCATCAGCTCCTCGTCGCAGAGCAGTTCCCGGGTGTCGCCGTCCGCCGCGATCACGCCCCCGCTGAGCACCACCGAGCGGGGGCAGAGCTCCAGCGCGTACGGGAGGTCGTGGGTGACCATCAGCACGGTCACGTCCAGGGAGCGCAGGATGTCGGCGAGTTCCCGCCGCGAGGCGGGGTCCAGGTTGGAGGAGGGTTCGTCCAGGACGAGGATCTCCGGCTCCATGGCCAGCACGGTCGCGACCGCGACCCGCCGCCGCTGCCCGAAGGACAGGTGGTGCGGGGGCCGGTCGGCGTAGCCGGCCATGCCGACCCGTTCGAGCGCGGTGCGCACGCGCTCCTCCAGCTCGGCGCCGCGCAGTCCGGCCGCGGCCGGGCCGAACGCGACGTCCTCGCGGACGGTGGGCATGAAGAGCTGGTCGTCGGGGTCCTGGAAGACGATCCCGACCCGGCGCCGGATCTCGGGGAAGTTGCGCTTCTCCACGGGCAGCCCGGCCACCTTCACCGTTCCGACGCCGCCGCCCAGGATCCCGTTCAGGTGCAGGACGAGGGTGGTCTTGCCGGCGCCGTTGGGCCCGAGCAGGGCGACCCGCTCGCCGGCCCCGACGGTCAGGTCCACCCCGAACAGGGCCTGGTGGCCGTCGGGGTAGGCGTAAGCCAGGCCGGACACCTCCAGCGAGGGGACCGGTTCGGGCGCGGATGCGGGCCTGGGCGCGGATGCGGTGTTCACGAGATCCATCCCATCAGACAGACGGCCAGCGCCGAGACGGGGAGCACGGCCGCGTACGCCCACTGGGCACGGCCGGCCGTCACCTCGTCGATCGCGGGCATGGCACCGGCGTAGCCGCGGCTGACCATCGCCAGGTAGACCCGTTCGCCGCGCTCGTACGAGCGGATGAACAGGGCGCCGGCGGTCTTGGCCAGCACGCCCCAGTGGCGGATGCCGCGCGCCTCGAAGCCGCGGGAGCGACGGGCGACGGACATGCGGCGCAGCTCGTCGGTGACCACGTCGCCGTAGCGGATCATGAAGGAGGCGATCTGCACGAGCAGCGGCGGGAGCTTCAGCCGCTGGAGGCCGAGCAGCAGCTCGCGCAGTTCGGTGGTGGAGGCGAGCAGCACGGAGGCGGCCACGCCGAGGGTGCCCTTGGCCAGGACGTTCCAGGCGCCCCAGAGTCCGGAGACGGACAGGGACAGGCCGAGGAACTCGGTCCGTTCGCCTTCGGCGACGAAGGGCATCAGGACGGCGAAGGCGACGAACGGGACCTCGATCAGCAGTCGGCGCAGCAGCAGCCCGGCCGGTACGCGGGCCACCGCGGCGACCCCGGCGAGCAGGACGGCGTAGGCGCCGAAAGCCCACATGGCCTCGCGCGGGGTGGAGACGACGACCAGGACGAAGGCGAAGGCGGCCGCGAGCTTGCAGTGCGGGGGCAGGGCGTGCACGGGCGAGTGCCCGTGCACGTACAGCTTGTGGGTGTGCCCCGCGCCCATGTCAGACCGCCGTGGCTTCGGTGGCCGCGCCGTTGCCGGAGCCGGTGCCGTCGGCGTCGGCGTCGGCGGCGCGGCGCCGGCTGCGGGCCGCCCAGAAGATGCCGGTGCCGACGGCGACGGTCGCGCCGACGCCGATGACGCCGGCGAGGCCGACGGAGAGCCGCTCGTCGTCGACGTCCTTCACGCCGTAGTCGGCGAGCGGGGAATCGGCGGTGGCGTGCTCGTACTGGTCGGCCTTGGCGTCGATGCCCTGGTCGGCGGCGACCTTCTCCAGGCCGTCGGGGCTGGCGGAGGCGTAGAAGGAGACGAAGCCGGCCAGGACCAGGGCGGTGACCAGGCCGGTGGCCCACACCTTGCGGGTGGAGCCGGTGGACGCCGGGGCGGGCCGGGCGGCGGCCGGGGCGTCGACGAGTTCGCCGTCGACGCGGAGCTTCAGCGGGGCGAGGAGGCCGCGGGCGCCGTGGACGAGGTCCGGGCGGACGGCGAGGACGGCGCCGACGGTCGCGGCGGTGATGGCGGCCTCGCCGAGGCCGATGAGCAGGTGCACGCCGACCATGGCGGTCAGCACCTTGCCGACGGGCACGTCCGTGGTGCCGCCGACGGCGTAGAGGGCGGTGAAGGCGGCGGCGGAGGCCGGCACGGAGACCAGCGCGCCGGCGAAGGCGGCGACGGTGACGGAGGTGCGGACCTTGGGCAGGACGGCCAGCAGGCCGCGGAAGACCAGGTGCGCGGTGATCACGGTGACCACGCCCATGACCGTGATGTTGACGCCGAGGGCGGTGAGGCCGCCGTCGGCGAACAGGATGCCCTGCATCAGCAGGACCACGGAGATGCAGAGCACGCCCGTCCAGGGGCCCACCAGCATCGCGGCCAGCGCGCCGCCCAGCAGGTGGCCGCTGGTGCCGGCGGCTACGGGGAAGTTGAGCATCTGGACGGCGAAGACGAACGCGGCGACGAGGCCGGCGAGCGGGGCCGTCCGCTCGTCGAGTTCCCTGCGGGCACCGCGCAGGCTGACGGCCACGGCGCCGGCGGCGGCCACGCCGGCCGCCACCGAGACGGGTGCGTCGATGAATCCGTCGGGTACATGCATGGAGTGCACTCCGCTTCGCAGCTCTTCACAAAATCTTTAACCGTCCCAGGATCCCGTCAGTTGCAAACCGTTGGCAATAGCGGGCGGGTCACAAAACCGCCCGCGCGGGTTCGTCGGAATGTGCGAGGCTGGAGAGCAATACGGACTGCTTTGTTCCGCTTTGTGGCGCGAGATACGAGGAGTCGGCCGATGTCTGCGACCACCACCACCGCCGTCGAAGAGCGGGTACGCGCCCGAGTGATCACGGACGACCCCCTCTACCGCGCCATCCCCGTGGCCCTGCGGTTCGACCCCGCCGAGCCCCTCGCCGTGCGGATCGTCTTCCCCGCGGGCCTGTCCCCGGACGGGGTCGAGAACCAGTGGGTCTTCCCGCGCGCCCTGCTGGAAGCCGGGCTCCAGGCCCCCTCCGGCAGCGGGGACGTACGCGTCTGGCCCTGCGGCCGGGTGCAGGCGGTGGTCGAGTTCCACTCCCCGGAGGGAGTGGCGGTGGTGCAGTTCGACATCGCGGCCCTGCGCCGCTTCCTGCGCCGGACGTACGCGGGCCTCACCCGATAGGCCGAAGGCCCGGCCCCCGGTTTTGGCGAATTCCGGGGGCCGGGCCTCCTTTGGTACGCACCGGACGGGACGGGCCGCCGCGGGCCCGGCCGCGTCAGGCGTTGACCAGCTCGCGGTCCGCGTCCGGGCCCTGCTTGCCGGCGGGCGCCTCGGCGGACTCCAGGTGCTTGCGCAGCCCCTCGCCCTCCACGTCCACGTTCGGCAGCGCCCGGTCCAGCCACTTCGGCAGCCACCAGGCACGGTGTCCGAGCAGCGCCAGGACCGCCGGGACGATCGCCATCCGTACCACGAAGGCGTCGAAGAGGACGGCGATGGCGAGGCCGAAGCCGATCATCTTGACCATCTGGTCGTCCATGCCGATGAAGCCCGCGAACACCGCGATCATGATCACCGCGGCGGCGGTGACCACCCGGGCGCTGTACTGGAAGCCGGTCACGACGGCCTGGCCGGGCCGCTCGCCGTGGACGTACGCCTCGCGCATCCGGGTGACCAGGAAGACCTCGTAGTCCATGGCCAGGCCGAAGACGACGCCCACCATGAAGATCGGCATCATGCTCATGATCGGGCCGGGCTGGGAGACCCCGAACAGCGAGCCCAGCCAGCCCCACTGGTACACCGCGACCACCGCGCCGAGCGCGGCGACCACCGAGAGCAGGAAGCCGAGCGCGGCCTTGAGCGGGACCAGGACCGAACGGAAGACCACCATCAGCAGCAGGAAGGCGAGGCCGACGACGAGCGCCAGGTAGGGCAGCAGGGCGTCGTTCATCTTCTGCGAGAAGTCGATGTTGATCGCGGTCTGGCCGCTGACCATCACCTTGCCACCGGCCCCGGCGGTCTCGCGGATCTCGTGGACCAGCTCCTCGGTACCGGCGGAGGACGGCCGGTCGGCGGGGATCACGGTGATGATCGAGGCGTTGCCCGCCTTGTTGGGCTGGGGCGGCAGCACCATCGGGTTGCCGTCGGGCGCCTTGGCGATGCCGTCCAGCCCGGCCAGCTTGCGATGGGTCTCGTCGGCGAGCTTCTTGTCCCCGTCGACGACCACCATCAGCGGGCCGTTGAAGCCGGGGCCGAAGCCCTCGGAGAGCAGGTCGTACGCCTTGCGCTCGGTGGTGGCGACGCCCTTGGCGCCGTCGTCCGGCAGGCCCATCTCCAGCTTGGCGACCGGGATCGCGACGGCGCCGAGGCCGATCACACCGGCGAGCAGGACCATCACGGGGCGGCGGAGCACGAACCGGGCCCAGCGGGTGCCGGCGTTGGGCTTGTCCTCGTGGCCGGCCGGCTTGGCGCGGCCGCCGCCGAGCAGCTTGCTGCGCTGGCCGGCGGGGAGCACCTTGCGGCCGAAGATGCCGAGGGCGGCGGGGACCAGGGTCAGGGCGACGAAGACCGCGATGACGACGGTGCCGGCGGCGGCGACGCCCATCTTGGTCAGCATCGGGATGTTGACCACGGCGAGGCCGACCAGGGCGATGACCACGGTCAGGCCGGCGAAGACCACCGCGGAGCCGGCGGTTCCGACGGCCCGGCCGGCCGCCTCGTCGCGCTCCCGGCCGTCGGCCAGCTCGGTGCGGTAGCGGGAGACGATGAACAGGGCGTAGTCGATGCCGACGGCGAGGCCGATCATCATCGCCAGGGTGCCGGTGGTGTTGCCGAGGTCCAGGACGTTGGCCAGGGCGGTGATCGAGGAGACGCCGATGCCGACGCCGACCAGGGCGGTCAGCAGCGGCAGGCCGGCCGCGACGAGCGAACCGAAGGTGATCACCAGTACGACGGCGGCGACGGCGATGCCGATGGCCTCGCTGGAACCGGTCTCGGGGGCGGCCATCAGGGCGTCGCCGCCGATCTCGACCTGGGTCGCGGAACCCTGGACGGCGGAGCCCGCGTCCTTGAGCGCCTCACGGGTGTCGTCGGTCAGCTCCATGCCGCTGACCTTGTACTTGGCGCTGATGTAGGCGACGGAGCCGTCGTTGCTGACGGCCTGTGCCTGGTAGGGGTCGGCGACCGAGGCGATCTGGTCCTTGCCGGGCCCGTTCCTCAGGTCCGAGACGATCTTCTCGACCTGGGTCTTGACGGCCGGGTCGGTGACCTTGGCCCCCTCCGGGGCCTTGATCACGATCCGGGCGGTGGCGCCGTCGGCGCTCATCTCGGGGAAGCGTTCTTCCAGCAGGTCGAAGGCCCTCTGGGCCTCCGTGCCGGGTATGGAGAAGGATCCGGCGCTGGGGGCGGAGGCCGTCGCCGCGCCGAAGCCGGCGGCGACGAACAGCGCCACCCAGGCGAGGGCGACGAGGAAGCGGCGCCGGAACGCGCCTCTTCCGAGCCGGTAGAGGAAGGTGGCCACGTCGGTGGTTCTCCCGTTCGAGTCGTGGGATGGGATCGGGCAGTGGTGAGCCGACCCGACGACGAGAGCGGCGTGTCAGGAGCAGCAGGAAACGGTGGGTCGCCGTGTGTTTCGCGGTGTTCGGTTGTCGTTCCGGCCGTTCAGACGCCGAGGGCGGGGAAGACCACGGCGTCGGTGAATGCCTTGAGGAAGGACCGGTCGACCGGCCTGTCCTCGATCAGCGGGAGCGAGATGAACGCCCCGATGAGCATGTGCGGGACGAAGGCCAGCGCCGGACAGTCCGGGGCGATCTCGCCCCGGTCCACGGCTCGCCGGAGCATCGCCTGGAGCCCGGTGATCTCAGGGTCGACCAGCAGGTCACGCAGGGCCTGGTGCAGCTCGGGGCTCTCGTGGACCGCGTGGGCCAGGCCACGGATGAGCGCCGTGTCCTTGGCCATCTGGTCGTCGTCGGACGCCTGGATCATCACCGCGAAGTCGCCGCGGATGCTGCCCGTGTCGATCTCCGCGACGGAGACCGGCTGGGTGCAGCGCAGCGCTTTCGCCACCAGCTCGGCCTTGCTCCCCCACTGGCGGTAGAGGGTGGCCTTGCTGGACCTGGTACGGGCGGCGACCGCGTCCATGGTCAACGCCTCGTAGCCGACCTCGCGGAGCAGGTCGAGGACCGCTCCGTGGAGCTCGGCCTCCCGCTCGGGGGTGAGGCGGCCTGCCATCTCTGCCACCTCCCGACGAGCGGAACCGTTTCGTACACCGGAGACGATACCCGTCGCAATACCGAAACGAAACCGTTTCGTTTCGATCCTGGACGTGTCCTCCGTCACCCCTCCGCCCGGCCCCGACCGGCCCCAACCGGGCCCCCTGCCCGCGCCGGTTCACCGTACGAGCACCAGTACGAGTTGCCGGGCCCCCTCCGCGCGGAAAGCATTGGGGGGTGAGCCACGACGTCGCGTACCTCCGGTTCCCGCACCTCCACGACGACCTGCTGTGCTTCGCGACCGAGGACGACCTGTGGGTCGCCCCGCTCGTCGCGGAGGGCGGCGATCCCGGCCGGGCCTGGCGGATCACCGTCGACCGGACCCGGGTCGGCCACCCCCGCTTCTCCCCGGACGGCCGCCACATCGCCTTCACCACCTGGCGCAGCCTCGACCCCGAGATCCACCTGGTCCCGGTGGAGGGCGGCCCGGCCCGCCGACTCAGCTACTGGGGCTCCACCGACACCCGGGTGTGCGGCTGGACCCCGCCCGACAAGGACGGCCGCAGCGACATCCTGGCCGTCTCCTCGCACGGCCAGCCCTTCTCGTACTACTCGTGGGCCTACAGCCTGCCCACCGACGGCAGTCCCGGCGGCCGGCTGCCCTGGGGCCCGGTCTCCCACATCGCGGTGCACGACGAGCCCGACGGGGAGGACGGGGCCCTCGTCCGGCACACCCTGCTGCTGACCGGCAAGCCCCCGCACGAGCCGGCCGCCTGGAAGCGCTACCGGGGCGGCGCCACCGGCCGGCTCTGGCTCCACGGCAAGCGGCTGCTGGAGGGACTCGACGGGCACATCGACGCGCCCATGTTCGTGGACGGCCGGATCGCGTTCCTCTCCGACCACGAGGGCATCGGCAACCTCTACTCCTGCCTGCCCGACGGCGGCGACCTGCGCCGGCACACCGACCACGAGGAGTTCTACGCCCGGCACGCCGCCAGCGACGGCCGCCGCGTCGTCTACCAGTGCGCGGGCGACATCTGGCTGGTCGACTCGCTCGCCCCCGACGCGTCGCCGCGCCGGCTCCCGGTCCGGCTCGGCGGCCCGCGCGCCGGCCGGCGCACCTACCAGGTGCCCGCCGCCAGCCACGTCGAGAGCGTCTCCGTGGACACCACCGGGCGGGCCAGCGCGGTCACGGTGCGCGGCAGCCTGTACTGGCTCACCCACCGGGACGGGCCTGCCCGGACCATCGCCGACACCCCCGGCGTCCGGGTGCGGCTGCCCGAGATGCTCGGGTCGAGCGGGCAGGTCGCGTACGTCACGGACGCCGAGGGCGAGGACGCGATCGAGATCGGCTACCTGCCGCGCGCCTCCGGCGACCGGGAGCCGCGCCGGCTGGCCTCCGGCGGGCTGGGGCGCGTACTGGAACTCCTCTCGGACCCCGACGGGGAGCGCCTGGCCATCGCCTCGCACGACGGGAGGCTGCTGCTGCTCGACACCGACGAGGAGTCCGGGGGCGAGGTCACGGAGTTGATCCGGTCCGTCAACGGGCCCGTGGCCGACCTGGCCTTCTCGCCGGACGGTGCCTGGCTGACCTGGTCGCACCCGGGGATCGGGCGTTCGCTGCGCCAGATCAAGATGGCGCGGATCTCCGGCCCCGGGGCGCGCACGGTCGTGGACGTCACCAACGGCCGCTTCGAGGACGAGAACCCGGTGTTCACCCGGGACGGCCGCTACCTCGCCTTCCTGTCCTGGCGCGGCTTCGACCCGGTGTACGACGTGCACACCGGGGACCTGTCCTTCCCGCTGGGCTGCCGCCCGTACCTGGTGCCGCTGTCCTCGGCGACCCCCTCGCCGTTCGCCCTGTCCGCGGAGGGCCGCCCGGCCGCGGGCGGACTCGACCCGGCCGAGGGGGACTCCGGCGACGGCACGGTGACGGTCGAGGTGGAGGGCCTGGAGAGCCGGGTCACCCCGTTCCCGGTGACGGCCTCGAAGTACTCGGCCCTGCACCCGGTCAGCGGCGGCGGTCTGGTGTGGCTGCGCTGGCCCATCTCGGGCGCGCTCGGCGAGACCTTCGCCAACCCGGCCGACACCACCGGCAAGCCGACCCTGGAGCACTTCGACATCACCAAGGCCCGCAAGTCCGAACTGGCCTCCGGCCTGGACTGGTTCGCCGTCAGCGGGGACGGCACCCGGCTCGTCCTCAACGACGACGGGGACCTGCGCGCGGTGCCCGCCACCGAGTCCGGCGACGGCGACTCCACCGTCTACCTGGACCTGCGGCGCATCCTGCACGAGGTGGACCCGGCGGCCGAGTGGCGCCAGGCGTACGCGGAGGCCGGGCGGATCATCCGCGCGTACTTCTGGGAGCCGGAGATGTGCGGCATCGACTGGGACGGGGTGCTCGACCAGTACCGGCCCCTGGTGGAACGGGTGGCCTCGCCCGACGAGTTCGCCGACCTGATGCGGGAGGTCCTCGGCGAGCTGGGCACCTCGCACGCGTACGTGGCGCCGGCCCGCCGCAACGAGGGCCCGCCGCACTACCAACGGGCCATCGGGCTGCTCGGCGCGAACCTGGTGTGCCGGGACGGTGAGTGGATGGTCAAGCGGATCCTGCCCGGCGACTCCTCCGACTCCAAGGCCCGCTCGCCGCTGGCCGGTACGGGCATCCGCGAAGGGGCCGTCCTGACCCATGTGGACGGCCGGCCGGTGGACCCGGTGGCCGGCCCGTACCCGCTGCTGTCCGCCGCCGGCGGCACCACGGTCGAACTCACCTTCCGCCCGGCCGGCAACGGGAGCGGGGACGGGGGCGACGCAGGCGAGGGGGGCCGGGCGCGCCGCGTGGCGATCGTGCCCCTGATCGACGAGCGGCCGCTGCGCTACCAGGACTGGGTCGCCAAGCGCCGCGAGGTGGTGCGCCGCCTCAGCGGCGGCAAGTGCGGCTACCTGCACATCCCCGACATGGGCGGCTCCGGCTGGGCCCAGTTCAACCGGGACCTGCGGATGGAGATGTCCCGCCCGGCCCTGATCGTGGACGTGCGCGGCAACGCGGGCGGGCACATCAGCGAGCTGGTGGTGGAGAAGCTGAGCCGGAAGATCCTCGGCTGGGACCTGACGCGGAACGCGCAGCCGGTGTCCTACGCCTCGAACGCTCCCCGCGGCCCGGTGGTCGCGCTCGCCGACGAGGCGACCTCCTCCGACGGCGACATGATCACCGCGGCGTTCAAACTGCTCGGTCTGGGCCCGGTGGTGGGCCAGCGCACCTGGGGCGGCGTGGTCGGCATGACGGGCCGGCACACGCTGGGCGACGGCACGGTGATCACGGTGCCGATGAACGCGGCGTGGTTCCCGGAGTACGGCTGGTCGGTGGAGAACCACGGCGTCGAGCCGGACCTGGCGATCCTGCGGACGCCGCTCGACTGGGCGGAGGGGCGGCACGCGCAGCTCGACGACGCGGTGCACCTGGCGCTGGAGCTCCTGGACCGCAACCCCGCGGCGGTCCCCCCGGGCTACGCCGACGCCCCCGACCGCCGCCGCCCCAAACTCCCCCCACGCCCCTGACCCACCCGCGCCCGCCGACCGGCACACACCCCCAGGGGCGCGGGGAACTGCGCGACCAGCCACCCACGGCCCGCGGCCGGGGCACCGCCGGGCCTCGCCCCCGCCGGGGCCGGGCCGGGCCCCGGGCGCGGTGGGTCAGGGGGTGGGGCGGGAGCGGGCGTGTTCGTCGGCGGCGCCGCCCGCGCCGACGAGCCCCCGCTTCCCACCCCCCACCAGCCGCGGCTCGAACCGCCGCATCTCCCGCTGCCCCCCGAACGCGATCACCGCCGGCAGGTACCCCCGCACCGACTGCATCCCCCGCAGCCACCACTGCGCGTACACGTGCGCCGAGCGGCGTTCGATGCCGGCGACGATCCGGTCGACGGCCGGCCCCAGCGGGTACGTCCGGTTCGCCGGCCAGGGCAGCCGCTGCCGCATCTCCCGCATGACGTCGTCCTCGTCGGCACCCCGCACCATGTCGGTGTCGGTCCAGGACAGGTAGCCGACGCCCACCTTCACCCCCTTGTGGCCCACCTCCGCCCGCAGGCAGTGCGCGAAGGCCTCGACGCCCGCCTTGGACGCGCAGTACGCCGTCATCATCGGCGCCGGGGTGATCGCCGCCAGCGAGGCGATCTGCAGGAAGTAGCCGCGGCTCTCCGCCAGCACCGGCAGGAACGCCCGCGCGGTGACCGCGCCGCCGATCAGGTTGACCTCGACGACCCGCCGCCAGGTGTCCGGGTCGGAGTCCACGAACGGCCCGCCGCCCGCGACCCCGGCGTTGGCGATCACGATGTCCACCTTGCCGAAGCGCTGTTTGACCTCCTGCGCGACCCGGACCATGGCCTCGTGGTCGGTGACGTCGGCGTACCAGTGGTCGCTGTCGGTGTGGAGCCGCTCGGAGACCTCCTTGAGGGCTTCCGGCTCCAGCCCGACCAGGGCGATCCTGGCGCCGCGCGCGGACAGCTTGCGCGCCAGGAGTTCGCCGACGCCGCGCGCCGCGCCGGTGACGACGGCGACCTGTCCTTCGAGACTGCTGCGACCACTGCTCACGAGGCCTTCTCCTTGGCGTCGACGGGGCTGACGAGGGTGCGTATGGCGCTGCTGACGGCTTCGGGCGCCTCGATCGGCGTCATGTGCCCCGTCCCGGTGAGTTCGGTCAGGCCGGTGCAGCGGGGCAGTGCGGCGGCCAGCCGCCGGGCGTGCGTGATGGGCGTCAGGCGGTCGGCGGTGCCACAGAGGACGGCCGTCGGCAGGGTGAGCCGGGCCAGCTGCCGCTCCAGGTCCAGGCCTGCCAGCACCTGCGACCAGGCGTGCCGGACCGGGGCCGGGCAGGCGTGGACGACGCGGGCGCAGGCCTCCACCTTGTCGGGGGCCGAACCGGGGGCCATGGTGGCGTACTTGAGCACCTTCCTGGCGAGCGGCGTGACCGGTCCGAGCGGCGCGCGCGAACCGAGTACGGCCCGGGTGATACGGGTCCGGGCGCGGCCCGGGCCCAGCGGCACCACCCGCGCCTCCTCGACCAGCCGGGCGGCGCCGGTGCTGCACAGCAGGGCGGCCGAGACCCGGCTGTCGAAGCCGGGCCGGCCGGCCGCGGCCATGACGGTCATGCCGCCCATGGAGTGCCCGGCGACCACGGCCCGTTCGCCCTCGCCGAGGGTGGCGGCGAGGACCGCGACGAGGTCGTCGGCGAGCGAGTCGGTGCTGTAGAGGCCGCCCGCGGGGCTGCGGCCGTGGCCGCGCTGGTCGTAGGCGATGACCCGGTGGTCGCGGCAGAGTTCGCGGATCTGGGCGGCCCAGAAGGCGGTGGAACAGGTCCAGCCGTGGGCGAGGACCACGGGCGGGGCGTCCTCCTCGCCGTGCACCTCGACGTGCAGCCGGGCCCCGTCGGCGGAGGTGGCGACGAGTTCCCGCCGGGCGGCGGGCGGCGCGTACGGGCCGCTGGTGACGTGCGTCAGGCGGCTCACGCGGCGTCCTCCCCCGCGGCGCCGGCGGACCCGGCCCGCGGGACCACGGACGGAACGGGCTCCCGGTCCCGGTCCCGGTCCCGGTCCCGCGTCCCGTCCCGGTCCCCGTCCCGGACCCGCAGCACCTCGTACTCGGCCAGGTCCACCGTGCGGGTCTCGCGCCGGAACTCGCCCGTGGTGCCGGGCCAGACGGTCGTGTTGCGGCCGGCCGCGTCCAGGTACCAGCTGGTGCAGCCGCCGGTGTTCCACACGGTCCGCTTCATCCGGTCCTGCACCCGCCGGTTCCAGGCGTGCACCGCGGAGGGCCGCACCGCGAGGGCCACCCGCCCGCCCCGTCCGCCGTCCCGCAGGACGTTCAGCTGGCGCAGGTAGTCCGCCATGTAGTTCAGCTGGGACTCGATCATGAGGATCATCGAGCTGTTCCCGAGTCCGGTGTTCGGGCCGATGATCGTCATCCAGTTCGGGAAGCCCGCCGCGGTCGCCCCGCGCAGCGACTGCATGCCGTCCTTCCACTCCTCGGCGAGGGTCCGTCCCTCCGCGCCGACCACCCGGTCGGCGATCGGCATGTCGGTGACGTGGAAGCCGGTGCCGAAGACGATCGCGTCGACCTCCGCCTCCGTGCCGTCGGCCGCCACCAGCACCGAGCCGCGGATCTCCTTCAGCCCGCTCGCCACCAGGTCCACGTCGGGCCGGGCCAGCGCCGGGTAGTACTCGCTGGACAGCAGGATCCGCTTGCAGCCGATCCGGTAGTCGGGTGTCAGCCGTTGCCGCAGGGCCGGGTCCTTGATGGACCGGGCCATGTTGGCCTTGGCCATGGACTCGATCAGGCCGAGCCGGTTCGGGTGCTTGGTGAACGCGCTGACCTGGAGTTCCCGGATGCCCCAGAGCAGTCCGCGCCGGGCGGCGCGGGTGAACGGCAGCTGCCGGTGCAACCAGCGTTCCACCGTGCTGATCGCCCGGTCGGTGCGCGGCAGCACCCACGGCGGGGTGCGCTGGAACAGGGTCAGCCGCTCCACCTGCGGCGCGATGGCGGGCACGATCTGGATGGCCGAGGCGCCGGTCCCGATCATCGCGACCCGCTTGCCCCGCAGGTCGTAGTCGTGGTCCCAGCGGGCGGAGTGGAACACCTTGCCGGGGAAGGAGTCCAGGCCGGGCACCTCGGGCGTCTTCGGGTCGGAGAGCGGGCCGGTGGCGGAGACCACCACGTCGGCGGTGAGTTCGCCGCCCGAGGTCTCGATCCGCCACCGCAGCTCGTCGGTGTCCCAGCGCATCGTGAGGACCTCGTGGTTCAGCCGGATGTGCGGCCGCAGCCCGAAGGTGTCGGCGACGTGCTCCAGGTAGGCGCGGATGTGCGGCTGCCCGGAGAAGGTCCGGGGCCAGTCCGGGTTGGGCGCGAAGGAGAAGGAGTACAGGTGGGAGGGGACGTCGCAGGCGCAGCCGGGATAGCTGTTGTCCCGCCAGGTGCCGCCCACCGAGTCCGACCGCTCCAGCACCACGAAGTCGGTGATGCCCTCCCGGCGCAGCCGGACCGCCGCCCCCAGCCCGCCGAATCCGGACCCGACCACCGCCACGCGCACATGCTCGCCCACGCTCGCCGCCCTTCACAGACCCACAGACCCTGCCAGCAATCACTGGCACGATTGGGAGAGTAGGGCTTCCCCGTACTCATGGGTAGGGGTCGTGCCGGGAAAGTTACCCCCGGTACGCCATAGGCTGCGACCGTGGCGGACGAACAGACGGTACGCGAATACCGGACGGAGGAGCTGGCCGAGGCGGCCGGCATCCCCGTCCGCACCCTGCGGTTCTACCGCGAGCGCAAGCTGCTCCCCCCGCCCCGCCGCCAGGGCCGCATCGCCTGGTACGACGACCACCACCTGGCCCGGCTGCGCACCATCGCGGCCCTGCTGGAGCGCGGCCACACCCTCGGCGGCATAGCCGAGCTGACCGCGGCGTTCGAGAACGGGCGGGACGTGGGCCAGCTCAGCGAGCTGCTCGGGATGGGCTGGTCGGAGGAGACCCCGGTGCGTCTCACCCCACAGGCCCTGGCCGACTACTTCGAGGGCGAGGTCACCGCGGAGAACCTGGCCGCCTCCATGGACCTCGGCTACCTCGCCGCCGACGGCGACGAGATCGTCCACGTCAGCCGCCGCCTGCTCGACGTCTCCTCGGCCCTGGTCCGCGAAGGGGTCCCGCTGGCCGCCGTACTGGAGGCCGGCGCCCGGGTGCGCGAGCACGCGGACGCCCTGGCGGCCCTGTTCGCCGGCCTGATCGCCGAGCACGTGCCGGACCCCGGGGCGACCGCCCGGCTGCGGCCGCTCGCCAAGAGCGTCGTCGAGGCGGAGCTGTCCATGGCCATGGACCGGCTGCTCGCCTCGCGGGGTCAGCCCAGCTCGTAGACCACGGTGACCGGCGCGTGGTCGGACCACCGCTCCGGGTGCGTCTCCGCCCGCTCCACGAAGCCCTTCACCGCCCTGGCGGCCAGACCCGGCGTCGCCACGTGCAGGTCGATGCGCCAGCCGGCGTCGTTGTCGAAGGCCCGGCCACGGTAGGACCACCAGGAGTACGGGCCCTCCTGCTCCGGGTGCAGCTGCCGCACCACGTCGACGTACCCGGCGTCGGCGTAGACCCCGCCGAGCCACTCGCGCTCCTCGGGCAGGAAGCCGGCGCTCTTCCGGTTGGTCCTCCAGTTCTTGAGGTCGGCCTCCCGGTGGCAGATGTTCCAGTCACCGCAGACCAGCACCTCGCGGCCGTCCGCGGCGGCCCTGACCCGGAGCTGCTCCAGGTAGGTCCGGAACTCGGCCATGAAGCGGTACTTCTCGTCCTGCTTCTCCGTACCGGCCTCGCCGGACGGCAGGTAGAGGCTCGCCACGGTCACGCCCGGCAGGTCGATCTCCAGGTACCGGCCGCTGCCGTCGAACTCCTCGCTGCCGAAGCCGACCTGCACCCGCTCCGGCTCCCGCCGGCTGAACAGCGCCACCCCGGCCCGCCCCTTGGCGGCCGCGGGCGCGAAGACGGTGTGCCAGCCTTCCGGGGCCCGCACCTCGTCCGGGATCTGCGTCTCCTCGGCCCTGACCTCCTGCAGGCAGATCACATCGGCGTCGGTCCCGGCCAGCCACGGCACGAAGCCCTTCTTCGCGGCGGCGCGGATGCCGTTCACGTTGACGGAGGTCACGGTGATCAAGAAAGCTCCCCAGATCGGCACAAACGCCCAGCAGCGTACTCGGCCGCGGCCCGCTCCGGTGTGATCCGCCACATCCCGGACAGCCCGGCCGGTCGTACGATGGCCGGATGTCTGACGGGATCGAACTGCGCACGGTGACGTACGACCACCCCGACGCGGTCAAGCTCAACGACGAGGTCCAGATCGAGTACCAGCAGCGTTACCAGGGCGAGGGTGACGCGACCTGGCTGGACCCGGCGATGTTCGAGCCGCCGCGCGGCCGCTACCTCCTCGCCTACGACGCCGACGGCGCACCGGTCGGCAGCGGTGGCTGGCGCAGCCAGGACCGCAACGACGAGGGCTATTCGGACGGCGACGCCGAGATAAAGCGCATGTACGTCATACCCCGCGCCCGGGGCGTGGGCCTCGCCCGGCGGATACTCGCCGAGCTGGAGGCCGACGCCACGGCCGCCGGCCGCACCCGCATGGTCCTGGAGACCGGCGACCAGCAGCCGGAGGCCATCGCCCTGTACCTCTCCGCGGGCTACGAGATGTGCCCCAAGTTCGGCTACTACCGCGAGTACGACTCCAGCCGCTGCATGGCCAAGCCGCTGGACCCGCGCTGACCGGCCCGGAAGCTCAGCCCCGTTCCGCCCACGCCGCGCGGTCCGTGCCCCAGCGGGACGGGCCGCGGGCCCAGTCGCCCGGCCCGAAGGCCAGCGGCGGTGCCGCGTACCGGAGCCGGCCGTAGCCGGAGGCCGCCTCCCGCAGCCAGGGCCCGGGCGCGTACCCCGGGCCTCCGGCGGCCCCCGCGTCCCGCGGCACCTCCCGCACCAGCCAGGACGCCGTCCCGGCCAGCGAGAACCGCAGCGACCGTCCGCCGCCCCCGGCCAGCGCCCGCATCACCCCGGCCGCCGCCAGGTAGCCCGTGCCGTGGTCCAGCGCCTGCGCCGGCAGCACCCCGGGCACGCCGTCGGGCGAGGCGTAGGCGGCGGAGATCCCGTACCCGGCCTGCACCAGCGAGTCGAAGCCCCGTCGGCCGGCCCACTCCCCCGACCAGCCCCAGGCGCACAGCTCCGCCACGACCAGCCCGGGGCGGCGGGCCGTCAGCTCGTCGGCGCTCAGCCCCAGGGCCGCGAGCGCCCCGGGCCGGTAGCCGCTCACCACCACGTCCGCGCCGGCCAGCAGCCCCTCGAACACCTCGCGGTCCGCCGCCCGAGCGAGGTCCAGCCGGGCCGACCGCTTCCCGAAGCCGGTGTCGGCGTGGGCGTCGTCGGCCTCCGGCAGCCCCGGCGGGTCGATCCGGAGCACGTCGGCGCCGAGCAGGGCGAGCGTGCGGGTGGCCACCGGTCCGGCGATCACCCGGGTCAGGTCGAGCACCCGTACGCCGGCCATGGGCAGCCCCGCCGGCGCGGCCGGCAGGGGGCGCGGCCGCGGCCGGCCCGTCCGGGTCTCCACCAGCGGCCGCGGGGCCCCGTAGCCGGTGGCCACGGCGACCGCCAGCCCGCCCGCGGCGTGGACGAGTTCCTGCACCTCGGCGGCCGGCCGCCCGGCCACCGCCGCCGCCAACTCCTCGGGGGACTCCCCCGCCGGCGCCAACGCCCGTAGCAGCGCGGCGCGGTGGTGGGGGTAGTTGGCGTGGGTCCGCACCCAGCCGTCCGCGGCCCGCCAGAACCCGGAGAGCGGCGCGAAGACCACCGGGGCCCGGCCCTCCACCAGCAGGTGCCGCTCGCTGACGAACGCGGTGGCGACGGCCCCTTCGTCCACCCACAGCTCCGCCGGCCCACCCGGCCCGCCGCGCGCCGCCTCCAGCTCCGCGGCGGCCAGCGAGCACACCCCGACGGCCGCCCGGGCCAGCTCCCGTACCGGCAGCGCACCTCCGTCCAGGGGGCTCCCGGCGCCACCCCGGAACCGTACCCGCGCGGCCTGGCCCTCCGCCCCGCCGAGCGCCCGCCAGGCCTGCGCGGTCGCCCCGTCACACCCCATGATCGTCATGCATCCATTCTGCCGACCGGGAAGCAGCGGGAAGCAGCGGATCCCGCCCGGTCCCTGCCCGCCGTCGACGGCGCCACCCCGCTCGACGAGGGAGCGCACCGCCTCGATGCCCTGCGTGGACATCGTCGCCACGGTGGCCGCGCGCAGGGCCACCGAGCGCACGTCGTCGGCACGCATGGCCGCGATGAGCGCCAGCTGTGCCGCTACGCGGGCCGCCACTTCGTCGTCGAGGAAGTAGGCGAGCGGCACGCCGAAGAAGTCTCCGAGGACGCGCAGCGTGCCGATGGTCGGATTGGACGCCTTGCCCTTGGCCAGCGACCACAGTCGGCCGACGGAGAGCTTCGGGTCGTTCGCACCGGCGGCCTCCTTGATGCCGTCGACGACCTCCTGCAGCGTGTAGCGCCTGCCCAGCGGCTGCACGTAGGTGAAGAGGTACTCGATCCGCTGACCGAGCACTTGCTCTTCGGTCATCTCCTGCTCCTCACGCCGGCTGCCGGCACTCTGGCGCCGGGGCGGGTGCCACGCCCTGGAGAAGCCGTGGGCCCGGGAGGACGGCAGTTCCCGGACCCACGGTCCTCGATTGGGGGTGGGGTTACCTGGGCTGGCCCCAGTCGATGTAGGTGGGGGTGCCGTCGTCGTTGCGGAGGTGGAAACGGGCCTGGGAGGGACGCCAGATCCCGATGTTCGCGGCCGGGTTGTCGTTGCCGCCGTCCCAGTTCCCCGACACCGGTATGTCGTTGCCGCCGCCCCAGTCCAGGACGACCAGGCTGCCGTCGTCCATCCGCAGGTGGAACTGGCCGGTCGAAGGCCGGAAGATACCGACGTTGTCCGGACCGGCACCGTCCCAGTTACCGGAGACGGGACGGTCACCGGCCTGGCCCCACTCGACATACGTCGGGCTGCCGTCGTCGTTGCGCAGGTGGAACGTGCCGTTGCGCCAGATACCGACGTTGCCCGCCGCCCCACCGTCCCAGTTCCCCGCCACCGGGATGTCACTGCCGCCACCCCAGTCGAGCAGCACCAGGCTCCCGTCATCCATGCGCAGGTGGAACTGGCCGGTCGACGGCCGGAAGATACCGACGTTGTCCGGACCCGCCCCGTCCCAGTTCGCGGACACCGGCACGTCGCTGCCGCCACCCCAGTCCACGTACGTGGTCGAACCGTCGTCGTTGCGCAGGTGGAACATGCCGTCACGCCAGATACCGACGTTCCCGGCCTTCCCCCCGTCCCAGTTACCCGCAACCGGAACATCCCCGCCGTCGTCCCCGCAGTTCTGGCTGGCGAGCGTCGATCCCATGGTGAAGGGGGTTCCGTCGAAGACGGACCGGCTGACCGAACCGCCGTACTGCTGCTCGTAGTGGAGGTGCGCCCCGGTGGAGTTCCCCGTGTTGCCGACGATCCCGATCTGCTGTCCGCGTGCGACGCGTGTGCCGGCGGTGACGTTGAAGCCGTTGAGGTGGGCGTAGAGCGTCTTCCAGCCGCCCCCGTGGTCGATCACGACGTACTTGCCGTAGCTGCGGTACGAACCGTCGGGATTGGTCAGGGCCGTCGCGATCGTGACAGTGCCTTCGGCGCTGGCCAGTACGGGCTGGTTGACGGTCCCCGCACTGCGCGTCCAGTCGATGGCCAGTTCGGACGGGCTGTGCCCGCTGCGGGTGGTGCCGAACCATGACTGGCCGCAGCTGAAGGGCATCTGGTAAGCGGGACCCGCCGCGTACGAGGGTGACGCGGCGAGGGCGACCAGCCCGGAGGCGGTCAGAGCCAGCGCGGCCACGGATGTCAGGGCGCGACGGGCGACGGTGATGGACATGCGGATTCCTCCGGATTCGGCTGAGGTAGGCGCGGCTGCACCGCCGTGCCCGGCGCGCCGCTGGTGGGCGCGCCGGGTGGGCGTTGGGTGGTGTTACCTGGGCTGGCCCCAGTCGATGTAGGTGGGGGTGCCGTCGTCGTTGCGGAGGTGGAAACGGGCCTGGGAGGGACGCCAGATGCCGATGTTGGCGGCCGGGTTGTCGTTGCCGCCGTCCCAGTTCCCCGACACCGGTACGTCGTTGCCGCCGCCCCAGTCCAGGACGACCAGGCTTCCGTCGTCCATCCGCAGGTGGAACTGGCCGGTCGAAGGCCGGAAGATACCGACGTTGTCCGGACCGGCACCGTCCCAGTTGCCGGAGACGGGACGGTCACCGGCCTGGCCCCAGTCGACATACGTCGGGCTGCCGTCGTCGTTGCGCAGGTGGAACGTGCCGTTGCGCCAGATACCGACGTTGCCCGCCGCCCCACCGTCCCAGTTCCCCGCCACCGGGATGTCACTGCCGCCACCCCAGTCGAGCAGCACCAGGCTCCCGTCATCCATCCGCAGGTGGAACTGGCCCGTCGACGGCCGGAAGATACCGACGTTGTCCGGACCCGCCCCGTCCCAGTTCGCGGACACCGGCACGTCACTGCCGCCACCCCAGTCCACGTACGTGGTGGAACCGTCGTCGTTGCGCAGGTGGAACATGCCGTTACGCCAGATACCGACGTTCCCGGCCTTCCCCCCGTCCCAGTTCCCCGCAACCGGAACATCCCCGCCCTTCCAGAGGGCGCTGACGATGCGCTGGGCGTCGGCGACCTGAGTCTCGTACCGACTGGGGTACGCGGATCGCTGGACCGCTTGGCAGACCTCGCCGATCGGCCTGCTCTCCCAGTTGCTCACCCTCAGCATCGGGTTCAGGAAGGCGTTCGTCGCCCAGGTCGGGTCCATGCGCTGATCGAAGGAACCCCAGCTGGCCCGCTGCTGGAAGAGACCCACGCTGTCGTGGTCCTCCATGTTGGGGTTGTTGCGCAGGGTGGTCTCGACGATGGCGGTGGTCACGGCGATCACGGCGGCCCGCTGCGGGAGGTCGCGAGCCCGGACGGTCTGGATGATGGCCCGGGCGCAGGAGACCCGGTACGCGGTCAGGTAGCCGTGCAGCGTCCCGGTGAGCTGGCTGCTGAGCTGGCCGGCGACGGTGCGGTCGGAGTCGGTCACCGTTCCGCAGGAGTAGTCCGGGGCGAGGGTGACGGCGGCCGGGTTGGAGAGGTCGACGCCGCTCGCATGGGCGGCGGAGGTCGAGGTGAGGAGGCCGGCGGCGAGAGCGGTGGTGGTGGCGAGGGCGGCGATGTGCCGGCGCGGTATTCGGTTCACGGTGAGGTTCCTGGTCCCGTTCCTTGGTGGTCGCTGATGGCTGGTCAGGCAGGGTGGCCCGGGGGCGCGGCGTCCGCGCCCCCGGGGGAGGGCTGCCTACCTGGGCTGGCCCCAGTCGATGTAGGTGGGGGTGCCGTCGTCGTTGCGGAGGTGGAAACGGGCCTGGGAGGGACGCCAGATGCCGATGTTCGCGGCCGGGTTGTCGTTGCCGCCGTCCCAGTTCCCCGACACCGGTATGTCGTTGCCGCCGCCCCAGTCCAGGACGACCAGGCTGCCGTCGTCCATCCGCAGGTGGAACTGGCCGGTCGAAGGCCGGAAGACGCCGACGTTGTCCGGACCGGCACCGTCCCAGTTACCGGAGACGGGACGGTCACCGGCCTGGCCCCACTCGACATACGTCGGGCTGCCGTCGTCGTTGCGCAGGTGGAACGTGCCGTTGCGCCAGATACCGACGTTGCCCGCCGCCCCACCGTCCCAGTTCCCCGCCACCGGGATGTCACTGCCGCCACCCCAGTCGAGCAGCACCAGGCTCCCGTCATCCATCCGCAGGTGGAACTGACCCGTCGACGGCCGGAAGATACCGACGTTGTCAGGACCCGCCCCGTCCCAGTTCGCGGACACCGGCACGTCACTGCCGCCACCCCAGTCCACGTACGTGGTGGAACCGTCGTCGTTGCGCAGGTGGAACATGCCGTCACGCCAGATACCGACGTTCCCGGCCTTCCCGCCATCCCAGTTCCCCGCAACCGGAACATCCCCACCCGCAGACGCGCCGTCGTCGACGATGCTGTTGTTGCGGACCGGCCGGTAGGTGCCGTAGCCGGAGTAGTAGGGGTACGGAATCGTGCGGTGGTGCACGCCGCTGGCGGTGAACTCGTAACCCTTGTACGAGGTCTGAGAGGAGTCGGTCCAGCCGCCGAAGATGACGATGTGACCGCGGGCCCCGGCCGCGTCGTTGAGCAGGGCGTCGCCGGGCTTCAGCTCACCCTTGCCTATCCAGGACGCGACACCGCTGGGGACGAAGCTGGTGGTGTCCAGCCCGGGGGTGGCGAGCTTCCATGCCATCGAGGCGAAGCCGGAGCAGTCGGTCCGGTAGCCCTGGTAGGTGTTGTCCCAGCTGTACTGGAGCCCGAGCCCGACCCAGGAGGAGGCCCGCTTGATCACCTCGCTGCGGGTGATCGCGGTGGCGGCGACGGAGAGCCGGTTCGGCGCGACGGACGCTCCCTGGCCGGCACCGCCCTTGTCGCTGGCCGCGACGGAAGCGGCGGACGGGCCCTTCGCGGGCTCGTCCGCGTGGGCCGGCGCCGCAGCCAGAAGGCCGACAACCAGCCCGGCGGCGGCAGCACCGGCCAACCCGCTGTTCAGGGCATGCTTGTTCGACATGAAATCCCCCCATGAAGACGAATGCGTGACGTGAGTCGTGTCCGACCTGGCGGAGCCCGTCCGCGGCCCGCCCAATGGGTGGGAGCGGGGCTCGAGTTGCTGGCGTGACACCAGGTCAGGTGCGGTGAGCATCGCTGCATGGCTTGAACGTTGTCAATCTTTATTGAAAACAGCGGGCCGGGCGACCGAGGGCGATTACCAGCCACCCGCGCGGCACTTTGCACCAACTTGCGGGGATATGCGGGGGGAGTTTCGCAAGGATGGGGTGCGCTCGCGAGCCCGGCACCTGGCTTGATTTTTCAGTACAGATTCACTTCAACGTTCATGGCCGCGTCTGGTGAGGCGGGTTCCGGCCGACGGGTGCGGTGCCGCTCGGACCGACCGGGCCGGCCAGGGTCGGGGCGCGAGGGTCGCCAGGGGCACCAGGGTCGCCAGGGTCGCCGGGGGCGCCGTCGATCCGGACGGCTCCGGACGCGGCTCCCGGTTGTCGCTGCCATGACGAGCGGCTGCTGGATCGCGCCGGTGCCGGAGCTCGCGCATGCCCGGAAACGCAGAGATCCCGCTCCGCCTTCCGGCGGAACGGGATCTCGTGACGATTCTTGAGAGCTACTCAAGAACTGCCGTCTGTGGACCTGTGGGGATTTGAACCCCAGACCCCCTCGATGCGAACGAGGTGCGCTACCAGACTGCGCCACAGGCCCTTGCGACGTGTGAAACATTAGCACCCCGTCGCCGCTGGTCCAAAACCGATGATCACTCGTTGGCCGCGCGCGGCCGCTCGTCGGATTCGAACTGGTCGAACAGTGGGGTCCGGCCGCGTTCGCGGGGGCGGCGCGGGGTCGGCGGGCGGGTGTCGTGGGCGGGCTGCGCGGGCCGCGCGGTGTCACCGGCATGCTGGGCGCGCAGGCGCGGGTCGGTGGGCTCGGCCGTGCTGGAGCGGGCAGGGCTCCAGGCGTCGGGCGCCGGGGAGCCGGTGGCGCGCGGGGCGACCGGCGCCGTGACGTACGTCGGCAGCGGGACCGGGACCGGCTCCCAGCTGTCGCCGCGGGCCGGGCCGCGCTCGCGCTCCTTCTGCTGGTCCACCCATTCGGCGTGGTCGGTCTGCTCCACCAGCGCCCAGCGGCCCGCCTCCTGCGGGGAGACGGGTGGCGCGGGGTCCGGGTCGGCGCCCGCGGCCTCGGGCTCGCGGTGCCGCGGCGGCCGGTTCTCGCGCAGGCTGCGGGCGGCGGCCTCGGCGCGGCGGCGGTCCATGGTGAACACGAACCGGCGCCGCTCCTGGACCCGCAGGTGGACGATGTACGCGCTCAGCAGCACGGCCGGCACGGCGGGGGCCCACAGGAAGCGCATCCCGCCGACGCCGGCGACGACGGCGCCGAGGGTGAAGGCCAGGAAGAGCATCGCGGTGGTGCGCCGGCGCCGGGCGAGGACCGCGAGGCGCTGCTCGCGCCGGTTGCGCTCGATCCGCTCGGCGGTGACGGCCCTGGGCTCGGCGCGGGTCGGGGACATGCCGGAGGACCGGGCGTCGGCTTCGACGGAATCGACCGTCTCCGTCGCGGCGTCCGGATCCGCGTGGGGTTCCGCCTGCTCGCCCCGCTCACGCAGGCTCCTGGCGTAACGGCGCTCCATTCCCGCGCGTCCGGAAAGAAGCCGGATGGCGGTGGAGAAGCGTTCCGTCGGACGGGCTTCGTTCAGCTCGTCCTGCCTCCGGAGCCACATGGGCACCAAGTAGGCGGCCCAGGCCCCGACGATGACTGCGTAGATGAGGCCGCTGCTGCTCACACCTCACACCGTAGAGGTGTACGGCCTGGGGCATCGGCCAATTGGGCCGGTGTGTCGCACGATCTGGCTGATATCACGGACTTTTTTTGTGATTCTTCTGATCAGGTTATGGGGCCGACCCGACAGAATTCGAACGATTATTCGAAGTTTCGGGTTCTCGGGTTTCTGTCTTTCACCGCGCCCGGCTGCGGTGCCAGCGGTTCAGCATGCCTTCCGGGACTTCCTCGGCGGTGAGCGCGTACACCAGGTGGTCGCGCCAGGCCCCGTCGATGTGCAGGTAGCGGGGGCGCAGGCCCTCCTCGCGGAAGCCGAGCTTCTCCACCACCCGGCGGCTGGGCGCGTTCTCCGGGCGGATGCACACCTCGATCCGGTGCAGACCCACCTTGTGGAAGCAGTGGTCCACCGCCAGCGCCACCGCGGTGGGCATGACGCCCCGGCCCGCGACCTCGCGGTCCACCCAGTACCCGACGTGCCCGGCGCACATCGAGCCCCAGGTGATCCCGGCGACCGTCAGCTGCCCGGCCAGCCGGCCCTGGTACTCGACGACGAAAGGCAGCATCCGGCCCGCGTTCGCCTCGGCCCGCAGGTGGCGGACCATCTGCCGGTACGTGGGCCGCTGGATCACCGGTCCCCACGGCGCGGGCGGCGGGATCGTCGCCTCCCAGGGCCGCAGCCACTCGCGGTTGCGGCGGTTCACCTCGCGCCAGTCCCGCTGGTCGCGCAGCTTTATCGGCCGGAGCGTGACGTCACCGTCGTGGAGCACCACCGGCCAGGAGGGTCCGTTCAGCTCTGGCTCCCGGTCACCGGCGGTCTGGGGTGGTCGCCGCCCCGGATCTGGTCCACCGCGTGCAGCAGGATGCGGGAGAGGACCGCCAGGCCGTCCTTGACCCCGCCCGTGGAGCCCGGCAGGTTCACGATCAGGGTGTGGCCGGCCACGCCCGCCAGGCCGCGGGAGAGGGCCGCCGTCGGGACCTTCGCGAGGTTCTCGGCGCGGATCGCCTGCGGGATGCCGGGGATCTCATAGTCGATCACCTTGGCGGTGGCGTCGGGAGTGCGGTCGGTGGGCGAGATGCCGGTGCCGCCGGTGGTGAGGACGACGTCGTACCCGGCGGCCACGCCCTCGCGCAGCGCCTGCTCCACGGGGTCGCCGTCCGGGACCACCCGGGGGCCGTCGACCGCGAAGCCGAGCTGCCGCAGGCCCTCGGCCAGCACGGGGCCGCCCTTGTCGGCGTAGACGCCCTGGGAGGCGCGGTTGGAGGCGGTGACGACCAGGGCGCGCAGGGGCCGCGGTTCGGGCGCGGCCGGTGCGGTGCGCGGCTCCCAGGCCTCGCCGGCCGGCGGCGCGGGGTGGGCGTGGCTGTGGACCTCGCCGCCGCGCGGGCTCACGAGCGGGCCCAGTCGCCGGACTTGCCGCCGGTCTTCTCCTCGACCCGGACGTCGGTGATGACCGCGCCCTTGTCGACCGCCTTGACCATGTCGATGACGGTGAGACCGGCCACGGCGACCGCGGTGAGCGCCTCCATCTCCACGCCGGTGCGGTCGGTGGTCTTGACGGTGGCGAGGATCTCGACCGCGTCGTCGGCGACCGTCAGGTCCACCTTCACGCCGGAGACCGCGAGCGGGTGGCACAGCGGGATCAGGTCCGGGGTCTTCTTCGCTCCCATGATCCCCGCGATCCGCGCGGTGGCGAGGGCGTCGCCCTTGGGCACGCCCTCGCCGCGCAGCAGCTCGATCACCCGGGCCGAGACCAGGACCCGGCCGCTGGCCCGCGCCGTGCGGGTGGTGACGTCCTTCTCCGAGACGTCGACCATCCGGGCCGCCCCGGCCTCGTCGATGTGGGTGAGCCTGCTCTGGGTACTCATCGCTGTGCCGCTCCGCTCTGGGCCCTGGCGAGGGCCTGTGTGGTGCGTAACACGCTACCGGTACCGGGCCCCGCTCAGCCGAGCAGGACCACGTCCAGCTCGGTGCCCGGTTCCACCGTGGTGACGTCCTCCGGTACGACGATCAGCGAGTCGGCGTGGGCCAGGGCGGCGATGAGGTGCGAGCCGGAGCCGCCGACCGGGCTGACCGTGCCTGACGCGGGGTCGTAGGCGCCGCGCAGGAACTGCCGGCGGGCCGCGGGCGAGCCGAGCGGCCGGTCCGCCTTCAGGGTGGCGCGGACGACGGGCCGGGAGACGTCCGGTAGGCCCATGAGGGCGCGGATGGCGGGCCGTACGAACAGCTCGAAGGAGACGTACGAGGACACGGGGTTGCCGGGCAGGGCCAGCAGGGGGGTGCGGTCGGGGCCGACCGAGCCGAAGCCCTGGGGCTTGCCGGGCTGCATGGCGAGCTTGCGGAAGTCGACGCCGGTGCCGGCCGGGTCGCCGTCCTCGTCGGTGCCGGAGGGCGAAAGGGCCTCCTTGACCACGTCGTAGGCGCCGACGCTGACCCCGCCGGTGGTGACCAGCAGGTCGGCACGGATCAGCTGGTCCTCGATGGTGGCGCGCAGGGTGTCCGCGTCGTCGGCGACCGCGCCCACCCGGTAGGCGATGGCGCCCGCGTCCCGGGCGGCGGCGGCCAGGGCGAAGCTGTTGGAGTCGTAGATGGTGCCGGAGGTCAGGGCCTCGCCGGGCTGGACGAGCTCGCTGCCGGTGGAGAGGACCACCACGCGCGGGCGGGGGCGCACCCGGACCGTGCCGCGGCCGATGGCCGCGAGCAGGGCGATCTGCGGGGGCCCGAGGACGGTCCCGGCGGCCAGCGCCAGGTCGCCGGCCTGTACGTCGCTGCCGCGCGCCCGGACGTGGGCGCGGGCCTCGGCGGCCCGGTGGACCCGGACCTCGCCGCCGGCTCCCTGGGGGGCCGCGCTGGCCGGGGTCATCCCGGAGGCCGCGCCGCCGCCGCTGCCGCCGTCGGTCCACTCGACCGGTACGACGGCCTCCGCGCCGGGGGGCAGCGGGGCGCCGGTCATGATCCGTGCGGCCTGGCCGGGACCCACGGCGGGCAGCTCGCCGCTGCCCGCCGCCACGTCACCGACCACCGTCAACACCGCGGGGAACTCCTCGCTCGCACCCTGGACGTCGGCCACCCGGACGGCGTAGCCGTCCATGGAGCTGTTGTCGAAGGGCGGCAGGGCGACGGGCACGGTGACGTCCTCGACCAGGACGCATCCCTGGGCCTCCAGCAGCTGGAGCTCGATGGGCTCCAGCGGCCGGACAGTGGCCAGGACGTCGGCCAGGTGCTCGTCCACCGACCACAGTCGCTGCTGCTGACGGCCGGTGTCCTGCGGTGCGGTGCTGCTCAAGGTGCTACATCTCCTCCGTGACGTAACGGTGAAGCCAGGTGCGGAACTCCGGGCCCAGGTCCTCACGCTCGCACGCGAGGCGGACGATCGCCCGGAGGTAGTCGCCGCGGTCTCCGGTGTCGTAGCGGCGGCCCCGGAAGACCACGCCGTGCACCGGGCCGCCGACGGTCTCGTCGGCGGCCAGCTTCTGCAGGGCGTCGGTGAGCTGGATCTCCCCGCCGCGGCCCGGCTCGGTCTCCCGCAGTATGTCGAAGATCGCGGGGTTGAGGACGTACCGTCCGATGATCGCGTAATTGCTCGGCGCGTCGGCCGGGTCCGGCTTCTCCACCAGGTCGGTGATCCGGACGACGTCCGTCTCGTCGGTGGCCTCGACGGCGGCGCAGCCGTAGAGGTGGATGTTCTCGGCCGGGACCTCCATCAGGGCGATGACGGAGCCGCCGGTGCGCTGCTGGACCTCGGTCATCTGGCGCAGCAGGGGGTCGCGCGGGTCGATGAGGTCGTCGCCGAGGAGGACCGCGAAGGGCTCGTCGCCGACGTGCGGGGCGGCGCAGAGGACGGCGTGGCCGAGGCCGCGCGGGTCGCCCTGGCGCACGTAGTGCATGGTGGCGAGGTCGCTGGACTCCTGGACGCGCTTGAGGCGGTCGTCGTCGCCCTTGGCGGAGAGCGCCGACTCCAGCTCGTAGTTGCGGTCGAAGTGGTCTTCGAGAGCGCGCTTGTTACGTCCTGTGATCATGAGAACGTCGTCGAGCCCGGCCGAGACGGCCTCTTCCACCACGTACTGGATGGCCGGCTTGTCCACGACGGGGAGCATTTCCTTGGGGGTGGCCTTGGTCGCCGGGAGGAAGCGAGTGCCGAGGCCCGCGGCCGGGATGACGGCCTTTTTGATCACGGGGTGCAACTGAGTCATGCGCAGAACGATAGTGGGTGAACGGACACCCGATCGTTTGTTCTGGTAATTCCGTCCAGTTTTGCCCCTTTGCCGAGAGGACTGTGCACCAACCGTGACAATGAGTTCTTCCGACAAGTCCGCTCTCCGCCGCGAACTGCTGGCGAACCGGCGGGCGTTGTCGCCCGACGCCGCCGCGGCGGCGGCCGCGTCCATCGCCCGACGCGCCCTGGAGCTGCCCGAACTGGCCGGTGCGCGCACGGTGGCGGCGTACGTGTCCGTGGGGACCGAGCCGGGTACCCGGGACCTGCTCGACGGACTGCGCCGGGCCGGGAAGCGAGTGCTGCTGCCGGTGCTGCTGCCCGACAACGACCTCGACTGGGGCCCGTACGAGGGGCCCGGGAGCCTCGCCGAAACGGCGCACCCGGGGAAGATGCGGCTGCTGGAGCCGTCCGGTCCGCGCCTCGGGCCGGACGCGGTGACCGGTGCGGACGCGGTGCTGCTGCCCGGCCTCGCGGTGGACGGCCGGGGGATGCGGCTCGGCCGCGGCGGCGGCAGTTACGACCGGGTGCTGGCGCGGCTGGAACGGGCCGGGGCGCATCCGGCGCTGGTTGTGCTCCTCTACGACGACGAGGTGGTCGCACGGGTCCCGGAGGAACCGCACGACCACCCCGTGCAGGCGGTGGCGACCCCGTCCGGGGTCCGCCGCTTCGGCCGGGCGGACCCGGCCGGGGCCACGGCTTCGGTTACGGCGTGAGGGTGAGCGTGTCCTCGGTCGCGCCGTTCACCGCGTCCGGGCTGAACGGCCAGTCCAGCAGCTCGCCCTTGGCCCAGAGCTCCGTCTGGTCCGTGTAGTGGCCGTGGTAGGCGTGGCCGGACGCGCCGGTCAGGTTGATCCAGCGCGACTTGTCCAGGTCGTTGAGGTTGACGACCATCCGCATCGACGGGACCCAGGTGACGGCGTAGCCGCTCGCCGCGTTCCAGCCGGTGGCGTTGACGGTGGCCTCGCCGCCGCCGAGGTTCCAGGGGCCGCGGTTGAGCAGCCACTGGAGGTAGCCGGGGCCCCCGGTGCCGAGGGTCTGGTTGCGCAGCATCAGCTGGTGCAGCCGGCCCCAGCTCCAGGTGGAGCGGTCCTTGCCGAGCTTGGCGGTCAGCTCCCACTGGGCGTCCTTCATGGCCCGGGCGAAGAGCTCGTCGCGGGTGGTGGTCGCCTTCTGGTTGCGGGCGGCGGGCGAGGTCCACCAGGCCGACTTCTCGTCCTTGACCAGGCGGCGGACCACCTCGAACCAGCGGTCCCCGCCGTCCGGCTGGGCCGACTCGGAGTCGCGCATGCCGCACTCGCGGACCGTCTCGGCGAGGTCGTCGACCGGGCCGGAGGAGTCGTCGCGGACGTACCGGCACTCGCCTTCGAGCCGCAGTTCCTTGGGCATCTTGTCGCCGAAGGCCAGCTTGAGGATGTTGCGCCAGACCGCGTTGAAGTAGGCGGCGGCGGCCGAGTCGGGCTCCTGCGTGTAGTTCCAGCCGTCGAGCAGCTTCTGGGCGGCCCGGACGTCGGGGTCGGAGACCTGGATGCGGGTCAGCACGGGCGTCAGCAGCGCGGCGATCTCGCTGCTGTTGTCCATCTGCATGGTCCGCATGTCGTCGGTGGAGATCTTGCCGCTGTCCTTGATCTTCGCCTCGATGAGGTCGTTGATCCGCTGGCTGCGGGCGCCGTAGCCCCAGTCGGTGGTCAGCGTGTGCGGGTACTTGCCCTGGCCGGACTCGACCACGGCCTGGTTGGCGGTGACGACGTAGCCGCGCTTGGGGTTGTAGTCCCACGGCATCTCGTCCTGCGGGATCCAGCCGGCGGTGCTGTCGGCCGTGCCCTTCCAGGCGTACTTGGAGTCCCAGCCGGGGGCGGGCATCCGGCCGGCGTCGGGCTGGGTGCGGACCGGGATCCGGCCGGGGGCCTGGTAGCCGATGTTGCCCGTGGCGCCCTTGCCGTCCGCGTAGATCATGTTCTGCGAGGGGACCTCGAAGTCCCGGGCGGCGGCCCGGAAGTCCTTGAAGTCCTTGGCCTGGTTGAGCTTGAAGACGGCGTCCATGGACTTGCCCGGGTCGAGGGCGGTCCAGCGCAGGGCCACCGCGTAGCCGTTGCCCCGGTCGGGGGCGGAGGCGGCGACGGGGGCGCGGGAGCCGACGGTGCCGAGCTCGTCGCTGCGGTCGGAGACCAGCGGGCCGTTGCCGGTGGACCGGACGGTGATCTTCTTGTCGGCGCCGCCGGCGACCTTGATGACCTCTTCACGGGTGGTGAAGGGCTGCACCTTGTTGTCGCGGACGTAGCCGTCCGGCCGGACCTGCTCCAGGTAGAGGTCGGTGACGTCGGCGCCCAGGTTGGTCAGGCCCCAGGCGATGTCCTGGTTGTGTCCGATGACCACGCCGGGCATGCCGGAGAAGGTGAAGCCGGACACCTGGTACTTGCAGTCGGGCGAGGTCTTACGGCAGTGCAGGCCCATCTGGTACCAGACCGAGGGCAGCTGCGGGGACAGGTGCGGGTCGTTGGCCAGCAGGGGCTTGCCGGTGGTGGTGTACCGGCCGGAGACGACCCAGGAGTTCGAGCCGATGCCGCTGCCGTTGGGGCCGAGCAGGGCCGGGATCTCGTCCAGGGTGGCGGACAGGGCGGTGAGCTGGGTGCGCAGGCCCTCCGTGGCGCCGGCCGGGGAGGTGGCGCCGGAGCCCGTTCCGGTGCCGGTGCCGGTGCCCGTGCCGCTGCCGGAGGCCGTCGCGCCCGCCGCACCCGCCGCACCCTGGGGGACGTACTTGCCGGACTCGACCTTGCCGCCCTCGACGACCGGCTTGTTCCGGTCGAACGGGTAGGGCGGGTAGAGCTCGTCGACCTGCTCCTTGGTGAACTTCCCCGACATCAGCGCGCGGTCGATCTCGTCCTGCATGTTGCCGCGCAGGTCCCAGGCCATGGCCTTGAGCCAGGCCACCGAGTCCACCGGACCCCAGGGCTCGGGGGCGTAGCCCTCGGCGAGCTCGAGGGCCGCGTGCTCCACGGACAGGTCCTTGCCGGACTTGCCCTTGAGGTAGGCGTTGACCCCGTCGGCGTAAGCCTGGAGGTTCCGCTTGGTCTCGGGGGAGAGCTTCTTGTCGTACTCCGTCTGCGCGACCCGGCGCCAGCCGAGGGTGCGCAGGAACGCGTCGGTCTCGACCTGCTCGCCGCCGAACATCTCGGAGAGCCGGCCGGCGGTCATGTGCCGCCGGACGTCCATCTCCCAGAAGCGGTCCTGGGCGTGGACGAAGCCCTGGGCGCGGAAGAGGTCCTCGTCGTTGTCGGCGTAGAGCTGGGGGATCCCGTGGGCGTCGCGCTTGACCTCGACCGTTCCCTTGAGGCCGGCGAGCTGGAGGCTGCCGGTCGTCTGCGGGTGGGAGGAGCGCACACCGTCCACGCTCCAGTACGCCCCGTAACCGAGGCCCGCGACGAGCGCCAGCACCAGGGTGAGCACGATCAGACGGGCGCGTCGCCCCTTCTTCTTGACGGAGGGGGCGGATTCGTTGGCGGGCATCGCTGTCCTTCGAGGGGCAGGGTGGTCCTGAGTGCTGGGAGCAACCATAGGCGCAGCACCGCGCCCGTTCGGACGCGGTGTCAGGGACTACGTCGAACTGGCGTTTCACAATGTGGGTAGGGCGTCAAGAAAGCGTCAAAGATTAGGTAAGGTAACGAATTACTTGGGTCCCGGCGGAAGCTCCGTCCGGCCGTCACGAGGAGGGGTGTCCGCTGACCGTCCACCAGCTCAACGAGCTCCTGCTGGTCTGTTCGCTCGTGTTGCTCGTCGCCGTGGCCGCGGTGCGGGTCTCCTCGCGGAGCGGACTGCCGAGCCTGCTCATCTACCTCGGCATAGGCATCGCGATAGGCCAGGACGGCATAGGCAACGTCGTCTTCGACAACGCGGAGCTCACCCAGGTCATCGGATACGCGGCACTGGTCGTGATCCTGGCCGAGGGCGGCCTGGGCACGAAGTGGAAAGAGGTCAGACCGGCCCTCCCGGCCGCCGTCGTGCTCTCCCTGCTCGGCGTCGCGATCAGCGTGGGGGTGACCGCGGCCGGGGCGCACTACCTGGTCGGGCTGGAGTGGCGGCAGGCGCTGCTGATCGGAGCGGTCGTCTCCTCGACGGACGCGGCGGCGGTCTTCTCGGTGCTGCGCAAGGTGCCGCTCCCCTCGCGGGTGACCGGTGTGCTGGAGGCGGAGTCGGGCTTCAACGACGCCCCCGTGGTCATCCTGGTGGTGGCCTTCGCCACGGTCGGCCCGATCGACGAGTGGTACGTCCTCCTCGGCAAGATCGCCATGGAGCTGGCCATCGGCGCGGCCATCGGCCTCACCGTGGGCTTCCTCGGCGCGTACGCGCTGCGGCACGTGGCACTGCCCGCCTCCGGCCTCTACCCGATCGCCGTGATGGCCATCGCCGTCTCGGCGTACGCGGCGGGCGCGATGGCGCACGGCTCCGGCTTCCTCGCCGTCTACCTGGCCGCGATGGTCCTGGGGAACTCCAAGCTGCCGCACTGGCCGGCCACCCGGGGCTTCGCCGACGGCGTCGGCTGGATCGCGCAGATCGGCATGTTCGTCCTGCTCGGCCTGCTGGTGACCCCGCACGAGCTGGTCAACGACTTCTGGCCGGCGGTGATCATCGGCCTGATGCTGACCATGGTGGCGCGACCACTGTCGGTCTTCCTGAGCCTGGTCCCGTTCCGGCTCCCCTGGCAGGAGAAGACCCTGATGTCCTGGGCCGGCCTGCGCGGCGCGGTGCCGATCATCCTGGCCACGATCCCGATGGTGTCCGGGATCGAGGGCAGTGACCGGGTCTTCAACATCGTCTTCGTGCTGGTGGTCGTCTACACCCTGGTGCAGGGCCCGACCCTGCCCTGGCTGGCCCGGAAGCTGAACATCCGGGATTCCGGCGAGGCCGCGGCCGACCTCGGCATCGAGTCGGCGCCGCTGGAGCGGCTGCGCGGGCACCTGCTCTCCTTCGCCATTCCCGCCGGCTCGCGGATGCACGGTGTCGAGGTGAGCGAGCTGCGGCTGCCGGCCGGCGCCGCGGTCACCCTCGTCGTCCGGGACGGCAAGAGCTTCGTACCACTGCCGTCGACGGTGCTGCGGCGCGAGGACGAGCTGCTGGTGGTGGCCACGGACCCGGTGCGGGACGCGGCGGAGGCGCGACTGCGGGCGGTGGCCCGGGGCGGCAAGCTGGCCGGCTGGCTGGGCACCGGCGGGGGCTCGCTGCACTGAGCGGCGCAGTATCGAACGGGCACCCGTACGCGGCCAGCGGCGGATCGCACGATCCTCATTGGGGCCCGCCCGGACGATCATCTGACGGATTCACGTCTTGCTTCCCCAGGGAAACGGCGCGTTTCACGCTGGTTTCCATGGTTACGGAGGGCGAAGATCCGGTTAATGCCAGGTGAAGACATGGGTTGTCGGCGGAATCACAGGGCGTGGCGGCGCTTTTGCCTGTACAGTGAAGGAACACAAACAGAACCAACTCTGCCTGACGCAGAGCTGGCGCGACCGCTCGGCGGCCGTGGCACCCTCCGCAGTGGGCGCCCCTGGTATCACTCGGTCCTGCGCAAGAGGACAGCTCTCGGAGCTCCCATACGTACGGGTGCGGCCCACGAGGCACCACGCACCGCCCGCAGACGGGGATGCTCTACCAGGTGGTAGAAAGGCAAGGACCGTGGCATCCGCGGTCGCGACCGACAAGTCCGAGACTTCCTCCGCCCCTGCCCGGCCCGGGTACGGTGCACTGCTGCGCACGCCCGGCGCGCTGAGCTTCCTGCTCCCCGGGTTCGCCGCACGTCTTCCCTTCGGAATGCTGACCCTCAGCATCCTCCTGCTCGTCCAGCACACCACCGGTTCCTACGCGAACGCCGGTGTCGTGGCCGCCGTCACCGGTGTGTCGATGGCGCTGTCCGCCCCGGTGATGGGCAAGTTCACCGACCGCCGTGGCCAGGCCGCCGTCCTGGTCCCCGTGGTCCTCACGCACGCCGCCGCCGTGAGCGCACTGACCGCGCTCGCGCTGGCCGGCGCCCCGCTGTGGGCGCTCGCGCTGGCCGCCGTCCCGGCCGGTGCGAGCGTCCCGCAGGTCGGGCCGATGGTGCGGGCCCGCTGGGCCGCGCGCCTGGAGGGCTCCCCGCTGCTGCCGACGGCCGCCGCCTTCGAGTCCGTCACCGACGAGTTCACCTTCGTGGTCGGACCGGTCCTGGCGACCGCGCTGTGCACCGGAGTGCACCCGGCCGCGGGCCTGGTCACCGAAGCCGCGCTGACGCTGCTCGGCGGCCTGCTGTTCGCGGCGCAGCGCGCCACCCAGCCCAAGGTCCACGCCGCGGCCTCGGCCACCGGCGAGAAGCACGCGTCGGCCCTGTCCTTCCCGGGCCTGCGGGTCCTGATCGTGGCCTTCATCGGCATCGGCGCCGTCTTCGGCGGCATGCAGGTCTCCCTGGCCGCGTTCTCCAACGAGATCGGCAACCCTGGCGCCAACGGCGTGCTGTACGGCGTCTTCGCCGCCGGCAACATGATCGCCGGCATCACCATGGGCGCCGTCGCCTGGAAGATCGGCCCCCGCCGCCGGCTCATCCTGGGCTACGTCGGCCTCACCGCCGCGGCCTCCGTGCTGTGGGCCGCGAACTCCGCGGTGGTCCTCGGCACCCTCGGCCTGGTGGTCGGCCTGTGCATCGCCCCGGCCCTGATCACCGGCTACACGATGATCGAGAGCCTGGTCCCGGCCGCCTCCCGCACCGAGGCCTTCACCTGGCTGACCGGCGCGGTCGCCTTCGGCCAGGCCGGCGCGGTGACGCTGGCGGGCCGGCTGACCGACGCGCACGGCTCCGCCTTCGGGTTCCTGGTGCCGATGGGCGCCACCGCGCTGGCGCTGGCCACCCTGCTGGCACTGCGGGCCAAGCTGGCGCCCAAGGCGCCCAGCCGCATCATCACCACGTCCGTGACGCGGGTGAACGAGCGTGGCATGGGTCACCGAGTGCCGGTGACGGTGGACTGATCCGCCGGAATACGTCACCATGGAGCATCGTTAGCACTCATCGAGTCAGAGTGCCAGGAGGAAGATCGTGCCGACCTACCAGTACCAGTGCACCGAGTGCGGTGAAGGCCTCGAGGCCGTGCAGAAGTTCACGGACGACGCCCTGACCGAGTGCCCGAGCTGCCAGGGACGCCTGAAGAAGGTGTTCTCCGCGGTCGGCATCGTCTTCAAGGGTTCCGGGTTCTACCGGAACGACAGCCGCGGCGCCTCTTCCAGCAGCACCCCGGCCTCCAAGCCGGCCGCCTCCTCGACGACCTCCACGGCGTCGGCCCCGGCGTCCGCGCCGGCCTCCGCTCCGAGCAGCAGCCCGGCCGCCTGACGGCCCCGTGCGCGCACGAGCCCCCTCGCCCGCGGGCGAGGGGGCTTTCGCACGTCCGGGCTAATCTTGGCCGCATGGTGAACGCAGAGATCGGTGTGATCGGCGGGTCCGGCTTCTACTCCTTCCTGGAGGACGTCTCCGAGGTCCAGGTCGAGACTCCCTACGGAGCTCCCAGTGACTCGCTCTACCTCGGGGAACTGGCCGGCCGCCGCGTCGCCTTCCTGCCCCGCCACGGGCGCGCGCACCACCTTCCGCCGCACCGGATCAACTACCGGGCCAACCTGTGGGCGCTGCGCTCGGTGGGCGTGCGGCAGGTGCTGGGCCCGTGCGCGGTGGGCGGGCTGCGGCCGGAGTACGGCCCGGGCACGCTGCTGGTGCCGGACCAGCTGGTCGACCGTACGAAGGCCCGTACGCAGACCTTCTTCGACGGGCACCCGCTGCCCGACGGCACCGTCCCCAACGTGGTGCACACGACCTTCGCGGACCCGTACTGCCCGGTGGGCCGGGCCGCGGCGCTGGAGGCGGCCCGGGGCCGCTCCTGGGAGGCCGTGGACGGCGGCACGATGGTCGTCGTCGAGGGCCCGCGGTTCTCGACCCGCGCCGAGTCCCGGTGGCATGCCGCGATGGGCTGGTCGGTGGTCGGCATGACGGGGCACCCGGAGGCGGTCCTCGCCCGCGAGCTGGGGCTCTGCTACACCTCGATGGCGCTGGTCACGGACCTGGACGCGGGTGCGGAGACGGGTGAGGGCGTGTCCCACACGGAGGTGCTCAAGGTGTTCGGCGAGAACATCGGGCGGCTTCGGGAGGTGCTGTTCGACGCGGTGGCGGCGCTGCCGGAGACCGCGGCGCGGGACTGCCTGTGCACGCACGCCCACGACGGCTGGGACCTGGGGATCGAACTGCCGTAGCCCGTGTGTCGCACGTGTGTCGCCCGTGTGTCGCCCGTGTGTCGCCCGTGTGGGTGGCCGCGGTATCCACAGGCTGGGGACGGTCCACAGGGGTGGGCGGGGCGGCGGGGGGCCGGCGCATCGTGAGGGGTGTCCGGGCGACCGCCCGGGGTGGGTCTCCTCCTGACGTTGGGTGGTGGTCGGCATGTCCGGCGCTTCTCGTTCCCCTGCTCCCGATGCCGGTTCCGGTGCTTCCCGCGCCTCCACGTGTCCCCCGCCGCGCGCGGTTCCGCCGTTCCCCCCGCTGCGGGTGGGGCGGGGGGCCGGGCGGCTGCGGCGGGCGCTGAGGCGCCGGCGGCGGGTGGGCGCGGTCGTCCTCGCCGGGGCGGCCGCGGCCGCGCTGGCGGCGGGCGGGAGCCAGGCCCAGGCCTCCCGGGCGGAGGCGCCGGCCCGCGGCGCTCCGCCGCAACCGGCCGTGGTGCGGCCGGTGACGGCCCCGGTGCGGATCGCGGACGCGGCCACGGTGCGGCTGCTGCGGCCCGGGGACCGGGTGGACGTGGTGGCGGCCGGCCGGGACGGGCCGCCGCGGGTGGTGGCGGCCGGCGCCCGGGTGGCGGAGGTGCCGGCGGCGGACGGGGCGGAGGGGACGGCTGCGGACGGCGGTGCGCTCGTACTGCTGTCGGTGCCGCGGGAGACGGCGCGGGAACTCGTGGGTGCGGGCGCCGTGGCACGCCTGGCGGTGACCCTGTGCTGATCCGCACTCATGATCGGGCAATTCACCCGAGGACGTGCCTCGATTGGACAGGGCGCGCCCGGACTGCCGTAGTTTTCGGAACCGTTGGCTCCGCGTCCTGTCCGATCGAAGAAAGGCTCAGTGGTGAGCGAGAAGAAGGAGAGCGTCCTGGCGGGCTTCAAGGCCTTCCTGATGCGTGGCAACGTGGTGGACCTGGCGGTGGCCGTGGTCATCGGTGCCGCGTTCACCAACATCGTGAACTCCGTGGTGAAGGGGATCATCAGCCCGCTGATCGGTGCGGTCGGCACGAAGAGCCTGGACGGCTACACCTCCTGCCTCAAGGGCCCCTGCGGCGTGGACCCGAAGACGGGCGACGCGATCGGGGTGAACATCCTGTGGGGCAGCGTGCTCAACGCGGCGCTCACCTTCCTGATCACCGCCGCGGTCGTCTACTTCCTGATGGTGCTGCCGATGGCGAAGTACCTGGCCCGGGTGGAGGCGCGGCGCAAGGCCCGCGAGGGTCTGCACGAGAGCGTGGAGGTCACCGAACTGGAGGTGCTGAAGGAGATCCGCGACAACCTGGTCGCCCAGCGCGCCGGTGTCGACGGCACCGCCCGGCAGCGGACGGGCGGCGGACCGGCGGTCTGAGCCGGACCGCTCAGAGGTGGTGCGGGGGCTTCTCGTCGAGGAAGCGCGCCAGATCGGCGGCGCTGTCGGCGGGGGCCCGCTCGCCCCAGCCCCGGTCGGTGTCGTCCGAGGACTGCTGGTCCAGCGGGTCGTCGAAGACGAGGGAAGGCTTGGGCCGGGCCTGGGGCCGGGACGGGCCGGAGCCCGGCTCGGGGGCGGGGGCGGGGGTGCTCATGCGTCCAGGGTACGGCCGCGCCCGCCCGGCTCAGCCGGGCCCAGGACGGCGGCGGTGCTTGACGTCGGTGACCGACCAGACCTGCCGGACCTGCCGGACACGCCGGACCACGAACCCGGGCACCAGCGCGGGTCACCGGTCCTTGGGGTCGAGGCGCCACAGTCCGAGCACCACCAGGAAGGAGAGGATCAGGAATCCCGCTCCCCACCAGGCCGTGCCGGTGTTGCCCTTCATCCACTCGTTGACGGTCACGGTCAGGGCCCAGAGCTGCCCGACCAGTACGGTGAGGGCGAGCACCAGACGCGCGTTGAGCTTGGAGGAGCGCTCGGGTTCCTGTTCGGTGCCGGCGCCTGGGCCGGGGCCGGTGTGCCGGATCCGCGGGTCCCCGTAGCCGCTGGTGGGGCGGATCTGCGGGTAGCGGTCGCGGACCGGCCGGTTCAGCCGTGGCCGGGCGCTGCCCGGCTGGTAGTCGGGCCGGGGCGGCAGCGGTGCTTCGCTCATCATGTCCGCCTGTTCTCCGTGGCGCGTGCCGTTCCCGGGCAGCCGAGGCGCTGGGTCATCTCGGGGCGGGAGTCGCCGAGCTGCCGGCACAGGGCGTCCTTGGCCGGCTCTCCGGACCGGGCGGTGGCGACGGCCCAGACGCTGCCGTCGCCCTGCTCGGTCAGGAAGATCCTGGGCAGGGGGCGCGGGGGCGGGCCCGCGGTGACCTCGCCGGTGCGGGCGTCGAAGACGCCTTCGTGGCAGGGGCAGTAGAGCTCGCCGTCCGAGCCGCGGTCCTGGCGCCAGAGCACCGCGCAGGCCAGGTGGGTGCAGACGGCCGAGTAGCCCACGAGGGTGCCGTCGGCGAGCCGCACGGCCAGGGCGCGGTCCTCGTCGCCGGGGTACCGGAAGGCCACAGCCTGTCCGGGGGGCAGTTCGTCGGCGACCTTCCTGGTGGCGGGGAGGTCCTCGCTGTCGCCGTGCCGGTGCAGGATGCCGGCGGCGACGCCGACTCCGCCGATGGCGAGGCCGCCGGAGACGGTGGCGACGATCCGCAGGTAGTCGCGGCGGGTGGTGAGGGAGTCGGCGCTGATCCGGTCGCGGAGCTGCTGCCGGGCCTCGTCCGGGCCGGTGCCGGGTCTGCCCTGGGCGGGCTGGGGCTGTTCGGTGACGCTCAACGGACATCCACCCCGTTCACCTCGACGACGGGAAGCCCGCCGGGCACCGGCCACTGGACCTTGTCGGCGGGCACGACCATGGCGACCCCGGTCCTGACGACGACGTCGCCGAAGGCGAAGGAGTCGGCGACCTGGACGCCGGGGCGTTCGGCCTGGAGCTCTTCGAGGGTCCCGTAGAAGAGGGCGCCGGTGGGGCAGACGGTGGCGCACATCGGGGCCAGGCCGTAGGCGGTGCGGTCGTAGCAGAGGTTGCACTTCATCTGGAGCTTCGCCTGGAGGTCGATCTTCGGTACGCCGAAGGGGCAGGCGTTGACGCAGTTGGCGCAGCCGATGCAGCGGGTGGTGTCGGCCTGCTGGACCACTCCGTCGGAGGTGACCAGGATCGCGTCGGCGGGGCAGACCTCGGCGCAGGGGGCGACGGGGTCCTCGCAGTGCATGCAGACGGTGGGGAGGGAGGCGACGGACCGGCCGGGGTCGGTGTAGTCGAGGTGGATCATCGACTTGCCGCGGTGGGAGTCGCATTCGCGGCAGGCGGACACGCAGGCCTGGCAGCCGATGCAGCGCCCCGGGTCGATGAAGATGGTGCGGCCCATCATGGCTTCGATCAGCTCCTCTCCGCCGTTCCGCGTCCCTGTGAGGACGTGGGCGGCAGCGGGTCGGTGCGCGAGACCTGCGTTTCGGGGTAGGCCTCGCGTCCGGGGGCGGTGGGCGGGGCCGGGACCTCGTCGATCCGGTCGCCGGCCTCGATCCGGGCGGCACACACCTTGTACTCCGGGATCTTGGACCGGGGGTCCAGGGCGTCGATGGTGAGCCCGTTGGCGGCGGTGGGGATCGGCCAGTGGTAGGGCACGAAGACGGTGTCGGGGCGGATGGCCTCGGTGACCAGGGCGGGGAAGGTCCCGCTGCCGCGCCGGGTGACGACCCGGACGGGGTCGCCGTCGCGGAACCCGTGGGAGGGGTGGACCTCCACCCAGGGGCGGGGGGTCTGTTCGACCAGGGCGCCGAGGCGGCGGGTCTGGTTGCCGGAGAGGAAGTGGGCGACGGTGCGCCCGGTGGTGAGGGAGAGGGGGAATTCCTCGGTGTAGGGGTCCATGGGGGCGTGCCACTCGACGACCTGCAGGTGGATCTTGCCGTCGGGGTGGTAGGTCCGGCCGTCCTCGAAGAGGCGGGGGGTGCCCGGGTGCTCGGTGGAGGGGCAGGGCCAGGCGATGCCGCCGGTCTCCTCCAGGCGTTCGTAGGTGATGCCGTAGTAGTCGTTGACCGTTCCGGCGGAGGCGACGCGGAGTTCCTCGAAAACCTCGCGGGAGCCGGGGAAGTCGAACTTGTCCCCCTGCCCGAGCCGCCGGGCGAGTTCGCAGATGACCCAGGTGTCGGTGCGGACGCCGGCGGGTGGCTCCTGGGCCTTGTTGTGCTTGACCACGCGGGCCTCGGTGTTGGCCATGACGCCCTCGTCCTCGGCCCAGACGGTGACGGGGAAGACCACGTGCGCGTTGGCGGCGGTCTCGGAGAGGAAGAAGTCGAACTGTGCGTGGAACTCCAGGGCGTCGTAGCCCTCCTTGACGGCCTTGTAGTTGGGGAGGGAGACGAAGGGGTTGTTGCAGATTCCGACGAGTCCGCGGATCTCCTGGCGCTGCATCTGCCAGACCATCTCCATCATGGAGGTGCCGGCGGGCGGGAGCTCGGACTCCTCGATGCCCCAGATCCGGCAGATCTGCCGGCGGTGCTCGGGGTTGGTGATGGAGCGGCCGCCGGGCAGCAGGTCGGCCTTCTGGCCGTGCTCGCGTCCGCCCTGGCCGTTGCCCTGGCCGGTGATGGTGCCGTAGCCGGCTCCGGGCTTGCCCAGGTTCCCGGTGGCCACGCACAGGTTGATGATCGAGAGGCAGTTCTCCACTCCCTGGGAGTGGTGCTCGACCCCGCGGGCGTGGAAGGCCATCGCGCGGTCGGCTCCGGCGAACATCCGGGCGACCTGGACGATCTGCGCCTCGGGGATCCCGCAGATCTCGGCGGACCGGGCGGGCGGGTAAGCCTGGACGGCCTTCATCACGTCCTCCCAGCCGGTGGTGTGCGCGGCGAGGTAGGCCTCGTCGGTGAGGTTCTCGGCGACGACCACGTGCAGGACGGCGTTGAAGAAGGCGGAGTCGGTGCCGGGCTTGAGGGCCACGTGGACGTCGGCGGTGCGGGCGACCGCCGTCTCCCGCGGGTCGACGACGATCAGTGCGGCGCCGCGGTCGCGGGCTCCCCACAGGTACTGGGTCATCACGGGGAAGCACTCGCCGACGTTGGACCCGGCGATCAGCAGGCACTGGGTGAGGAGGATGTCGGAGAAGGGGTTGGCGGCCCGGTCGATGCCGAAGGCCAGCTTGTTGGCGCCGGCGGCGCTGACCATGCAGAGCCTGCCGTTGTAGTCCACGTGCCGCGTCCTGAGGGCGACCCGGCCGAACTTGCCGACGAGGTAGGTCTTCTCGGAGTACAGGCTGGCTCCGCCGAGCAGGCCGAAGGCGTCGTTGCCGTGGGCGGTCTGGATGCGGCGGATCTCGGCGACGGTGTGGTCCAGGGCCTCCTCCCAGGAGACCTCCCTGAACTGCTCGTCGCGGGAGCGGCGCATCAGCGGGGCGGTGAGCCGGTCGGGGTGGTTGACCTGCTGGTAGGCGTTGATGCCCTTGGGGCAGAGCCGCATCCGGTTGATGTCGTGGTTGCGGGGCTCGACGCCGAAGACCTTGCCCGCCCGGTCCACCCGCAGGTACATCCCGCACTGCACTCCGCAGAAGCAGCAGTGGGTGGGGACGAGGGTCTCGCCCTCCTGGTCGGCGTGCCAGCGGTCGGCCGGGATCCCGCCCGCGTCGCGGAAGTCGCGGGTGCCGGGCGGGGCGATGGACGGGTCCAGCGGGAGGGGCTGGCGGGAGGTCACTTGAACCCCTTCTTGACGTGAGTGAGGTAGGCGTTGCCGCGCAGGACCCGCTTGCAGCGGGGGCAGTACTCGGCGAAGGCGTTGAAGTCGAGCTCCAGGTCCCGCATGGTGGCGCGGAGGTTCTCCACGTACGGGGCGGTGTCCACGGGTTCGCCGCAGCGCCGGCAGGCGAACACCTGCTCGTCCTGCCGGGCCGTGTACTTGAAGAGCTGCATGCCGACGGCGGCGGGGCGCTGGACGATGTGGAAGAACTTCCCGAACGGGATGTAGATGAGCGTGAACACGACCGAGACCATGTGGAGGACCGCCAGGAACTCGTAGCCGCCGCCGTGGAGGAAGATCGAGGAGAAGGTGAGCAACAGGCCGGTCACCGAGATGACGATGAGGCAGATCAGCGGCAGCAGGTCGTAGGCGAAGCGCTGGCCGGTGATGGCGCCGCGGTCCTTCATGCGCCGCCACAGGAAGTACGAGGCGCCGGGGATGACGAGGACGGCGGCGAGGTCCAGGCCGTGGAACATGAGCCAGCCGACGAGGTTCAGGGAGTCGAAGCCGAGGACCTTGAAGCCCCAGATGCGCATCTCGTAGCCGGGCCCGGCGGCGGTGCCGGCGGTGAAGGTGAACCAGCCCCAGGTCAGCGGGAAGGTGATCGCGGCGGCGAGCACGCAGCCCCAGAAGATCAGCTGGTGGGCGATCCAGCGGGAGCGCGAGCGGGCGCCGAGGAACTTCTGGAAGCCGAGGTAGGTGGCGATCATCCGGGGCAGGGCGGTGGGGGCCCGTCTGAAGTTCTCGGCGGAGAAGAGGCTTCCGAAGCCCTTCCTGAACAGGCGGCGGGCGGCGGGTGCGGAGACCCAGACCGTGTAGCGGTAGACGACGCCGAAGGCCAGGAAGACGGTGGCCACCGCGTACGGCAGCAGGGCCGAGTCGAAGTCGCGGAGGAACCGGCTGCCGAGCACGATCGCGACGATCAGCAGGAGGGACACGGCGGCCCCCGCCAGGGTGGCGCGGGCGGTGACGGAGCGCCGGGCACCGGGCGGGGGCGGGGGCGCCTCGGGGGGAGGAGGCGGAGCGGCGACTGCTTCGGTGGGCTCGGACACAGCACCACGCTAGGTGGTACGTACCGATTCAGCCCGCTATGCGGACTGTTCTGTTGCGCCGTTCAGGTGATCCAGACCGCGTGGAGTCCCTGCGCCTCGAAGACCTCCTGGGCGCGGCGGTCTGCTCCGGCGTGGGGGACGGCGTGTCGCGCGGGGTGAACGGCATGTCCAGGGCGGCGGCAGCGGCCGGGGCCGCGTCAGCTGGGGGCTTCGGCGCCCTTGCGGGCGTAGAAGTACCAGGCCACCACCACGCAGGAGGCGTAGAACCCGACGAAGCCCCACATCGCGCTGGTCACCGCGAAGTTCGCGAACATCGCCGGGACGAAGAAGAAGCCGTACGCGGCGATGCCCGCCGTGAAGCCCGTGACCGCACCGGACTCGATCTCCGCCTGCCTCAGCGCCGCCGCGTACGCGGGCGTGCCCTCCGCCAGCCCCTTCAGGTGCTGCGCCCGGAAGATCACCGGGATCTGGCGGAACGTGGACCCGTTGCCGATCCCCGAGAACAGGAAGGCGGCGAGGAAGCACAGGAAGAAGCCGGTGAAGGAGCCCTCCGAGCCGGCCGAGGGAAGGAAGGTGATCACGCCGGTGATCGATCCGGCCATGCCCAGGAAGGACAGGATGGTCACCCGCGCCCCGCCCAGCCGGTCGGCGATCCACCCGCCCGCCCAGCGCGCCAGCGCGCCCAGCGCCGGGCCCATCCACGCGTACGTCGCGACGGAGTACGCCGGGAAGGTCGTCTTGATCAGCAGCGGCAGGGCCGCGGCGAAGCCGATGAACGAGCCGAAGGTGCCGACGTACAGCCAGGTCATCAGCCAGTTGTGCTTCCGCCGGAAGATGATCTTCTGCTGGCCGAACGGGGTGGAGGCGACCTTCAGGTCGTTCTGCCCGAACCACGCCAGCGCGGCGAGCAGGACCAGCACCGGGATCCAGACGAAGGCCGCGTTCTGCAGGTGGATCTCCGTGCCGTCGGCCTTCTTCTGCCCCGCGCCGACCGCCAGCACCGAGGAGGTGATCAGGACGGGCGTCAGCAGCTGCACCACGGACACGCCGAGGTTGCCGAGGCCGCCGTTGATGCCGGTCGCGTTGCCCTTCTCCCGCTTCGGGTAGAAGAAGCCGATGTTCGCCAGCGAGGAGGAGAAGTTGGCGCCGCCGACACCGCAGAGCGCCGCGATCGCGACCATCACGCCGTACGGGGTGCCCGGGTCCTGCACGGCGAAGCCCAGCCACAGCAGCGGCACGACCAGCACGACCGTCGAGATCGCGGTGAACCGGCGCTGGCCGACCATCGGGCCGAGGAAGGTGTAGAGGATCCGGGCGGTGCCGCCGGTGATCCCGGGTACGGCCGTCAGCCAGAACAGCTGCGACCGGCTGAACCCGAAGCCGACGTCCGCGAGGCTGGTGGCGGTGATGCTCCAGACCTGCCAGACCACGAAGGCGACCAGCAGCGCGGGCACCGCGATCCACAGGTTCCGGGTGGCGACCCTCCGGCCCGTCGACCGCCAGAAGGACGGGTCCTCCGGCGCCCAGTCGGTGATGGTGCGGCCGGGCCGGTACTGGTCCGGGTCGGCTGCCTGCCGTACCGCTGCTTCCTGCGTTGCGGAACCCATGGCGCATCCTGAGACGTTGGGAGATGTCTTGCCCGTCCAGGTTCCGCCGCGCGCTCCGGCCCGCGGCAGGGCAGAACGTCGCCCGCGGCACGGGACAAGGTCCCGCCCCGGGCGGTGCGTCGGTCACGCCCGGGACCGGTCCGGCGCCGTCGGGCCATGCGGGTGCCGCGGGCCGCGCGCCTCGCCGGATCGCCCCCGTACGGCTGCTGTGCTGGGCGGATGGCCTACGTACCGATGACCGCCCGGAACCCCGAGGAGGGCCACCGGGCGGCGACACCGCTGGAGCTGTTCTTCGACCTCTGCTTCGTCGTGGCCGTCGCCCAGGCCGGGCGGCAGCTGGTCCACGCCCTCGCCGAGGGCCACACCGTCGACGGGATCACCGGGTACCTGTTCGTCTTCTTCGGCGTGTGGTGGGCCTGGATGAACTTCACCTGGTTCGCCTCGGCCTACGACATCGACGACGTGCCGTACCGGCTGGCGACCCTGGTGCAGATCGTCGGCGTGCTGATCTACTCGGCGGGCATCCCGCGCGCCTTCGACGGCGACGACTGGACCGTGGCCGTCCTCGGCTACGTGGTGATGCGCCTGGCCCTGACCGCCCAGTGGCTGCGCGCCGCGGCCGGCGAGCGGGGCCCGGCCCGGAGGTGCGCGCTCACGTACGCCGCGGGGCTGGTGGTCTGCCAGGCCGGGTGGGTGGCGCTGCTGGCGGCGCCGGAGAGCAGCCGCCGCTGGCTGTTCCTGGTGTTGGTGGTGGCGGAGCTGCTGGTCCCGGTGGTCGCCGAGCGGGGCCACCGGACGCCCTGGCACCCGCACCACATCGCCGAGCGGTACGGGCTGTTCACCATCATCGTCCTCGGCGAGACCATCGCGGCGGCCACCGTCGCCGTCCAGTCGGCACTCGACGAGGACGAGGCGCTGGACGAGCTGCTGCCGATCGCCGCGGGCGGACTGCTGCTGGTCTTCGCGGCCTGGTGGATCTACTTCGCGGTGCCCGCGCACGACCGGCTGCGCAGCAACCGGGAGGCCATCCCCTGGGGCTACGGCCACTACGTGATCTTCGCGTCGGCGGCGGCGATCGGCGCCGGGATCGAGGTGGCGGTCGAACACGCGGTGGGCAAGGCCCACGTCTCCACCGTCGCCGCGAACCTGGCCGTGTGCGTGCCCGGGGCGCTGTTCATGGCCTTCGTGTGGCTGCTGCACTCCCGGCACTTCAAGCGGGGCCCGGCCCAGCAGCTGGTGCTGCCGGTGACGGCCGTGCTGCTCCTGGCCTGCGCCTGGACGGGCCCCCTGGCGGTGCTGTGGGCCGGGCTGGTGGCGGCGGCCGCCGTGGCGGCGGGCGTGACCTTGGTGCACCGGGAGCGTTCTGGTCGTCAGGTGAGCGAGCAGGAAGGTGTGCGGCCATGACGGTCCCGGCACAGCGGTACAGCGACACGGGCGGCGACCCGGCGGGGGTGGACCTGGCCGATCCGGCGTTCTGGCAGCTTCCCCCCGAGCGGCGGCTGGAGGCGTTCGCCCGGCTGCGGGCGCTCGACGGGCCGCGCTACTTCGCCGAGGGCCGCGGGCGCGGGCACTGGGCGCTGGTGCGGCACGCCGACGTACAGGAGGCGAGCCGGAACCCGAAGGTGTTCGCCAGCGCCCCGGGGGTGACCACGCCCGAGCCGGCCCGCTGGGTGCGGGCGCTGTTCGGGGACTCGATGGTCAACCTGGACGGTGCGGACCACGCCCAGCTGCGCCGGATCGTGCAACGGGCGTTCACCCCGCGCCTGCTGGCCGCCGCCGAGGACGACGTCCACGCCGTGGCGGCGCGGATCGTCGACGACGTGCTGGCGGACCGGCCCGACGAGTTCGTCACCGCCGTCGCCTCCCGGCTGCCCCTGGAGGTCATCTGCAACATGATGGGGATCCCGGAGCGGTACCGGCCGGAGATCGCCGACCGGGTCAACCACGCCTCCGAGAACATCGGGGTCGAGCGCGGCCTGGCCGCCCGGATGCGGATCCCGGGCCGCGGTCTGCGCGCGCTGGCCCGGATGCAGCGGATGGTCGCGGGGATCGGCCGGGAGCGGCGCCGGGACCCGGGCGACGACCTGATCTCGGCGCTGGTGACCGCGAACGTGGACGGTCAGGCGCTGGGCGCCCGTCAACTGGGCGCGTTCTTCTCGCTGCTGATGGTGGCGGGGGTGGAGACCACCCGGAACGCGATCACGCACGGGCTGGCGCTGCTGACGGACCACCCGGAGCAGCGGGAGCTGCTGGTGTCGGACTTCGAGCGGTACGCCGACGGCGCGGTGGAGGAGATGATCCGGCACTCCACCCCGATCATCCAGTTCCGCCGCACGGTCCGGACCGAACACGACCTGGGCGGACGGACCTTCGTGCCGGGCGAGAAGGTGGTGCTGTACTACGCGTCGGCCAACCGGGACGAGGCCGTCTTCGCCGACCCGGACGCCTTCGACATCACCCGCTCCCCCAACCCCCATCTGGGGTTCGGCGGGGGCGGGCCGCACTTCTGCCTGGGCGCGCACCTGGCCCGGGTGGAGATGAAGGCGCTGTTCCGGGAGCTGCTGGCCCGCCCGCGCGGGCTGCGCGCGGTGGGGCTGCCGGATCTGGCGGGCTCGAACTTCGACAACCGGGTGCGGTCCCTGAAGTTCGCCTTCGACCACTGAGCGGTGCCGGCCACCGGGCGGGCTGGGAGCCCGGCGGCCGGCGGCCCGGGGGGGCCGCTCGCGCGGCTACTTCTGCAGCCGCATGACCCGCAGCACGCAGTGGGCGCTGCTGGTGAGCACGGACTCGTCGCCGACGTAGGCCCGCAGGGTGGTGTCGGTGACCGGCCGGCCGGGCACGGCCTCGGGCCAGGGGCGGGTGGCGAACAGGAAGTAGACCTGCTCGCTCTCGGAGGCGGCGGCCACCCACTCGGGCGGGGCGGTGCACTTGGCGTTCAGGCCGGGCAGGGTGAGGGCGACCTGCTCGCCCTCGACCAGTACCTGGACGGGGAAGGAGGAGGGGTTGCGGGTCCCGTCGAGGACGACGTCGCCGATCGGCAGTCCGATCTCCTCCAGCAGGCCCTTGGCGGCCTCCCCGGCCTTCTCCGGGCCCTGGGGGCCGTCGCCGAGGATGTAGGCCATGAGATACGGGATGTCGTGACCGTCACTGGGGTCGCCGATCCACGCCAGCACGGAAAGGGTGCCGAGCTGGGACCGGTCGATTTCGGCGTGAGTTGAAGTCATGCGCCGAACCCTAGTGGTCCCGGCCGCACCCCTTTCACGGCCCTTCACCCGGGCGGGCTACACCTCCCAGAATCCTTCTCCGGCATTCGACCGGGTGTTCGCGTCCTGGTACTGGAGGCGCACGATTGCCGCGTTTTCCGGGACTTCGAACACGACCCAGCCTTCCAGCCGGTCGCCGACCTCCAGGGAATCGAAGACGATCGGTTTGCCGGTGGTGAGTTCGCCGGCCGGGACCGACGGGTAGCGCCGGCCCGCGCTGTCGAGCGCCCACATGCGTCCCAGGGAGCCGTACGTGTCGCCGCCGACGTTGACGAAGGTCATCCCGGCGCCGACCCAGCGCTTGCCGGCGGGCGGGCCGAACTCCTTGTCCAGGCTGACCGCCGGGTCCACGTAGGCGTCGAGCACGGCCTGGAGGTGGCGGCCCACCTTGCGGCCGCTGATCCGGACGGGGTCCCCGACGTGCGCGGCCGCGGCGCCGGAGCGGCCGGACGCGGGCCGGGACTCCTCCTCGGCGTCACCGCCCGGCACACCGTCGTCCACCGGTACGGCGGGGGCTGCGGCGGGGGCGAGGGTCGTCCCGCCGGACCCTTCGGTGCAGGCGGCGGTGCCGAGGAGCAGCAGGGGGAGGAGGGCGAGGCAGGCGGGGGCGGACTGGCGCATGGCGAATCCCTTCGGGGGACGTATTTCGGTCAGTCTCACGCGGCCGAGCGGGCAATTGCACACAACGACACGAGCGCGCCGGGTGAGTCGCGCGGGCCGGGCCAGCACAATTCGTTCCGGCGGATTTCGACCGCCCCGTCACTTCCGGAGGAATCATGCGAATTTCCCCCCGCCGAGTCGCCGTCGCCGCGCTGTCCACGCTGGCCGCGATGTCGGCATTCACCACGCCGGCCGGCGCCGGAGCGTTCGGCGATGAGATTTCCGTACTGCCCTACGGGCACATCTCCGAGAATTCCGTCACCCTTTACGGGACCTACCGCTGCGACCCGGCGTCACCCCGTGGAGTGCAAATCCAGGCCACCGTCGTCCAGGACGGCACCCGGCTCGCCTTCGGCGGCGAGGAGGCCGTCTGCGACGGCGAGCAGCACAAGTGGTCGGCCACCGGGACGCTCCGGATGACCCCGGACGTCCACCCGGGCGGCGCCGGCGCGGAGGTCCGGCTGCAGCACGCGAGCGTGGGCTCCTCGCCGTTCAGCGTCCACGTGTCGCACCTCGCCGAGCAGCACCGGGACATCGAGCTGGTGCCGCGCGGCTAGGCCGCCCGTCACCGGCTCCGGGGCCGGGGCCGGTAGCCGCCGCTACCGGCAGTCGCGCTCGACGCCCACCATGGACATGAAGGCGACCGGCCGGCACGGCCCGGCCGCACGGGTCGGTGCCGTCGCCCAGCCGACCGCCGTCGGCACGGCGGCGGCCAGCAGCAGCACGGCCAGGGCCAGCAGGGCCGCGCGGGTCACCCCGCGCACGGCTGATTCTCTTCCATGGCGCGATGGTCGCCCCGCCGGCCGCGGCCCACAACTCCACGCGTCCGTCCGGTCACGGCGCGCCCTGGGCCGGGGCCTCGAACTCGCACCAGACCGCCTTGCCGTCGCCGCGCGACTCCACGCCCCAGTGCGAGGCCAGCGCGTCCACCAGCAGCAGTCCGCGTCCGGTGGTCGCCGCCTCGCCCGGGCTGCGGCGGCGCGGCCACACGCTGGACCGGTCCTTGACCCACAGGCGGACCTTGCGGACCGGCTCCGGCAGCACCTCCATGGTCAGCACGGCCCCGCCCTCGGTGTGCAGCAGGGCGTTGACCAGGAGTTCGCCGGCGGCCACCTCGACGTCGTCGGCCAGCGCCGGCATGCCCCAGTCGCGCAGGGCCTGGCGCAGCGCGAACCGGGCCTCCGACAGGCCCTCCGGGTCGGCCTGGTGCACGTACTGGTGGATCCGTGGGGCCCGGTGGGTGCCCGGGTCGGGGGCGCGCCGCAGCACCAGCAGGGCCACGTCGTCGCCGGAGCCCCAGCGCTCCCACAGCCGGTCGGAGAGGTGGTCGGCGAGCGCCTCGGGCTCCTGCGGGCCGCTGCGGACCGCTTGCGCCAGCGCGTCCATGCCGGCCGTGATGGTGGTGCCCGGCTCCTCCACCAGGCCGTCCGTGCACAGGACGAGCGTCTCGCCCGGCACCAGGTCCAGCCGGGTCTCCGGGAACTCCTCCTGCTCGAAGACGGAGGCGAGACCGAGCGGGAGGCCGCCGCGCAGGTTGGGCCAGCCGGTGCGGCCGTCGGTGTGGCGGATCAGCGGGCCGAGGTGCCCGGCGCGGACCGCCCGGACCCCGCCGGTCTCCAGGTCGACCTGGGCGTACGTACAGGTGGCGAAACGTTCCGTGTCGAGCTCCGCCAGGAACCGCGAGGCCCGGGCCAGGACCGTGGACGGCGGGTGGCCCTCCCCGGCGTAGGCGCGCAGCGCGATCCGCAGCTGGCCCATGATCGCCGCCGCGTGGGTGTCGTGGCCCTGGACGTCGCCCACGACCAGCCCGACCCGGTCCCTGGGCAGCGCGATGACGTCGTACCAGTCGCCGCCGACCTCCCGCCCGCTCCACGCCGAGTGGTAGCGGACCGCGATCTCCCCGCCGGTGATCTCGGGGATGCGGCGCGGCAGCATCGAGGACTGGAGCTGGGTGGCGAACTCCCGCTCCTGGTCGAACAGCAGGGCCCGCTGGAGCGACTGGGCGACGATGCCGGCCAGGCCCAGGGTGAGGTTGCGTTCCTCGGGGGTGAACTCGGTGCGCCGCCGGTAGAACAGCACCAGCCCGCCGATCGCCCTGGCCTGCGCGATCAGCGGCAGGTAGGCCGCCGCGTCGAAGGCGATCGCCCGCAGGTACCGCTCGATGTGCGGGTACTCGGCGGCCAGTTCGTCCATCGAGGTGACGAAGCGGGCCTTGCGCCCCGTCACGGCGTGGGACAGCGGAAGGTCGCCGTCCAGCCGGGTGAACCGGCGCTCGTTGAGGATCTCCAGCGACTCCCCGCTGAGCGCGATGATCTTGATGGCGCCGTTCTCCACCAGCCCCAGCGCCAGCCCGTCCGCGCCCAGCCGCTCCAGCGCCCCGGCCCCGGTGAGCACCGCGGTGACGTCGTCCACGGTCACCGCCCGGGACAGCGCCTCCGTGGTCCGCTGCACGATCGTCGTCTGCTTGGCCCGGGCCGCCTCCAGCTTGCGCAGCAGCTCCGAGTGGGCCAGCTCGGCGGTGGCGTCCCGGACCACGCCGACCACCCGGCGCGCCCGCCCGCTCCCGTCCCGCAGGATCCGGCCCTGGGTGTGGGTCCACTGGTCCCGGCCGTCCCGCCGGCGCACCGTGAAGTACGAGCCGTACGACTGCTCACCGGCCTCGAGCGCGGCCTGTACGACCTCCTCCAGCCGGACCCCGTCCTCGGGCGGGATCCGCAGCCCCAGCCCCTCCGGGGTGCCGTCGAACTCGCCCGGGCCGAGGTCGAAGACCACCATCCCGGAGGCGTCCAGGTCGAGGGTGCCGGCCTGCAGGTCCCATTCGAAGCTGCCCATCCCGTTGAGCGCGAGCCGCTCCCCGGGGCCCGTGACCGCGTCCGGCCCGTAGTCCGGTCCGGCGTCCGGTCCGTAGTCCGGTCCGGTGTCCTGTCCGGCGTCCGGCCCCGGGTCCGGCCCCGCCGGAGGGCGGGGGCGGGCGCCGTCGTCCGCTGCCGCTGCCGCTGCCATGGACACACCACCTCCGCGAGGGCCGGGCCGGTCAGGGGCCGGGCCAGCAGGGCCGGGAGATCAGCCGCTCCCACTCCTCGTCAGGATGCCCGGGAAGGGTGAGCCCGGCCTCCCGCCAGCGGTTGACCAGGGACAGGTAGATCACCGGCCCGGTACCGCGGTCCGCGGGTGGCGCGGGGGCCGGGCCCGGGCCCGGGCCCGGTTGCCGGGCGCCGCCCGGGCTCTCGCCGTGCCCCGGGGCCGGACCCGCCGCCGGGGCCGGACCGCGGCCGTACCCAGGACCCGCGGGCTGCTCCGCGCGGCTCGCGGGGATGCGCACCCAGCCGCGTCCCTGCGCTCGCTCCCGGCTCATCTCGGACCCCTCTCACCGCTTCACCGTGGACAGGCCGTCCTGGTCGTCCACCGACCGCCGTCCGGGGGCACCGGGCGGCGGGACCCGCGCGCCGAGGCGCCGGCGGACTCCTCCTACCAGTTTCCCCGCAGTGAAGCCCGCGCCGTGCACGAATCGCATGGAAGGGCCGAACGAGGGAGCCGTGAGCAGCCCCGCGAAGAACAGGCCCGGGTAGGAGGACTCGAAGCAGCCGCTCAGCTCGGGCGTCCGGCCCGTCCCGGTCCTGCGCAGCACCTCCCGGAGCCCGGCGTCCAGCAGTTCCAGTCGTCCCAGGTCGGGGGTGAAGCCGGTGGCGGCGACGACGTGCGCGACGTCCAGTACGACGGTCTCCCCGGCGGCGCTGGTCAGGCCCAGCCTGGTCCGGGCGCCCGCCGGCACCGCCCGGTGCACGGTGTGCCCGAGCAGCGCGGGGACCTGCCGTTCGAACCGCTCGCGCAGCCACCAGGCCCCGGCCGGGCCCAGCGCGCCGGCCGCGATCCGCTCCCGGGTCCGCGCCGGCAGCCGGCGCACCGCCCAGGGGAGCTCCGACCAGACCCAGCTGCGCCAGCCCGTGCCGAGCCCGCTGTGCGGTTCCCGCAGGGCCCGCAGCGGGGGCCGGTCGAGGGGCTGGGGCACGGTGTTCCAGCTGATCCGGTGGCGCCGGGCCACCAGGGTGGGCCGGGCGCCCAGCTCGGCCAGGAGCGCGGCGGTCTCCAGGGCGGCCTGGCCGGCGCCCACGACGGCGACGTCCTGGCCGGCGAAACGGCAGAGGTCACGGTGGTCGCTGCTGTGCGAGCAGTGGCCGGGCGGCAGCCCGGCGAGGGTCCCGGGCAGGTTGACGAAGGGCATCACCCCGGTGGCCAGCGCGACGGTCCGGGCGAACAGGTCGGGGCCGTCCGCGGTGGCGATCCGGAAGCCCGCGCCGTGCGGGGTGACGCGGGTGACGGTCCGCTCCTCCACCGCCGGGACGGCCCGCCGGGCGAACCACAGGCCGTACCCGGTGAAGGTGCCGATCGGCAGCGGGCTGCCGTGCTCCGCCCTGATCCCGTGGTCCTCGCAGTACTCGGCGAGGGTCAGCCGCCCGCCCGGCGCGGACAGGTTGGAGGACCAGGGTTCGGATTTGAGGTACATCCCCTCCGGCATGTGGTCGCGCCAGGAGGCCATGGGCCGGCCCAGCACCCGGACGTCCAGTCCGGCCGCGGCGGCGTGGGCGGCGATCGACAGCCCGTACGGGCCCGCGCCGACCACCACGAGATCGTCCATGCGCTTCACGTTCTTCCCCTTCCGTACGGGTGGGGCGTTCACTCCGCAACGGCCCGGGATCCCTCGTGCGGGTGATGTGCCGGGCCTGCCGACCGGGGAGGCGGTACGGCCGGTGCGGTCAGCGGGCGACCAGCTCGTCGGGCTCGGAGGGCGCCGACGGGCCTGCCGGGGCGGGGAGTTCACGGCCGCGCTGCCGGGGCGTGCGGACCATCGCGCGGGCCGTGCGCCGTCCGCGTGCGGGGACACCCCCGAGCGCGTTCCGGACGGCGTGCGCCCCCTTCCGTACGCCGCGCAGCAGGAACGCGGCGATCATCGCCAGGAAGGGCACCGGGTCGTCGGCCGCGAACCACGCCAGCTCCACCCGGGTCCGGCCGCGCGGCCCCGCCCCGCCCTTCCGCACGGCCCGCCCGCGCCCGTACCCGGCACCAGCAGCCGCACTCACACCCACAGGGCGCGGCCGTGCGGCGGCCCCCGGCTCCGCCGCGGACTCCGCGGGCCGGCTCGGCCCCGGGACCCCGGGGCGGGCCTGCGGGACCGGCAGGGGTGCGCCGGGCGCGGGCCGCGGCGGACGGGAACCGCGCAGGGCCGCCAGCAGCGCGTAGTTCTCGGCGACGAACACCCGGCGCGGCGCGGGGCCGCCGGTGCGCGGCACCGGCTGCCCGGTCAGGTCCAGGTACAGCGCCTGGACGACGTCCAGCCCGGCCTCGTCCGCGAACAGCCGGAACTGGGCGCCGGGCCGGGGGTTGAAGTCCACCAGCCGGAACCGGCCCTCCTCGTCCCGGCGGAAGTCCAGGTCCAGGATCCCCTGGTAGCCCAGGCGTTCGGCCAGCCGCAGGGCCGCCTCCTCCACCTCCGGGTCGGGCAGCCACCGGCCGACCGCGGTCAGCCCGGTCCGCACCGGCCAGGACATCTCCTTGCGCCCCGATCCGGCGAGCAGCGGCCGGCCGCCGGCGGTGAAGCAGCCGTGGAAGAACCGGTCGGTGTCCGGCCCGGCGGGAAGGAACCGCTGGAGCAGCAGCCGGCTGCCCGCCTCCGCCGACCGCTCGTACAGGGCCCGGGCCTCGGCGGCGGTGTGCACCAGCGTGGTGCTGCGCAGCCCTCCGCCCGGCGGGAGCAGCCAGGGCCGGCTCCACTTGGCCACCACCGGCAGGCCCAGCCGCCAGGCCGCGTCCGCCGCCTCGGCGCCGCTCCCGGGGACGGCGGTCTCCGGGTGCGGGATGTCCCAGCGGGCGCAGAGCCCGGCGAGCTCGGCCTTGTCGGCGACCCGCTCCGGCAGGCCGTCGGGCTGGTGGGGCACCCGGTACCGGTCGGCCAGCCGGGGGGCGAGGCGGGCGACGGTGATCGCGCTCAGGTCGTCCATGGCCACCAGTACCGCGGGCCGCCCGATGCGTTCCGACACCGCGGTCAGGCGGTCCAGCAGCCCGTCGGGACCTGACGGTCCGGCATGGACCGCCCGGAGGTGACGGGAACGGCTCACCGGCCCGCCCCCGGCCGCCACGACCGCGTGGACCTCGACACCGCGGCGGCCGAGCGAGCGCACGGCGCCGAGGGTCCCGTGGTGGAAGGGGTTCGGGTCGAGCCTGAGCAGGACCGCGGGCGCATGTGTGGTGAACGCGTGCATGGGAACGGTGTCTTTCACCTAGTCGGACCAAGCGGGGGGTGTGCGCAGCTGCGAATGGCCTAGGAGCAGGTCATCGGACAGGCCGTCAGTCGTATCTGATGCCTAACGTCTTGGTAAGCAGACCGAACTCAGGAAGCCCGGGAGTTGCCATGTCCAGACCACGCCGCCGGCTGGTGAGCGCCTGCGTCGGCACCGTCACGGCCGGGCTGCTGGCCACCGGTGCGGCGCTTTCGGCACCCGAGGACGACGAACCGTCGGAAGCGGACGTGGCGGTCGGCGCCTATCTGGACTACGGCCCGAACGGCGTGGCCCGCATCCCCCGGCTGTCCCGCTGGCTGGGCGGCAGGGAGATCCGGGTCGGGCACACGTACCTGCCCGGCGACCGGTGGTCGAACATCGCCGGCTCCCCGAATTTCCTGGAGGACTGGGCCGCCTGGCGCCGGGCCGACCCGGACCGGATGTTCGTCCTCAACGTGCCCATGCAGGAGCGCAACGAGGAACGCGTGCCGGACCACGAGGTCGCCCGGCTGATCCGGGCGGGCGCCGAGGGCCGGTTCGACCGACACTTCCGGGAGCTCGCCGAGCGGCTGGTGTCCCTCGGCGTCCCGGACACGGTGATCGTGCTCGGCTGGGAGATGAACGGCACCACGTACACCCACCGGTGCGCTCCCGACCCGCGGAACTGGAAGAAGTACTGGCGGCGCGTCGTCGACGAGATGCGCTCCGTGCCGGGGCAGCGGTTCCGCTTCGACTTCGCCCCGAACCGGGGCACCGACGCGATCGGCTGGACCGAGTGCTATCCCGGCGACGACCACGTCGACATCATCGGCATGGACTCCTACGACCAGGGGCCCGGCCACGACTTCGACGACATGGTCCGGCAGCCCTACGGCCTCCAGCACCACGTCGACTTCGCGAAGGCACACGGCAAGCGGACCTCCTACCCCGAGTGGGGGCTGTTCCGGCGCGGGGACAACCCCGAGTACGTGCGGCGCATGCTGAAGTGGATCGACCAGCACAAGCCGCTGTACCACACCATCACCGACTACTGCCCGCACGGCGTGTGGCAGTGCAAGTCGAACCCGCGCTCCACGGCCGTCTTCCGCGACCTGATGTGGAAGATCCCGGACCCGGTGGTCCCCACGCCGCAGATCCCGACGCCGCAGATCCCGAGCCCGCAGGTCACCCCGCAGGTACCGACGCCCCAGGTCCCGACCCCCGTGGTCCCCACCCCGGTGCTCCCGTCCCCGGTCCTGCCCTCCCCCGCCGAACCGTTCCCGGACGGCCCGGTCGAGCCGAGCCCGCAGGCCCCGAGCCCGAGCCCGAGCCCGGCCGCCCCGGACCCGGGCCCCGACCCGCTGGAGCCCGAGCCCGAGCCCACCGCCACCCCCACCCGCACACCCGCGCCCAGCCCGGTCGTACCGGAGCCGGAGGTCCCGGCCGCCACCCCCACACCCACGCCGACGCCGACGCCGAAGGCCACGCCGACGCCCACCGAGCCGGTCCCGCCCCGGCCCGAGCCGCAGCGCCCGCCCCTGAACAGCAGGGAGTGGTGCGTCCCGCTCAACTTCGGCGAGTGGCTCAACAAGCTCCTCGGCAACCAGACGGTCTGCGTCACCCTCCCGTGGGAGTGGCCCTTCTAGCCGGGCCCCCGGACCGGTCACCGGACCCGCAGCTCGTTCAGCCGGGCCCGCCAGTCCCGGGCGGCCGGCAGCGCCTCCCGCAGCGCGCCCACCGCCCGCTCGCGCCCCGACACCTGCGACTCGTGCAGCCGCAGCAGGGGCGCGAGCGGCGCCGTGGCCAGCAGCAGCCGCTGGTTGACCACCACCTCCGGCCGCCAGTGGTTCTTGTACGGCTCGGTGCCGCGCAGGAAGCTCACCACCTGGCGGCCTTCGGCCAGCGCCCGCTGCGCCTCGTACCGCAGCAGCAGCGAGGACACGTCCACCTTCCGGGTCCGCAGCTCGGGATCGGCCCCGTACAGGTACCCGCCGCTCAGGCCCGCCGACAGCAGGGTCACGTTGGCCGCGACCACCCTGCCGTCCAGCCGGAACTCCGTCAGCCGGCCGTGCCCGCTGCGCACCATCCGCCGGGTGGCCCGCGTCAGGTGCTCGGCGAACCGGGGCTTGAGGTGCTCCGGGGTCACCCCGCGTCCCCGCCACTGCTTCTCGTGCAGCCGCAGCAGGGACCGTACGGCCCGCGGCACCTCGTGCTCGGTGACCTCGTGCTCCTCGATCCCGGCCGCGTCCACCTTCCGCAGCTTGGCCCGGACCCGCTGGGCACCGGCCGTCGGCATCCGCTTCACCAGCTCGTCGAACGGCAGCACCGGCAGCTCCATGCACGCGGAGTCGGCCAGCCGGCCGCGCGCCCCGGTCCACTGCGCGTACAGCTGTTCGGCGGCCGCGCCCGGACGCACCTCCCGCAGGTCCACCACCGCGCCCCGGGCGGCCCGGTGCAGGCCCCTGGCCAGCGCGGCCAGCACCTCCTCCGAACGGTCCCCGTCCACCAGCACGTCGAAGTAGTCGGTGATCCCGCCGCCCAGCGGCACCAGCAGCGGCAGCGGCCGGTGCACGAGCATCAGCGGGGCCGCGCCGACCAGTTCGCCGCCGCGCCGGACCAGCACCAGGCGCAGTCGCCCCTCCCGGCCGTACGACAGCCACCAGGAGTGCAGCCAGGCGTGGCTCTGGAAGGGCGTGGCGGTGGGGCACTTGGCGACGAGCCGGTTCCAGGGCTGCTCCAGGGCCGCGAACTTCCTCGGGTCCCGGCACAGGCTCACCGTCAGGGCGCCCACCGCCGCGGGGCCCTCGCTCATCGGGCCGGCTCCTTCTCCTTCACGGCGCCGGCCACGGAGTCCGCGCCCTCACCCTGGGCGGGCAGCGAGGTGACGTACACCTCCGGCGCCTCCCCGGCCGGCTCCCGGTCGAGGCGGGACGGCGCCGCTCCCACCGGGTCCCCGGCGTCGCCGGCGCGCCGCCGGCCGGCCGGCCGGGTCAGCAGCCACAGTCCGCCGACGAGGCCGCCCGCGCACATGCCGACGGCACCGCTGATCGGGGCCGACGGTGAGGCCGGGTCGGTGGGGGCCACGGCCTGGTTGAACAGGAGCAGCTGGACGCCGGTGTTCTTGGCGGCCTGGTTGCTGCTCAGGGACAGCGCGTCGGCGACCGCGTTCGCGATGTCGGCGGCCTGCGCTGGACTCTTCGAGGTGCCGGTGATCGCGATCATCGGCGATTCGGGGGAGGTCTCGGCCCGCACCTGGGTGCGCAGCGTCCGCGCGTCGAGGCCCGCCCGCGGCTGCGCGTAGGCGAGCGTGGCGCTGCTGGTGGCGATACGGGCGTACGCCTGGGCGAAGCCGAGGGCGGTGGCCGGCTCGGTGGTGTCGTCGGGGACGGCGACGACGTAGCTGGTGGCGGCGTACTCGGGCGCCTTGAGCACCCCGTACGCGCCGCCCGCCGCGAGACCCAGCAGGGCGCAGGCGGGCAGCGGCCACCAGGCGGGCGGCGGGAGCAGCCGGCCGCGCAGTCTGCGGGCGGGGGCCTCGGACCGCTGCTCCTTGCCGCGGCGGGTCCGCCGCGCGGCCCGGGACTCCGTCCGCCGGTCCGCCCCGTCCGTCCGGGAGGCGGCCCGGCCCTCGGCCCGCGCCTCTGGCCCGGGCTCGGACTCGGCGGTCTGCTTCTGGGCCTTCTTCTGGTCGGAGGTGTCGGCCATCTGCGTGCTCTCTTCCTCGTGGAGTGGTTCGGGGGTTCGTGCCGCGGGGCCCTGCGCAGGGGCCCCGACGGCCGGTCAGACGTGGTCGGTGCCGGGCGGCGGCGCGGAGCCGCCGGAGGGCCCGGCCGGGCCCGGCGCCGTCGGGGTGCCGTGCAGGGCGGGCCCCTCCGGCGACCGGGGGCCGGTGAGCCGGACGGCCGGGCCGAGGGCCCGGGAGTAGACGTCGAGGAGTTGTTCGGCACTGCGCGCGATGTCGTAGCGGCGCACCACGGGCGGCGGGGGCAGCCTGGTGGCCCCGGCCTCCATGTGTCCGCGCAGGGCGGCGACGAGCTCCTCGGTGCCGGTGCCGATGCGGCGGGCTCCCGGCGCCTGCGCGGGCGGCAGGTCGTCGATGGCGGGGCAGGTGACGTGCAGCACCGGCAGGCCCGCGGCGAGCGCCTCGACCACCGCCAGCCCGAAGGCCTCCTCCCGGGACGGCGACACGAACACGTCCATGGCCGCCAGCAGCGACGGGATGCCGGGGGTGCGGCCGTCGGCACTGTCGCCCAGCGGATCGCGTTCGCCGAGCAGGTGGATCCGGCTCTGGGCGCCGAGCTCGGCGGCGAGGCGGCGCAGCGCGGAGCGTTCCGGGCCGTCCCCCACCAGCAGCAGGTGGGCGCCGGGGAGGGCGGCGACCGCGCGGAGGAGCACGTCGAACCGCTTGCCGGGCACCAGCCGGCCCACGCCGCCGACGACGAACGCCCGCTCGGGCAGGCCGGTGCGGGCGCGGGTGGCCCGGCGTACGGCGGGGTCGAAGCGGAAGCGGCCCGCTTCGATGCCGTTGGGTACGACGTGCACCCGCGCGGCGGGCACCCCCCAGCCGTGCAGGCGGGCGGCCACCGTGTCCGAGACGGCGACGGTGGCGGCGCCCAGCCGCTCGCTGGCCAGGTACAGGGCGCGGACCCCGCCGGACAGCGGCCGGCCCTCGATCTCGCCCTCGCCCAGGGAGTGTTCGGTGGCGACGGTGGCGCCGACGCCGGCGAGCCGGGCCGCGAGCCGCCCGTACACGCAGGCGCGGTAGAGGTGGGTGTGGACGAGGTCGTAGCGGCCGCGCCGGATGAAGTTGACCAGCCGGGGCAGGGCCCGCAGGTCCCGGTTGCCGCGCATGCCGAGGTGGACGACGCGGATGCCGTCGGCCCGCAGCCCCTCGGCGACCGGGCCGGGGTTGGTCAGGGTCAGGACGTCGCAGCGCATCGGCAGGTGCCGCAGCAGCAGCCGGAGTTGCTGCTCGGCGCCGCCGATGCCCAGTCCGGTGATGATGTGCAGCGCCTTGACGGAACCCGCCGTCTCCCCCGGGCGCCCGTCGCCGGTCACGGGAGCACCGCCGCGCGGAGCTGCCGGGCGCGGTGGCGGAGCTGCTTGGCGCGCAGCCGCAGGGGGCCGTCGGCCTGGCTGACGTGGGTCCGCGGCAGGGCGTACGTGCCGGCCAGCCGTCCCGGTGCGATGGCGCAGGCGTAGGAGTAGCCGGCGGCCCGGGTGGCGGCCAGGACCCTGCGGTCGACGGTGCCGTAGGGGTAGCAGAAGCCCTCGGGCAGGGTGCCGGTCAGCTCGTGCAGCAGTTCCCGGCTGCCGCGCAGTTCCTGGGCCAGGACGTCGTCGGGGCAGGCGGTGAGGTGCTGGTGCACCAGGCCGTGCGAGCCGATCTCCTGCCCGGCCGCGGCCACTTCGCGGACGCCCTCGGCGGTGAGCAGGGCCTTGCGGGGGCCCAGCGGGTCCCAGACGTTGTCCACGCCGAGCCGGCCGGGCAGCACGAACAGGGTCGCGGAGCAGCCGTACCCCTGGAGCAGCGGCAGGGCGTGGGTGAGGAAGTCGGCGTAGCCGTCGTCGAAGGTGAGGCCGACGAGCCGGTCGGCACGGCCGGCGGCGCGGGCCCGGCGGAGTTCGCCGACCGAGACGCCGCGCAGCCCGCGGGCACGCAGCCACTGCAGCTGGGTTTCCAGGGCCTGCGGGGTGACGGTGATGCCGTACGGGTCCTCCGCCGGGTCGGTGAACTCGGCGACGGAGTGGTACATGAGGACCCACGGGGCCGGGCGGCGGCGGCCCGGCCCGGCCGGTGCGGCCCTGCGGGCCGCTTCGGTGTCGGTCTCAGCGGACATGGCGGAACCTCTGCGTGATCTGGGCGGGAAGGGCGGTCACTTCGAGCGCCCGTATGGCCGTGCCGGTGGCGGCGAACATGGCCGGGACCAGCAGGCAGCCCAGGGCGGCGCTGACGAGCGGGTCGGGGATCATGGGCCCGGCCAGCCAGCCGGTGCCGCAGGCCGCCGCGGCGGCGACGGAGAGCCGGCCGAGGCTGATGCCGACCCTGCGGACCTCGATGGCGATGATCCGGGAGCCGAGTCCGGTGAGCAGCAGCGCCGCGGTGGTGGAGATGCCCGCGGCGTTGGCCGCGGCGATGCCGTACGTGCCCCACCAGCCGGCGGCGAACGCCCCGGCGACGATGTTGACCAGGAGCCCGGCGCCCATCGCCAGGGCCGGGAACCAGGTGGGCCGGGCGGTGGAGAAGAACGGCCGGGACAGCGCGCCGACCAGGCAGTGGCCGAGCAGGCCCACCCCGTAGACCCGCATGACGGCCGCGGTGGCGAGGGTGTCCTCGCGGGTGAACGCGCCGCGCTCGAACAGCACCTGGATGATCTGCGGGGCGTACCCGATGACCAGGGCGGTGCCCATCAGGACGGCCAGCGAGGCCAGCGCCAGGTCCTGCTCGATCCGCCGCCGGGCCTTCTCGCGTTCGCCGCCGGCCATGGCCTGGGCGACGACCGGGAAGGTGACGGTGCAGATCATCAGGGACAGCACCATCGGCATCTGCGCGACCTTCTGCGCGTAGTTGAGGTGCGAGATGGCGCCCGGCGGGAGGGAGGCGGCGAGGAACCGTTCGACGAGCACCTGCGACTGCCGGAACACCGCGAAGAAGATGACCGGGGCGATGACCCCGAAGGCGATCAGGGTGGGCCGGTCCCGGTCCCGCTGGGCCCGGCTGGCGCGGGCCCGGGTCGGGCCGAAGCCCACGTTGCGGACGAACGCGGGCAGCTGGACGAGGACCATCAGCAGCCCGCCGCAGGCCACTCCGAGGGCGGCGGCCCGCACCCCCCAGGCTTGGTGGAGCGCGACCATCGTGCCGATGATGCCGACGTTGTACGAGACGTAGATCGCGGCCGGGGGCAGGAAGGACCGGTGCGCGCGCAGGGCCGCGCTGAAGTACCCGGCGATGCCGAAGGACACCACGGTCAGCGCGGTCAGCCGGGTGCACTCCACGGCGAGCCGGGGGTCCGCCAGCCCGGGCGCGAGGACCCCGACGACCAGCGGCGCGGCGACGACGAGGACGGAGGCCACGGCGGCGAGGAACACCAGCAGCCGCGGCAGGGTCGCCCCGACCAGCAGCCGGACCGGGTCCTGGGCGCGCGCCTCCCTGCGGGTCAGCCCGGCCCGGCTGGCGGACCGCCGGGCCAGGGCGTGGCTGAAGGCCGGGACCATCAGCAGCGCCATGGCGTCCTCGATCAGCAGCGTGGACGCCATCTCGGGGACGGTCCAGGCGATCAGGAAGGCGTCGCTGTCCGGACCGGCGCCGAACAGGTGCGCGATGGTCTGGTCGCGGACGAGCCCGAAGACGGCGCCGGCCGCGGTGAGTCCGGCGGTGACGGCCGCCGCCTTGGCGAGGAACCGGCCGAGCGGGGCCGCCCGCTGGGACTCCTCGCCCTCCCCGCGCCCCTCCCCCCGCCCCGCCCGACCGGGGCGTCCCGGACCGCCCGGGCCGGGCCCCGGGTCCGCGTGACCGGAACCCGCGGCCCCGGGACCGGACCCGGTACCGGACCCGGACCCGGTACCGGGCGGCGCCGGGACCGGGACGGCGGCGGGGCCGCGCAGCAGCCCGCCGGACTCCGGCGGGTGCGGCGGACGGCCCGCAGCCGCGGCGAGGTCGGTCGCCGCGGCTGCGGGCCGCCAGGGCGTGGTATCCGTCACCGGCCGGCCGCACCCTCGCGTACGGCACGGCCGGCGGCCGGGGCGGTGTCCGTACCCAGTGCCCACCAGGCCGCGAGGCCGATGATCACCCCGGTGAGCACGGTGGAGGGCCCGCCGATGTCCGCGTACAGGAAGTTGGTGCTCTGCCAGACGAACAGGCCGACCGCGATCAGTCCGCAGTCGCGGAAGCGGCGGGCGGCGGGGTCGGGGGCGGCGATCCGGCGGATCCCGGCGACCAGCAGCACCGCCCAGCCGCCGGCCAGGGCCAGCAGGCCGATCAGGCCCTGCTCGCTGAGGATCAGCAGGTACATGTTGTGCGGCGACAGCAGCGGCTGGCGGACGTAGCCCTGGCCGGCGCCGGCCGTGTCGCTGCCGGAGGACAGGCCGAGCGTGGCGTGGCCGTCGCGGTGGGCGGGGAAGCCCTTGAGGCCGACCCCGGCCGCGGGACGCTCCTGCCACATGGAGGAGGCCGCCGCCCACATCGTGTACCGGTCCGTCACGGACTGGTCGGGGGCCGATCCCACCTGGGTGATGGAGGTGAGCCGCTCGGCCATCATCTCCGAGCCCACTCCGAAGCCGCCGACCAGCACCACGCCCGCGGCCGCCAGTGCCAGCAGCACCTTGACCGCGCGCCGGATCCCGGCGAGGACCATCACCACCAGGGCCGCGCCGAACGTGGCGATCCACGCGCCCCGGCTGAAGGACAGCACCAGCGGCACCACCAGCAGCAGGGCGACCGCCGAGGCGCCGCGGGCGGTGCGCCGGCCCGCGCCGGGGGCCAGCGCCAGCGCGGTCGCGATGACCAGCCCGTACGCCACGACGGTGGCCATGCCCATCACGTCGCCGGGTCCGAAGGTGCCCACCGCGCGGATGTCCTCGCCCTGGTAGGAGGCGCCGGTGTGGGTGGCGTACTGGACCACCCCGACCGCGCCCTGCACCAGCGCCAGCGCCACGAAGCAGCCCGCGGCGAGCCGGAACTCGCGGGCGTCGCGCACCAGCAGCACCACCGCGGCGGGCACCAGCACGAACACCTGGAGGTAGCGGACGAACCCGGGCAGCGCGGCGTACGGGTCGCCGGCCGTGGCGGTCGCGACGGCCAGGCCCACCGCCGGCACCCCCAGCACCAGCGCGGCCAGCCTGCCGAGCCGGTTGGCCTCGCCGCGCAGCGCCCGTACCGCACAGACCGCGACCAGCAGCAGCGAGGCGGCGTCGGCGGGGGTGACCTTGCCGGAGGCGGTGGCGTCGCCCGCGGGCAGCGGGGCGACCAGCAGCAGGACGGTGGCGACCAGCGGCAGCAGCGGCCAGTGCTCGCGCAGCAGCCGGCCCGGACGCCCGCCCGGCGGGGCGGACCGGGCGGACCCGGCGGACGGCGCGGATTCGGCGGATCCCGCGGATGTGACGGGTACGGCGATGGCCATCGTCAGCTGCCCCCCAGCCGGAAGCGGAAGAAGGAGGCCGCGGTGCGGGCCAGGATCCAGAGGTCCTGCCACAGCGACCAGGTGTCGATGTAGTGGTTGTCGAACCGGGCGCGGTCCTCGATGGAGGTGTCCCCGCGCAGCCCGTTGATCTGGGCCAGTCCGGTGATGCCGACCGGCATCCGGTGCCGGGCCTCGTACCCCGGGTGCAGGCTGGTGAACTTCGCGACGAAGAAGGGACGTTCGGGGCGGGGACCGACCAGGCTCATGTCGCCGCGGACCACGTTCCACAGCTGCGGGAGCTCGTCCAGGGAGGACTTGCGCAAGAAGGACCCGACCGGGCTCATCCGGCGGTCCCCGGCGACGGTCCACCGGGTCGCGGACTCGTGCTCGTCCGCGCGCAGGGTGCGGAACTTCAGCAGGGTGAAGGGCCTCCCGTACAGGCCCACCCGCTCCTGACGGAAGATCACCCCGGGTCCGTCGGACAGGCGGACGGCCAGCGCGCAGGCACCGATCACCGGCGCGGCCAGCACCAGGGCCACCGAGGCCAGGGCGGTGTCGATGAGCCGCTTGGTCCAGCGCTCCAGCGGCCGCGAGGGCCGGGGCAGCAGCGGCTGCACGGCGAAGCCCCAGAGCTGGTCGGCGGGTTGGGTCACCCGCATGCCGGTGATCTTGGCGGTGCCGGTCGGGTCGGCGAGCCAGAGCCGGCAGCCGTGGTCGTGGAAGAGCCGGACGAGCGAGGCGGTCCGCTCGTCGGACTCCGGCGGGCGGGTGAACACCGCGTCGCGGACGGCGTTCTGGATGACGGCGCGGCGTACGTCCTCGTGGGTGGAGAGCATCGGCAGGACCGCGCCGTCCTCGACGTCGGGTCCGTCCGTTCCGGTCTCGGCGACGCCGACCGGCCGCAGCCCGTACTCGGGCCGCCCGTGCAGGGCGGCGGCCACCGCCGCGGCACCGGCCCCGGGGCCGACCACCAGCGTGGATCGCGGCCTGCGCACGGCCGTGCGGTGGCGCAGCCGGTGGACGAACCCCCGCGCGGCGCAGACCAGTACGGTCTGCAGGCAGACGGCCCCGGCCAGGGCGCTCCAGCCGAGGGCGGCGGCGGGGTCGACGGCGGCGACGGCCGCGGCGGCCACGCACCACAGGACGGCCGCCCGCCCGGCCAGAGCGGGCAGTTCGAGCAGGGCGGAGGGTGCGAGCCGGGGCCGGTAGAGGCCCGCCTGTGCGTGCAGGGCGGCGAGCAGTACGGCGACGGGCAGGGCGGCCTCGCCGGGCAGTTGGAGCCCGGGGGCGGCCGTGGCGGTCGCGACGGCGGCCAACGCGTCGGCGGTGACCAGCGGCCCCAGGCCCTCGTGGTGGCGGGCGCGCTGCGGCCGGACGGCCGGGCGGGCCGACTCGGCCTTGGGCCCGCGCGGCGGGTGGATGGCGGTCACCGAACGGCGCACGGCGGTGGCGGGCTGCGTGCCGCCCCGCCCGGTGTGGGGTGCGTGTGCACTCTCCGTCGTCATCGGCTGTTGCGCTCCTGGTTCAAGGGCTGGAGGTCCTCGTCCCGGCCACGCCGGGGGGACCCCCACCGGCGTAGACAGTGGGAGGGCCCGGCCAGCAGTTCGTGGTACAGGCCGGTGACCGCGTCTGTGGCCCGCCGCACGTCGAAGTCGGTCCGGGCGTGCTGCTGCGCCTGCCGTCCCAGCCGGTCGAGCAGGTCCGGGTCGGCGAGCAGTTCGCCCAGGGCCTTGGCCAGGGGCGTCGGTTGCTCCGGCGGTACCAGGCAGAGCCGTCCCTGGCCGGGTGGCAGGCTCTCCCGGGCACCGCTGACGTCGGAGACCAGGACCGGCCTGCCGCACGCCATCGCTTCCAGCGGGGCGAGCGCCATGCCTTCCCAGCGCGACGGCAGTACAACGAGATCGGCGGCCCGAAGCCACGGTCGGATGTCTGCGGCGGCACCCGGGAAGAGCACGCCGGGCGGGGCCGCCCGGCGCAGCCGCTCGGCGTCGGGGCCGTCGCCTACCAGGGCGAGCCGGGCACCGGGGACGGTGGCCAGCACCTCGGGCCAGGCCCTGAGCAGTACGTCCTGGCCCTTCTGCTGACAGAGCCGGCCCACGCACACGGCGAGCGGCCCGTCGCCCCGGAAGGCGGCGGGGAGGTCCAGGCCGGCGCGCGCGGCGGCCTTGTCCTGTGCGGGGTCGGGGCCGGCCGGCCGGAAGTGTTCGAGGTCGACCCCGTTGCGTACGACGGCCCAGTGGGCGTCGATTCCGGCCGATTCTCCGGCCCGGCGCTCGGCCTCGCTGACGCAGAGCACCCGGTCGGCCCAGCGCGCGCCGAACCGCTCCCAGCGCAGGGCGAGGGCGGCGGTGGTTCCGCCGACCGCGTCGAAGGACCAGGCGTGCGGCTGGAAGAGGGTGGGCAGGCCGCCGCGGACGGCGAGCCGGCCCGCGAGCCCGGCCTTGGCGCTGTGGGCGTGCAGCAGGTCGGGCCGGACCAGGCGGACCAGGCGGGCGGCGCGGAGGGTTTCGGCGGCGAGCCCTGGACCGGGCGCGCGGCCGGCGCGCCAGGGGTGGACCTCGGCGCCGGCCTCGCGGGCGTCGGCGGCGAGGCGTCCGCCGGGCGGGCAGGCGACGACGGGCCGGAGTCCGGCTGCCGCCTGGGCTCGTACGAGGTCGGTGACGACGCGGGCGACACCGCCCTCCACCGGTTGGACGAGGTGGAGGACGGTCACATGTTCTGACTGCACGTGGAGTGGACTTTCGTACGTCAGCGGCGGGCGTCCGTCTGGAGGAAGAGCACGCCGAGGAAGTGTCCCTGACTTTCGCCGGCGAACCGGAAACTCAGGCTGCGGGCACCAGCGGACAGGGCGGGACTCAGATCGAAGACGTCCGCGTCGTATCCGAGGTTATTCACATGTTCGGGAAGTCGCCTGAACGGGGGACGCCCGAATTCTGTGATAGTAGAATTCATCACATCATTGAAGGGGTTTTCGGGGTCGCTCAGACTCACCCGGCGACCGCTGTCCGCGGTCACGGTGAGTGAGTCGCCGAGCGTTCCGCGGTCCCCGTCGTAGCCGACGACACCGGCCTTCCCGGCGCCCCGCGCCGGCACGTCCAGCCCGTCGACCAGCACCGTGGGCGCGGGAGCGGCCTCGCCGCCGGCCGCGGCCACCGAGTCGAAGCCGTCCCACAGCGAGACCCGGCGCAGTGGCTCCTCCGCGTGCTCGTACGCGGCCACCAGCGTCCAGCCGCCCCAGGCCCCCACCGCGGAGTGCCCCATGGCGATGTTGAGCTGGGAGACCGTCCACATCCCCGCTCCGCCCTTGCGGACCAGCGAGGTCACGTCGGCGGAGGCCTGGTAGGCGTCGCTCCCGGCGTCCGTGCGGTGACCGATCACGGTGTCCGCGATCACGTCCTTGTACGCACCACCCGGCTCGGCGACCAGCACCCGGCCGTTGTCCTCCGGCGGCTTCTGCTCGCCCACCCGGAGGTTCCCGCCCCAGTACAGGCGGGCGTAGGCGATCTTCGCCCCCTCGGGCACCAGCAGCTCGGCCCGGGTGGAGTTGTACGTGTCGGGGTCCTTGTCGACCTCGCTGTAGAACATCTCGTACTCGCCGTTGACCCCGGCCGCGCCCCGCTTGACCTCGGCACACGGCTCGGCCTTCTCGGCCTCTTCCCGGCGGCAGCTGATGCCGGAGTTGGACGCGCGCACCAGGCCGCCGTGGAGGACGGCCTGATAACGCTGGGTGAACTGGATCCGGGGCAATTCCTTCGGCCCGGGAGCGGCGGCCGCGGTGCCCGCCGGGAGGTGGAGGGAAAGAGCGAGGGAGGACAGCAGACCGAGTACGCCGAGGATTCTTCGGGAGGAACCCATGACCCCGTCTCCATTTTCGATCATTGGGACGAAACAGGTTCCGCACTTTGTCAGAAATCGCGCTCGAAATCACGTCGGACTCGCTCGTACGGCCTTTTGGGCGATCAGGCGCACCCTCATGCGCGGCGAGTCGTTATGAGGGTGCGACGCCGTTCGAACGGCGCCCCCATCCGCCCGTCAACGCGGGTCCCCCGGTAGCGACGTCCGGGTGAACACACGCAACCCGCGCCGGAGCCGGTCAGTTGATCCGGTTGCTCCTGTACCGGGCAATCCTGCAGAAAAGGGACGACAGTGATCAAGAAGATGATGGCCTCGGCGGCGGTTGCCGCCACCGTCGTGGGTGTGGGCTCGACCCAGGCGATGGCTATCGGCAACGACAACGGGATCAACACCGTCAACGGCAACGGGGCCGCGCAGATCTACGGCAACCAGGCCACGTACGGCCACATGAGCCCCCAGATGGCGCTGATCCAGGGCTCCCTGAACAAGCCCTGCGTCGCCCTGCCGGCCAAGGTCAACGCCCAGTCCCTGCTGGCCCTCGTCAACGTCGGCGTCCAGGACATCCCGGTCCTGTCCAACCCGATGAACCAGCAGTGCACCGAGAACTCCACCCAGGCCAAGGGCGACGAGCCGCTCTCGCACATCCTGGACAACATCCCGATCCTCTCGGGCAACGTCTCCGCGAACAGCTGACCCGGCTCCACGGGCGAGGCCGCCGCACCTTCCGGGGCGGCGGCCTCGCCGCGTGAACACCCCCTTCCGGCCGGCGGGAATTCCGCCGACACCACCCCCACGGCAACCGAGTGAAATAGCCCCGGGCTCCACGAAATATCCGGTTTCTTTTTCCGGGACAGCTCGTTGTTAATTCTGCAGCGGCAGAACGCCGCTACGGGAAGGATCGAAAAGAAATGACGTACAAGAAGGCAGTCGTGCTCGCCGCCGGCGTCCTGATGGCCACCGGTGCCGCCGCCCCCGCGATGGCCGACTCCGGCGCGATCGGTACCGCCGCCAACTCCCCCGGTGTCGCCTCCGGCAACCTGGTCCAGGTCCCGGTCCACGTTCCGGTCAACGTCTGCGGCAACACCGTGAACATCATCGCGCTGCTGAACCCGGCGTTCGGCAACACCTGCGTCAACGACTGACCCGGCGCCGAACCAGCGCCCGCGCCCGCAAGGGCAAACCTCCTCGGGGTGGCCTCGGAGTGCACGGCGGTGCACTCCGAGGCCACCTTCGATTCAGCGCCGGCCCGCAGCGCCGGCAGACAGGGAAGGACCCATGCGACAGGTACTCAGCCGACAGGTACTGGGCAAGGGGGTGCTCACGGCCGCGGCTGCGTCGAGTCTGCTGTCGATCGCGGGCGGCGCGGCGTACGCGAGCCCCGGCGCCACCGCCGAGGCCGCGCACTCGCCGGGCGTGCTGGCCGGCAACAGCGTCTCGGTGCCCGTCACCTTCGCGCCGAACGTGTGCGGCAACTCCGTGAACCCGGCCGGCGCGCTGAACCCCTCGTTCGGCAACGACTGCGCGACCGTGACCGGCGGCGAAGCCGACTTCGACTACGAGCGCTACCTCAGCCCCGAGCACGCCGAGGCCTTCGAGCGCTACCTGGACGAGCGGCCGCACCGGCCCCGCCAGCCCTCGCACGAAGCCCCCGCCCACGCCGCGCCGGACCACGGCCCCCGCCACGAGCCGCGCCACGAGCCCCGGCACGAGCCGCAGGGCCACGGGTACGGACACCAGGGCGACGGCCCGCGCGGCGACGGCGGACCCGGTCACCACCACGACCACGACCGCGGCCCCGGCCCCGCCCCGGCCGAGGAGGAGTGCGACGACCACCCGGCCCCGCCGGAGGCGCACCAGCCGCCGGCACCCCCGCACGCCGGCCCGCCGCCCGAGCCCCACCCCGTACCCCTGCCCGAACCCGTGCCCGTGCCCGACGTGGAGCCCGAGCCGACGCCGGTCCACGAGGAGGCCCCGCCCGCACCGCTGCCGGCCCCCGAGCCCGCCCCGGCCCCGGTCGCCGAGCCCCCCGCGCCCGAGGCCCCGGCGCCCGCACCGCCCCGGGGGAGCCAGCTCCCCGAGCGCCCGGCGGCCCCGCTGCCCGCCCCCGAGGCCGTACCGGTGGTGGACCAGCCCCCGGCCCCGCCCGCCGGGGACCGCCCCATCAACGTCGAACCGGCCCCGGCCCCGGACGGCGGGCCCGCCGTCAGCGCCCCGGCCCCGCTGCCGGCGCCCACCCCGGCCCCGCTGCCGGCGCCCGCGCCCGCCCCGGCGCCGGCGCACCTGACCGCGCCGGTGCTCGCCGAGACCGGCGCCGGATCCCCGGCCGCCGCGGCCGCCCTCGCCACCGCCCTGCTCCTCGGCGGCGCGATCCTCTACCGGCGGTCCCGGATCAACTGACACACGCGGTACAGCCGCTCATCGGAAAAGCAGCGAAAAGCCGGCGGCCGGAGAATCCCCCACGGATTCTCCGGCCGTCTCCGTTCGAAAAGAACCGGCCGCAGAGTTTCTGCGGCCGCGCCGCCTCGTTACCCAGGGCGATAGTGGCGCGAGGGTCGTCACTGGAAAAGGATTCCGATAATGAAGTACACCAAGGTCGCCGCCGCCGTGGCCGGATCCGTCGCCGCGCTGGCGGCCCCGAGCGCCGCCTTCGCCGCCGACGGCCCCGCGATGCCGCCCATGAGCGTGACCGGCGGAGTGACCGAGACCCTGAGCGCCGTCGCGCCGCTCTCCCAGGACCTGCCCCAGCACGTCGGCAACGGACTGGCCGAGCAGAACGAGTCGGTGGACAAGGTGGTGGGCACGGTGCAGGGCGTGAACAAGGTCCGCAACAACGCCCCCGGCGAGGTCCTGGAGTCCGCGAACCTCGCCGGGCAGGTCCTCCCGATGCTCGGCGGCCTGCACGTGAACGGCAACGGCTGACCGCGCCCCGCGCACCCCGCGTACGACCGTGGGCGCCACCGGCGATGCCGGTGGCGCCCACGATTCGGATCCGGAGGGGGACCGGGGGTCAGGCGTTGACGCAGGTGTTGCCGAACGCCGGGTTCAGCGCCGCGATGACGTTCACGGTGTTGCCGCACACGTTGACCGGAATGTGGACCGGGACCTGGACCAGGTTGCCGGAGAGCACACCGGGGGAGCCGACGGCCGCACCGGCAGCCCCGGCGTCGGCGAGGGCGGCACCCGCGGCACCCGAGACAGCGAGACCGGCACCGGCGAGGGCTACGGCGGCCTTCTTGGCAGTGTTCATGGGAAGTGCACCTTCTGTTCGATGTTCTGCCCCGATCCGGGGTTCACACCGAGCGAAACGTGCGCTCCGCGGGGGATGACACGGCTCGGGCCGCGATCCGACCTGTTCAGCTCAATGGTCGTAACCGCGGCCCGGATCGGGCGTTACCGACTGCCGACCGGGATCGAGGGGACCTCCGGGATCTCGGGGATCTGCACGTCGGGGATCTCCGGCACGATCTCCACCGGCGTCCCCGGGGGCGTCAGCGGCGGAGGGGTGAGCGGCGGGAGCTGGGGGATCTCCACGCCGGGGATCTGCGGGAGGTCCACGCCGGGGATCGTCGGCAGCTTGATCTCCGGGAGCTTGATGTCGGGGATGCTGATCGGGGGCAGCGTGACCCCCGGCGGCAGCAGGCCCTTGATGGCGTTGAGGATGCCGTTGACGAGGTCGTCGATCGGCCCCGCGGCGGCAGCGGCCCGGGTCGCCCCGGCACGCTCCGAGTCGACGGCGCTCGCCGGGGCGGCCGCGCCGAAGAGTATGGCGGCGGCGAGGGCCGACGGGACCAGTGCGCGAGTCGCCTTCTTGAGCTGCATGGGCGTTCCTTCTGACGTGCGGGCGGGAACGGACCACGGGGTACCCGCGGAAGCTCCGGGGGCAGGTCCGTTTCCTCACCCACCGTGCGAACACCCGGTACGGAGCGCAACAGGATCTTGGAGGGCCGCCGCCCCCGCGCGTAGGCCGTACGGGTCGGGTGCGGGGTTCGTACGGGCTTCGCGCAGGCGTCCGCACGGGCCTCACCCGCGCCGGGGAAAAGGCCCCGGCGCACGGGCCGTTTGAGTGAAGGGCCGGAACCAACCCCGGGACGGGGCGGTTGACCAGGGCGCTCCGTCAGCGGGCACTCGTGCGACAGAAGGACCGAAATGCTCAAGAAGATCATGGCCACCACCGCCGCCACGGCCGCCGTTCTCGGCGTGGGCGCCACCATGGCCTCCCCGGCGATGGCCATCGGCAACGACAACGGGGTCAACACCGTCAACGGCAACGGCTCGTCGCAGATCTACGGCAACCAGAAGACCGCCGGCGCCCTGAGCCCCCAGCTCGGCCTGGTCCAGGGTTCCGCCAACAAGCCCTGCATCGGTCTGCCGGTCAAGGCCCAGGCGCAGTCGATCCTCGCCCTGCTCAACATCGGTGTCCAGGACGTCAACGTCCTGTCCAACCCGATGAACCAGCAGTGCGCCGAGAACTCCACCCAGGCCAAGGGTGACGAGTCGCTCTCCCACATCCTCAGCAACATCCCGGTGCTCTCGGGCAACGGCTCGATCGGCAGCTGAGACACCCCGTTCGGGCGAGGGCCCCGGCAGCCGCCAGCTGCCGGGGCCCTCGGCCGTCCGCGCTCCCCGCTCAGCCCGTCCAGAACTCCCACCAGCGGGTGAGGACCAGCATTCCGATCACCCCGAGGTGCAGGGCGGGCGGCGCCCAGCCGAAGTCCGTGAAGAACGTCCGGACCGGGCCGGGGGCCGGGAGCACACCGGTGCGCACGTTGTGGGCGGTGACGGCCCAGAACATCAGCAGGGTGGCCACCCAGGCGAGGCAGCACCACAGGCAGAGCGCGTTGATCTCGTAGAGGGACTGGACCATCAGCCAGGCGCAGAAGGCGGTGCCGAACGCGGTGCCGGCGTTCAGTCCCAGCCAGAACCAGCCGCGGTGCCGGGCCCCGGCCAGCAGGCCCGCGCCGACGCAGACCACGACGGCGTACCCGACCAGGCCCAGCATCGGGTTGGGGAAGCCGAAGACCGCCGCCTGGTCGCTCTTCATCACGCTGCCGCAGGACACCACCGGGTTCAGGCTGCAGGCCGGCTTGAAGGACGGGTCCTCCAACAGGTGGAACTTGTCGAGGGTGATGACCCAGGAGGCCAGCAGTCCGGCGGCCCCGGTGACGACGAGGAGCCAGGCCAGCGCCCTGGACGCGGCGGGCGGTTCGCTCCCGGTGGGGTGGCCGGCCGGGCCCTGCTGGCGGGGGACGCCGACGGTGCGGGTTGTGTTCACTGCCATGGCGCCCATAGTCCCGCGATACCCCGCAGACCGTGGTGAACCATGCGAACTCCGCCGCAAGTTGACCTGAAGGGGTGGGGGAACCCGGGGCGCTTCCCGGACGTTTTACCGAACCCCGGACGTGATGTCAGACCCAGGGGCTACGTTGTGCTTCCGCTAAGTGACTTGCAGCGACGGCCTGGAGACCCACCTTGAGCGATCCGTACGAGACAACCGAGGCCCACCTCGAACGACTCCTGGGCCGCGCCCTGAACTCCTTCGACCTGCCGGACCCGCTGGTCGAGCGCCTGGAAACGGCGCTGGCCCACAGCTCTTCGCTCCACACCGCGCACCACGAGGCCTCCGGCCGCTGGCAGGAGACCCACCGGCACACCTACCTGCTGGCCGACGGCGGTGCGACGGCCCTGTGGGAGCTGGTGTACCGCCAGGAGGACGATCCGGAGGTCCGATCCGAGGTCTTCGCCGGCCGGGAGGAGCTCGCCCTCGCGGTCGACCGGCTGTCCGGCGGGGAGCGTGCCCGGGGCGGCGGGTTCGTCCTGCTGCCGGAGGGCCCGGACGGCGCCGACGCGGCCGGGGACGACGTGGCGGCGCTGAGCGCGCTGTTCGCCGCCACGGCGGCGGCTCCGGCGCAGCGGCACCGGCAGTACGAGTACGCGGTCGACCAGTCGGCCGACCACGCGCGGCGGGTGCTGCGCCGGGCGGAGAACGCGGACCGCCCGGGCGAGGACACGGCCCGGCTGCTGACCGCCGCGTACGGGCACCGGATCACCCAGGTGTTCGGCGGCCGGCAGTGCGTGGTGGACGGCCGGGACGCCGGTTTCAGCCTGTACGAGCACGCGTTCCTGCTGCTGGACGGCTCCGAGTTCAGCCTGTGGGAGGTGGAGCACACCGCCACGCCGGACGGCCGGCACATGTGCGAGGTCTACTGCAGCGAGGCCGCCGCGCGCGGGGCGATGGAACTCCGGGCCAGGGTCCGCTGAGTCCCTGCCCCGGTACCGGTTGGCAGCAAGGCGAACGAAACGGGCATGCCCGCCCCGTGGTGGGGGTGGGCATGCCCGTGGGGCGGCCGGTGGCCGGAGGTCAGCCGGCGGGGACCTTCACCGGGTCGGGGGCGGCGCCGGGCTCCTCCGTGAGGGCGCCCGCCTCGGCCTCGTGGCCGACGCCCGCGGCCTGCTTCCGCGGCAGGGCGAACATCACGGTGAAGATGACCAGCATCACCGCGACCACCCACCACAGCGCGCTCCGGAAGGCCTCGACGTACTGCGGCCCGAAGACGTGCTCGTCGCCGATGAAGCCGAAGTAGACGACCGAGGTCAGGCCCAGGCCGAGCGCGTTGCCCATCTGGCCGGTGGTGTTGATCAGGCCCGACGCGGAGCCGGCGTGCTCGCGCGGCACCTCGGACAGCACGGCGTCGGTCAGCGGGGCGACGATCAGGCCCATGCCGACGCCCATCACCACCAGCGGGGCGGCCATCTGCCACGAGGCGATCTCCATGCCGAAGTGCTGGGACTCCCAGATGTAGAGGAGCACTCCGGCGGCCATGGTCAGCGCGCCGGCCTGGAGGACCTTGCGGCCGAACCTCGGGACCAGCTTCTGCACGGAGAGGCCGGCGGCCACGGAGACGGCGATGGAGAACGGGATGCCGGTGAGGCCCGCCCGCAGGGCGCTCCACCCCAGCCCCATCTGCATCATCAGCGTCCAGACGAGGAAGAAGATGCCGGTCGCGATGCCGAAGGTGAGCTGCACGGCGATGCCGGCGGCGAAGCTCTTGACCTTGAACAGGGAGAGCTCGACCAGCGGCGAGCCGTCCTTCTTGATCTTGTACTTCTCGTAGGCGACGAAGGCCGCGAACACGAACGGCACGGCGCCCATGCACAGGAAGCCCCACAGCGGCCAGCCGTTCTCCCGGCCCTGGGTGAGGGGGTAGATCAGCATGATCATGGCGAGGGTGGCGAGGATGACGCCGACCAGGTCCAGGCGCAGCGCCTTGGGGGCCTTGGACTCGGTGATGAACGCGCGGCCCAGGAGCACGCCCGCGATGCCCACCGGCAGGTTGATCAGGAAGATCGGCCGCCATTCGAGGCCGAAGAGGTTCCACTCGGTGAGCAGGGCGCCCAGCATCGGTCCGGAGACCGCGCCGAGTCCGACGATGGCACCGAACATGCCGAACACCTTGCCCCGCTCGTGCGGCGGGAAGGTGACGTGGACGATCGCCAGTACCTGCGGCACCATCAGGGCCGCCATCGCGCCCTGGAGCAGGCGGGCGGCGACGAGCATGCCGGGGCCGGCCGCGATGCCGCAGAGCAGCGAGGCGACGGTGAAACCGGTGATGCCGAGGAGGAAGAGCCGCTTGCGGCCGTAGATGTCGCCGAGGCGACCGCCGGTGATCAGGCCGGCGGCGAAGGCGAGGGCGTAACCGGCCGTGATCCACTGGATCGCGCTGGTCGAAGCGCCCAGGTCGGCCTTCATGCTGGGTATCGCGATGTTGACGATGGTGACGTCGACGAGGTCCATGAATGCGGCGGTCATCACGACGGCCAGAGCCAGCCAGCGGCGCCGGTCGGCGGTGGCTGCCCGGGCGGCGGCGTCCGGAAGGGTGTCGGTGCTCATGGAGCCAACGTAGACGGTATGTAGGTCAGAAAATGTCCTACTTCCCTGGGAGCCTGGATCCCATGACGGACACACCGGCGCGGCTCCTCACCCTGCTGTCCCTGCTCCAGACCCCCCGCGAGTGGCCGGGGCGGGAGCTCGCGGAGCGGCTCGGGGTCAGCTCGCGCACGATCAGGCGGGACGTCGACCGGCTGCGGGAGCTGGGGTACCCGGTGGAGGCCACGCTGGGCTCGGAGGGCGGTTACCGGCTGGTGGCGGGCGCGGCCATGCCGCCGCTGGTGCTGGACGACGAGGAGGCCGTCGCCATCGCGGTGGGGCTGCGGGCGGGCGCCGGGCACGCCATCGACGGGGTCGAGGAGGCCTCGGTACGGGCGCTGGCCAAGCTGGAGCAGGTCCTGCCGGCCCGGCTCCGGCACCGGGTGGGCGCCCTGCAGTCGGCCACCGTGCCGCTGACCCGCGGGGACGGCGCGAGCATCGATCCGCGCACGCTGACGGTGATCGCCGCGGCGGCGACCGGGCGGGAGCGGCTGCGGTTCGCCTACCGGGCCCGCGACGGGGCGGACTCGCGGCGGCTGGTGGAGCCGTACCACCTGGTCAGCACCGGGCGGCGCTGGTACCTCGTCTCGTACGACCTGGAGCGCGGGGACTGGCGGACGTTCCGGGTGGACCGGATGTCGGAGCCGTTCCCGACCGGCGCCCGGTTCGCGCCGAGGGAGCTGCCGATGGCTCCGGAGTCCTTCGTGAAGCGGGCGCTGGGCGGGCGGGAGGAGTACGAGGTCCGGCTCGCCTTCGCCGCGGCGCCCGAGGAGCTGCCCTCGTGGCTGGGCCCGGCGGAGCCGGACCCCTCCGGCGGCTGCCGGGTCGGCTTCCGCACGTCCGACGCACCCGAGTGGCTCGTGGCCCGGCTGGCCGTGGCCGGGCTGCCGTTCACCGTGCTCGCCCCGCCACGGCTGGCGGCCTGCGCGGCGGAACTGGGCGCCCGCCTGACGGCGGCCGGATCCGGGGCCGGCCCGGCTCCCGGCCCTGCTCCCGGCTCGGCTTCCGGTCCCGCGCCGGCCTAGGCGACGGCGTCGAAGCCGGTGTCGTGGGCCATCCGCTTGAGCTCCAGCAGGGCGTGCTTCTCGATCTGGCGGATGCGCTCGCGGGTCAGTCCGTGCTCCTTGCCGACCTCGGTGAGGGTCCGCTCCCGGCCGTCCTCGATGCCGTACCGCATCTTGATGATCGACGCGGTGCGCTGGTCGAGCTTGCCGATGAGGTCGTCCAGCTCCTCGCTGCGCAGCAGGGAGAGGACGGACTGCTCCGGGGAGATCGCGGAGGTGTCCTCCAGCAGGTCGCCGAACTGGGTCTCGCCCTCGTCGTCCACCGGCATGTTCAGGCTGACCGGGTCGCGGGCCCAGTCCAGGACGTCGCCCACGCGCTGCTCGGTGGAGTCGAGCTCGGCGGCGATCTCCGCGTGTTCGGGGTCGCGGCCGTTCTGCCGGTTGAACTCGCGCTGCACCCGGCGGATCCGGCCGAGCTCCTCGACGAGGTGGACGGGGAGGCGGATGGTGCGGGACTGGTCGGCGATGGACCGGGTGATGGCCTGGCGGATCCACCAGGTGGCGTACGTGGAGAACTTGAAGCCCTTGGCGTAGTCGAACTTCTCGACCGCGCGGACCAGGCCGGCGTTGCCCTCCTGGACGAGGTCGAGGAGCGGCAGGCCACTGCGGGGGTAGCGGCGGGCGACGGCGACGACCAGACGGAGGTTGGAACGGATGAAGATCTCCTTGGCCCGCTCGCCCTCCTCGGCCAGCGCCCGGAGCTCGGCGCGCTGCATGGGGCTGCCGGCGTCGCGGTCCGGTATCTCGCCGTCGAGGATCTGGCGCGCGTACACCCCCGCCTCGATGATCTGCGACAGCTCGACTTCCCGGGCGGCGTCGAGCAGCGGGGTGCGCGCGATCTCGTCCAGGTACATCCCGACCAGGTCGCGATCGGCGATCTCGCCACCGGCGGCGCGGCTGCTCTCGGCGGACTGACGACTGGCGACGGCGCGGGTTGCCATGCGTGCTCCCTTGCGAATGGGTTCGGTCGCGGTGCGGCTTGCGGCTGTGCGGTGCTGCGCGGTTGCCGGAAACCCTCTCCCGGGCGCCGGCATCCGAAGGAAACAACGACCGGAATCGGGACAGAATTCCCACACCGCGTCCCGAATTTCGAGATCTTGCAGTATCCTGCGGCGCCGCGCTGCGGGCGCGAGCCGATACGAGCGCGTATCCGCAGGTCAGCGGGGGTTCTGAGGAGTTTCGCTCGCCCCTGAAGACGCCATCGCCCCCGATCCGGTTGCCTCCCCGTGGGCTGGAAACGCGGGGGGCCGCCTGCCCCGGGCGGGGAGGCGGCCCGGCGTGGGGCGGCGGGGGTCAGTGGGCCATCGCCGGGAGCTTCGGGTCGGCTTCCGCGGAAGCGGAGGCGTACAGGTTCGGGCGCCCCGCGTTGACCATCACCAGGGCGATGCCCGCGCTGATCACCAGGATGCCCACGGCCCACCAGATCGCGGAGGCGTACCCGTGCACCATCGCCTCCGCCTGGACCAGCCGCGCGGCGGGCCCGCCCGCCGGGTGCGAGGCCAGGTAGGCGCTCGTGGCCGAGGCCGCGATGGTGTTCAGCAGCGCCGTGCCGATGGCGCCGCCGACCTGCTGCGAGGTGTTGACCATCGCGGAGGCGACACCCGCGTCGGCCGGGTCCACCCCGTGCGTGGACAGCGACATCGCGGGCATGAAGGCCGTGCCCATGCCGAGGCCGAGCAGCAGCTGGGCGGGCAGGATCAGGCCGGCGTACGAGGAACCGACCTCCAGCTGGGTGAGGAGCAGCATGCCGGTCGCCGCGACCAGGAAGCCGGGGCCCATCAGCAGCCGCGGCGCGACCCGGGTCATCAGCCGGGCGCCGATCTGCGTGGAGCCCGTGATCATGCCGGCGATCATCGGCAGGAAGGCGAACCCGGTCTTGACCGGGGAGTACCCCTTGACCACCTGGAGGTAGTAGGTGAGGAAGAGGAACAGGCCGAACATGGCGATGACGGCAAGGCCGAGCGAGAGGTACACCCCGCCGCGGTTGCGCTCGGTCAGGACGCGCAGCGGCAGCAGCGGGGAGCGGACCTTCGACTCGGTGACGACGAACGCCGCCAGCAGCACCGCGGAGCCGACGAACAGCGCCACGGTGACCGGGTGCGACCAGCCGTCGGACTCGGCGCGGGTGAAGCCGTAGACGAGGGCGACCAGGCCGAGGGTGGAGAGCACCACGCCGGGGATGTCCAGCGACGCGCGGTTGCGGCTGCCGGACGGCTCGCGGATGACCAGGTAGGCGCCGACGGCGGCGACCACGGCGAAGGGGATGTTCACGAAGAACGTCCACCGCCAGTCGAGGTACTCGGTGAGGAAGCCGCCGAGGATCAGGCCGACCGCGCCGCCACCGCCGGCGATGGCGCCGTAGATGCCGAAGGCCTTGGCCCGCTCCTTGGCGTCGGTGAACATCACGGCCAGGAGGGACAGCGCGGCGGGCGCGAGCAGCGCGCCGAAGACGCCCTGGAGGGCGCGGGCCCCGAGCATGGTGGCCTCGCCGGTGGCGGCGCCGCCGAGCGCGGAGGCCACGGCGAAACCGACGAGGCCGACGATGAAGGCCCGCTTGCGGCCCCACAGGTCGGCGACGCGGCCGCCGAAGAGGAGCAGCCCGCCGAAGGCGAGGGCGTAGGCGGTGATGACCCACTGCCGGTTGCCGTCGGAGATGCCGAGGTCCTGCTGGGCGGAGGGCAGGGCGATGTTCACGATGGTCGCGTCCAGGACGACCATCAGCTGGGCGAGGGCTATGAAGACGAGCGCTTTCCAGCGGCTGGGATCGGCCTGATCGGCCTGCTGGAGCTCGGGCTCGGCTGTTTTCGGCATGGAGGTACCCACTTCACGGTGCGGATGCAATAAAAAGGGCTGCTACGGGAACAATTGGCCGTCTATCAGCTAATAGGCGACGGCCGGCGGTGTCACACGGTTTTCCGCCTCAGGTCGTCGAGCGTGGCCGCCGACCCGGGCAGCTCGGAGCGGGCGGGGGCGCGCAACCCGTCGAGGAACAGCTGGAGGTGGCGGTGCACGAACCGGTCGGCGTCCAGGCAGGCACTGCCCGGCAGGGGCCGGCTGAGCTGGGCCAGGGCGACCATCAGGTCGCCGACGGCGACGTCGGTGCGGAGCAGTCCGGCGGCCTGTCCGGCCGCGACCAGCGCCTCGACGGCCTCCTCCAGGCGGGTCCGGGCGGCGAGGAGTTCGGGGTGCTCGCGGTCGAAGTCCCCGGAGAGCATGGGGCAGAGGGCGCCGATCCGCTCGTCCGCGGCGGCGTGCGTGAAGCGCTCCAGCGCGGCGAACGCGTCGGTCTCCTCGGTCAGGGCGTCGTCGGCGTGCGCGGCGACGCGGCCCATGACGTACAGGACGACGTGGTGGACGAGGCCGGCGCGGTCGGGGAAGTGCCGGTAGAGGGTGGCGTTGCCGACCCCGGCCCGGCGGGCGATCTCGTCGAGGGCGATCTCCGCGCCGTGCTCCACGAAGGCCTCCCGGGCTGCCGCGAGGATCCGCTCGCGGTTGCGCAGCGCGTCGGCGCGCGGGCGGGGCACCTTGGCGGGCGCGGGAGCGGGAGAAGGGGCGGGGCCGGGCACCGGTGCGGGCGCCGATGCGGGGGCGGCGGCGGCCGGCTGCGGCGCCTGCGGGTTCGGTCGCTCCATCGCCGGCCTCCTCGACTCTCGGTTCTCGACTCTCGCGCAAACGGGGACTGGCTCCCCGCTTTGCGGACACCGGGTTAAACGGGGAGTCGATCCCCGGATATTTCACTCGCAGGAGTGAGCCGGGTCACACGACCGAGCGAGGTCGCCCACGTTCGGCCGCTCCCGGCGCGCCGATGCACGCGGCGCGTCGGAGGGTGAATCGCACAGCGCAGCCCGGACCCGGCCGGCTGCCGCGGACCCGAAGGCGACCGCCATGCCGCAGACCCGCCGCCGGATACGCAAGGCCCACCGCACCGGCGCTTACATCGGAATCACCGCGCTGGCCCTCGGGGTCACGGCGACCGCGAGCACCGGGATACCGGACCGGGCCACTTCCGCGCCCGGCCCGGTGGCCGCCGCCAACGAGAGCGCGCTGGCCCCCTGCCGGATCGCCGGGACCGTGGGCGTCCAGATGTCCGAGGGGCTGCCGACCCCGCCCGGGTACTCCCGGAGCACCGGCGAGGTCCGCGCCCTCAACCTGATGATCGACTTCCCGGACGCCAAGGGCGAGGGCACGGCCATGGACCGTCTGGCCGAGTTCTTCCCCCAGACCGCGCAGTGGTTCCGCACCAGTTCGTACGGGCGGCTGAAGTACCTGGCCGAGGCCCCCGTGAAGGCCTGGCTGCGGATGCCGATGCCGTTCGCGGCGTACGGGCTGGACCGCGGCGCGGCGTACGAGCCGGGCTACCGGCAGCTCGTCGAGCACATCGTGAAGGCCACCGACGACGAGGTCGACTTCAGCCAGTACGACCTGGTCAACATCCTGGTGACGCCGAACGCCGGGCCCTCCGCCCTCGACACCGTGCTGTCCGTGACCTTCTCCGGCAACGCCGAGGCGCCCGTCGCCGACGGCGTCCCGCTGGCCAACACGTCCTTCGTCTACAGCCGGCAGGACGACGGCTCCGGCTCCTACCGGGAGACCGGCTACCGCGTGCTGCCGCACGAGAACGGCCACGTCTTCGGGCTGCCCGACCTCTACACCGCCGACGGCGGCGGGGCGGTCGGCCACTGGGACATCATGAGCGAGGACTGGGGCGCCAACAACGACCTGCTGGGCTGGCACAAGTGGAAGCTCGGCTGGCTCGACGGCACCCAGATCAGCTGCGCCTCCGTACGGGGCACCAGCACCCACGTGCTCAGCCCGCTGGCCGTGGAGGGCGGCACCAAGCTGGCCTTCGTACCGCTGTCGGAGAGCACCGGGTACGCGGTGGAGGCCCGCACCCAGGCCGGGAACGACGAGGCCGTCTGCAAACCGGGCGTACTCGTCTACAAGGTGGACTCCGACGTGGACACCGGGCAGGGGCCGGTCACGGTCTCCGACAGCACCGCGGCGAGCGGCGGCTGCACCCGGAAGCCCAACGTGCACGCCGAGCTCTCCGACGCGCCGTTCGGGCCGGGCGAGTCCTTCACCGACAAGGATGAAGGAGTCACCGTCTCGGTCCTCGCCGAACTCCCCGACGGCAGCTACCGCGTGCGCATCACCCGGCCGTGAGGCGGCGGGCGGGCTCCGGGCCGGCAGACCCCGGGCCGGCGGTGCTCACGTCCCGGAACCGCCCTGCGGCGGCGACCAGTTGACGTGGACGTTGTCCAGCCGCTGGGCCTGGAAGACCGGCCCGTTCACGGTGCCGCCGCTGACGTCGTTGTGGACGGTCACCGGTCCCGGCCCGCCCCGCCAGCCCGGGTTCACCTCGTCCAGCAGCGCCGCCAGCTCCTCGGCCGCCGCCGGGTCCGCTTCGAGGACGGCCCGCAACCGGTCCCGCCAGTCCGCCACCAGCCGGGCCTCCGCGGCGGTGTCGCCGTCCGCGCGCGCCACGAGCAGGTCGACCCGGGAAGCCGCGGGCTCGCTGCCGCCGCGGCGCCGCACCAGCCGGCCGAACCGGTCGCTCACCTGCACCCAGGCGTCGGTGGCCATCAGACCCACCACCGTCGTCGCCCCGGCCGTCGCCAAAGTCGCCAGATCCACGGAACTCCCCCGTCCCTCGGCCGGATGCGCCCCTTCGCGGTCTCACGTTAGCCGCCGGGGGCCGGGCGGGTGGCCCGGACGGAGAACCCCGTCCCCGTCGGTGTCATCCCGGGGTATGGCGGAGGCGGGCGGCGACCGGGAGGTGGTCGCTGGCGGTCGCAGGCAGGGTCCAGGCCGCGACCGGATCGAGGCCCCGGACGAGGACGTGGTCGATCCTGGCGACCGGGAACGCGGCCGGCCAGCTGAACCCGAAGCCGGACCCCGCCTCCCGCTGCGCCGGGCGGAACCCGGAGAACACCGCCGCCATCGCCCGGTCCCCGGTGGTCCCGTTGAAGTCGCCGACGAGGACGGTCCGGCCGGGCGGGCCGGCCTCCAGCTCCGCGGCGAGCCGCGCGGCGGCCGCGTCGCGGTTGCCCGTGGCGAACCCGGCGGAGGGCCTGATGCGGACCGAGGCGAGGTGGGCGACGTACACGGTGACCGGACCGCCCGGGGTGTCGGCGGTGGTCCGCAGCGCCCGGGTCCACGGCATCACCGGCACCGCCCGGGTGTCGCGGAGCGGGTGGGTGCTCCAGATCCCCACGGTGCCGCGCACCTCGTGGTACGGGTGGCTGGCCGCGAGCACCGCCTGGTACGTCCGCACGGCCGGCTGGACCAGCTCCTGCAGGGCGATCAGCTGCGCGCCGGAGGCGGCGAGGGCACGGGCGGTGCCCTCGGGGTCGGGGTTGGCGTCGTCGACGTTGTGGCTGACGACGGTGAACCCGCCCGGACCTTCCGCCGCCGTACCGCCGCCGCGGGTCAGGGCCGGCCCGAACGAGCCCGCCCAGACGACGGCGGGCAGCAGCGCGCAGACCAGGGCGGCGCGGGGGCGCCGCGCGAACACCGCGGCGGCGGCGAGCAGCAGGACGGCCGGCACGCCGGTCCAGGGCAGGAAGGTCTCCACGAGGCTGCCGAGGTTGCCGGGCCGGTTGGGGATCCGGTCGTGCAGCAGCATCACCAGCGCGAGCAGCACCCCGGCCCCGCCGACGCCCCACGCCCACACCCGTCTCCGGGTCCGGGTCCGGGTCCGGGTCGGGGTCCGGCGGGCCGGGGCGAGGGGGGCCGGCGCCCCGGCGGCGGCTGCGCCGGCCCGTGCTGTGGTTGCGGTCATGACAGGGGTGACGCCACCCGCGGCGATCGGGTTCTGCGCCGCACCGAATGGGGGGCGACCGCCCCCGGCACGATCCGCTAGGCTGTCAGCGGTCCGCCTGCCTTCGTAGCTCAGGGGATAGAGCACCGCTCTCCTAAAGCGGGTGTCGCAGGTTCGAATCCTGCCGGGGGCACAGCGCGCCTGCGCAGCAGGCAGCAGCACCGGAGGCCCTCCGTTCGTTCCGAGCGGGGGGCCTCCTCGCGTTTCCGGGAGTGCGGAAGCGGCTTGGTGGTCGGGGCGGGGGCGTGGTTCCATGGGGGCGTGCTGCGTGGCGCCGCCTACTGAGAAGTGGGCCGGGCGGCGATCGGGCAGACACCAGGACCGAAGGACGCCGCATGAGCGCGTACCCCGCCGGTTTCGACTGATCTTCACGGTAGTTGCGCATACCTGTCTGCCTGCACACCGTGAAGGGGCATCAACACCTTGTCTTCCGAGACATTCGAATCGTTCAACCAGCATGTGATCGACGAGTTCCGCGCCAACGGAGGCCGCGTCGGCGGGCCGTTCGAGGGGGCCCGGCTGGTCCTGCTGACCACCACCGGGGCCAGGAGCGGGCGCGAGCACACCGTGCCGCTCGGGCTGCTCTCCGACGGGGCCGGGCAGGCCGTCGTCGTCGGCTCGGCCGCCGGGAGCGACCGGCATCCCGCCTGGTTCCACAACGTCCTCGCCCATCCGCTCGTGACGGTGGAGACCGGCGGCGAGACCTACGAGGCCGTCGCCGTCCCCGCCGAAGGGGCCCGGCGGGACGAGCTGTTCGCCCGGATCGTCCGCGAGGAGCCCGGGTACGGGGAGTACCAGGAGCGGACCCGGCGGGTGATCCCCGTCGTGGTGCTGCAGCGGACCGTCGAGGTGACCGCGTCCGAGGGCGGCCTCGCCGGGAAGCTGCTCGAAGTCCACGGCTGGCTGCGCGCCCAGCTGGCGCTGGTCCGCGAGGAGGCCGGGGCCGACGGCGGGGCGGGCGCGTTCGGCCTGCGGCTGCGGCAGCACTGCCTGGCCTTCTGCCACTCGCTGCACGTCCACCACACCTCCGAGGACACCGGGCTGTTCCCGTGGCTCGCCGGCCAGTACCCCGAACTGGCCGGGTTCTTCCGGCGGATCGACGAGGAGCACCGGCGGGTGGCCGACCTCAAGGACGCGATCGTCGGGGCGCTGGACGACCCCGGCCGGGCGGGACTCGTCGACCGGCTGGCCGAACTGTCGGCGGAGCTGGAGGAGCACTTGGACCGCGAGGAGGCCCAACTGCTGCCCGTTCTGCGGACGTTGGGCGCGTAGCCCGTCCCGGGTGCGGAGCCGGGGTGCTTGCAGGCCCCCCGGCGGCCGTCGGCGGCGCCGGCCCCCGCCTCCGGTTCCGGTTCCGGTACGGCAACCTCGCCGGAGGCCTCGGCCTCCGCCCGGGACCGGCCCCGCCGGCCGGGTGCTCTTCACCCGGCGCCCCACCCGGCGCCGCATGACGGCCCTGCGGCCGCGGCGAGGGCCCGACCGCGGCGGCGGCACGAACGGCCGCCCCCGCCGGGCCCGGCCCCGGACGGCAGCCGCACCACGCCGAGGCGCCGCTTCCTCTCCGGGCGGTACACCGCCCCGCCGGAGGCCTGGAGCCCTCAGCCAGGGGGCCGTGGCGGCGCCGGCGGGGACCGGTGCCGGCGGGACCTTCGCCACGCCCGGGCGGGCCCGGCGGTGCCGCAGGGCGCCGCCCGCGGTGGCGGCGCGGATGGCCGCCAGCGGCCGGGTCCCTGCCATGGACGGCAGCCGCACTGGCGGCCTCGGCGGGGGCCGCCCCCGGGCCGGCCCCGCCCTCCACGTCCATGCCAGCCGGGGTGCTTCAGCCCCATCCGGTGGGGCTCCCGTATGGCCCGGCCCGCGATAGGAGCCGTGGCGGAGCCGGCGCCAGGGACCGGTGTCGGCGGGCTCCGCCGTGCGCCGGTGGGCCGGTGGCTGCCGCGGGGCGCCACGGCGGTGGCGGCGTGGACGGCCGCCCCGGGTAACGACCAGCGTTAGGAGCCGTGGCGGCGTCGGCGGGCCGGCGCCAGGGGCCAGGGCCCGCGGGGGCCTTCGCCCGGCGCAGGCGGGGCCGGTTGCTGCCGTAGAGAGCCACTGCGGTGGCGGCGCGGATGGCCGCCCCGGGCCCAGCCAGGGTCCGGAGCTGTGGAGGCGTCGGCGGCGCCGGTGCCGGGGGCTCGCCGCAGGCGGGCCCGGCGGGAGCCGCGGCAGCGTCGGCGGCGCCGGGGGCTTTGCCGCGGGCGGGGCCCGGCCGGTGCCCCGGGGCGCCGCGGGGGCGGGCGCGGGGGTGGGCGCGGGGGTGGGCGCGGGCCGGTCACGCCGGGAGGGCCTGTCCCGCCAGTGCGGCCGGTCCCGGGCTTCGCGCAGGCGGGGCCCGGCGGGATCCGTGGCGGCGGCGGCGCCGGTGCCGGGGGCTTCGCCGCGGGCGGGGGCCCGGCCCGTGCCCCGGGGCGCCGCGGGGGCGGGCGCGGGGGCGGGGGCGGGCCGGTCACGGCGGGAGGGCCTGTCCCGCCGGTGCCGCCGGTCCCGGGGTGGGGGCGGGTATGGAGAAGCCCTCCCGGGCGGGGCCGGGAGGGCTTGGTGTCGAACGGGTCGGCGGATCAGCTCAGGCCCTTGCTGCGTTCACCGATGCGGTCGCCCTGGGGGGTGCCGGCCCGCTTGAGCTCGGCCTTGGTGTGCACCCCGCCCTTGATCTTGCTCCGCACCGGGCCGTCGAAGCCGTGGCCGGCCAGGCGCGGCGGCCGCGCCGGCTCCCCGCCCTTGGCGGCTCCTCGGAAGTCCTGCCGCTTCTGCTCTTTGCTCATCCCGTCGTCACTCCCTCGGGCAGCACCCAATCGGACTATTGGGATCGTATGCACGCATCGCGCGCGCCGCACCCGGGCTGCCGCTACGGGGTCGGCGCCCACCGCTCGGACGAGCGCTGCGGAGGCGTGCCCAGCGTCTGCTCCACCAGCTCCGCGGGACAGGGCGTACCCCGCGGGAGCTGGTACTTCGCCGCGAGACGGTACTGGCCCGGCGCGGGCGCCAGCAGCTCCGTCCAGGAGTCGCCCTCCAGGTCCTCCTCCGCCTCGAACAGGCACCCCGCCGTGTTCTCGTACTGCTTCACCGGCGTCCACCCCGCCTTGGACGTCTCCGTCTCCTGCGGCGGCGGCACCGCCCTGCCCTCCGCGTCGAGGAGGCCCAGCCACGGCGAGTGCGGCACCTTCACCAGCACCCGGCCGGCCGCCCTTACGTCGATCACGATCTCCCCGGCCGTCGCGCGCACCACCTCCGCCGGGCCGCTGACCAGCTGCGTCGGCTGGTGGACCTTGAACAGCTGCCAGTTCGCGTCGCCCCACACCTGCTGGAGGTACGGCAGGCCCTCCCGGACCAGGACCGCCTCCGCCTCCCCGCCCGAGTCGGGCTTGTCGGCGGGCAGCACCACGTAGTGCACCGCCCAGCGCTCCAGCCAGGCCCGGTAGCTCTCGGCCGTCAGGGTGTCGTCGTAGAACAGCGGGTTCCGCTCCAGGTCCGCCTGCCGGTTCCAGCCGCGGGCGAGGTTGACGTACGAGGGGAACGCCGAGGACTCGCGGTGGCTGCTGGCCGGCACGACCTCCACCCGGCCGCGCTCGGCGCCCGCCTTCTTCAGCTGGTCCACCAGCGGGGCCAGCTCGCGGTTCCACGCCGCCACCGGGGTGGTGCGGACGATGTCGGTGATGCTGTTGGTGGTGATCCAGAAGTTCAGACCGGCGAACGCGAGCAGCACGCAGTACCAGTGCCGCGACCGCGGCACCGCGTACGGCACGGCGGCGAGCAGCACCGCACCGCCGAACAGCATCACCAGCCGGGTCACGTTCGAGCCGACCTGGGAGTCGATCACCCAGGTCAGGAAGACGCCCAGGGTGTACACGGCGGACGCCACCCGGACCGTCCGCCAGGCCTTCGGCACGAGGAAGACGATGGCCAGCCCGAAGACGAACGGCACCCAGGCCGAGCCGATCTTCATCGGCTGGGTGCCGGAGAACGGGAACAGCCAGGCCGACAGCCCGACCACGGCGGCCGGGGCGAGCCCCAGCGCGTACGCGCCCGGCCGCCGCCCGGTCAGGAACAGGGCGGCCGCGATCACGCCGAGGAACAGCCCGGCCACCGGACTGGACGCGGTCGCCAGCCCGGCCAGCAGCGCGGCGACGGCGGCCTTGGCCCACCGCCGGTGCGCCAGTGACCGGGGCCAGCAGAAGGCGGCGGCGATCGCACCCAGCGCGAACATGACACCGAGGCCGAAGGTGACCCGGCCGGACAGGGCGTTGCAGAACAGGCCGTAGACCCCCGCCAGGGCCGGCCACAGCGGGGTCCGGACGGCCCCCCGGCAGCGGGTGAGGATCAGGGCGAGCAGGGCGGCCGAGGCCGTCCCCGCGACCATCATCGTGGTCCGCACGCCGAGCACGTGCATCAGGTACGGCGAGACCACGCTGTAGGACACCGGGTGCATGCCGCCGTACCAGGCCAGGTTGTACGCGGAGTCCGGGTGGCGGCCGACGAACTCGGCCCAGGCGTCCTGTGCGGCGAGGTCACCGCCGCTGTTGGCGAAGCAGAAGAACCAGACGACGTGCAGGACGGCGGCGACGGCGGCGGACACCACCACCGGGTGCTGCCGCGCCCGGTCGAGCAGCCGCCGCACGGCGCCCGGCCACCCGGACCCGGGTACGGCTACGGGCCCGGGCACGGGCACGGGCGCAGGTACGGCCGGTTGTGGGCTGATCTGCACTTTTACGCGGGACACGCCCGTCCGGTCCCGTATGTGCGGGTCGTCGGCCACGTCGGCCACGTCGGCCGGCTCGGGTCCCTGCTGCTGCTCAGCGGTGGTCACGCGCACTCCCCAACTGCGTCCCGGCACCTGTTGCCGCGGACGCGCGCCGGCACCCCGGGTTCGCCGGGGTGCCGGGTCGTCGATCAGCCGATCCGGGTCAGCTTGCTGCCGATGCCCGGGGCGGCGAGGTCGGTCTGCAGCGCCACCGGCACCTTGACCTGGCTGGCACCCTCGCCGACGGTCAGCACGCCGATCTCGGTCCCTGCCCTGGCGGACTGCGGAAGCTTGCCGCCGCCGTCACCCAGCTTGACGTCCACGGTGAGCGAGGGCCAGCCGACGGCCTCCACGTCGGCGGTGGCGACCACCTTCGTCCGGCCGCCGAGCCCGTCGTCCACGTAGCCGACGACGTCGCCCTTCTTGACGACCGCCTCGCTGGTCAGCAGCTTCTGCGTGGCCAGCATCATCTGCTTGCTGGCGCTGATCGCCGTGCCGAGGATCGGCGTCTTGTGCTGGGCGAGGACCGCGCCGACGATCAGCTGGTTGGTCCCGCCGACCTTCTTCTCCGCGGCGAAGAGCAGGTTGCCGCCGGCCTTGGTGGTGGAGCCGGTCTTGATGCCGAGCGAGCCGTTGTACGGGACGAGGTCGTTCCAGTTCCGCCATTCCTTGCCGCTGGGGTCGGTCCACTTCGGCAGGCGGGTGATGTCGGTGAGCGCCGGGATCTCGACGAGCTTGAGGCCGAGCTTGACCTGGTCCTCGGCGGTGCTGACCGTGGTCGCGTCCAGACCCGAGGGGTCCGTGTACGTGGTGTTGGTCATGCCGAGTTCCTTGGCGGTGTCGTTCATCTTCTTGACGAACGCCTCCTGGCTGCCGGCGTCCCAGCGCGCGAGCAGTCGCGCGATGTTGTTGGCCGACGGGAGCATGAGGGCGGCGAGGGCGTCGTACTCGGAGATCTTGTCGCCCTCCTTCACCGTGTTGAGGGTGGACTCGTTGTCCGACTTGTCCTTCTGTCCCTCGATCTCGGCGGTCTTGTCGATGTCGATCATCGGACCCTTTTCCCCCTTCTTGAGGGGGTGGTCGCGCAGGATGATGTACGCCGTCATCGACTTGGTCACGCTGGCGATGGGTACGGGCTTCTGCTCGCCGGAGGAACCGACGGTGCCGAGGCCCGCGGCGGCCATGAAGGACTGGCCGCCGCTGGGGTACGGGAGCGTCGGCTTGTCACCGGCGAACGAGAAGGACTTCTGGGCCGTCATCACCAGCTTGGGCTCGGGCAGCGGGCGGACCAGCTGCACGATGCCGAGGATGACGACGAGCAGCACCAGCAGCGGCGCGTAGATCTTGACCCGGCGGATGGTGGTACGCATCGCGCTGGGCGGCGGGGGCGGGTTGTTCGTCAGCTCGGCGAGCATGTCGAGCGGCGGGCGGGGCGGCAGCGGCTGCTGCGTGGTCCGCTCGGGGCCGACGTAGGCGGGCGGCTGCTTGACCTCCGCGGTGATCGCACCGGAGGACTCCGGAGCCGGCTTGGGGGCCGGCTTGGGGGCCGGCTTGGGGGCCGGCTTGGGGGCCGGCTTGGGGGCCGGCGTCGGGGCCGGCTTGGACGCCGTCGCGGCGGGCCCGGGGGCGCCGGGGTGCACGCCCGGCCCCTTGGGCGCCGTCTTCGGCGGCGCACCGGCTCCGGGGCGGGGCAGGTCGTCGTCGGTGCGCAGCGGGACGAAGGTGCTGGTGCGCTCGCCGTCGCCCCTGGGAGCGGGAGCGGGCTTCGGCTCGGACTTCGGCTCGGACTTCGGCTCGGCCTCGGGCTGCGCCGCGGTCTGGCTCTTGGGCGGCCGGAACCAGTCGTCGCCGACGGGGGCGGCCGGGGCGCCGCCGGGGCGCACCGCGCGGAAGACGGTGGTCTGCTCGCTGTCCCGAGCGGAAGCGGAATCGGTGGGGGCGGAGGCGGAGTCATCGCGCATGCCCCGAGCAACGGCGTCCGCAGGGCGGGAGTCACCGGCGGCCGACGCCGCCCCGGACCCAGAAGCGGAACCCGGCTTGACGGCCCGGAACACGGCAGTCCGCTCGGACTCGTCCGGCTCGGCGGGCTCGGCAGCCTTCCCGGCTACCGGAGAAGCGGAACCAGCAGATGCGGAGCCGGAGCCATCGCCCGCAGGGCGGGAGTCACCGGCGGCCGACGCCACCCCGGACCCAGAAGCGGAACCCGGCTTGACGGCCCGGAACACGGCGGTCCGCTCGGACTCGTCCGCCTCGACGGGCCTGTCGCCGGACGCGGGCTTAGCCGGGGGCGTGGTGGGGACCCGGAAGACGGTGGTCCGTTCCGACTCGTCCGGCTCGGCCGGCTCGGTGGGCTTCGCCGCGGGCGGGGTGACGGCGCGGAAGACGGCGGTCCGCTCCGACTCCTCCGGCTCGGCCGGCTCCGCGGTCGGCTTGGTCAGGACGGCAGGGCGGGCCGCGGCGGGCGGGGTGTCGCGGACCTCCTCCGGGGCGGAAGCGGAATCCTTCTCGCGCGCTTCCTCCGACTCCGCCGACGGGTCGGTCGCGTCAGTCGCGTCAGCCGCCTCGGCCGCGCCGGTCGCGCCGTCCACATCCGAAGTCCCGGAAGGCGTCGGCTCGTCGGAGATGCCGGACACGTCGGACGTTCCGGACCGCTTCGTCAAGTCCAGGCCCGCGCCGGACGACTTCGACGGCCGCTCCGACCGGTCCGCGGCGGCGGCCCACGCGGCCACCGCGTCACGAAGCGGATCCTTGCCCTCCGCTTCGCGGGGGCGGAGTACCGACAGCCGGGGATCCTCCTGCGGCGCGGCCTCCTCGCCGGGCTCGTCCCCGGCCGCGGCCGCCCCGCTGGGGTCACGTTCCTGCTCCGCGGGTTCCGCCGCTGCCGACGAACCCTGCTCTACCGCCTTGTCGGGGGACTCGCCCGCCACCAGTTCCTCCTCCATCGCTGTCCGAACCGTCTAACAGTGTCCCGTCTCGGGGGCATCGCCCCCGTGCTAGACGAGAACGACATAGCTGCCGGTTCCCCCACAAAGAAGACAGGCACTCTCGACAGATGAATGTGAGAGGGGTCACCCTGTCACTCATCCACGCGGGGAGGCATGGATGGGCAGGAGCCGCAGAACAATTCCCGAGGAGCTTCTGCTGCTCGCCTTGGACCCGGCCACGGGTACCACGGCGCAGCCGCAGTCGCTCGACCTCGGACTGGCCGGGGCCCAGCTGGTAGAGCTGGCTCTGGCTGGACGGATAGCCCCTGACGGGGATCGTATCGCCGTGGTGATGCCACGGCCGACAGGAGATCCGACCTTGGACTCCGCACTGGAGCTGTTGCGCCGTCGCGGCAGCCCGGTCCGGGCCGTCCACTGGATCGGCGGACCCCGCCTGGGGCTCCGCCAGACGTACCTCTCGCACCTCGAACGGTGCGGCATGGTCCATGCCGTGGCGGGACAGATGTGCGGGGTGCTGCCGACGACTCGCTACCAGGCGACCGACACGGCCATCAGCCGGGAGATCCGCGCCCGGCTCGACAGTGCGATCCGCACCGGCGTGCCGCCGGACCCGCGGACCGCGGCGCTCGCCGCGCTGGCCCATGCGGTCGGCCTCGGCAAGCACCTGTACCCCGGTAACGAGGGGCGTTCCTCCAGGTCCCGTCTGCGGGACCTGATCAGGCACGACCCCATGGGCGGACTCGTGGCGCACGCCGTGATGGACGTCCAGAACGGCGTGGCCGCCCAGCCGCGCCGCGAGCGTGCGACGGCCACGGCGCCGGCCTCCGCGTCCGCGACCGCCAGGTCCGCGGCAGCGGGCCCGGGCGGCAGCGTGCCGCTGCAGCCGCGCAGGGGTGCCGCCATGGCCCGCGCGGCCGCCGCTCACTGACCCGCCAAGCGCACCGCGACGCGCGGGGTGGCGGGGCCGGTACGCCGGTCCCGCCACCCCGCGCGCCCGTTTTCCCGGATCCCGCAGCGGTACCAGGCCCTTCGGTGGCAGTCTGCTCCCCAATAGACACGCAGAGAGACAGTCACAGACACGACAGAAGGCGGAGGTGCCGTTCCCGTGGCGTCCAATGTCAATCCAACCGTCCGACGCCGCCGACTGGGCATGGAGTTGCGCAAGCTCCGCGAGGACAAGGGCATGACGGCCGAGCAGGTCGCCGAGCGACTGCTGGTCTCCCAGTCCAAGATCAGCCGGCTGGAGAACGGCCGCCGTTCCATCAGTCAGCGTGACGTCCGCGACCTCTGCGAGGTGTACGAGGTGGAGGACCGCAGACTCGTGGACTCGCTCATGCAGATGGCCAAGGACTCCCGGCAGCAGGGCTGGTGGCACGCCTTCGGCGACATCCCCTACAGCGTCTACATCGGACTGGAGACCGACGCGGCCAGCCTGCGCGTGTACGAGCCCCAGGTCGTGCCCGGGCTCCTCCAGACGCCGGAGTACGCCCACGCCATCATCCGGGGCGCGCTGCCGGAGACCGCGCCGCTGGACATCGACAAGCGGGTGCAGGTGCGGATGCGCCGCCAGGACCGGCTCTCCGAGACGGCGAACAACAACCCGGAACTCGGCCCGCTGCGGCTGTGGGCGGTCATCGACGAGGCGGCGCTGCGCCGGCACGTCGGCGACGCGCAGCTGATGATCAGGCAGCTGGAACACCTGATAGAGGTTTCGGAACTCCCCCACGTCACGGTCCAGGTGATGCCGTTCACCATGGGCGCGCACCCCGGCGTGAACGGCCAGTACGCCATTCTGGAATTCCCGGACGCGTCCGACTCGACCGTCGTCTACATCGAGGGCGTGACGAGCGACCTCTACCTGGAGAAGGCGAACGACGTCCAGAAGTACAGCGTGATGTACGAGCACCTGCGGGCCCAGGCGCACAACGTGGAACAGACCCGCGAGTTCATCCACGGCATCATCGCGGATTACGAGAAGGTGGCGGGTCCCGCCCTCTGAGGGCATCGGGCGCCGCCGGAGGGCGTCCAGGGCCGTTTCACGGGCGGTCCAGGGCCGTCCAGGGCCCTTCAGGGCCGTTCAGGGCCGTTCAGGGGCCTCCAAAGGGCCGGGGGGCGGCGGCGGGCCGGTACGGTACACCGCCGCCGCCCGGGCGCATAAGGCCTGACTGGAATATGCCACCCGGTCGAGTGAACGACTCCGTCACCCATCGAGCCGTGCGAGTAGCGTCGATCACGCCAACCAGCAGAAGGTTGGCGCCACATCCGCAGGACTCGCCGGACCGGAGAAAAACATGGCCATTCGTCAGGGCGCCACCGAAAACTGGACCAAGTCCTCCTACTCCACCGGGAACGGTGCGTGCATCGAGGTGAAGTCCCCCGTCATGGAGACCGTCGCCGTGCGCGACTCGAAGGTGCAGGACGGACCGTCCGTCGCCTTCGCGCCGGCCTCCTGGACCTCGTTCGTCAACGGGGTCACCGAAGGCGGTCTGGGGCGCCTCGTCTGAACGTCGCGACGAGACCCCGCAGATCCCGCCGATTGAGCCCTCTCGACTGGTCCGCCGTCCCGGCCGAGGGGGCTCGGCCTTGCCTCAGCGCAACTGGTCCACGTAGCGGTCGGTCCCGGGCACGGTGGGGATGAACGGGGCCACCAGCTCCACCCGCCCCAGGCCCGCCTCCGCGACCTCCTCGTCCAGACCCAGGAACCGGTCCCAGCAGTCCCTCGGATCGGCCTCCAGGAACCACAGCAGGGTCAGCCGGGTGTCCACCCCCTCCACCTGCTTGACGTAGGTCATGCGGTCGCCCGGCAACGGCGTCGGACGGAAGACCGTGACCATCGCGGCCGGCCCGCCCGCCAGCCGCCGCGGCAGGGCCCGCGAGCGCAGCCACTCCAGCAGCTCGGCCCGCCGCTCGGGGCCGTCCGCGTCGACGACCTCCACCACGAGCCCCCGGTAGGGGTGGTCCAGCGCGTGGAAGTCCCGCGGGCCCGCCGCCCCGTCGCGGTAGACGGTGGCCTCGTGGTCCTGGAAGGACGTGAAGACGTGCGTCCGGTCCCGGTAGACCCGGGCGTCCCGGTTGAGCCGCTTGTTGATGCCGACCGTCCACTTCATGTGCTCGCCGTAGCGGCCGTCGGTGATCCAGTACGTGGAGACGTAGCAGCCGGTGGTGACGGGCTGGGCCACCGCCGACTTCTCCGGGTACCGCAGTTCCTGGAGGTCCCGGGTGGCCACCCAGCGGCGCCCCGCGTACATCCACGGCATGGCCATGGCCCCGGCGTAGTAGTGGTCGTCCTCGTACCAGCGGTTGTAGGCGTACTCGTGGCCCGGGTGCGGCTCCACCATGGTGATGAGGGCGTGGCCGGGGTGCACGCCGTACGGGCCGACGGCGGCCAGCTCGGCGTACGCCTCGGCGCGGGTGTCCTGGTGCGTGTCTTCTGTCGCCATGCCCACCGGTTTAGCTGATGCAGCGTCAGATGGGGAGCCCCCGGACACGGCGCCCGGCACCGGCGCGTCCCACGCACCGGACAACTGATTGGCGGATACACGTTCCTTCACTACTGTGTCCGCCAACCAGGAGTCCCGGCCGAGGAGCCCGCATGCGCGCCCAGCACGAGCAGCCGCCCCCGTTCGCCACCCGCGCGACCTCGGTCGGGGGATCCCCCGTACGCGAGATCCTCGCCCTCACCGAACGCCCCGGCGTCATCTCCTTCGCCGGCGGCCTGCCCGCCCCCGAACTGTTCGACACCGCCGGCCTGCGGGCCGCCTACGACACCGCCCTCACCACCTCGGCCCGCCGCGCCCTGCAGTACTCCACCACCGAGGGCGCGCCCGAACTCCGCGAGGCCGTGGCCGCCCGCGCGACCGGCCGCGGCCTGCCCACCGCCCCCGACGACCTGATCGTCACCACCGGCTCCCAGCAGGCACTCACCCTGATCACGGCGACCCTGGTCGACCCCGGCGACGTCGTCCTGGTGGAGAACCCCACCTACCTCGCGGCCCTCCAGTGCTTCGGCATGGCCGGCGCCCGCGTCCTCGCCGTCCCCTGCGACGAGGACGGCATCCTGCCCGACGCCCTCGAGGAACTCGTCCGGCGCGAACGCCCCAAACTGCTCTACACCGTCCCCACCTTCCAGAACCCCACCGGCCGCACCCTGCCCGCGGCCCGCCGCGCCGCCGTCGCCGCGACCGCCGCCCGCCTCGGACTCTGGCTCGTCGAGGACGACCCCTACGGCGAACTCCGCTACGACGGAGCCCCGGTCCCCTGGCTCGCCGCACACCCCGGCGCCGAGGACCGCACCGCGCTCCTCGGCAGCTTCAGCAAGATCATGGCCCCGGGACTGCGCCTGGGCTGGCTCCGCGCCCCCGCCGCCCTGCGCCGCGCCGCGGTCGTCGCCAAACAGGCGGCGGACCTGCACACCTCCACCGTGGACCAGCTCGCCGCCGCCCACTACCTGACCGCCGCCGACCTCGACGCCCACGTCACCCGCATCCGCGACGCCTACCGGGAACGCCGCGACGCCCTGCTGGCCGGCCTCGCCGACGCCCTGCCCGAAGGCTCGGCCTGGAACCGCCCCGAGGGCGGCATGTTCGTCTGGGCCCGCCTCCCCCAGGGCCACGACGCCACCGCCCTGCTGAAGTCGGCGGTCGCCCACGACGTCGCCTTCGTCCCCGGCGCCCCCTTCTACAGCACCGAACCCGACCCGCGGGCCCTGCGCCTGTCCTTCACCACCCACACCCCGGCCGAGATCACCGAAGGCCTGCACCGGCTCACCCGCGCCACCCGCACCCCCTGAGCCGACCGCCCCGGGCCCCGCTTCCCGACCCCCGTACGGGAAGCGGTGACCCACCGAGAACGTAACGGCCACCGCCCCCCGGCCTCGCCCTCCCGGAGGGTGAACTCCCCCTCCCCCGAGCGGGGGTGCCCGCCTACAACCAGGGTTGTACTCCGCGAGGACCTGCGGACACGCCTCCGGCCTCCGGCGTACCCTGCGACGGTGCCGGAGTCCATATCCGCCGACCGCGCCCCCGACCGCGCCTCCACCCGGTCCACCGCCCGGAAGGCCCTGGCGAACACCGCCGAAGTCGTATACGCCGTCGGCTCCTTCGGCATCTCCTTCACGATGCTCCGCAACTGGCCCGACCCGCACGACTACTGGCGCGACACCGACACCCTCGCCTACGCCCTCGTCGCCGCCGTCTACCTGCCGCTCGCCCTGCGCCGCCGCGCCCCCGTCACCGTCTTCGCCGCCACCACCGCCTGCGTCCTCACCTACTTCACGCTCGCCTACTACCACGTGGTCGTCGTCTGCGGCCTGGGCCTCGCCCTCTACACGGTCGCCGCACTGCGCCCCCGCCGCACCTCCCTGCGCTGCGCCGCCGTAGCCCTCCCCGTACTCCTGTGGGGCACCCGACTCGCCGAACCCGGCATCGGCGCCCTCAGCGTCGGCTTCGTCACCACCATGACCGCCGTCTGCTGGGTCGCCGGAGACGGCTCCCGCCGCCTCGCCGAACGCGGCGAGCGACTGGCCCGCCTCACCCTCCAGCTCCGCCACGAACAGGAGGAACGCGCCCGGCAGGCGGTCACCGAGGAACGCCTTCGAATGGCCCGAGAACTGCACGACGTCGTCGCCCACCACCTGTCCGTCGTCTCCGTCCAGACCGGCCTCGCCCGCTACGTCTTCACCACCGACCCCGACACCGCCCGCACCGCCCTCGACACCATCGCCGACAGCAGCCAGGAAGCCATGGCCGACATGCGCCGCATGCTGCTCGTGCTGCGCAACGGAGACCCCGAGGAACCCGCCTCACCCGCCCCCACCCCCGGACTCGGCCGCCTCGGCGAACTCGCCCAACGCGTCGGCACCGCCGGCGTCACCGTCGACGTCACCACCTCCGGCACCCCCTACCCCCTGCCCGCCGGCCTCGACCTGTGCGCCTACCGCGTCGTCCAGGAAGCCCTCACCAACGTCATCAAGCACGCCCCCACCGCCAACCGGGCCACCGTCCGCGTCGACTACCGCCCCGACACCCTCGGCATCACCGTCGCCGACGACGGCCGGCCCACCGGCCGCCCCGCACCGGTGGGCGGACACGGGTTGATCGGCATGCGCGAACGGGCCACCATCTACGGTGGGACGGTGACGGCCGGCCCCGCCCCGCGCGGGGGCTTCGAGGTGAGGCTGACCCTGCCGGTCACCGGTGCCGCATGACACCTGGGGCGACGGAACACCGGCACACAGCCCTGACGCAGGAGGCCGGACGGTGCCCACGGTGCTCGTCGCCGACGACCAGTTCCTCATCCGCACCGGCCTGACGGCCCTGCTGCGCGCCGCCCCCGGCATCGACCTCCTCGGCGAGGCCGCCGACGGCGAGGAAGCCGTCCGGCTCACCGCCGAACTTCGCCCCGACGTCGTCCTGATGGACATCCGCATGCCCGGCGTCGACGGGATCACCGCCACCGAACGCATCCTCGCCGACGCCGCCGCCCGCCCCGGCCCCACCCCGAAGGTCTTCGTCCTCACCACCTTCGACCTGGACGAGTACGTCTACGGGGCACTCCGCGCCGGAGCCTCCGGCTTCCTCCTCAAGGACACCCCGCCCGACCGCCTGCTCGCCGCCATCCACACCGTGCACGCCGGCGAGATGCTCTTCAGCCCCACCGTCGTCTCCCGTCTGGTCGCCGCCTACAACCCGCCCCGCCCCACCACCTCCGGCGGCCCCGCCCACCCCCGGCTGGACGTCCTCACCCCCCGCGAGGTGGAGGTGCTCCGCCTGGTCGGCGCCGGCCTCTCCAACTCCGACATCGCCGAACGCCTGGTCCTCAGCGCCGCGACCATCAAGACCCACGTCCACCACTGCATGAGCAAGCTCGGCCTCAGCAGCCGCGCCCAGGCCGTCGTCTTCGCCTACGAGGCGGGCCTCGCCGGACCGGCCGGCGACACCTGGCCCTCGGGGGCGTAACGGGGCAGCCCCTCGGTGGAGATCGTCCACCCGGCGATGGTCACGTCCTCGCCGTACACGAAGTCCTTGCGGGTCGCGTAGCGCGGACCCTCCGGGGTGTCGTGGATGTCGGGCATCACCGCACCGGTGCCCGTCCGGGGGTCGAACACGGCGTAGACGGGCACGCCCATCAGCGGGTAGTCCCGCATCTTCCCGACCCAGTCGTTGTCCGGGTTGGAGCGGGAGACCACCTCGACGGCGGCGAGGACCTCCCGGGCATCGAACGCTCCCTCGCCCTCCATGTCGGCGAAGGCGATGACCATGACGTCCGGGTGCCGCAGGACGCCTTCCGGCTCGTCCTCCACGTCCGGCGTCCCGGTGTGCGCCCAGAAGCCGTCGGGCATGACCCTCTCAAGGCGGCGACCGACCAACGCGGCGGTCACCTCATGCGGTCGTCCCGGCGACGTCATGTCGTGGACGATCCCTTCTCGCGTGATCTCGAACTTCCCGGGAACGGTGTCGTCCAGCGCCCTCAGCGCCTCGCGCATCGCGCTGTACGCCGACGCACCCTGCCGCGAGCCTTCCGGCACAGTGATCATGGTGGTGGCTCCTCGTCCGTGCCTTGGGGGCCGAGTCATCACCCTCATGCTAAGCAGCCTTCCTGCCACCGGCCCGGCAATCCCGGCAGCGGCCCGGCGCGGGCCCCCGGAACGCCCGCTCGCAGCCGTCACAGGTCTGCCAGGGGTCGGGCGGGCGCAGGTCCGGCGGGAACACCACCGGGGCCGCGGAACGGACCGGGAGCGGTGGCGGCGCGAGCTCCCGCAGCCGATGGGCGAGCAGACCCGCCGGATGCCTCAGCTCCACCGGCAGGCCCTCGGTGAGGACCCGCCGTACGTAGGCCGCCGGAGCCCCGCCCTCCAGCCAGCGGGCGACCTCGGGTGCCAGCCGCTGCACGTCTCTGACCGGCAGAAGCAACCGTGGGTCGAAGCACCGGAGCTCCCGGAGGATGTCCCGCGCGTCGTCCAGCCGCGCCCGCGGCCGCTCCTCCCCCGCCTGCGGCAGGGGCACCTCCGCGCACGTCACCTCCGCCCTGCCAAGCGGCTCCCCGCCCTCACCGGAGCCCACGGGAACGGGCGCGGCGACGGGCGGATCGGGGTCGGGATCGGGGTCCGGGTCAGGCTCCGGGTCCGGCTCGGGGTCCTGCGGGTCGGGCTCGGGGACGTGGCCGGGCTCGGGGACGGAGACGGGCTCGGGTACGGGGTCCGGCTCAGGGACGGAGACGGGCTCGGAGACAGAGACGGGCTCCGTGGCCGGGTCCGTGAGCTCGCCCTGCCAGGCGGCTTCCGGCCGGTTGTAGGAGATCGTCCGCGTCGCGATCCGCCCCGAATCGAGCTGCACCCGCACCCGGGCCAGATACCCGTAGGACTCCAGCTCCCGCAGCAGCCGGGCGAGGACGTACTCGCCCTCGGGGAGCCTCTCCACCAGGTCCTTCACACCGATCCGCGTCCCCGACGGAAGCGACTGGATGTACACGGCGAGCCCACGGGCTCCCAGCGACATCGTCGGGTGCCGGGCGAGGTCGTTGCCCACCACCAGGAAGTGACCCTCGTGCGGGACGTTGACGTGGATGACACCGGATCGAGGTGAACCGGCCGGAATGCACGACTGCGGGGACAGGCCCGCGCTACGCTGCTTAGAAGCCATCGGGAAGGTAGTGCTTCCTCGTTTGGTCAGGCCCTCGTTCGGGATGGCAGTCCCGGCGGGGGCCGACTCATGTCGGTGGTTGTCGCGGCGAGCATATGCCCGCAACCGGGCACCATTTCCACTCCAGTTGAAACAGTTCACCCGTGCGAGCGACGGCGCCGCCGAGCCGCCCGGGTTTGGTTGGTTGGGTACTTTCCCTGGTCTTTTATCAGTTAGGAACGTGGGCGACCGCGTCGCGGACCAACCGCCTCCCGGTCACCCCGATCCGGCGTCAACCAGGGCCCAAACGGTCTTCCTCGGGGCGGGTCCTGGCTCCACTCCCCACCCTTCGGCCAGCGCCCCGACGATCGCCAGTCCCCGGCCCGGCACCACCGGGACGCGGTCCGCTCGGGTATCGGCGACCTCCACCCGGACGATGCCGCGCCCATCGACGACGAGTCCGAGCCTGAAGTCCCGCCCGGGCACCAGCCCGTGCGTGATCGCGTTGTTCGCCAACTCGGCGACGACGTGCGCGGTCGCGCCGAAGAACAGCCCCCACCCGCGCAGCTGCTCGACGGCGAGCAGCCGCGCGAGCCGCGCTCCGCGCGGTGTGGAGGAGAGCTGCACGGTGAACGTGTGCACGGGCACCGGGATCCGGCTGAGTTGTTCGTTCACGTCACTCAGCGTGGCCACACCCACCTACCCTGAACAGCGACGAGGCCGGCACGTACAGCGACTGTCCGGGCCTTGTCCACGCCTGTCCAGGCTGTCCGAACCACCGGTCGGGTAGCGCGCGTTGTGGAGGTGGCGCACGCATGGACGCGGAGCACAACGGCAGCACGGACGAGCCAGGCTGGGAGGTCGACCCGGAGGACGAACAGGGCGCGGCGGTGGTCGCGGCGGTGGGCCGCCAGCTACGCGTATGGCGGGAGGCGGCGGGCCTGCGCACGGCGGAGTTCGCGGCCAGGATCGGCTACGGCGAGGACCTCGTCTACAAGGTCGAGTCCGGCAAACGGATCCCGCGCCCGGAGTACCTGGACAAGGCCGACGAGGCGCTCCAGGCGGGTGGGCGGGTGTCGGCGATGAAGCGCGACATGGAACAGGCGCGGTACCCGAAGCGGGTGCGGGACTTGGCGAAGATGGAAGCGAAGGCCGTCGAAGTCGGCTCGTACAGCGTTCACACCGTGCACGGTCTGTTCCAGACCGAGGAGCACGCCCGCGCACTCTTCGAGATGCGACAGCCGCCCTACTCGCGGACCGAGATCCAGGCGTTCCTGGCAGCCCGCATGGCTCGGAAGGTCGTGTTCGACCGCGACCCGGCGCCCTCAATCACTCTCGTCCAGGAAGAGGCGACTCTGCGCCGTCGAATCGGAGGCAAGATGGTTTGGCGGCGACAGCTCGAACACCTGGCGGAGGTAGCCGAGATGCGCAACATCGCCCTGCAGATCATGCCGCTCGATGTCGAGATCCACGCCGGGATGCACGGTGGGATCGAGATCCTGAAGTTCGCCGACGGCTCAGCCGTCGGACGCTCCGAAGGAGCGTTCAACGGACGCCCCGTCTCCCACGCTCGCGACCTGAGGATCTTGGAACTGCGGTATGGGATGATCCGGGCCCAGGCTCTCACGCCGCGGGAGTCGCTGTCCTTCATTGAGCACGTGCTGGGAGAGACATGATCAGCGAACCCGAGCTGGAGTGGTTCAAGAGCAGTTACAGCAGCGGCCCTGAGGGCGACTCCTGTGTCGAGGTGGCGCAAGCCACCACATCCGTGCTCGTCCGGGACTCCAAGGACATCAGCCGCGCACACCTGAGCTTCTCCCCCGCCGCCTGGGCCGGCTTCGTCGGTCAGGCGCGGTAAAGGCGGCGGAGCACAGCCGGCCCGCACCGGGACAGCGTCGGGGAGGCTGCCCGTCCGTCCCATCGTCCTTCCGGGCCGGGCGTCGGCGTCAAGGGCGCTCCTTCGTCGCGTCGCTGCGCGATGGCCTTCGGCCACCCTTGACCCCGCCACCCGTCCCGGAACTACGAAGGACAGACGGACCGCCCCAAAAGCAGGGCAGGGGGCGTCCAAAGCCTGAGCCCTGCCCGGTCGCGGGCCGGTGCCGGGCGGCCACCCCGGATCGCTACGCGCTTCGGCCGTCTCAGTGTCCCTGTCCCGTCTGTGGCCGGACATAAGCCGCCCGAGGGCGGAGGGCCATCGGCTGTATTGGCGGCCTCCGGAGCCGCGTGGGGCCGGTTACGGCGGTATGGGGTCGCTAGTGAGCGCCAGACGGTCCTGGAATGAGGCAAGGGGACCGGTCGAGCCCAAAAGGCCCGCGATATGCCCTATTTGAGACACTTTGCCGCCCCTCCCGTCGACCCGAGGGGTGTCTGACTGCAATCCACGACGCGCCAGACGGTCTTTCCTTGCGGACATCGGCCCCGGACGGCCTTTCGGCCGCCGGGACGGCCGGAGCGCGTAGCGATCGCTGGCGGTCTATGTCCGGCCACCGACCACACGGGGACACTTTGCCGAGTGGAGGGTGTAGCGGTGTGGGGTGCCCTCGGGCAGCCCGTCTGATGCACCTTCCGGGTGGGTGAAGGTGGGGCTTCCCGCCCGGAGGGCGGGTTCGGCCGCCGCCCCCGGCCCCGGACCGCAAACGGGCGCACCCGAAGGACAGGGTGACCCCTTGCCCTTGTTTTGGGTTGTCCGTTCGTCTGTCGTTTTTCCGGGGACGGCCGCCCTGTCAAGGGTGGCCGAAGGCCATCGCGCAGCGACGCGACGAAGGAGCGCCCTTGACAGGGCGGACGGCCCCGGAAGGACGATGGGACGGACGGGCAACCACCCCGACGGATTCAACGCCACCGGTCCGGTGAGCCCACCCACCCCCACCCCCGCCCCGCATTCGCGGTCCGGCCGCGTGGGCCCACCCGTCCCCACCCCCGCCCGGCGTCCAACGCCACCGCCCGAGTGAGCCCACCCACCCCCACCCCGCCCGGGATCCAGGTCCCGGGCGATCACGTCCGTCAGACCCGGTCCGCCGCGATCAGGACGTACTGGAACGAGCCGTCCTCGTAGGACTTGATGAAGGCCTCCTCGATGCCCGTCACGAGGGACGAGGTCGCGCGGAGCTTCCAGTACGGGAGGGTGTCCGGGGTCAGGTCGATGACCGTCTGCGGGACGAGGCGGTTGTCGGCCATGGCGCGCAGGTACTCGCGGCGGGAGTGGATGTTGCACTCGAAGTGCGCGTTGATCTGGGAGACCCACTTCGAGGGCTGGCCGTACTTCGGGTTCCAGCAGCCCGTGATGGTCACGTATCGGCCACCCACGGCGAGTACGCGGGAGTGCTCGGCGAAGAGGTCGTGCAGGTCGACGTACATGCTCGACTCGTTGTTCCACGAGGCGGCCGCCTGGCCGGTCTCGAAGGGCGTGGAGAGCATGTTGCAGACCCGGGCGCGGACGTGGTCCGCGATGCCCAGTTCGGCGGCCCGGTTGTTGGCGAAGTCGGCCTGCTTGGAGGAGAGGGTGACTCCCTCCACCTTGCAGCCGAAGCGCTGGTGGGCCATGACCATGGAGCCGCCGCGCCCGCAGCCGGCGTCGACGAGGGTGTCCTCGCGGCCGATGGCGCCCAGGTTGTCGAGGAGCACGTCGGTCTGCGCCGACTCCAGGCGGTGCAGTTCGGCGATCAGCTTCTTCTCGTATTCGCTGTCCGCGGGGTCGCCGAGGGCGGCGTGGTCGACGTCGCCGATGCCGTAGTGGTGGTGGTAAAGGCCGTCGACGTCGCCGAGACGCAGGTTGACCGGCCGGGCCTCGGCGTTCCAGTAACGGGCGATGTCACCCTGGTACGGGGTCGCGGGGCCCGGGATGAACAGGGAGCCGGCGGTGGTGATGTCGGTGCTGGTCACAGATAAGTCCGTCCTTACCAGAAATCGGGCAGGCTGTATCGATAGGTGTTGGTCTGGTGCCAGTAGTGGTTGCCGTCCACCCACACGGCCACTCCGCGCAGGAAGCGCAGGACGACCGGGGCGGGGAAGGCGGCGGCCATTTCGGCGGAGGCGGCCTCGAACTCGTGCATGAGTTCGTTGTGGACCTCGATCGCCTTGAGGTAGGCGTCGCGCTCGGAGAGGCGCTCGCGTTCTGCGATGACCACCGGCAGGTTCAGGTGCTTGCCGGGGCTCTTGAGCTCCTTGGTGTACGAGTACAGGTCGTTGACGATGGTGGTGGCGTTGCCGGCGAGGGCGATGGCCCGCTGCATGCCGGGGTGGGCGTGCAGGTCCGCCGGGAGTTCGTAGCCGCCGACGGTGTCGGTGATGGTGGGGCAGGGGCGGAAGTTGTTGAACTGCCGCATCGACAGGTACTCCCAGACGTGCGGGACGTAGTCCGTCTCGGCCCAGGCGGCTTCGGCGAGGTACCCCATGTGCAGGCGGGCCATGTCGTGCCGGTACCGGTCGGCCTGGGAGGGCGTGGCCAGCCGGACGAAGTACTCCATGGCGGAGCGGTAGGAGCGCCGGGGGGCGTCGGCCTTGAGCGACTCCGCCCACTGGGGGGCGTACTCCTTGGTGGTGTGGACCGCGTCGAGGGCGGTGTGCGCCATGAGGAGCCTGCCGCCGAGGCCGACGGGTGAGCCGCCGTGGTCCTCGCAGTACTGGTCGTCGAGGACGTTCTCGGCGACCATCAGGCGGGTCGCGGCCATCAGGTGCTCGATGGTGGAGGCGTCGGGGTGGCAGGCGACCATGTAGCGGCCGACGGAGAACCCGTCGAACTGGTCCTCCCACTCCGGGGGGTACGCCTCGGCCTCGTCCACGGCCCACCGCTTGATGCGGCGGCTGACCTCCTCCACGCGGACGGGGTCGGGTTCCGGGACCGGGTGGTGGTACAGGCCGGGGATGGGGCTGCCGGGGGCCGGCGGTCCGGAGGACGGTGCCGGTGCGGGGGGTCGCTCGCGCGGGGCGAAGTGCAGGCTGGTGGTGCCCAGGCCGTGGGGGCCGCGGCGGAGGCGTTCCACGAAGGACTCGGGCTCCGGGGCGGCGGTGACGGCGGCCACCTGCCGTAGGGGCTCGGCGACCGCGTCCCCGCCGGGGCCTTCGGGATGCGCGGGCGCGCCGGGTACGGCCGGCGCGGGCGCGGGCGCGGCCGCCGTCACCGGAACGGGCTCGGCGGGTACGGCGGGTACGGCGGGAGCTGTGGGCGCGGTGGGCGATACGTCCGGGGCGGGCGCGGCGGGGGCCGCCGCTGCGGGGGCCTCGTCGGGTGCGGGCGGTGCGGGCGGTGGCGCCGGGGCGGCCCGGCGTGCGCCGGCACCGTGGCCCACGCCGAGTCCGAGGGCCGCGAGGCGGGTCGGGACGGAGGGCCGGCCCGATGGCAGGGGGGAGGGCCCGGGATCGGGCATCCGTGGCTCCTTCAGGGGTGGGTGGCGTGTCCCGGGTCCGGGGCGTGCCGCGGTGCGCCCGGCGGAGGCTGGTGCGCCGGGGTACGGCAGGCACGCAGGCACGGCAGACGCGGCAGGCGCGACAGGCACGGCAGGCCGCGCACGCCGGGCCTGCCCCGACCGGGTCGGCCGCAGCCTGCTGGATCGGCCGCCGCAGGCCGGGTCGGCCGCCGCGGGCCGTGGTGGCGGGCGGGCCGGGCCGGGGCGCGGTGCGGTGCGGTGCGGTGCGGGCCGCGCGGCCGGGGGCCGGCGCGCGGCCCGGGTGGGCGGGGCTAGTCGCGCCGGCGGGCGATCTGCACGTTCTCCAGTACGCCGAGGGCGTCGGGGACGAGGACGGCGGCCGAGTAGTAGGCGGTGACCAGGTAGGACATGATCGCCTGCTCGCTGATGCCCATGAAGCGGACGGACAGGCCGGGCTCGTACTCCTCGGGCAGCCCGGTCTGGTGCAGGCCGATGACGCCCTGGTTGTCCTCGCCGGTGCGCATGGCGAGGATCGAGGTGGTGTTCTCCTTGCTGATCGGGATCTTGTTGCAGGGCAGGATCGGTACGCCCCGCCATGCCGGTACGGACTGCCCGCCCACGTCCACGTGGTCGGGGTAGAGGCCGCGGGAGTTGAGCTCGCGGCCGAACGCGGCGATGGCCTTGGGGTGCGCGAAGAAGAACTTGGTGCCGCGGCGGCGGCACAGCAGCTCGTCCATGTCGTCCGGGGTGACCGGGCCGGAGTGGGTCTGGATGCGCTGCTTGAAGTCGGCGTTGTGCAGCAGGCCGAACTCGCGGTTGTTGACGAGCTCGTGCTCCTGGCGTTCGCGGAGCGCCTGGATGGTGAGCCGGAGCTGTTCCTCGGTCTGGTTGTGGGGGCCGTTGTAGAGGTCGGCGACCCTGGTGTGGACCCGCAGGACGGTCTGGGCGATGGAGAGCTCGTACTCGCGCGGGTTGGGCTCGTAGTCGACGAAGGTGCCGGGGAGCTCGGGTTCTCCGGTGTGGCCGGACGACATGGCGATCTCGGCTTCGCCATGACGGTTCTGCCGCTGGAGCGGCAGGGAGCTGAAGGCCTCCAGGTGGGCCGCCAGGTGCGGGGCGTTGTCCACGACGGCGGCGAAGTCGGCGCGGGAGAGGGTGAGCAGGGTGCCGGGGGTCTCGGCGGTGGCGGTGTAGTCCCAGGTGGCGTCGGCGTCCAGGAGGGCGTTCTCGCCGAACCGGTCGCCGTCGGCGAGGACGGCCACTTCCACGTCGTCGCCGTACTTGCCGAGGGTGGTCTGGCCGATCCGGCCGTGGGCGATCAGGTGGATCCTGTCGGCGGGGGTGCCGCGTTCGACGAGGACCTCGCCGGCGCGGAACTCGCGGGTGACGCAGCGGCCGGCGAGGGCGGTGAGCACCTCTTCGTCCTCGAAGCCGCGCAGCAGGGCGAGTTCGCAGAGTTCGCGGGGGATGACCCGGACCTCGGCCCCGTTCTGGACGAACTCGATGCGTCCGTCGCCGACGGTGTAGGTCAGCCGGCGGTTCACCCGGTAGGTGCCGCCCTTGGTCTCCACCCAGGGGAGCATCCGCAGCAGCCAGCGGGAGGTGATCTCCTGCATCTGCGGGGCGGACTTGGTCGTGGTGGCAAGGTTGCGGGCGGCGGCCGTGGCGAGGCTGGCCTGTTGCCGGGGGGCCGCCGGCTGGGTCTCCTGGCCGGTGTCAACGGTCATCGGGGCGAGGTCTCCTTCGCAAGGGCGGTGCGGGGCATGGCAGCCCGTCACCGTTGAAAGAGGAATGAAGAGGGCGAATGGCCGGGCATTGCACCAACGGGGCAATCCGTCCAGATCCGAAGGAACAGTAACGCTCGGTGAGGCCGCCGGGCCGCCGGATGGGCCTGGCATTACCTCGAAGCAGTGATCTTGTCCGGCGTGGCGTTTGTGCGGGCGACCGGCGGCATTCAAGCCGCCTGGAACACGTGTCCGAGTGCGTGTGCGCGGCGGGGACGGCGCCCCCCTTCCCTCCTGCGGGGCGGGACCCTAATCTGACGTGCCGTCAGAGAATCGGGTCCGCCGGGAGGCCGCATGCTGCTACAGGGCAAGACCGTCATCGTCTCCGGCGTCGGCGCCGGGCTCGGGCACCAGGTGGCCGCGGCCGTCGTACGGGAGGGCGGCGACGCCGTGCTCGGGGCGCGGACGGAGGCGAATCTGGCCAAGTCGGCCGCCGAGATCGACCCGGACGGCCGGCACACCGCCTACCGGACCACCGACATCTCCGACGAGGCGCAGTGCGAGGCCCTCGCCGCCCTCGCGCTGGAACGCTTCGGCCGGATCGACGCCGTCGTGCACGTCGCCGCCTGGGACTCCTACTTCGGCGGACTCCAGGACGCCGACTTCGGCACCTGGCAGCAGATCATCGACGTCAACCTGCTCGGGACCCTGCGGATGACCCGGGCCTGCCTGCCGGCGCTGAAGGCGCACGGCGGCTCCGTCGTCGTCATCGGCACCCAGTCCGCCGTGGCCGCGCCCTCGCAGGTGCAGCAGGCCGCCTACGCCGCCTCCAAGGGCGCCCTCACCTCCGCCATGTACTCGATGGCCCGCGAACTGGGCCCGCACCGCGTCCGCGTCAACACGGTCCTGCCCGGCTGGATGTGGGGGCCGCCGGTCCAGGCGTACGTGACCTTCACCGCGCACGCCGAGCAGGTGTCCGAGGAGGAGGTGCTGGGGCGGCTCACCGAGCGGATGGCCCTGCCCGAGCTGGCCACCGACGGGGACGTCGCCGACGCCGCCGTGTTCTTCGCCTCCGACCGGGCGCGGGCGATTACCGGCCAATCGCTGCTGGTCAACGCCGGGGAGCTGATGCGGTGACCGCCGATCGTATGCTCGGCGCATGACCAATACCGGGAATCCGCCGGGCAACGCAGACGCTCCGACCGACAACGCCATGCGCCGCGCGCTCCGGCGGGCCCGCGACGGCGTCGCGCTCGACGTGACCGAGGCCGCCGTCCTGCTCCGGGCGCGCGGCGCGGACCTCGACGACCTGACGGCCTCGGCGGGACGGGTCCGCGACGCCGGGCTCGCCGCGGCCGGACGGCCGGGGGTCATCACCTACTCGAAGAGCGTCTTCATCCCCCTGACGCGCCTGTGCCGGGACAAGTGCCACTACTGCACGTTCGCGACCGTGCCCGGCAGGCTGCGCCGCGCCGGGCACGGGATGTACATGTCCCCCGACGAGGTGCTCGACATCGCCCGCCGCGGCGCGGAACTGGGCTGCAAGGAAGCCCTGATCACCCTCGGGGACAAGCCGGAGGACCGGTGGCCCGAGGCCCGCGAGTGGCTCGACGCGCACGGCTACGACGACACCCTCGCCTACGTGCGTGCCATGGCGATCCGGATCCTGGAGGAGACCGGCCTGCTCCCGCACCTCAACCCGGGGGTGATGTCCTGGGCCGACTTCCAGCGGCTCAAGCCGGTCGCCCCCTCGATGGGGATGATGCTGGAGACCACCGCCACCCGGCTGTGGTCCGAGCCGGGCGGCCCGCACCACGGCTCCCCGGACAAGGAGCCCGCCGTGCGGCTGCGGGTGCTGGAGGACGCCGGCCGGTCCTCCGTGCCGTTCACGTCGGGGCTGCTGATCGGCATCGGCGAGACGTACGAGGAGCGCGCCGAGTCGCTGTTCGCGCTGCGCCGGGTCTCCCGGGCGTACCACGGCATCCAGGAGCTGATCATCCAGAACTTCCGCGCCAAGCCGGACACGGCGATGCGCGGCATGCCGGACGCCGAGCTGGACGACCTGGTCGCCACCGTGGCGGTGGCCCGGCACGTCATGGGGCCGTCGGCGTGCCTCCAGGCCCCGCCGAACCTGGTGGACGGCGAGTACGCGCGGCTGATCGCCGCCGGGATCGACGACTGGGGCGGGGTGTCCCCGCTGACCCCCGACCACGTCAACCCGGAACTGCCCTGGCCGCAGATCGACCTGCTGGCGGAACGGTCCGCGGCGGCCGGGTTCGAGCTGCGGGAACGGCTCTGCGTGTACCCGGAGTTCGTGCGGCGGGGCGAGCCCTGGCTGGACCCGCGGCTGCTGCCGCACGTGGGCGCGCTGGCGGATCCGGAGACCGGGCTGGCCGTCGCGGACGCGGAGGTGACCGGACGGCCCTGGCAGGAGCCCGACGAGGCGTTCTCCTCGTCCGGCCGGACCGACCTGCACACCGCCATCGACACCGAGGGCCGCTCCGCGGACCGGCGGGAGGACTTCGACCACGTCTACGGGGACTGGGAGGCGCTGCGCGAGGCGGCCGCCCCGGGGATGGCCCCGGAGCGCATCGAGGACGACGTACGGCAGGCCCTGGCGGTGGCGGCCGACGATCCGACGCGGCTCACCGACGGGCAGGCGCTGGCGCTGCTGCACGCGGACGGGCCGGCGCTGGACGCCCTGTGCCGGATCGCCGACGAGCTGCGGCGGGACGTGGTCGGTGACGAGGTCACGTACGTGGTGACGCGGAACATCAACTTCACCAACGTCTGCTACACGGGCTGCCGGTTCTGCGCGTTCGCGCAGCGGCGGACGGACGCCGACGCGTACACGCTGTCGCTGGCCCAGATAGCGGACCGGGCGCAGCAGGCGTGGGACGTGGGCGCGGTCGAGGTGTGCATGCAGGGCGGCATCCACCCGGACCTGCCGGGCACGGCGTACTTCGACATCGCGCGGGCGGTGAAGGAGCGGGTGCCGGGCATGCACGTGCACGCGTTCTCGCCGATGGAGGTGGTGAACGGGGCGACCCGGACGGGCATGTCGGTGCGGGACTGGCTGACGGCCGCGAAGGAGGCCGGGCTGGACTCGATCCCGGGGACGGCGGCGGAGATCCTCGACGACGAGGTCCGGTGGGTGCTGACGAAGGGGAAGCTGCCCGCGGCCGACTGGATCGACGTCGTCACCACCGCGCACGAGCTGGGCATCCGCTCCTCGTCCACGATGATGTACGGGCACGTGGACCAGCCGCGGCACTGGCTCGGGCACTTCCGGACCCTCGCCCGGATCCAGGAGCGGACCGGCGGGTTCACCGAGTTCGTGACGCTGCCGTTCATCCACACCAACGCGCCGGTGTACCTGGCGGGCATCGCCCGGCCCGGTCCGACGGTCCGGGACAACCGGGCGGTCACGGCGATGGCCCGGCTGCTGCTGCACCCGCACATCACGAACATCCAGACCAGCTGGGTGAAGCTGGGTGCGGAGGGGGCGGCGGAGATGCTGCGGTCGGGCGCCAACGACCTGGGCGGGACGCTGATGGAGGAGACCATCTCCCGGATGGCCGGGTCCTCCTACGGCTCGTACAAGTCGGTGCGGGACCTGGTGGCGGTCGCGGGGGCGGCCGGGCGGCCGGCGAAGCCGCGGACCACGCTGTACGGGGAGGTGCCCGAGGAGCGGCGGCGGGCGGCCGCCGCGTCGGACGGGCACCTGCCGGAGCTGCTGCCGGTGCTGGACTGACGGCGGCGGGCCGGGCCGGCGCCGTCCCCGGCGGCCACCTCGCCGCCGGGGCGGATCCCGATCCGCTCGTCGCCTGCCCTGCCCTGCCCTGTCCTGTCTCCGCCCGGGCGGCCGGAACTGTTCGCTTTCCGGCCTTTCTGTGCTCACTTACGGGCCGCCCGACCCACCGCTTCCGGTTTCGGCTGGACGTGTCCATTACAGTGCGCGCCAGAACCAGGGGTGGGGGGACTGCATTGGACGCGTTGACGGAGACCGGACCGGGGACCGCGACGACCGCGAGCACCGCGGCGGCCGCGGCCGCGGAGCCGGGGGCGACCCGCGCGGAACCGGCGGCCGAAACGGGGGTCGAAGCGGCGGCCGGACCGGCGGCCGACACACGCGCGGCCGGCCTCTGGGGCCGGGCCGAACAGCAGGACTTCCGCAGCCGGGTGCGCGGCACCCTGCTGGGCGCGGCGATCGGCGACGCCCTCGGCGCGCCCGTGGCCGGGCTGTCCCTGGACGGCATCCGCGAGACCCACGGCCTGGAGGGCCTGACCGAGCCCGGCAGCGCCTTCGGCCGCCGCGGGGCGGTGACCGCCTCCACCCAGCTCACCCTGTTCACCGTCGACGGGCTGATCCGCGCCCACGTCCGCCGGGACACCGGCGCCTGGCACCCGCCCACCGACATCCACCGCGCCTACCTGCGTTGGGCCGCCACCCAGCACGACTGGGGTCCCGACGAACGCCGCCGCGACAACGGCTGGCTGGCCCACGAGGAGTGGCTGTACGCGCGCCGCGGCCCCGACCGGGCCTGCCTGACCGGTTTCGGCGACGACATCCTCGGGACCCTGGCCAAGCCGAAGAACCCGACCGCCCGCGACGCCGCCGCCACCGTCCGCTCGTCCCCCTTCGGCCTGCTCGTCGGCTGGGAACCCGCGCTCGTCCTCCAACTGGCCGTGGAGTGCGCGGCGCAGAGCCACGGCCACCCCATCGCCTACCTCTCCGCCGGCGCCTTCGCGGTGATCGTGCACGGCCTGACCCGCGGCGACTCGCTGGACCCGGCCGTGCAGCGGGCCCTGGGCCTGCTCGGCTCCCGCCCCGGCCACCAGCCGGTCACCGACGCCCTCCAGCGGGCCCTCGCGGCCGTCACCAGCGGCCCGCCCTCCCCCGCGACCGTCGAGTCCCTCTCCCCCGGCGACGGCCGGGACGCCGAGGACGCCCTCGCCGTCGCCGTCTACTGCGCCCTGGTCGCCGAGGACGTACGCCACGGCCTGCGCCTCGCCGTCAACCACGGCGGGGACTCCACGGCCACCGGCGCCCTGTGCGGGGCCCTGCTCGGCGCGCTGCACGGCGAGACCGCGCTGCCCGCGCCCTGGCTCGCCGACCTTGAGGGACGGGCCACCATCCTCGAACTCGCCGACGACTTCGCCCTGGAGATGACGCAGGGGCCGGCCCTGCACGGCCCGGCGGTCTCCTCACCCGGCTGGCTGGCCCGCTACCCCCGGGGCTGACGGACACGTCCGCCCCGCGTCCTCTCAACATTCACGGGCGCACCCCGTACGGTGGGGCGGCCAACCCGGAACCGCCGGAACCGACGGAGGTGCCAGCACCCATGCGGATCGCCACCACCATCTTCCTCACCGACCGGACCGTCACCCCGGTACGCCTCGCCCGCGTCCTGGAGGAGCGCGGGTTCAGCGGCCTCTACCTGCCGGAGCACACCCACATCCCGGTCAGCCGGGAGTCCCCCGCCCCCATGGGCGGGGACCTGCCCGAGGAGTACGGCCGCACCCTGGACCCGTTCGTGGCGCTCGGCCAGGCCGCCGCGGTCACCGACCGGCTGCACCTGGGCACCGGCATCACCCTGGCCGCCCAGCACGACCCCATCGTCCTCGCCAAGCAGGCCGCCACCCTCGACCACCTCTCCGGCGGGCGTCTCACCCTCGGCATCGGCTACGGCTGGAACCGGGAGGAGGCCGCCGACCACGGCGTCGAGTGGGGCACCCGCAGGGAACTCGTCCGGGACCGGATGGCGCTGATGCGGGCCCTGTGGGCACCCGAACCGACCGGCTACGTGGGCGAGTTCGGGGCCGTACGGGCCAGCCACGCGCACCCCAAGCCGGCCCGGCCGCCCCGCGAACAGGCCGGCGGCGCCCCCCTGCACGGGCCGCGCACCCTGATCGGCGGCGCGGCCGGGCCGAAGCTGTTCACCCACATCACGGAGTACGCCGACGGCTGGCTGCCGATCGGCGGCCGGGGCCTGACCGAGTCCCTCCCGGTCCTGCGGACCGCCTGGGAACGCGCCGGGCGCGACCCGAAGGCCCTCCAGGTGGTGCCGTACGCCGTCCACCCGAGCCCGGGCAAGCTCGCCCACTACGCGGACCTCGGCATCGAGGAGGTCGTCGTCCAGCTCCCCTCCGCCGCCGAGCCGGAGGTCCTGCGCACCCTGGACGAGTACGCCCGGTACCTGTGACGCCTACCCGTTCGGCCAGAACCGCGCCAGGGCGCCTTCCTTGTACGGGGCCGGGCTGACGCTGAGCTCCCCGGCGAAGGGGCGGTCCAGGACCAGCACCAGCAGGAGGCTGAAGCCGATGAGCCCGGCCACCGCCGAGACGAACAGCAACTGCAGCTTCAGGCTGCGCAGGCCGAACAGCAGGGTCAGCGGAAGGATCACCAGCGCCCCGCCGTACACGAGCAGCTGGAGCAGGACCGGCAGGGACGTCTCGGCCATCGTGATGCGGGCGCGGCGCTGCTCCGTGACGTCGCTCAGGCGGGTCACGGCCTCGTCGTAGAAGGCGCGCTGGCGGCCGGTGGCGGGCTCGTACGCCTGGAGCGCCGTGTAGATCCGGTGCATCTGCTCGGAGGTGGCCCCGTAACTGGGGCGGCCCTCGCGCATCAGCGGCCACTGCACGTCGACGACGCCGTGCGTGTAGTCGCCCACGGCCCGTTCGATCCGGGCGCGGTCCTCCGCCGGGAACGCCTCGGCGCTGCGCACGACGACCGCGAGGTCGGTCGCCTCGGCGGCGACGACGGTCTGCGTGTTCTCCAGCTGAGTCCACAGCGTGACGACCACGAAGGCGAGGATGATGCCGTAGATGGCGCCGAACATGCCGAGCGCGACGCCGACCATCTCGTTGTGGTCGCCGCGGGAGAGGTGCGGATAGCGGCGGCGGACGGCGACGCTGCCCGCCAGGGCGAGGGCGACGATGCCGCCGACGACGAGCGTGCCGAGGACGCCGGTGTTCAGGTGATTGAGCAACCAGAGGGCCATGCGCTGCCCAACGAGCGGGCGGGGATCAGGTACCCGCGCCGCCCGCGGGTACGGCGCCGGGTCAGCCGACGCTCGGGGTCTTGGGGAGGCCGGTGTCCAGGGCGTCGCCTGCGCCGGAGAGGGAGGAGTCGGTGGCCTTCGCGGAGCTGCCGACGGCGGTGGTGGCGACGCCGACCGCGGTCTTGGCGTCGGTGACGGCCTGGTGGGGGTCGTCGGCGATCCCGACGACGCGGTCGACGACCGGGGTGACTCCGGACGGGGCGTCGTCGGCGTGGGCGGCGGGTACCAGGACGGCGGCGGCGCCGCCGGAGAGGACGAGGGCGGCGAGGGTGCGCTTCATGACGTTCATGCGCTGTCCAACGACCGCCTTCCGGCGCGGCAACGCCCGGGGCGCGGAAAGGCCGCCGGCCCCGGACCGAGGGGGTCGGTCCGGGGCCGGCGGTGTACGCGTGGACACAGCGGGTTGGGGTGGGTCGGTCCTGGTGGGTCCCGGAGGTCAGTCCCGGACGACCAGGGCGGGGGTGGTCCTGGTGAGGACCTCGCCGCGGAAGAAGGCCGGGCTGCGGCGGGCGGTGACCAGCATGATGGCCACGCCGAGGAGCAGCAGGCCGACGCCGATGACGAAGACGCTGCCGACGCCGAACACCGCGGAGCCGGATCCGTAGGAGGGGTCGTAGGTGTCGTAGAGGGTCTTGAAGAAGACCGCGGCCAGGAGGACGCCGCCGAGGAGCGGGAAGACGCCCTTGAAGAAGAGGTCGCGGGCGGAGCGGCCGAGTTCCTTGCGGAAGTACCAGGCGCAGGCGAAGGCCGTCAGCGAGTAGTAGAAGCAGATCATCAGGCCGAGCGCGAAGATCGTGTCCGTGAGGACGTTCTCGCTGACCAGGGTCATGACCGTGTAGAAAGCGCCGGTCGCGACGCCCGCCATGACGGTGGCGCGGCCGGGGGTCTTGAACTTCGGGTGGACCTTGGCGTACGCGGGCGGCAGCGCCTCGTAGGTGGACATGGCCAGGACCGTGCGGGCCACCGGGATGAAGGTGGTCTGCAGGGAGGCGGCGGCGGAGGCCAGGACCGCGATGAAGAGCAGGACGCCGAGCGCGGGGCCCATGACGGGACCGGCCAGGGCGGCGAAGACGTTGCCGGAGGTCTCCTCGTTGGCGAGGCCGAGGCCTTCGGTGCCGGAGCCGACGGCCATCTGGGCGGCGATGCCGGTGGCCATGTAGGACCCGACCAGGACGACCATCGCGACGAGGGCGGCGCGGCCGGGGGTCTTCTCGGAGCCGGTGGTCTCCTCGTTGGTGGCCAGGCAGGCGTCCCAGCCCCAGTACATGAAGATCGAGAGGGAGAGGCCGGCGGTGAAGGCGGCCATGGACTCGACGGCGAAGGGGTTCATCCAGGACCAGGAGAAGTCCAGGCCGGTGTCGAAGGTGCCGGCGGAGGCCTTCTGCAGGGCCATGGCCACGAAGACGGCCAGGACGACCAGCTGGAGTCCGACGAGCGCGTACTGGACGCCCTTGGTGGCCGTCATGCCGCGGTAGCTGATGGCGGTGGCGACGGCGATCAGGGTCAGGCAGGTGGCGATGTGGACGAACTTGTTCTCGTCCAGGGCGGCGACCGACGGGTTGCCGGTGACCTCTCCGGCCAGCAGCCAGAAGTAGGAGGTGGCGACGCCGGCCAGGTTGGACAGCACGATGATCGTGGCGATCACCAGGCCCCAGCCACACATCCAGCCGACGCGCGGGCCGAAGGCCTTGACGGTCCAGGTGAAGGAGGTGCCGCAGTCCGGTACGGCCTTGTTGAGCTCGCGGTAGGCGAAGGCCACCAGGAGCATCGGGAGGAAGCCTGCGAGGAAGATCGCCGGCATCTGTACGCCGACCTCGCCGGCCGTGGAGCCCAGGGTCGAGGTCAGGCAGTAGACGGGGGCGACCGTGGAGATGCCGATCACGGCGCTGCCGAGCAGGCCGACGGAACCCTTCCCGAGTCCCTTGCCGCGGAGGTCGCCCTCGGCGGCTCCGCTTACCGTGTCTCCGGCCTGGGGCCGCGTGTCCAGCTGTGTCATGGGTAAGGACGGTAGAGCCTGCGGTTTCCTTATCCGGAACGTTTAACTCCGGAACTTCACAGCCCTGAAACCCTTCGATTGGCGAGATCCAGGCCATTCACCGGCATGCAATACAAGGTTCACTCAGACATCCATCCGCCGTTCGGCAGGCGCCGACCCCGGTGTTCCGAATTACGGAAACCGCAGGAGTGCCCGTTTTGCCCGGTTCCAAACTTTCCCGTGGCAATTTTCCGGGGCCCCCAAACCGGGCGTCCTCCGCCAGACTGGCCCCGTGCCCACCGCAGACGAACTCATCAGCGCGGATACCGTCAACGACCTGGCCGCGCGACTCGGCGACGCCCTCGCCCGGACCACCGGCCGCCCCGCCTCCGCCCCGGCCCTGCGCGCCCGCGCCGCCACCCTCGACGGCCTGACCTACAGCGGCCGCGTCGCCGCCGTCCGCGACGCCGTGCTCGCCGACCTGCCGGCCGACTGGCCCGGATTCGAGGCCGCCGTGCGAGCCGCCCTCGCCGACCCCGGCTTCCGCGGGTGGATGACCTTCCCCGTCGACGAGGCCGTCGCCGTCCGCGGCCTCGAGGTGTTCGAGCCGGGCCTGACCCTGCTGCGCGACCTCACGCCCCGGCTGACCGCCGAAAGCGCCGTCCGGCCCTTCCTGCGCGCCGACCCGGCCCGCGCCCTCGCCGTCGTGCAGGGGTGGACCACCGACCCCGACCCGCACGTCCGCCGGCTGGCCAGCGAGGGGACCCGGCCCCGGCTGCCGTGGGCACCGCAGCTGCCCGCCTTCGTCGCCGACCCGCGCCCGGCCCTCCCGGTGCTGGACGCGCTGTACCGCGACGACTCCGAGTACGTACGGCGCTCCGTCGCCAACCACCTCAACGACATCGCCCGCGACCACCCCGCACTCGCCGTCGAGACCGCCGCCCGCTGGCTGGCCGCCGCCGCCCCGACCACCGACCGCGTCGTCCGCCACGGCCTGCGCACCCTGGTCAAGGCGGGCAGCGCGCAGGCCCTGTCGCTACTCGGCCACGCCCCGGACGTCGCCGTCGCGGTGCGGGGGCCGCTGGTCACCACGCCCCGGGTGGCCGTCGGGGAGTACCTCGTCTTCGAGTACGCCGTCACCAACACCGGGCGGACCCCCGCCCACCTGGTGGTGGACTACCTGGTCCACCACACCAAGGCGAACGGGGCGCGCACCGCGAAGGTGTTCAAGCTGACCACGCGCGCCCTGGCCCCCGGGGAGACCCTCGCCGGCACGAAGCGGCACTCGTTCAAGCCGATCACCACCCGGCGCTACCACTCCGGCGAGCACCTGGTCCAGCTCCAGGTCAACGGCCGCGTCCGCGGCGAAGCGGCATTCTCGCTGGACGCCGGGTGACCGCACCTGGCACGCTCCCCGCATGACCTACGGAATCGAGTCCCACCCCGCCCGGTGAGCGCCCGCGACGAGCGCCGGACGCTCACCCCGCGCCCCTCACTCCACGACTACGCCCTCTTCCGGCACGGCATCGAACCCGACGGCCGGGTCCCGCGACGCGGGTTCCCGCTCCCCGACGAGCACCCCGGCCCACCACCCGCACGCCCGGACCTGCGCCGGCAGCGGGCGCGGGACGAGGTGACCGCGGCCCTCGCACCACTGCTGGCCGACCCCGACCCGGTACGGGCCGCCGCGGGCGTGCACCGCGCGGTCCGCGAGCTGCGGATGCCGCACCACACGGTGCACGCGCACGTCCCCCGCCCGGCCCCGGGCCACGTCACCGCGGCCCGGCGCACCGCCCGGCGGCTGGCCGCGCACGGAACCGACGTCGCTGCCGTGGCCGTCGGCATCGCACTCCTGCGGCACCTCGGCGAACCCGAGGACGTGCAAGTGCTGCGGACCCTCGGCCTGCTGAAGGCGCTGCGGCGGGCGGCCACCGCCGCGCTCGACCCGCTGGACCGCCGGGCGGCGGCCCTGCTGGTGCTCGCCGACCGCAACCGCTCGGGGGAACTGACCGCGCTGCTGGACGCCGCGGTGGCGGACGGCGCCGAGGGCTCCGCCGCGCGGGACGCCCTCGTAGCCCTGACCGGCTCGGACGACCCGCCGGACCGGGACTCGGCCGCCCGCTGGCTGCCCCGCAGGATCGCCGAGGCCGCCCGTCTCGACCGGCTGCTGCGGGCCCGGCCGGACGACGCCCGGCTGCTGCTCTGCGCCGGCCGGCTGCTCAGGGCCATGTCCGGCGACCGGCAGGACCGGGCCGAGGTGCTCGACTACCGTCCGGCCACGGCCGTCTACGAGGCCCTGGCCGCGACGGCGCCCCGGCTCCCCGCCACCCCGGACCGGCGCACGCTGCTGACGGCGACCGCGTCCGACCTGCACAGCGGCGCGAGCGCCCTGCTCGACTGGGCGCCCGGGCGGCGCGAGGCCCTGCTCGCGGCCCTGGGGCCCGTGCGCCGGCCGGCGGGCGGGGCGGCGGGCGGGCCGGAGCCCCTGCGCATCGAGGTGGTCGTCGAGGACCCGGACCACGACCCGCTCGTCGAGACCCGGATCCTGGTCGGCGGCCGCCCGCTGCTGCCGGCGCTGTTCCGGCGGGGCCCGGGGCACACCCCCGAGCAGCTGCTGGACACCGGCGCGCTGCGGGCCGGCGACGCGCCCCGCGAGGTACAGCTCGCCGAGGCGTACTGCACGGAGGGCTGCTGCGGGGCGCTGTACGTGACCGTCCGCCGCGAGGGCGGCGAGGTGGTGTGGGACGGCTGGCGCGGCGCGTCGGCCGGACCGCCGCCGGCCGCGCTCCGCTTCGACGCGGCCGCGTACGAGGCGGAGGTGGCGCGGGCGGAACACGACCGGGGCTGGTCGTGGCCGGCCCGCGAGACCGCGCGGCTGATCAGGGCCGCGCTGCGGGACCGGCCGGAGCTCGCCGCGCGGTGGGGCGTGCGGAGGGTGTCCGTCGCCACGGCCTGGCGGGACCCGGAGCGGGTGCTGGTCTCCTTCGAGTACCGGCCGGGGCCGGGGGACGGGCCGTGCCTGTACTTCACGTGGGAGCTGGGGCCGGGGGTGGGGGCGGAGGAGGCGGTGGAGCGGTTCGCCACGGCCGACCCGAAGTCGTACGCCCGCCTCACCGGCGGCGCCCCCACCCTGGCCACCGCCCTCGGCTACGCCTGACCCCCCGAAGCCCCGCCCCGGCGCGGGCCGTCGTCCCGCCCCGGCCCGGGCGGGGCGGCGGGGTCAGGTGGTCCAGACGATGGACTGGAGTTCGGAGTAGGCGTGGAGGGCGTATGAGCCGACGTCCCGCCCCACCCCGCTCTGCTTGAAGCCACCGAACGGTGCCTCCATGTTGCGCCCGATCGTGTTCACGCCCACCCCGCCCGCCCGCAGCCGGCGGGCCACGCGGAACGCCCGGGCCACGTCGCCCGACCAGACGTAGCTGATCAGGCCGTAGTCCGAGTCGTTGGCGAGGGCCACCGCCTCCTCCTCCGTGTCGAAGGGGACGACCACCACCACCGGCCCGAAGATCTCCTCCCGCACCACCCGCATCTCGTTGGTGCAGTCGGTCAGGAGGGTGGGGGCGACGTAGAAGCCCTTGCCGTCCTCCCTCACGGCCGGCCGCTCGCCGCCCGCCACGACCCGGGCTCCCTCCTTCCGGCCCAGCTCCACGTACGACTCCACCCGGTCGCGGTGCGCCGCCGAGATGACCGGGCCGACGACCGTGCCCGCCGCGGCCGGGTCGCCGACCTTCATGAAGGACAGGTAGCCGGTGAGCTTCTCCACCAGCGCGTCGTGCACCGGCCGGTGGACCAGCACCCGGGTCGGGGCGGTGCAGATCTGGCCGGAGTAGAAGGAGAACGTGGTGCCGATGCCCATCATCGCCGCGTCCAGGTCGGCGTCGTCGAAGACGATCGCCGCGCCCTTGCCGCCGAGCTCCATCAGCTGGCGCTTCATGCCCCGCCCGCAGACCTCGGCGATGCGCCGGCCGACCGCCGTGGAGCCGGTGAACGACACCATGTCGACGTCCGGGGAGTCCACCGCGGCCTCGCCGACCTCCACCGACCGCCCGTTCACCACGTTGACCACGCCCGGCGGGACGCCCGCCTCGGCGAGCGCCTCCGCCATCCGGAACACCGACAGCGGGTCCTGCGGGGCCGGTTTCACCACCACCGTGTTGCCCATGGCCAGCGCCGGGGCGACCTTCCCCGCCGGATTGGCCCAGGGGTTGTTGTACGAGGTGATGCAGGTGACCACGCCGACCGGCTGGCGCACCTCCAGGGCGCCGAGCACCGACGCCCTGCCCATCGGGCCGGCCTCGGTGACCTGCGGGGGCAGGCCCTTCTCGACCGGTTCCAGGGCGCCGCGCGCGTAACGGCGGAAGCGGGCCACGCCCACGCCGACCTGCATGCCGCGGGCGATGCCGGTGGGGGCCCCGGTCTCCGCCCGGGCGAGCGCCGCCCACGGCTCGTACTCGCGCTGGATGACGTCCGCGGCCCGGTCGAGGATCCCGGCCCGCTCCTCGGGCCTCGTGCGGGACCAGCCGTCGAAGGCCTCGCGGGCGGCCCGGGCGGCCTCGTGGACCTGGGCCCGGGAGGCCTCGGGGGCGAGCCCGACCACCGACTCGTCGGCCGGGTCGACCACCTCGTAGTGGCCGCCGTCCGGCTCGACCCACTCGCCGCCGATGAACAGCCGGTCCCTCATCGGGTGCTCACCGTCCTCGTGTCGCGGCCGGAACGCAGGACGATGCCGGGCAGGGCGCCGGTCACCTCGTCGTCGCGGATGGTCTCGACGCCGTTGACGCGGACGGAGACGATGCCGATCGCGCGGGAGTCCAGGCGCGGGCTGTCGCCGGGGAGGTCGTGGACCAGGGTGGCGGGGCCGGCGTCGATCCGCTCCGGGTCGAGGAGGACCAGGTCGGCGTGGTAGCCCTCGGCGACGCGGCCGCGGCCGCGCAGGCCGAACAGCCGGGCCGGGTCGTCGGTGAGCATCCGTACGGCCTGCTCCAGCGGGACCAGCTTGCGGCCGCGCAGGCAGTCGCCGAGGAAGCGGGTGGTGTAGGGGGCCCCGCACATCCGGTCCAGGTGGGCGCCGGCGTCCGAGCCGCCGAGCATGACGTCCTCGTGCTGCCAGGTCTCGGCGCGCAGCGCCCAGCTGGCCGGGTCGTTGTCGGTGGGCATGGGCCACAGGACGGTGCGCAGCTCGTCGTTGGCGCAGATCTCGACGAGGCACTCGAACGGGTCCTGGCCGCGTTCGGCGGCGATGTCGTTGACGACGCGGCCGGACAGGCCGTCGTTGGCGGCGCTGTAGGTGTCGCCGATGACGTACCGGCCGAAGTCGGCGAGGCGGCGGAAGACGCCGGCCTCCTTGCTGTCGGCGCGGCGCAGCATCCCTGCGCGTACGGCGGGGTCGCGGAGCCTGGCGATCCGCTCGGGCACGGGCAGGCCGAGGACCTCGCCCCAGCCGGGGATGAGGTTGAGGGCGCAGAAGGTGCCGAGTGACATGTTCATGGGGGTGAGGATCGGCATGGTGAGGGCGACGATCCGGCCGCCGGCCTTGCGGGCGCGTTCGCTGGGGACGAGCTGGCGGGGCACGCGTTCGGGGACGGCTGCGTCGATGGTGAGGACGTTCCAGTTGAGGGGGCGGCCCGCGGCCGCGCTCATCTCGACGAAGAGGTCTATCTCGTCGTCCGAGAACTGGTCGAGGCAGCCGGCGACGATGGCTTCGAGCTGGGTGCCCTCGTGGTCGCCGACGGCCCGGGCGAGGGCGAGGAGTTCGGCGGGCTCGGCGTGCCGGGAGGCGACGGGGGCGCCGTCGCCGTCGGAGTGGGTGGCGGACTGGGTGGTGGACAGGCCCCAGGCGCCGGCGGCCATGGCCTCGTGGAGCAGGGCGAGCATCCGCTCCATCTGCTCGGGGGTGGGCCGGCCGCCGCCGACCGCGGCCTCGCCCATGACGTGGCGGCGGAGGGCGCAGTGGCCGACCATGAAGCCGGCGTTGACCGCGATGCGGCCTTCGAGGGCGTCGAGGTACTCGCCGAAGGTGGACCACGACCAGTCGACGCCCTCTTCGAGCGCCTTGAGGGCCATGCCCTCGACCTTGCTCATCATGCGGCGCGTGTAGTCGGCGTCCTCGGGCCGGTCGGGGTTGAGCGGGGCGAGGGTGAAGCCGCAGTTGCCGCCGGCGACGGTGGTGACGCCGTGGTTCATGGAGGGGGTGGCGTACGGGTCCCAGAAGAGCTGGGCGTCGTAGTGGGTGTGCGGGTCGACGAAGCCGGGGGTGAGGACCAGGCCGGTGGCGTCCTCGGTGGTGCGGGCCGCTTCGGTGACGGTGCCGGGGTCGGCGATGACGGCGATGCGGCCGTCGCGTATGCCGACGTCGGCGGTGCGGGCGGGGGCGCCGGTGCCGTCGATGACGGTGGCGCCCTTGATGAGGTGGTCGAGCATGGCGTCCCTTCCGGTGGGTGGGCGGGCGCGCGGCCCGCGCGGGTGCCCCGGCCGGGGGGCGGCGGGCCGGCCGCGGCCCTGCCTTCCCGGCCGGGGCCGGTGCGGGGTGGCGGTCCGGGAAGACACCACCCCTGCCTGTGCGCTGCCGCGCGGCTCGTACGGGGGCGGGGCTGGGGCGCAGCCCGCGCCCCGGTTCCGGCGGGCCCTTCCGGCCCGGCCGGATCTCCGCCCGGGCCTGCGGGTCGCCGCCCCTCGACCCGCGCCCCGAACGCCGGCGAGGCTGGAACGGCGCGGCGCGCGGGGTGCCGCTCCGGCACCGGGTTGCCGGCCGGGCCCCGCTACGCCGATTCGCGGAAGCGGGTCGTGCGGTGGACCGGGTCGGTGTCGATCTCGGGGATGACGTGCTCGCCGATGAGCTTGATCGTGGTCATCGTGTCCTCGTAGCCCACCCCCGTCGGCAGGCCGAACGACAGCTGGTCCGCCCCCGCCTGCTCCCACCGCTTGCACTGGGCCAGGACCTCCGACGGGTCGCCGCAGATCAGCAGCTCCTCGGCGATGAGGAGTTCGATGATCTCCGCGTTGTACTCGGGCAGGGTCTCCGGCCACTGCGGGATCGCCTCGGGCCGCGGGAACGTGTCGTGGTAGCGGAAGACCAGGGACTGGAAGCGGTTCATGTTCGCGTTGACGGCGATCTCGACCGCCTTGTCGTGCGTCTCGGCGCATATCGCCGTCGAGGTGACCATCACGTTGTCGTTGACGAACGCGCCGACCGCCTTCGCCTCCCGGATCGCCGTCTTGTACTGCTCCAGCACCCACTCCATGTCCGAGACCTTCTGGACGCTGAAGCCGAGCACGCCCAGGCCCTTCCTCGCGGCCATGGCGTACGAGGAGGGGGAGCCCGCCGCGTACCACATGGCCGGGTGGGCCTTGCCGTACGGCTTGGGGAAGACCTTGCGCGGCGGCAGCGACCAGTGCTTGCCCTGGAACCCCTCGTACTCCTCCTGGAGGAACATCTTGGGGAACTCCGCGATGGTCTCCTCCCAGATCTCCTTGGTGTGGTTCATGTCCGTGATGCCGGGGAGGAAGCCGAGGATCTCGTGGCTGCCGGCGCCGCGGCCGGTGCCGAACTCGAAGCGTCCCTTGGAGAGGTGGTCGAGCATGGCGACCTTCTCGGCGACCTTCACCGGGTGGTTGACCTGGGCGAGGGGGTTGAAGATGCCGGAGCCCAGGTGGATGCGCTCGGTGGCGTGGGCGAGGTACCCGAGGAACACCTCGTTCGCCGACAGGTGCGAGTACTCCTCCAGGAAGTGGTGCTCGGAGGCCCAGGCGTACTTGAAGCCGGACCTGTCGGCCTGGATGACGTACTCGGTCTCCTCGATCAGCGCCTTGTGCTCTGCCTCGGGGTCGACCTTGGACCGCGCCTCGGGCACGTATCCCTGCACGAAGATGCCGAATTCCAAGGGAGTTCACCGTCCTTTGATTTCTGACGCATCGTCAGATCGATGTCGTCGACTGTTCCATCCGCGGGAGGGCCGCGTCAATACCTGACACCTCGTCAGAGAATGCTCACTCCGGCCATCCAGCCGCCGTCGATGACGAACGGCTGCCCGGTGATGTACGAGGAGTCCTCGCTGGTCAGGAAGAGGGCCAGCCGGGCCACCTCGGCGGGCAGCCCTGCCCGGCCCAGCGGCACCACCCGCTTGTAGAGCTCGGCCATGGCCTCGGCCGCCTCCGGTGAGGGCCCCTCGGGGTCCAGCAGCGCCGGGTTGGCCATCGGGGTGTCCACGGCCCCGGGGCACATGGCGTTGACCCGGATGTTCCGCGCGGCCAGCTCCAGCGCCGCCACCCGGGTCAGGCCCACGATCGCCGCCTTGGTCGCGGCGTACGCGCCGACGAGCGCCATCCCGGCCAGTCCGGTGTAGGAGGAGGTGTTGACGATGGTGCCGCCGCCCGCCGCGGCGATCTCGGGCGCGACCGTCTTGATGCCGAGGAACGCGCCGACCTGGTTGACCCGCACGATCTGCTCGAACTCGTCGAGGGGGGTGTGCACCAGCTCGTTGAAGCGGAGGATGCCGGCGTTGTTGACCAGGCCGTCGATCCGCCCGCCGAACGCCTCCTTCGCCACCGCGACCGCGGCCGCCCAGTCCTCCTCGCGGCTCACGTCCAGGTGGACGTAGCGGGCGCTGTCCCCGCCGATGTCCCCGGCCACCCGCGCGCCCTGTTCGTCGAGCACGTCACCCAGCAGCACCTTCGCCCCCTCGGCGGCGAACAGCCGGGCCTCCTGCTCCCCCTGGCCGCGCGCCGCGCCGGTGATGACGACGACGCGCCCGTCCAGCTTGCCCATGGTCGCCCCCTAGCCGTCGCGGTCACAGAGGTGGGGCGCGACCTCCGCGCCGAAGGCGGTGATCTGGTCGCACAGCTCCGTCACGTCCCGGCTGCGGAACCGCACCTGGATCTGGTCCACGCCGAGCGCGGCGTACTCGCGCAGGGACTCGGCCAGCCGTTCCGGCTTGCCGGTCAGGGTCCGGCGGCCGGTGTCCCAGCCGGGCTCGCCGACGTACAGCGCCTCGGTGATCGCGCCGATCTCGATCGGATCGGTGATCCCGGCCTCCTCCCGCAGCCGGCGGATCCGGGCGATCTGCGCCGGCAGCCGGTCCCGCGGGTCCCCCTGCGGCAGCCAGCCGTCCCCGCGCACGGCGGCCCGCCGGACCGCGGCCGGAGAGGAGCCGCCCACCCACACCGGGATCCGCTCCTGGGCGGGCCGGGGAAGCTGACCGAGGCCGTCGAAGCGGAACAGATCCCCCTCGAACCGCGGGAACTCCTCCGGGCCGAGCGCGACCCGCAGCGCGTCCAGCGTCTCGTCGAGGACGGCCCCGCGACGCTCGAAGTCGACGCCGAGGACCTCGAACTCCTCCTGCACGTGCCCGGCCCCGACCCCGAGGACCAGGCGGCCGCCCGAGAGGTGGTCGAGGGTGGCGTACTGCTTGGCGGTGATCAGCGGGTGCCGCAGCGCCACGATCGCCACGTGGCTGAGCAGCCGTACGCGCTCGGTGACCCCGGCGAGGAAGGACAGCGTGGCGACCGGGTCGTACCAGACGGTGCTCATGGCGGCGGCCAGCCGCCTCGGGATGGCCACGTGGTCGCACGAGGCGAGGTAGCCGAACCCGGCCCGGTCGGCCGCCCGCGCGATCCGCGCCAGATCGGCCGCGCCGGCCGACGCCTCCCAGGGCTCGGCGTAGATGGTGCTCTGCGACTGCACGGGGAGCTGCATCCCGTACACCAGCCGCCCCTCAGGAAACACACGTCCCATGTCGACCCCTCTCGGCAGCGGAACTGACGCTCCGTCATATCGACGCACGGGGGCCATCGTCGTTGCTGACCGATCGTCAGACAAGGCCCGGGCCTCTGGTTCACCGGCCGAAGCGGACGCGGACCGTCAGTCCGCCGTGCGGGGCGGGGTTGGCCTCCGCCGAGAGCTCGGCGCCGTGCGCGCGGGCGATCGAGGCGACGATCGACAGGCCCAGCCCGGCTCCCTCCCCGGGGGTGTGCCGCCGTTCGGCGCGTCGGCGGAAGGGTTCCATCAGGGACGGCACCTCCGAGGGGTCGATCACGGCTCCGGTGTTGGAGACGGTCAGCAGGCCGTCGGCGCCGGTGGCGGTGGTGGTGGTGGTGGTCAGGGTGACCCGGCCGCCGGGGTGGTTGTGGCGCACGGCGTTGGCGACGAGGTTGCGGACGAGGTGGCCCAGCAGCAGCCGGTCCCCGGTCACCGGCAGCGGGGCGAGGGTCCGTTCCACCGTCACGGTGCGGGTCTCCTCGGCCGGGCGTGCCGCCAGCTCGGCCGCCACGACCGCCGCCAGGTCCACCTCGTCCGTGGCGGCGGGCGACAGCCCCTCCTCGGACACCGCGAGCAGCAGCAGCGACTCGACGAGGTGTTCGCTGGCCTCGGCGGTGGCGATCAGCTTGGTGCGGATCCGGGCCACCTTCTCCGGCGGCGGGTCGCCCGCCAGCCCGATCTCGGCGGCCGAGCGCTGTACGGCGAGGGGGGTGCGCAGTTCGTGGGCCGCGTTCGCGGCGAACCTGCGCTGGGCGGAGACCAGGTGTTCCATCCGGTCGAGCATGCCGTCGAAGGTGTCGGCGAGGCGTTTCAGTTCGCCGGGCGGGGCGCGGAGCGCGATCCGCTCGTGCAGGTTGGCGCCGGAGAGGCGGCGCGCGGTCTCGGTGATCACCCCGACCGGGCGCAGCACCCGGCCGGCCATCCACCAGGCCAGCCAGATCGACAGCACCGCGAACAGGGCGAGGGCCACCAGGGAGACCAGTAGCAGGTCGTGCAGGGCGGCCTCCTCGGCGGCGGCGGTCAGGTTCTGGGTGATCCGGAACCGCTCCAGCTGCTCGGGGCTCGGCGCGGTGCCCGGGGGCAGCCGCTCGGCGGGGACGGCCTGCACCTCGACGCCTTCGCGGAGCAGGGCCGCGGTCCCGGGCGGGGCGACGGTGGTGGTGATGGCGCCGCTGATGCTCGCGTAGAGGCCGTTGCGGAGCAGTACGTTCACCAGCGCGACGAGGCCGCCGCCGGCGAGCAGCAGCAGGGAGCCGTAGAGGGCGGTGAGCCGGCCGCGCTCGCTGCGGGGCAGCAGGCGGCGGACCGCGCGGGGCAGACGGGGCGGGCGCAGGCGCCGGGCGCGGGGCAGGCGGACCCCGCGGAGCAGGCGGGGCGGGCGGGGCGGGGTCACCGGGCGGCCACCGGGTCCCGTCCGATGCGGTAGCCCGCGCCGGGGACCGTCTCGATCAGCGGCGGCTCGCCCAGCTTGGCGCGGAGCTTGCTGAGGGTGACGCGCACCGCGTTGGTGCGGTAGCTGGTGTCCGCCTCCCACACCTGCTCGATCAGGTCGTCGTTGCTGACCACCGCGCCCTCCGCGCGCAGCAGCGCCTCCAGTACGGCGAACTCCTTGCGGGAGAGGGACAGCCGGCGGCCGTCCCGGCTCGCGGCGCGCGCAGCCGTGTCGACCGCCACCCCGGCCCGCTCCAGCACCGGTGGCAGCGCCGGGCGGGCCCGCCGGCCCAGCGCCAGGACCCGGGCGAGCAGCTCGTCGTAGGCGAACGGCTTGGTCAGGTAGTCGTCGGCGCCGAGCCCGAGGCCTTCGACGCGGTCCCGGACGGTGCCGGAGGCGGTGAGCATCAGGATCCGGGTGAGCAGGCGCTCGCGGACCACCTGCCTGCACACCTCGTCGCCGTGCAGGCCGGGGAGGTCGCGGTCGAGGACGAGGACGTCGTACTCACCGAGACGGAGCCGGGACAGGGCCTCCGGGCCGTCGCACGCCTCGTCCACGGCCAGGGCGTCCCGGCGCAGCCCCTCGGCGATCATCTCCCTGAGGAACTCCTCGTCCTCCACCACCAGCACTCGCATGGCGTCCTCTTTACCGGAGGGCCGTGTTTCGCCGTCGTAAGCATCCGCCGTTAGGGAGACGAAACCGGCTCCCGGAGCAGGCTCGGGCCCATGAAGCGATCAATGACCATGAGCACGGCCGCGGTCCTCACCGGCCTGACCCTGTTCGTCACCGCCTGCACCGGCGGCTCCGGCAGCTCCGGCAGCGAGGACTCCGCGGCTCCCGGCTCCGGCGGCAACGCCGGGACCGACGCCGGCAAGATCGCCGACGACGCCCTCAGGATGCGCAAGTGCCTGCGCGGACAGGGCATCGACGCGCCCGACCCGCAGCCCGGCCAGGACCCCCGGGCGATGACCGTCGGCGGCGGCTCCGACCCCGCGAAGCTGCAGAAGGCCATGGAGGCCTGCGGGATGAAGGGCCCCGGAGCCGGCGGCGAACCCGGCCAGCAGGAGAAGGACCAGCAGCTGAAGTGGGTCCAGTGCATGCGCAAGAACGGGGTGAACCTGCCCGACCCGCAGTGGGACGGCGGCATGCGCAAGGCCACCGAGATACCGAAGGGCCAGGAGAAGGCCTTCGAGGAGGCCCAGAAGAAGTGCGAGACGGCATGAGGCGCCGCGGCGGCCGGCTGATCGCCGCGCTGGTCGTACTGCTCGCCGCGACCGGCGGCGGGTACGTCGTACTCGACGGCCGCGCCCAGGACACGCAGGGCGACGAACGGCACGCCGACGGGCTGCCCCCCGACACCGCGCCGGTGGTGCGCGGGAACCTCAGCGCCACCGTCCAGGTCGACGGCACCCTCGGCTACGCGGGGGAGCGCAAGCTCAACGCCGCCGGACCGGGGGTGCTGACGCGGGTGGCGCCGGAGGGTTCGTCCGTGGCGCGGGACGACGAGCTGTACGGGGTCGACGGACGGCCGGTACGCCTGATGTACGGCTCCACGCCGATGTACCGGCCGCTGAAGGCCGGGGACGAGGGCGAGGACGTCAAGCAGCTCAAGCGGAACCTGAAGGCCCTCGGCCACGGGCCGGGGCTCGACCCGGAGGACGGCACCTTCACCGACGGCACCGCCACCGCCGTCAAGCGGTGGCAGAAGGCGCACGGCGCGAAGCAGACCGGGCAGGTCGCCAAGGAGGACGTCGCCTTCGCGGCCGGCCCGCAGCGGGTACGCCGGGCCGACGCGGCCGTCGGCGACCAGACCGGGCCGGGCAAGCCGGTGCTCACCCTCACCGGCACCGAGCGGATCGTCCGGCTCCGGCTGGAGGTGTCCCGGGCCCAGGCGGCCCGGGTGGGCGACCGGGTGACCATCGCCCTGCCCGGCGGCGGCACCACGGGCGGGAAGGTCGACTCGGTGGGGACCACCACGGCCGGGGACGAGGGCGGGGGCTCCGGCGGAGGATCCGGCGGCGGCTCCGGCGGCCGGGACGGCGGCGGGGACGGCGGGGCGAAGGTCGAGGTCGTCGTGGCCTTCGACGACCCGGCCGCCGCCAAGGGGCCCGACGGCGCCCCGGTGTCGGTGAGCCTGACCGGCGAGACCCGCGAGAACGTCCTGTCGGTCCCGGTGAACGCGCTGCTCGCGCTGGCCGGGGGTGGCTTCGGCGTCCAGGTGGTCGAGAACGGCACCGTCCGCGAGGTCGCGGTCGGGCTCGGCATGTTCGGCCGGGGCCGCGTCGAGGTCACCGGCGGCGGCCTGCGGGAGGGCATGGAGGTCGGGGTGCCCAAGACGTGAACGGCACACAGAACCCGACCAGGACGGTGGTCGAACTGACCGGCGTCACCAAGGAGTACCCGGGCGGGGTGGCCGCCCTGCGCGGCGTCGACCTGACCGTGGGCGCGGGCGAGCTGCTCGCGATCGTCGGCCCGTCCGGCTCCGGCAAGTCCACCCTGCTGCACGTCGTCGGCACCCTGGACCGGCCCACCGCCGGACGGGTCGCCATCGCCGGACACGACGTCGCCACCCTCTCCGACCGGGCGCTGTCCGCCCTGCGCGCCCGCCACGTCGGGTTCGTCTTCCAGTCCTTCCACCTGGTGCCCGGCATCACGGCCCGCGCCAACGTCGCCGAGGGCCTCCTGTACTCCGGCCTCCCGCGCACGGAACGCCTCCGCCGGGCGGAGGCCGCGCTGGACCGGGTCGGTCTGGGCGACCGCATGGGCCACCGGCCGCACGAGCTGTCCGGCGGGCAGAAACAGCGGGTGGCCATCGCCCGGGCGGTGGCGGGCGGGCCCGACCTGCTGCTCGCCGACGAACCCACCGGTGCGCTGGACACGGCGTCCGGCGAGTCGGTGATGGAGCTGCTGCACGAACTCAACCGGGACGGGGCCACCATCGCCGTGATCACCCACGACAACGAGATCGCGGCGAGCCTGCCCCGGCAGGTCCGCATCCGGGACGGCGAGGTCGTCGCCGACGTACGCGGTGGTGCACGGGCCCGGGAGGCGGTGTGAGGGCGCGGGTCCGCACCCGGCTGAAGCCGGCCCGGCTGCGCCCGCGCGACGTGCTGCACGTCGGCTCGGCCGGGCTGCGGTCCCGGCCCGCCCGGGTCTTCCTGTCCGCGCTGGGCATCGCCATCGGCATCGCGACGATGATCGCGGTGGTGGGGGTCTCGGCGTCCAGCCAGGCCGAGCTGCTGCGCGAACTCGACCGGCTGGGCACCAACATGCTGGTGGCCACGCCCGGCCGGTCCATGTTCAGCGGCCAGGACACGTCCCTGCCGCCGGAGGCACCGGGGATGGTGTCGCGGCTGGAGGGGGTGGAGTCGGTGGGCACCACCGGGGACGTCCGGCACGCGGTGCGGCGAACGGAGAACATCCCGAAGGAGGAGACCGGCGGGATCACCGTCAAGGCCGCCAAGGACGACCTGCTGGGCACGCTCCGGGCCCGGGTGGGCAGCGGCAGCTGGCTGAACGCCGCCACCGGCCGCTACCCGGCGGTGGTGCTGGGCGACGTCGCGGCGCGACGGCTCGGGGTCACGGCCCCGGGAGAGCAGGTCTTCATCGGCGGCCGGTACTTCACGGTGATCGGGGTCCTGGACCCGGTGCCGCTCGCCCCGGAGATCGAGCGCTCCGCCCTGGTGGGCTGGGACGCCGCGCGGAACCTGCTGGGCTTCGACGGCCACCCGACGGCCATCTACGAGCGCTCGGCGGACGCGTCGGTGGCCGAGGTCCGCGACCTGATCCCGCGGGCCGCCAACCCGCGGTCCCCGCACGTGGTGTCGGTGACCGACCCGTCGGCGGCCCTCCAGGCGAAGGCGGCGACCGAGGGCGCGTTCAGCACGCTGCTGCTGGGGCTCGGCGGGATCGCAACTCTGGTCGGCGGTGTCGGAGTGGCCAACACCATGATCATCTCGGTGTTGGAGCGGCGCCACGAGATCGGCCTGCGCCGGTCGCTCGGCGCGACTAAGGGGCAGGTCCGGATCCAGTTCGTGACGGAGTCCCTGCTGCTGTCCGGCCTGGGCGGCCTGGCCGGCACCGCCCTGGGCGCGGCCGCGACGGCCGTCTACGCCCGGGCCGGTGACCTGCCCTGGGTGGTCCCGCCGTGGGCCGTCGTCGGTGGCTTCGCGGCCACCCTCTGCATCGGCACGGCCGCGGGCCTCTACCCGGCGATCCGCGCGTCCCGCCTGTCCCCGACCCTGGCCCTGGCGACGGCGTAGGCGCGCGGGGTCGTCCGTCCGGCCCGGTCCGCGGGGAAAACCGCAGGCCGGGGCGGGCGGCGCGCCGTACGCTGATCTGATGCGAACTCCCAGGCGGGCCGCCCGCATCGTGATCCTGTCCCCCAACGGTTCGGTGTTCCTCTTCCGCGAGAACAACACGGAAGTGGGCATCCACTGGCTGCCGCCCGGCGGTGGCATCGATCCCGGGGAGACCCCCGAGGAGTGCGTGGTGCGCGAGCTGCGGGAGGAGACCGGGTGGACGGACCTGGCTCCGCAGCGGCTGCTGTGCACGTGGGAGCACGACTTCACGCACTCGGGGATCCCGGTCCGGCAGCACGAGCACATCTACGTCACCACCGGGCCGGACCGGGCACCGAGCACGGAGACGCCGCAGGCGTACTGGCAGTGGCTGGACCCGGAGCGGCTGGCCCGGCTGGGCGAGCCGGTGTGGCCGCCGAAGCTGGCCGAACTGCTGTCCGTACCGGCCCCCCGCGCTCCGGTCCACCTGGGCCTCCTCCGCTAGCCGGACCGCCGCCGGTCCCCCGCCGTGCGGGCCCCGCCCTGCGGGACGATCGCCCAGACCCGGCGTCAGCGCGCCGTGGCGCGGTGGTAGAGCGCGGCGGCGTATTCGCCCAGGACCGTGCTCGTCGAGCGGTCGTCGGTGTCGCCGCCCGTCAGGACGCCGACGATCCGGCCGTCCCGGGCGATCCACGCGCTCCCGCTGGTGCCGGCCGGGAAGTCCGGGCAGTCGAAGCGCTGTTCGGTGGGGCTGGGCAGGGTCGCGGTGGCCGTGCAGGTGCGGGGGACGTCGCGGTCGGAGGGGTAGCCGGTGACGGTGACCTGCTCGCCGGTGCGGCCGGAGGTGTCGAGCTCGGCCCCTCCGGTGACGTCCTCGACGTTGCGGCCCCGGTCGTCGGGGGCGAGGCGGGCGAAGGCCAGGTCGTAGGCGTCGTCCCCGCCCTGGGACCAGCGGGGGTCCTGGAAGACCTCCTCGATCCGCCAGGTGCCGAACGGCGCGGAGCCGCCCGAGAACGCGGGCGCGAACAGCGCGCCGGCCCCGCCGCCGCCCGGCCTGCCGTCGGCGAGGCAGTGTCCGGCCGTGACGATCAGGTTGCGGCCGGGACTGCGTACGACGGTGGCGGTGCAGAAGTGGCCGCCGTCCAGACCGTTCTCGAACATCGTGCCGACGTAGGCGGGGGTGCCGGCCGGCTGTTCGCGCTTCGCTCCCCCGCCGCCCTGCGACTGCGACTGCGGCGGCGCCGCCCGCCCGGGTGGCGGCGTGCTCGCGGCGGGCGGGCGTTCCGGTTCGGCGGAGCCCGCGGGGGTGGGCGGCACCACCACGGTCATCACCGCGGACGCCGCCACTGCCGCCCCCGCGCACAGCAGCCCGGTCAGCACGTTCCGCCGCTCCACCGCGACGCCACCCCCTCGCTCGGCCCCGGCGAAGCATGCCGCGCCGGCGGCGCGCGCCGCAAGCGAGGGGTGGCGCGGCGGGGACCCGGCCCGGCCTGCGGTTACGCGCCGCCGCCGGGGCCCGCCCAGAGCCCGTCCGGGGTCAGCCCGAGCAGTTCGATGGCGTTGCCCCGGACGATCCGGTCCACCACGTCGGGGGCCAGGTGCCCCATCTGCGCCTCGCCCACCTCTCGGGACTCGGGCCAGGTCGAGTCCGAGTGCGGGTAGTCCGTCTCGTAGAGGACGTTGCCCACGCCGATGGCGTCGAGGTTGCGCAGCCCGAAGGCGTCGTCGAAGAAGCAGCCGTAGACGTGCTCGGCGAACAGCTCGGACGGGGGCCGGGTGACCTTGTCGGCGACGCCGCCCCAGGCGCGGTTCTCCTGCCAGACCACGTCCGCCCGCTCCAGGACGTAGGGGATCCAGCCGATCTGGCCCTCCGCGTACATGATCCGCAGGTTGGGGAAGCGCTCGAACTTGCCGCTCATCAGCCAGTCGACCATGGAGAAGCAGCAGTTGGCGAAGGTGATGGTGGAGCCGACGGCGGGCGGGGCGTCGGCCGAGGTGGACGGCATGCGGGACGAGGAGCCGATGTGCATGGCGATGACCGTGCCGGTCTCGTCGCAGGCCTCGAGGAAGGGGTCCCAGTCGTCGGTGTGGATCGAGGGGAGCCCCAGGTGCGGGGGTATCTCCGAGAAGGCCACGGCCCGTACGCCGCGGGCCGCGTTGCGGCGCACCTCGGCGGCGGCGAGGCGGGCGTCCCAGAGCGGGACGAGGGTGAGCGGGATCAGCCGGCCCGCGGCCTCGGGCCCGCACCACTCCTCCACCATCCAGTCGTTGTACGCGCGTACGCCGAGCAGCCCGAGCTCGCGGTCCTTGGCCTCGGTGAAGGTCTGGCCGCAGAACCGGGGGAAGGTGGGGAAGCAGAGCGCGGACTGGACGTGGTTGACGTCCATGTCGGCGAGCCGGTCGGGGACCGAGTAGGAGCCGGGCCGCATCTGCTCGTAGGTGATGACCTCCAGCCTGATCTCGTCCCGGTCGTAGCCGACGGCCGTGTCGAGGCGGGTGAGCGGGCGGTGGAGGTCCTCGTACACCCACCAGTCGCCGATCGGGCCGTCGTCCCCCTTGGCGCCCATGACCGGGGCGAACTTGCCGCCCAGGAAGGTCATTTCCTTCAGCGGTGCCCGGACGACGCGGGGGCCGGTGTCCCGGTACCTGGACGGGAGCCGGTCCCGCCAGACGTGCGGGGGTTCAACCGTGTGGTCGTCCACCGAGATGATCTTCGGGAAGCTCTCCATGTCCTCCACCGTAGCGCCGATCTGACGAACCGTCAGCTAGTTGGGACGCGCTCGGTACACAGCTGGGCCCGGGCGGGCTGCCGTGCTCGCCCCAAACAGGGCAGACTGACCGTTGCACCGGCCCGATGAGACGACAGCCCGACAACCACACCCGCCGAACACAGGCCCAGGGAGGGGGAATCAGATGGAAGGCATGCCCGCCGTCCCGCCGCAGCGCACCGGCCCCGAAGGAGCCCACCCCGCCCCACCGGCAGGTTCCCGCTTCGCCGTCCTCGGCCCCATCCGCGCCTGGCGCGGCACCGAGCCCCTCGCCTCCGGGAGCCCCCAGCAGCGCGCCCTCCTCGCCGCCCTGCTGCTCCGCGACGGCCGCACCGCCACCGCACCCGAACTGATCGACGCCATCTGGGGCGAGGACCCGCCGCCGCAGGCCCTGGCCACCATCCGCACCTACGCCTCCCGGCTCCGCAAGGTCCTCGACCCCGGCAGCCTGGTCAGCGAGTCCGGCGGCTACGCCATCCGCCTCGGCACCGACGCCGCCCTCGACCTCGGCGTCGCCCGCACCCTCGCCGCCGACGCCGAAGCCGCCCGCTCCGCCGGCGACCGGGCCCTGGCCCGCACCCTCCTGGCCCGCGCCCTGGACCTGTGGGACGGCGAACCCCTGGCCGGCGTCCCCGGCCCGTACGCCGAGACCGAACGCACCCGGCTCTCCGAATGGCGGCTGACCCTCCTCGAGACCAGGCTCGACCTGGACCTCGAGACCGGCCAGCACGCCGAAGCCGTCTCCGAGCTGACCGCGCTCACCGCCGCCCACCCGCTGCGCGAACGCCTCCGCGAGCTCCTCATGCTCGCCCTCTACCGCAGCGGCCGGCAGGCCGAGGCCCTCGCCGTGTACGCCGACACCCGCCGCCTCCTCGCCGACGAACTCGGCGTCGACCCGTGCCCGGAACTCGCCGAGCTCCAGCAGCGGATCCTGCGCGCCGACGCCGAACTCGCCCGCGCCGCCGACCCGGCCCCGGCGGCCGCCCCCGTCCAGGTCCGGCCCGCACAGCTCCCCGCGACCATCCCCGACTTCACCGGCCGGTCCGGGTTCGTCGGCGAACTGTCCGACGTACTCGCCCACGCCGACGGCCAGGTCATGGCCGTCTCCGCGGTGGCCGGCATCGGCGGAGTCGGCAAGACCACCCTCGCCGTGCACGTCGCCCACGCCGCCCGCCCTCACTTCCCCGACGGCCAGCTCTACGTCGACCTCCAGGGCACCGATCCCCGCCCCGCCGAACCCGTCGCCGTGCTCGGCTCCTTCCTGCGCGCCCTCGGCACCCCCGACACCGCCATCCCCGACTCCGCCGCCGAACGCGCCGCCCTCTACCGCTCCACCCTCGACGGCCGCCGGGTCCTCGTCCTGCTCGACAACGCCCGGGACGCCGCCCAGGTCCGCCCGCTGCTGCCCGGCACCGCCGGCTGCGCCGCGCTGGTCACCAGCCGTGTCCGGATGGCCGGGCTGGCCGGCGCCCACCTCGTCGACCTCGACGTGATGTCCCCCGAGGAGGCGCTGCGGCTGTTCACCCGGATCGTCGGCGAGGAACGCGTCGGAGCCGAACGCCAGGCCGCACTCGACGTCGTCGGCGCCTGCGGCTTCCTGCCGCTGGCCATCCGCATCGCCGCCTCCCGGCTCGCCGCCCGCCGCACCTGGACCGTCTCCGTCCTCGCCGCCAAGCTCGCCGACGAACGCCGCCGGCTGGACGAGCTCCAGGCCGGCGACCTCGCCGTCAAGGCCACCTTCGAACTCGGCTACGGCCAGCTCGAACCCGCCCAGCAGCGCGCCTTCCGGCTGCTCGGCCTCGCCGACGGCCCCGACATCTCCCTGTCCGCCGCCGCGGCCGCCCTGGACCTTCCCGAGCACAGCACCGAGGACCTCCTGGAGGCCCTCGTCGACTGTTCCCTCCTGGAGTCCGCCGCCCCCGGCCGCTACCGCTTCCACGACCTCGTCCGCCTCTACGCGCGTGCCTGCGCCGAACGCGACGAACAGCCGCCGGCCGAACGCGACGCCGCCCTCTCCCGGCTGCTCGACTTCTACCTCGCCACGGCCACCCGCGTGTACGCCCTCGAACGCCCCGGCGACCGGCTCGTGGCCCACCTGGCCGCCGGCCGCTACCCGGGCCTGGACTTCGCCGACCGCCACGCCGCCCTGGACTGGCTCTACGCCGAGGCCAACCCCCTCCTCGCCTGCGTACGGCAGGCCGCCGCCCGCACCGGCGGCGAGGCCGGCGCGCTCGGCCGGGCCGCCGACCTGCTGCTCGCCGCCAAGGACCTGCTGGAGTCCGGGGCCAACTCCAAGCAGTACGAGTCGGCCGCGGTGTCACTGTGCGAGGCCGCCCGGTCGGCCGCGGACCCGTATGCCGAGGGCCGGGCCCGCACCATACTCACCAACGTCCACCTGGTCGCGGGCCGGTTCACCGAGGCCGACGGGGAGGGCCGCCGGGCCGGCGAACTGGCCCGTGCGACCGGCGACGCCCTCTCCACCTGCTGGGCCGCGAACGACCGCGGCATCATCGCCCTCTACGAGGGCCGGTACGCCGACGGCGAGCGCCATCTGCTGGAGGCCATCGACCACTTCCGCGCCGACGGCAACGAGGTCGGCGAGGCCAGCGCCCTGTGCAACCTGTCCCGCGTCCTCGCCGCCCTGGGCCGGCTGCCCTGCGCCATCGACCTGGCCGAGCAGGGCATCGCCATCTACGACCGCATGGGCCTGACCCTGCGCCTGGCCAACGGCCGCTACGCGCTGGGCATCGTCCTCGTCCAGGCGGGCCGGCTGAAGGAGGCCATGGACGAGCTCACCCAGGCCCTGTCGCTGTTCCGCGACAACCGGCAGCCGCTGTGGGAGGGCATCACCCATTACCGGCTGGCCGAGGCGCACCTCGCCGCCGGACGCGCCACGCTCGCCGCCTCCCACGCCGAACAGGCCATCGCGCTGCGGGTGATGGGGGGCGAGTGGCGGCGGGCCTGCGTGGTGATGGTGCTGGGCCGGGCCCTGCACCGGATGGGGCAGATCGACCGCGCCCGGGCCTGCTGGACCGACGCGCAGACCGTCTTCGAGCAGCTGGGCTCCGCCGAACTCAGCGAGGTCCGGGCGCTGCTGGCGTCCGAGGTGGCCGCCTGAGCCCGCGCCGTGAACGGGGGCGTTCATCGTTCGTTTATCGCCTTCGGACATGATGAAGTCATCGGCCCGAAGCGCCGGGGGGCACCCGGGCCGGACCAGAAGACCCGTTCGGCGGTCCGCGGGGGAATCGCCGAACGGGTACCGGCCCAACCCTCAGGAGTGACGATGACGACGACCGAGAACGCGAAGCCGAACGACGGCGACATCCAGCCGATGGACAACCACGCCACGGGCGTCGAGATCAAGCCCCTGGACACCCAGGCCACGGGCGCCCCTGCCACCACGCAGGACGCCGGCGAGGAGATCCAGACCCTGGACAACCACGCCACCGGACCGCGCCCGTAACGACGCGGACGGACGGGGGGACACCGGGGGACCACGGGGGAACGGGGGCAACACCGGGGGGCCCACGGGGGAACGGGGGTGACCACCGGGGGGAACGGGGGGACACGGGGGGAACACGGGGGACACGGGGGGAACACGGGGGAGCGGCGGTCGCGGTGGCCCGGAGGGGGAGCCACCGGGGCCGCCGCGCACGCGTGCCCGCCCGGCACCGGGCGGCCCCGGACGGGGGCGCTGCCCTAAGGTGAGGAGATGTTCGCTCCCCAGGGACCCAGCGTGCGCGAGCTGGCCGTGCAGGCCCTGTCCTCCACCCAGCGGGGCTACGACCTGCTCGCCCCGAAGTTCGACCGGACCCCGTTCCGCACCCCGGACCGGATGCTCGACGCCGTCGAGGAGACCCTCGCCCGCCACGAGGGCGGCTTCGGCGCCGGACTGGACGTCTGCTGCGGCACCGGCGCGGCCACCGGCATGCTGCGGCGGCTGTGCCGGGACCGGGTCACCGGCGTCGACTTCAGCGCCGGCATGCTCGCGGAAGCGGAACGCCGCCACACCGCCACCGGCTCCGGACCCGCGGTGGACTTCGTACGGGCCGACGCCCGCGCCCTGCCACCCGCGCTGGCCGGCTCCTACGACCTCGCCGTCAGCTTCGGCGCCTTCGGCCACTTCCTGCCGGACGAACGCCCCGCCCTCTTCGGCGGCGTCCACGCGGCCCTGCGGCCCGGCGGGGTGTTCGCGTTCCCCATCGGAGCCCCGCAGCCCCTCACCTCACCGGGGTTCTGGCTGACGGCCGGCTTCGACGCGGTGATGCGGGTGCGCAACGCGCTGTGGCGGCCGGCGTTCGTCATGTACTACCGGACGTTCCCCTTCGGGGGCGTCCGGGAGGACCTCCACCGCACCGGCTTCACGGTGGAGACCCTCCCCCTGCACCACTTCGGCCACCGCCCGGACGGCACTCCGCGGTGGCGGCTGCTCCTGGCCCGCAAGCCGGGCCCCGGCCCCGCCTAGCCGGTCCGGGCGCGCAGCTCCGTCTTCAGGACCTTTCCGCTTGCGTTGCGCGGGAGTTCGGTGACGAACTCCACCTCCCGCGGCACCTTGTAGTTGGCCATCTCCCGCCGGGACCAGGCGATCAGGTCGTCGGCGGTCAGGGTCGAGCCGGGGCGGCGCACCGCGTAGGCCTTGCCCACCTCGCCCAGGCGCGGGTCGGGGATCCCGACGACCGCGACGTCCGCGATGTCCGGGTGGAGGCCCAGGAGTTGCTCGATCTCCGCCGGGTAGGCGTTGAACCCGCCCACGATGAACATGTCCTTGATCCTGTCGGTGATCCTGAGGTTCCCGGAGGCGTCCAGGACGCCGATGTCGCCGGTCCGCAGCCAGCCGTCGCCGGTGATCGCGCGGGCGGTCTCCCCGGGGTCCTCGTAGTAGCAGCGCATCACGTTGTGCCCGCGGACGTGGACCTCGCCGGCCGCACCGGGCGGCAGCGGCTCGCCGTCGGGTCCGGTGACCCGCACCTCGGTGCCCGGGATGGCCCGGCCCGAGGTGGCGGCGACGGTCTCGGCGGGGTCGCCGCGCCGGCACATGGTGACGATCCCGCCGGCCTCCGAGAGCCCGTACGCGGTCAGCACGGTGGGGATGCCCAGCTCCCCGCGGAGCCTCTCCACGAGCTGGAGGGGGACCACGGCCGCACCGGTGACCACCAGCCGGAGCGTGGACAGGTCGTGTGCGGCGCGGGCCGGGTGGTCGAGCAGCGACTGGTGGAGCGTGGGCGGTCCCGGCAGGACGGAGATGCGTTCGGCGGCGATGTTGGCGAGGGCGGTGTCCACGCTGAACACGGGCTGCGGGACCATCGTGGCCCCGCGCATCAGGCAGGCGATGATCCCTGCCTTGTAGCCGAAGGTGTGGAAGAACGGGTTCACGATCAGGTAGCGGTCGCCCTCGCGCAGGCCGGCGAGCTCGCTCCAGATCGCGTAGCAGCGGAGCGTCTGCGCGTGGGTGATGACCGCGCCCTTGGGGCTGCCGGTGGTGCCCGAGGTGAAGATGACGTCGGAGGGGTCGTCCGGGCGGACGGTCCCGGCGCGGGCGCGGACCTCGTCGGCCGGGACGCCCTCGCCGGCCGCCAGGAAGTCCTTCCAGGTGCGGAAGTCCTCGGGCGCGTCCTCGGCGAGTACGACGACCTCGCGCAGGTCCGGCAGTCCGGGCAGCGGCCCTCCGCCCGGTGCGTCGCCCGGTGCGGCGCCCGGTCCGCCGCCCCGTCCTTCCTCCGGTCCTGCGCCGGCGGCCCGGCGCAGGGAGGCGACGTACGAGGTGCCGAGGAAGGTGCCGGTGACGAACAGCAGCCGGGCCCTGCTCCGGCGGAGCACGTACGCGGCCTCGGCGCCCTTGAAGCGGGTGTTGAGCGGGACCAGCACGGCTCCGGCCGAGACCGCGCCGAGCGCGGACACGATCCAGTCCAGGGTGTTCGGCGCCCAGACCGCGACGCGGTCGCCCGGCTCGACGCCTGCGGCGACGCACCCGGCCGCGGCCCGTTCGACGCGCTCGCCGAGCTCGGCGTACGTGATCCGGGTGCGGCCGTCGACCACGGCCTCGCGCCGGGCGTACTGCTGTGCCGCCGCCCGGACCAGGCCCGGAATGCTGCCCCACCGCAGGTCGCCCCGCTCTTCGCCGGCCATCGCCCACCTCCGCGTCCGTACGCGCCCACCGGTAGCTGACTATCCGTCAGATTAGCGGTAGCCTTCGCCGCTGTCAGCACTGGTGCACGCTTCGGAGGTGGAGCGATGGCGGCAACACTCAAGGACGCCACGGCGATAGTCGGGATCGGGCAGACCGCCTTCGCCAGGCGACTCCCGCAGACCGAGAAGGAACTCGCCTGCCGGGCCATCCTCGCGGCGCTCGACGACGCCGGGATCGAACCCTCGCAGGTCGACGCCTTCGCCTCGTACACGATGGAGGAGACCGACGAGGTCGAGGTCGCCAAGGCCGTCGGCGCCGGCGACGTCACGTTCTTCTCCAAGGTCGGCTACGGCGGCGGCGGCTCCTGCGCGACCGTGGGCCACCTCGCCGCCGCGATCGCCACCGGACAGGCCTCCGTCGGCGTCGCCTGGCGCTCCCGCAAACGCGGCAGCGGCCCCCGCCCCTGGAAGAACACCACCGTCCAGCTCCCCACCCCCGGCCAGTGGACCCGCCCCTTCGGGCTGCTCCGCCCCGCCGACGAGATAGGCATGCTGGCCCGCCGCTACATGCACGAGTACGGGGCCACCCGCGACCACCTCTTCAACGTCGCCCTCGCCTGCCGCAACCGGGCCAACCAGAACCCCGACGCGATGATGTACGACCGGCCACTCACCCGCGAGATGTACATGACCGCCCGCTGGATCAGCGAACCCCTCTGCCTCTTCGACAACTGCCTGGAGACCGACGGCGCGCTCGCCTGCGTCGTCGTCTCCGCCGACCGCGCCCGCGACTGCCGGCAGAGACCCGTCTACGTCCACTCCGTCGCCCAGGGCCTGCCCGCCCAGCACCACGGCATGGTCAACTACTGGAACGACGACCCCCTGTCCGGCCCGGCCTGGACCGCGGCCCGCCACCTCTGGAAGCAGGCCGACTTCGGCCCGGCCGACGTGGACGTCGCCCAGATCTACGACGCCTTCACCCCGCTCATCCCGCTCTCCCTGGAGGGCTACGGCTTCTGCGAGCGCGGCGAGGGCGGCGCCTTCACCGAGGGCGGCGCCCTGGAGATCGGCGGCCGGCTCCCCCTCAACACCAGCGGCGGCGGCCTCTCCGAGGCCTACGTGCACGGCTTCAACCTGATCAACGAGGGCGTCAAACAGCTCCGCGGCACCAGCACCGCCCAGGTCCCCGACGCCACGACCTGCCTGGTCACCGCCGGGGAGGGCGTCCCCACCTCCGCGATCCTTCTCCGAGCCTGAGGAGCCGCCCACCATGAACCCCGACACCGACGCCGACACCGACGCCGGCACCGGCACCACCCCCGGGGGGCTGCTCCTGCCCGTCCCCGACGAGGACGGCCGCCCCTTCTGGGAGTACGCCGCCGGAGGCGAACTCCGCATCCAGGCCTGCGCCGACTGCGACCGGCTCCGCTTCCCGCCCCGCCCCTGCTGCCCGCACTGCCAGTCCTTCGCCTCCACCTGGCGGCCCATGAGCGGCCGCGGCCGCATCTGGTCGTACGTACGGCCCCACCCGCCGCTGCTGCCCGCGTACGCGGCCCGGGCGCCCTACAACGTCGTCCTGGTGGAACTGGCCGAGGCCCCGCACATCCGGCTCGCCGGCAACCTGGTGGCCGAACCGGACGCGCCCCTGGACTCGGTCGACCCCGAACGGCTGCGGATCGGCGCGAAGGTGCAGGTGGCGTTCACCGAGGTGGACGGGATGACCGTGCCCCGCTGGCTGCTGGAGAAGTCGTGAGCCTGACGGTGGAACGCGACAAGGCGACCGGCGTCGCCGTCGTCACCCTGGACCGGGAATCCCGCCACAACGCCATCGACCTGACCACGGCCGCGGAACTGACCGACACCTGGCGCGAGTTCAGGTACGACCCCGCCGTACGGGCGGTGGTGCTCACGGGCGCCGGCCGGGCCGCCTTCTGCACCGGCATCGACCGCTCCGCCGAGGTGCCCCAGCCGGACTCCCCGTACTCGGTGGACGACCCCCTGGCCGGCATCGGCCCGAAGGCCGGCGACCTGTGGAAGCCGGTGGTCTCGGCGGTCAACGGCATGGCCTGCGGCGGCGCGTTCTACCTGCTCGGCGAGTCGGAGTTCGTCGTCGCCGCCACCACCGCCACCTTCTTCGACCCGCACACCACCTACGGCATGGTCAGCGCCTACGAGGCCGTCTACATGGCGCAGCGGATGCCGTTCGGCGAGGCCGCGCGCATGTCACTGATGGGAACGGCCGAACGGGTCTCGGCCCGGCGGGCCTACGAGATCGGGCTCGTCTCCGAGCTCGCCGAACCCGCGGACCTGCTGCCCGCCACCCTGCGCACCGCCGAGACCCTGGCGGGCTTCCCCACGGAGGCGGTGCAGGGCACCGTACGGGCCCTCTGGTCGGCCAAGCAGACCGCCCTCCAGCAGGCCCTCGACCGCGCCCCGCAACTGATCGCCCTGGGCAACCTGCCGCCGGACCGCCAGGCGACCCTGTTCGCGAACCGCCGGCCGGGGGCCGACTTCCGCCTCCGCTGAGCCGGGGCGGCCGCGGCGGGCCGGCACCGTCGGGCGCGGACGGGGTCCCCGCCCGGTCCGGGCGGGGGCCCCGTGCCGTCCCGCCGCTTCGAGGCGGCCCGGACTCGGCTTCGGCCGGCCCGGGACGGGACGGGCTCAGCCTCAGAGGGTGCCGGAGTCGGCGACCTCGATCTTCTTCGAGGGGCGGCCGGAGCTGGAGCCGTGGGACTCGATCGTCTTGACGACGTCCATGCCCTCGACGACCTCGCCGAAGACGACGTGCTTGCCGTCCAGCCAGTCGGTGACGACGGTGGTGACGAAGAACTGGGAGCCGTTGGTGTTGCGGCCGGCGTTCGCCATCGACAGCAGGCCCGGGCGGTCGTGCTTCAGCTGGAAGTTCTCGTCGGCGAACTTCTCGCCGTAGATGCTCTTGCCGCCGGTGCCGTTCTGGTTGGTGAAGTCACCGCCCTGGAGCATGAAGCCCGGGATGACGCGGTGGAACGGGGAGCCCTTGTAGCCGAAGCCGTGCTTGCCGGTGGCCAGCTCGCGGAAGTTCTGCGCGGTCTTCGGGACGACGTCGTCGTAGAGCTTGAAGACGATCCGGCCCGCCGGCTCGCCGTCGATGTTGATGTCGAAGTAAACGTTTTCGTTGCTCATGGGTCCCATCCTGTCACTCCCGGTGCGATGCGCAGCTCGGCGGGGCCGGGACCGGTCCGTTTCGCGGGTCGGATTGAACGCTGTGCAAGCGTGTCGGCGCTGGCCTATGGTGATCCCCATGGCACGCGAGACCCTCACCCGTGAACAGATCGTCACCGCGGCGATCGAGCTGCTGGACGCCGACGGTCTGGAGGGGCTGAACATGCGCAGCCTGGGCCGGCGACTCGGTTCGGCCGCCACCGCCGTCTACTGGCACGTCAAGAACAAGGACGACCTGGTGGTGCTCGCCGGGGACCGGGTGTGGGACGAGATCCGGCTCCCCGACCTCGACGCGGTCGACTGGCGTACGGCCGGCATGGCCATGGCCATCGACCTGCACGCCATGTTCGGCCGGCACCCCTGGCTGGTGCAGGCCTTCGCCTCGCACCTCTTCCACGGGCCCGGGAAGGCCCGCCACGACGACCACAGCCTCGCCGTGTACGAGGCCGCCGGGTTCGTGGGCGAGGAGGCCGACCGGGCCGCCGCCGCCGTGTTCACGTACGTGCTCGGCAACAGCCTCGGGCAGGCGGCCACGGCCTCGCTGGAGCGGCAGCTCGGCAAGGACGGGCAGGACGCGGCGCAGCGGTTGCAGGACACGATGGATGCGGCGCGGCGGACGGCGATGGAGTTCCCGCGGCTGCGGAGCCGGCTGGAGGCGGCGGATTACGCGGCGGCGCCGGACCGCAGCTTCGAGTCCGGCCTGGAGGCCCTCTTCACCGGCCTCGCCCACCGACTCCCCACCTCCCCCTGACCCACCGGGGCCCGCGCCGGGCCCGACCCGGCCCCGCCGGCCAAGGCCACGGCCCAGCCCGGCCGCCCGAGCGGCGCTTGAGGGGGCCCGACGGGAGCCCCGGGCCGGCGTGCGGCGCGAGGGTGCGGGGGCGGGGCAGGGTGTCGGGCGGGGCCGGTCAGGGGGTGGTGCGGGTGCCGGTGCCCTTGGCGGCGTCCAGCGCGTACACGCAGCGGTCCTTGCTGCACGCGTACACCACACCCGCCTCCGCCACCGGCGACCCCGCGATCTCGCCCCCCGTGGCCAGCTTCCACCGCAGCTGCCCGCCCGCCGCGTCCAGCGTGTACAGGCAGTGGTCGGCGGAGCCGAAGTGCACCCGGCCGTCCGCGACCGCCGGCGCCCCGCTGATCTCCGCGCCCGCGGCGAACCGCCACTTCGGCGTACCGGTCACCGCGTCCAGCGTGTACAGGGCGCTGCCCGAGGCCAGGTGGACGTGCCCGTCCGCGACCACCACCGGGTCCGCGGACTGCCGCGGCTCGGTCGCGATGCGCCAGCGGTCCGTGCCCGTGGCCGCGTCGATGGCGTACACGGTGCCCAGGTAGTCCGCGAGGTACACCCCGCCGCCCGTCACCGCCGCCCCCGCCGCGAAGGCGGGCGGGGCCAGGAACACCGCCGGCGCCTCGAAGTGCCAGCGGACCCGCCCGGAGGAGCGGTCCACGGACAGGACCCGGGTGCCGGCCGACACGTAGACGTTGCCGTCGGACGCGGGGGTGACCCGGACCGGTACGTTCCCGCAGGCCGCCGCGTCACCGACGGGGTAGGACCAGGCCTCGCGGCCGGTACGGGCGTCCAGAGCGCGCAGCCGCGCGTCCTGCCACACGTACACCGTGCCCTCGTGCAGCACGGGCGCCGCGTCGGCGGTCTCGAAGTCGGTCTGGGCGCCGCCCAGGTCCCACAGCTTCTGCCCGTTCGCAGCCTCGTAGGCCTGGACGCCGCCGCCGCGCGTCGCCGTGACCACCGTGCCCCGGTCCGCGCGCAGCGCGTACACCCAGGCGTCGGAGGCGAGCCGCCACCGCTCGGAGCCGTCGCCGGCGTCCAGCGCGTACACCGACGGCCCGTCGGAGGCGTGGATCCGGCCGTCCGACACGGCCATCGCCCAGGCCACGTCGCGGGTCTTGAACTGGCGGCGGCCGCTCGCCACGTCCAGGGCGTGCACTTCGAAGGAGGTGACGTAGAGGAGGTCCCCGGCGACGGTCGGCGTGCCCCACACCTCGTTGGACATGCGGAACCGCCAGGGACGCCAGCGGCCGCTGTCCGGCGCCGCGGCGGGCCGGGGCAGTACGGGGGCGGGCCCGGACGCGGCCGGGACCCCGCCGCCGGGCGGCCGGATCCAGCCGGTCGCCGCGTCCGCGGAGGCCGGGGTGGTCGCCGCGGCCACCAGGGGGCCGGGGCCGATGGGGACCGGGGAGGCGCCCAGCCGCACCGGCTCGCCGGAGGCGGGCTGCCCGGCGGCCCGGCCGGAGCCGGCGGGCGTGGCGACGGGCGGGTGCGCCGGCATGGGCGGGGCGGCGTGCCCGGTGCGCGGGTCGGCCCAGGGGTCGCCGCCCTGCGGCCGGTGCCCGGGCCGGTTCCGGCCGTGGCCGGCCCCGTGCCCGGCTCCGTGCCCCGGACCGTGCCCGGGGCCGTTGGCGGGACCGGCGCCGTGCCCGGGACCGCCGCCGTGCCCGGGCCCGCGTCCGGCCGGGACGCCGTGCCCGCCGGGCGCCGTGGTCCGCTGCCCGGCCCGCCGGGTCTCGATCATCGCGACGGCCCGGCCCGGCAGCCACGCCGACGCGGTGCCGCTGTCGTCACCGGCGGCGAACAGGTGCGGGGCCAGCTGCGCCTGGAGGTCGGCCGGGGTGGGCCGCAGGGTGGCGTCCATCTGCATGCACGAGTCGATCAGCGGGCGCAGCTCCTCCGGCAGCCCCTCCAGGTTCGGGCTCTCCCGCAGCAGCATGAACACCGTCTCCACCGGGTTGGCCCCGTGGTACGGCGGGTGGCCGGTGGCGGCGAAGACGAGGGTGGAGCCGAGCGAGAACACGTCGCTGGCGCCCTTGACGCTGCGCGAGTCCTTCGCCTGCTCCGGGGACATGTAGGCGGGTGTGCCGACGGCCACGTTGGTCATGGTGAGGCGGGTGTTCGAGACGCCGCTGGCGATACCGAAGTCGATCACCCGCGGGCCGTCCTCGACGACCAGGACGTTGGACGGCTTGAGGTCGCGGTGGACCAGTCCGGCCTGGTGGATGGACTGGAGGGCCTCGGCGATACCGGCCGCGAGCCACCGCACGGCCTGCGCGGGCATCGGCCCGCACTCGTTGACGATCTCCTCCAGGGAGGGCGCCGGCACGTACGCGGTGGCCAGCCAGGGCACCGCGGCCCGCGGGTCGGCGTCCACCACCGCGGCCGTGTAGAACCCGGACACCGCCCGGGCGGCCTCCACCTCGCGGGTGAACCTCACCCGGAACAGCTGGTCCTCGGCGAGCTCGGTCCGCACCGTCTTGATCGCGACCCGTCGGCCGGACGCCGACCGTGCGAGATAGACCAGCCCCATGCCGCCGGCACCGAGCCGGCCCAGCACCTCGAAGGGGCCGATCCGTCTCGGGTCGTGCTGCGTCAGCTGCTCCACCACTCGCCTCACACCTCCCCGTACGGACCCGGTCAGGGCCCGCGTACACCGGCCTCCGCCGGCCCGTGCAGCGTCTCACCCCCGGGCGCCGCCCGGGGTCGCGCAACCCGATTCTGTCAGGCCCCGGCCTGCTCCGGCTCCGGACGCGAGCCGCTCCGGGCCGCCGGGGCCGTTCCGGGCCCGTCCTCCGGCTCGGCGAGGAGCGCGAACGCCGCGCCCTGGTCGTCCGTGACCACGGCGATCCGGCCGTAGGGCGTGTCGAACGGGTCGGCGGTGACCCGGCCGCCCAGCCTCCGTACGGTCGCGGCGGAGGCGTCCACGTCGGCGACCGCGAAGTACACCAGGAAATGGGCCGGCAGGTACTCCGGGAACGCGTCGGTGATCAGGCTGCGGCCGACCACCGCGGTCTCCGGTCCGGGCTTGCTGCCGGGCGGGGACCAGGTGCGGTACTCGATGCCGGCGTCGTCCTGGTCCTGGGGGACGTAGCCGAAGACCTGGGCGTAGAAGGTGTCGACCGCGTCCCGGGCCCGGGTGTACACCTCGGTCCAGCAGTAGGCGCCTGGTTCCATGCTGGCCTCGAAGCCGTGGTGGGTGCCGGGCTGCCAGAGGCCGAAGACGGCGCCGCCGGGGTCCGCGGCCATCGCGGCGGTGCCGTAGGAGCCGACCGGCATGGGGTCCATGACCATCTGGCCGCCGGCGGCACGGATCCGGGCGGCCGCCGCGTACGCGTCGGAGGTGTAGAGGTACACCCCCCAGACGGTGGGCATGCGGCCGTCGGGCTTGGGGGCGAGGGCGGCGACGTTCTGGCCGCGGCTGTACGCCTGGGTGTAGCCGCCGTACTGGCCGGAGCTCGCCCCGAAGGTCCACCCGAAGAGCTCACCGTAGAAACGCTTGCCCGCCTCGACGTCCGGAAGGGAGGCGTCAACCCAGCACGGGGTGCCCTCGGTGAATCCGGCCATGGGCCCGTTCCTTCCGTTTTCGCGCGATTGGACGCGGTGTCGTGCGGTCTGGGGCGTGTGGTGCGGCCTGGAATGGTGAAGCCCTTCCCGCCATGATCCGCCGGACCGCTTGTCCACAGCCTGTTGATAAGACTATTCGGGCGATTCCGGTACACGGGAGGGCCCCCGGAGTGGCGGACGGCACACCGCGCAGCAGGCCTCGCACCGCCGAAAACCGGCCACCGCGCGCCCCGGCCGCCCTCCCCGGAACCCGGCGTCCACCCGGGCCGGTCGGGCCGGGTCCCCATTTGCAGGCGGCCGAATCGCGCCCCGATCACCCCTCGGTAAGCTGACGGCATGACAGGACAAGTACGAACCGTCGACGGCCGCGTGGCCGGCCGGCGCGGTCAGGCGACGCGGCAGAAGCTGCTGGACTGCCTCAGCGAGATGCTCAGCACCTCGCCGTACCGCGACGTCAAGGTGATCGACGTCGCCCGACGGGCCGGCACCTCCCCCGCGACCTTCTACCAGTACTTCCCGGACGTCGAGGGCGCCGTCCTGGAGATCGCCGAGCAAATGGCGGCCGAAGGCGCGCAGTTGACCGCCCTCGTGGAGGGCCGCTCCTGGGTCGGCAAGTCCGGATGGCAGGCCGCCGAGGAACTCGTCGACGGTTTCCTGGACTTCTGGCGCCGCAACGACGCGATCCTGCGGGTCGTCGACCTCGGCGCGGCCGAGGGCGACAAGCGGTTCTACAAGATCCGCATGAAGATCCTGAACTCGGTCACCAACTCCCTCACCGATTCGGTGAAGGAGCTCCAGGCGAAGAACAAGGTCGACAAGGACGTCAGCGCGGCGGCCATGGCCGGCTCCCTGGTCGCGATGCTCGCCGCGGTGGCCTCCCACCAGAAGGGCTTCCAGACCTGGGGCGTCAAGCAGGCCGAGCTCAAGCCCAACCTCGCCCTCCTGGTCCACCTCGGCATCACGGGCAAGAAGCCGACCAGGTAACCGGCCGGCCGGCCGGCGCCCCTCCGGTGGTCAGCGGCGGTCAGCGGTGGTCAGCGGCGCTCCAGCCGGAACAGGCGTATCTCACGCTCGATGCGCGCCTGGTACGTCGCGTACGGGGGCCAGAACTCCAGCACCTTCCGCCATGCCGCCTCGCGTTCCTCACCGGCGAGCAGCCGCGCCCGGACCGCGATGTCCTGTCCCCTCCAGCTGATGTCCGCGTCCGGGTGCCGGAGGAGGTTGGCGGTCCAGGCGGGGTGTCCGGGGCGACCGAAGTTCGAGCCGATCAGCAGCCAGCTGGTCCCGCCCTCCTCCGGCATGCACGCCAGCGGTGTGGTCCGGGGCTGCCCGGTCCTGGCGCCCCTGGCCGTCAGGATCACCCCGGGCAGCATCCGGGCGCTGAGGATCACCTTGCCGCGGGTCAGCCGGTGCACCGCGCGGTCCAGGGCCGGGACGAAGTGCGGTGCGACCTTCGCGAAGAGGAGGGTCGAGGACACCTTCTGCATGAGCCTGACGCCGGCAGCCATCACACGGCCGTCCTTTCCTGGGTCCGGGGCTGGGGCCGGGGCTGGGGCTGGGCCTGTGGCCCGGCGGCGGTGGGGTCGGCGGGGTCCGCGGTGGTGAGCACGTCGCCGCCGGTGAAGAGCCCCGCCCGGTGGGCGGCGTGGGCCCGCAGCCGGTGGACCGGGCCGAAGAGCAACTCGTCGGCCGCGGCCCGCTTGAAGTACAGGTGCGCGTCGTGCTCCCAGGTGAAGCCGATGCCGCCGTGCAGCTGGACGGCCTCCGCGGAGGCGGCGCGCAGCGCCTCCAGGGCCTGCGCGAGGGCCAGCGGGCCCTGCTCCGGATCCCAGGCGGCGTAGTACGCGGCGGACCGCGCCGCCTGCACCTGCACGTAGAGGTCGGCCAGGCGGTGCTTGACCGCCTGGAACGACCCGATCGCCCGCCCGAACTGCTCGCGCTGCCGGACGTACCCGACCGTACGGGTCAGCGCCTGGTCGGCGGCGCCGACCGCCTCCGCGGCGAGCACCGCGGCGGCGGTGCGGCCGGTGCCGGCCAGCGCCCCCGTCACCTCGGCCTCCTCCGACTCCCCCAGCAACTCGGCGGGCACGTCGCGGAGTTCCACCCGGCCCTGGGGGCGGGTCTCGTCCAGCACGGCCTGCCGGGCCCGGGACAGCCCCGGCGCGTCCTCCCGTACGAGGAACAGCAGGGCCCGGCTGCGCGCGAAGCCCCCGGCGTGCGCGCCGACCAGCAGCAGCCCGGCGCTGTGCCCGTCGAGGACCTGCGCGGCCTCCCCGTACAGCCGCCACTCCCCCGCGGCGCCGCGGCGCGCCTGCACGCCGCCGGCCCGGCCGCCGCCCGCCCATTCCCCGTGGTCGCCCTCCCCGGTCAGCCCGAGGGCGGTGGCGAGCGCGGTCCCCGGCACGGCGAGGGCCGCGGTCAGCCGGCCGGCCGCCAGCGGCGGCAGCAGCGCCGACCGCTGGCCGGGCGTGCCGAGCCGCCGGACCAGCGGGGCGACCAGCACGGCGGTGGCCAGCAGCGGCGAGGGCAACAGGGCCCGGCCGGTCTCCTCGCAGGCCAGCACCAGGTCGGCGGGGCCGCAGCCGACCCCGCCGTACTCCTCGGGCACAGCGATCCCCGCCAGCCCTATCTCCTCGGCGAGCCGGGTCCACAGCCCACGGTCGTAGCCGGTCGCGGTGCGCACGGCGGCTTTGACCTCGTCCGGGCCGCAGCGTTTGGCCAGGATCTCGCGCAGGGTCCGGCGCATCTCGTCCTGCTCCGCGGTGAAGGCGGCATCCATCGGCGGGCTCCTCCCCGTATCTGACGGCGCGTCATATTAGGCGCGAGGCGGCGAGATGCCCAGGGGCGGAGCGAAGGGGGAGGCGGACGGCAGGGCGCGGCGCGCGGCACGGCAGGGCGCGGACCGGACGAACGAACTATGGTTCTGACTGACCGTCAGATCTATAGTCGGCGCATGGTCAACCAACGCCGCAAGGTAGCCGTGGTCGGCATCGCGCTCTCGGACTGCGGACGGGTGGACGGCCCCACCCCCTACGCCCTCCACGCCCAGGCCGCCCGCCGCGCCCTGGCCGACTCCGGTCTCGACCGCTCGGTCATCGACGGCTTGGCCTCGGCGGGCCTGGGCACCCTCGCCCCGATCGAGGTCGCCGAGTACCTGGGACTCCGGCCCACCTGGGTGGACTCCACCTCCGTGGGCGGCTCCACCTGGGAGGTGATGGCCGCACACGCCGCCGACGCCATCGCCGCCGGCCACGCCAACGCGGTCCTGCTGGTCTACGGCTCCACGGCCCGCGCCGACATCAAGGCCCGCCGACGCACCTCGAACCTCTCCTTCGGCGCACGCGGCCCGCTCCAGTTCGAGGTCCCGTACGGCCACACGCTGATCTCCAAGTACGCGATGGCGGCCCGCCGGCACATGCACCAGTACGGCACCACCCTGGAGCAGCTGGCCTCGGTCGCCGTCCAGGCCCGGGCCAACGCCGCGACCAACCCGGACGCCATGTTCCGCGACCCGCTCACCGTCGACGAGGTCCTCTCCGCCGAGATGATCGCGGACCCCTTCACCAAGCTGCACTGCTGCATCCGGTCGGACGGCGGCTGCGCCGTCCTCCTCGCCGCCGAGGACTACCTGCAGGACTGCGCGAAGCCCCCCGTGTGGGTCCTGGGCTCCGGCACGTCCGTCTCCCACACCACCATGTCGGAATGGGAGGACTTCACCGTCTCCCCGGCGGCCGTCTCCGGCCGGACCGCCTTCGAACGGGCCGGGCTGCGCCCCGCCGACGTGGACCTCGCCCAGATCTACGACGCGTTCACCTACATGACCCTGGTCACCCTGGAGGACCTCGGCTTCTGCCCGAAGGGCGAAGGCGGAGCCTTCGTGGAGAAGGGCCGCCTGCTGCGCGACGGAGAGCTCCCGGTCAACACCGACGGCGGCGGCCTCTCGGCCTGCCACCCGGGCATGCGGGGCCTCTTCCTCCTGGTCGAAGCCGTCCGCCAACTCCGGGGCGAAGCCGGCGAAGGCCAGGTCCGCAAGCCGAACGGCAACCTCCCGCAGATCGCCGTCGCCTCGGGCACGGGCGGCTGGTTCTGCTCGTCGGGGACGGTGGTCCTGGGGCGGGGGTGAACGGGGGGCGGGGATGGGCGGCGGGGTCCACCGGGGCGGGGCGCGGAGGGCGAACGGGACGAGGGCGGCGGGGTCCAGCCCGGGCGGGGCGCGGACGGCGAACGGGACGAGGGCGGCGGGGTCCACCCGGGCGGGGCGCGGACGGCGAACGGGACGAAGGCGGGTGGGTCCACGCGACGGGACCGCGAACACCGGGCGGAGGTGGAGGCGGCCGGACCCACCGGACCGGGGGCGTTGAATCCGTCGGGGTGGTTGCCCGTCCGTCCCATCGTCCTTCCGGGGCCGTCCGCCCTGTCAAGGGCGCTCCTTCGTCGCGTCGCTGCGC
>NZ_JBIBBM010000008.1:195510-313395 GCF_042900645.1 Streptomyces sp. NPDC012888 | reverse complement strand
GACAGCCCGTGCCGGACACCACCCAGGAAGGTCACCTCGTCCTGCTCGAACTTCATCCGGGCACCACGGCCGTAGCCGAGCCGCCGCCGCGCCAGGTGGTCGGCCACCAGAGCGGTGGTGACCGGAACGCCGGCGGGCAGCCCCTCCAGCGTCGCCACCAGCGCCGGTCCGTGGGACTCCCCGGCCGTCAGCCAACGCAACCTGCTCAACGATGCTCCTCATGCTCGCGCCTGGTACACCGACGGCGCGACCGGGTGCGCGGCCCGGGCCCGTCATGTCCGATCCTCCCACGTCCGAAGGGGTATGGAGGGCCCTGGTCCAGCTATCGGACGCCGTCGGGGCGGTGGCCGGGAAGCGGAACGCCCGCGGGTGCACCACGCCACCCGGCCCGGACCTGCCCGGGCGGGCCCCCGGGCCGCCGGCCGGGCACGTAGCGGAACGGCCGCCGGCGGCTGTGGCGGCGGCCGTATCCGTCAGGTGCGGCAGCTGCGGGTCAGTGGTGCAGGGCGGCTTCCCCGGCAGCCCGCATGGCGGCCAGCGGGCCGGGGCGTCCGGTCATCTGCTCGACCTGGAGGACCGCCTGGTGGACCAGGAGGTCGAGGCCGCCGAGCAGGTTGCCGCCGCGCCGGGTCCAGGCCGCCGCGAGCGGGGTGGGCCACGGGTCGTACAGCACGTCGAACAGGGTGCCGGGGGCCTCCGGTACGGATTCGGCCAGGGCGTCCGTCGTACCGGCCGGCGTGGTGGCGATCACCAGGGGCGCCTCGAAGGCCCGGGCCGCGTCCGCCCAGTCGGCGGTGCGCACGGGCACGCCGAGGCGTTCGCCCCACTGCCGCATCTCGGCGGCGCGGGCCTCGCTGCGGACGTAGGCGGTGACCTCGCCGGAGCAGATGCGGGAGAGCGCGGCGAGCGCGGAGGAGGCGGTGGCGCCGGCACCGAGCACGGCGGCGGCGGGCACCTTCTCCACGCCCCGCTCGCGGAGCGCGGAGACCAGGCCCGGGATGTCGGTGTTGTCGCCGATCCGGCGGCCGTCCTCGGTGAGGACGACCGTGTTGACGGCCTCCACCGAGGCCGCGGTCTCGCTGATGCCGTCCAGCAGCGGGATGACCGCCCGCTTCAGCGGCATGGTCAGGGAGAGGCCGGCCCACTCGGGGCCGAGTTCCGCGATGAACGCCGGGAGCGCGGCCTCGTCGACCTCGAAGCGGTCGTACGACCAGTCGTCGAGGCCGAGCTCCTGGTAGGCGGCGCGGTGCAGCACCGGGGAGAGGGAGTGCTCGATGGGCGAACCCAGCACCGCGGCCCTTCTGCGTGACATGACTTGCTTACCCACCACTCTGTCGTCGGTTGAATTCCGCGACCAGTTTCTTGTGTTCCTCGTAGTCCTGGGTGAAGGTGGTCCGTTCTCCGTCAACAGAGACGAAGAACATCCAGCCGCCCTTGTCGGGATCGAGCGAGGCGTTGAGGGCTTCGTCGCCGGGGTTGCCGATCGGGCCGGGCGGCAGACCCTCGTACTTGTACGTGTTGTACGGGTGCTCGATCTGCCTGGTCTCCTTGACGGAGACGTTGATGTCGCTCGTGCCCTTCAGGTAGTTGATGGTCGAGTCGAACTCGAGCTTCCGGTTGGTGATGTCGTTCGTCGGTTCGAGGCGGTTGTAGATGACCTCGGACATCTTCCGGAAGTCCTCGTGGTTCTTGCCCTCGGCCTGGACGAGGCTGGCCACGGTGACCACGTCGAGCGGGGACTGCAGGCCGAGGTCCTTGGCCTTGCCCTCGATCCCGGCCGCCTCGTACTTCTGCTTCGCCTTCGCGACCATCTGCTTGAGCAGGTCCTCGGGCTTCATGTCCTTGCTGAGGTCGTAGCGCGCCGGGTAGAGGAAGCCCTCCAGCGGGTCCATGATCTTGGGGTCGGAGTGGGCCCAGGCGGGCAGGCCGAGGTTCTTCAGCTCGCGCTTGGAGACTTCGAACGTCGTGCCCTGCTTGAGGTTGAGCCTCTTGTCCACGGCCGCGTAGACCGCGGTGTTGCGCATGCCCTCGGTGACCGTGACCACGTTCAGCTTGGTCGGGTCGATCATCAGGTCGACCACGGCCTTGGCCGACATCTGCTTCTTGAGGGGGTAGATGCCGGGCTGGATGGACTTGCCCTTGGGGTTGGCCTCGGCGGCGTCGGTGAAGGCCTCGACGCTGGCGACGACGCCGGCCTGCTTGAGGGCCTGGCCCATCGCGATCAGGCTGGAACCGGGCTTGATCTCCACGTCGACGGGGTCGGTGCCCTCGCCGGTGAAGTCCTCGGGGGCGCCGAAGGTCTCCTGGAGGAAGGAGTAGCCGTACCAGCCGACGCCGCCGACGCCGCCGACCAGGACGAGCGCCACGAAGAGGCAGGCGACGCCGTTGCGGCCCTTTTTCTTCTTCGGTTTGCCCTTGCCACGGCCGGCACGCCGGCCCTCGTCACCGGGTCCGCCGTCGCGGCCCTCGCCGCCGGAGCGGGTCTTCGGGTCGCCGTCCCGCTCCGCGTCGGTCTCCTCGTCCTCCCATTCGGGGGCGGGTTCCGGGACCAGCGGGCGGCGGCCGGGGGGCTGCGGCGGCGGGTAGGCGTCCTCGGTGCCGTAGAGGTCGGGGGTCTCCCCCGGGTAGACGGCGGACTGCTGGCCGTACGGGTCGAGGCCCCCGGGGTAGGGGTCGGCGGCCGCGGGGTACGGGTCGGCGGCCTGGAGGTGTCCGGTCTGGCCGCCGTACGACTGGTGCGCGTGCTGGGGGTGCTGCGGATGTTGCGCGTGCTGTGGGTGCTGCGCGTGCTGTGGGTGCTGGGGATGCGGCTGCTGCTGGTGCTGGGGGTGCACCTGCTGCTGGCCGTAGTACGCCTGCTGCTGGTACTGCGGGTCCTGCGGGTAGGGCTGCTGCTGGTACTGGGCGGCGTCCTGCGGGTACGGAGAGTCCTGCTGGTACTGGGCGTCCTGCGGGTACGGCTGGTGCGGCGGGACCTGGTGGTGGGGGACCTGGTGCTGACCGGTCCAGCCCGGATCGCCGTAGAGGGGGTCCCCCGGGTGCCACGGTTCGGGGGCCTGGCCCCGCCCATACTCAGTCATCGATCCCCTAGAGCCGCGCGTCGAAGAGCCGACGGCTGTTCGAATGCCGCCACATCGCGCGGAACGTTACCGTATCGCGATCAGATGACCACTTCGACGCACTCACCGGGCGGATTTCCAGATACCCGTTCGGTCTCAAGAGCGTTCTGAAGGATGATCACAGCGGCCGCCTGGTCGATGACCGCGCGGCCCTTCCTGGCGTTCTTCCCGGACGCCCGCAGACCCTGCGCCGCGGTCACCGTGGTCATCCGCTCGTCCACCAGACGGACCGTCACCGGCTTGATGCCCTTGGCCAGTTCCCCGGCGAAGGCCCGGACCTTGGCCGCGGCCGGCCCCTCGCGTCCGCTGAGCGAACGCGGGAGGCCGACCACCACTTCGAGGGGCTCGTACTCCGCCACCAGCTGGCGCAGCCGCCGGTGGGCGGCCGGGACGTCGCGTCCCGGCACGGTCTCCACCGGTGTGGCCAACACCCCGTCGGGGTCGCACGAGGCGACCCCGATCCGGGCGTCACCGACATCGATCGCGAGGCGTCGGCCACGGCGCAGCGGCATTACGCGGTCTCCCCCACGAGGCGCTCGACCGCGGCGATGGCGTCGCCGACGGCAGCCGGGTTCTGCCCGCCGCCCTGGGCCACGTCCGGCTTGCCGCCACCGCCGCCGCCGAGAGTCTTGGCGGCGGTGCGGACCAGGTCACCGGCCTTGAGGCCGCGCTCGCGGGCCGCCTCGTTGGTGGCGATGACGGTCAGCGGGCGGTCGTTGGCCACGGCGAACAGGGCCACCACGGCCGGCCGGTCGCCGGCCCCCGACAGCTGCTGCAGCCGGCCGCGGACGTCGAGGACCAGCTTGCGCAGGTCGTCGGCGCCGGTGCCGTCGGGCACCTGGCCGGTGACCACGGCCACGCCGCGGATGTCCTGGGCGCCCTGGGCCAGACCCGCGGCGGCCTGCAGGACCTTCTCCGCGCGGAACTTCTCGATCTCCTTCTCGGCGTCCTTCAGCTTGCCGAGCATGGCCGCGATCTTCTCGGGCAGCTCCTCGGGGCGGCCCTTGACCAGCTCCTGGAGCTGGGCGACGACCGTGTGTTCCTTGGCGAGGAAGTTGTACGCGTCGACGCCGACCAGGGCCTCGACGCGGCGCACGCCGGAGCCGATGGAGGACTCGCCGAGCAGCTTCACCAGACCCAGCTGGCTGGTGTTGCCGACGTGCGTGCCGCCGCACAGCTCCTTGGAGAAGTCTCCGATGGTGACGACGCGGACCCGCTCGCCGTACTTCTCGCCGAACTCGGCGATGGCGCCCTGCTTCTTGGCCTCGTCGATGCTCATGATCTCGGCGGTGACGTCGAGCTCGCGGGAGAGCACGTCGTTGATCTTCTGCTCGACGTCGGTGAGGACCGAGCCGGGGACGGCGTTCGGTGAGCCGAAGTCGAAGCGGAAGCGGCCCGGCGAGTTCTCCGAACCGGCCTGGGCGGCGGTCGGGCCGAGGGCGTCGCGCAGCGCCTGGTGGGTCAGGTGGGTGGCCGAGTGGGCGCGGGCGATGGCCCGGCGGCGCTTGACGTCGATGGCGGCGTACGCGGAGGCGCCGACGGTGACCTCGCCGACCTGGACGGAGCCCTTGTGCACGGAGACGCCGGGGACCGGCTGCTGGACGTCGCGGACCTGGATGACGGCGCCGGAGTCGAGCTTGATCCGGCCCTGGTCGGCGAGCTGGCCGCCGCCCTCGGCGTAGAAGGGGGTCCGGTCGAGGACGACCTCGACCTCGTCGCCCTCGGTGGCGGCGGGCGAGGAGACGCCGTTGACCAGGAGGCCGACGATGGTGGCCTCGCCCTGGTTGGTGGCGTAGCCGGTGAACTCGGTGGCGCCGGAGCCGTCGGCGATCTCGCGGTAGGCGGAGACGTCGGCGTGGCCGGTCTTCTTGGCCTTGGCGTCGGCCTTGGCGCGGTCGCGCTGCTCCTGCATCAGGCGGCGGAACCCGGCCTCGTCCACGGTCAGGCCCTGCTCGGCGGCCATCTCCAGGGTGAGGTCGATCGGGAAGCCCCAGGTGTCGTGGAGCAGGAACGCCTTGTCGCCGGAGAGGACGGAGCCGCCGGCGGCCTTGGTCTCGCTGACCGCGGTGTCGAGGATGTTGGTTCCGCCCTTGAGGGCCTTGAGGAAGGCGGCCTCTTCGGCGAGCGCGACGGTCTCGATGCGCTTGCGGTCGGTGATCAGCTCGGGGTACTGCTGCCCCATCGTGTCGATCACGACGTCGATGAGGTCCTGGACGACCGGGCCGGTGGCACCCATGAGGCGCATGTTGCGGATGGCGCGGCGCATGATGCGGCGCAGCACGTAGCCGCGGCCCTCGTTGCCGGGGGTGACGCCGTCGCCGATGAGCATGACCGAGGTGCGCATGTGGTCGGCGACCACGCGCATGGCGACGTCGGTGTCCTTGGCCTGGCCGTAGCGGACGCCGGTCAGGTCGGTGGCCTTGTCCATGACCACGCGCAGGGTGTCGGTCTCGTACATGTTCCGGACGCCCTGGAGGATCATCGCCAGGCGTTCGAGGCCGAGACCGGTGTCGATGTTCTTGGAGGGCAGGTCGCCGAGGATCGGGAAGTCCTCCTTGCCGTCGCCGGCGCCGCGCTCGTACTGCATGAAGACGAGGTTCCAGATCTCCACGTACCGCTCGTCGTTGACGGCGGGGCCGCCCTCGACGCCGAACTCGGGGCCGCGGTCGTAGTTGATCTCGGAGCAGGGGCCGCAGGGGCCGGGCACGCCCATGGACCAGAAGTTGTCCTTCTTGCCCAGGCGCTGGATGCGCTCGGCGGGGACGCCGATCACGTCGCGCCAGATCGTCTCGGCCTCGTCGTCGTCGAGGTAGACGGTGATCCAGAGCTTCTCCGGCTCGAGGCCGTAGCCGCCGTCCGCCACGGGAGTCGTCAGGAGCTCCCAGGCGTACTTGATGGCGCCTTCCTTGAAGTAGTCGCCGAAGGAGAAGTTGCCGCACATCTGGAAGAACGTGCCGTGGCGGGTGGTCTTGCCGACCTCTTCGATGTCGGGGGTGCGCACGCACTTCTGCACGCTGGTGGCGCGGGGGGCGGGCGGCTTGGTCTCGCCGAGGAAGTACGGCTTGAAAGGCACCATGCCGGCGTTGACCAGCAGCAGAGTCGGGTCGTCCGCGATGAGCGACGCCGAAGGGACGACGGTGTGACCGCGCTCCTCGAAGAAGCTCAGCCAGCGGCGGCGGATCTCAGCCGACTCCATCAGTGGTCCTCATTCCGGTTGTACGAAAACTTCGGTCGGGTGTGGTCGTTCTGGATGGCCCGCAGACGGCGCGGGGCGGGGAGCACGCGCACGTCGTCCGTCAGGGCCGGGTCCTGCGGGTCCTGGGTCAGCCCCAGTGCATCGTTCAGCTCGTCCTCGCGCTGGGACATTCCCGCCCGGACGTCGAGCGCGAACTCCTTCAGGCGGTGGCCGGCCTCGACGGCCTTGTCCGCCGCCTGTGCGGCGAGGCTCTCCGGCGTCAGCTGCCTGAGCTTGCGGTTGACCTTGGTGGTGGCCCACACGCCGGCTGCGGCGCCTGCGGTGAACCAGAAGGTGCGGCGGAACATCGCGGTCGTCAGTCCTTCTGCTTGCGGCGCCGGGCGGCCGGCACGGTCCGCCCGACGATCACGGTACGGCGGGCCGCCCGCGCGGGTGCCTCGTCCGTCCGGCCCAGCGCCTTGCGCACCCCGTAGCCGAAGGCCGCGACCTTGACGAGGGGGCCGCCGAAGGTGGAGGCCACGGTGGAGGAGAGCGCGGAGGCGTTGGAGGTGACCTCCTGGACGTCGCTGGCGATCGCGTCCACGCGGTCGAGCTGGGTCCGGGCGGAGCGGACCGTGGTGGAGGCGTCGGCCAGCAGCGGGACGGCCTGCTCGGTCACGTCCGCGACCAGCTTGGTGGTCGCCTTGAGCGTCTGGGCCAGCCTCGCCAGTGCCACGGCGAGGAACGAGACCAGGATCGCCCAGAAGACGGCCACGAGGATCCCGGCCACCTCTCCACCGGACACGTAGCACCGCTCCCTGAACTGTGAGAAAAGTCGTCCCCCGACCCTATCGCGCCGAGGGCGGCCTTCCGTACCCGAATTCCCCGGCCCACGGCCGTCCACGCGGGGGCCGGCCGAAAAGGGGCCGGCCCGCCGCCCTCCCCCGGAGGGGCGGACGGCGGGCCGGAACAGCCTGTCGAGGACGGTGCCTCAGCGGGCGTAGTACTCGACGACGAGCTGCTCGTCGCAGATCACGGGGATCTCCTTGCGCTGCGGGTCACGGTCCAGGCGGAACGCCAGGGCCTTCAGGTTGACCTGCAGGTAACGGGGGGTCTCGCCCTCACCCGCGTAGCCACCCTCGCGGGCGACCTGGAACGGGTGCTTGTCGCGGCTGCGCTCGCGGACGGTCACGACGTCGTCGGGACGCACGCGGAACGACGGCTTGTCGACCTTGCCACCGTTGACCTCGATGTGGCCGTGGACGACCATCTGGCGGGCCTGGTAGATGGTGCGGGCGATGCCCGAACGCAGCACCAGGGCGTCCAGACGACGCTCGAGCTCGACGACGAGGGCCTCACCGGTCTTGCCGGCGACCTTCTTGGCGCGGTCGTAGGCGCGGGCCATCTGCTTCTCGGAGATGTCGTACTGCGCGCGCAGACGCTGCTTCTCCAGCAGACGGACCTTGTAGTCCGAGTTCTGCTTGCGGCCACGGCCGTGCTCGCCCGGCGGGTAGGGGCGGGCCTCGAAGTACTTGACGGCCTTCGGCGTCAGGGCGATGCCGAGGGCACGAGACTTCTTGACCTTGGGTCGCGACTGGTTCACGTGGAACCTACCTCCATGTAAGTTAGGTGAGCCTTACCTTATCCGAGGAGGACGTAATGTCTCGACCGCATGGGATCCCCCTGCCCAGTGCGCACCGCAGTTCGGACGAGAAACGATCCACGTCCGCTTACGACGACGATAGGCAAGGTCAGCCGCGTCCCAGGGAAGGCGCTCGACAGCTCACCGGAGCCGAGCGCGTACGAACCCTCGTTGATTCCAACGCCTCAGTATCCCTCACTCTCGCGGATGCTCGTGACACGCGCGATCCTGCGGACCTCGGGAAACGGGTGCCGGCCGCCAGGGCCGTCACCTCGGACGGGGACGTGATTCTCCTCGTTTCCGGGGAAACCCCGGCTGCCAGGGCAGCCGCTCACGCCCAGGACGACGACCTCACCGCAGTGATCGAGATCACTGATGTGGCGCCGGTGTCCGTCCCCCATCGTATCCGGGGCCGCGCCTGGCTGTCCGGCTGGCTGACCCCGGTCCGCGGCGCCGCCGAGCGGGCCGCCTGCGCGCGGCTGCTCGCGGAGCGCGACCCGGTCGGCGAGCTGCTGGGCCTCGGGGAGGCCCTGTCCGCCGACCCCGCGCCGGGGGCGTACGGGCGGCCGGCCTGGGTGCTGCTGCGGCTGGAGGTCGGCGCGATCACCGTGGACGACCTGTGGGGTGCGGAGCGGGTGGACCCGGACGAGCTGGGGCCCGCGGAGCCGGATCCGCTGCGGGAGCACGAGACGGAACTCCTGCAGCACCTGCACTCGGCGCACCGGGACCGGGTCCGGGACCTGCGCGCGCTGCTGGGCCCGCGGGCCGCCGGGGTGCGGGAGGCCGTACCGCTGGCCCTGGACCGGTACGGGCTGCGGGTCCGGTTCCTGGGCGAGCCGGGCGCGGACGGCGCGGCGTGCTTCGACGCCCGGTTCGACTTCCCGGAGCCGGTGGGGGACGTGTGCGGGATGCGGCGGGCGATGCGGGCGCTGTTCGGCGCGACGACCGCGTAGACCCCCGCCGACCGGGGTCAGTTGCCCTGGAGCCGGGACCGGACGCGTTCGACGACGTCCGCGTAGCGCGCTTCCGCGCCGTACCGGGTGGGCTCGTAGTACCGCTTGCCGTGGATGGCGTCCGGCGCGTACTGCTGCGCGGCGATCGCGCCCGGCACGTCGTGCGGGTAGACGTACCCCTGGGCGTGCCCCAGCTTGGCGGCGCCCTTGTAGTGGCCGTCCCGCAGGTGCGGCGGGACCGGGCCGGCCAGACCCGCCCGCACGTCCGCCAGGGCCGCGCCGATCGCCGTGGTGGCGGTGTTGGACTTCGGCGCCAGGGCCAGCGCGATCGTGCAGTGCGAGAGGGTGAGCGCCGCCTCCGGGAAGCCGATCATCGCGACCGCCTGCGCCGCGGCGACCGCCGTCGGCAGGGCCGTCGGGTCGGCCAGGCCGATGTCCTCGCTGGCGGAGATCATCAGCCGCCGGGCGATGAACCGCGGGTCCTCCCCCGCCTCGATCATCCGCGCCAGGTAGTGCAGCGCCGCGTCCACGTCCGAGCCGCGGATCGACTTGATCAGCGCCGAGGCCACGTCGTAGTGCTGGTCGCCGTCCCGGTCGTACTTGACCGCCGCACGGTCGACGGCCTCCTCCACCGTGGTGAGGGTGATCTCCGCCTCGCCCTTGGCCAGCGCGGCCCCCGCCCCGGCTTCGAGGGCGGTCAGCGCCCGCCTGGCGTCACCGCCGGCGATCCGCAGCAGGTGCGCCTCCGCGTCCGCGGCGAGCGTCACCGCACCATTCAGGCCCCGCTCCTCCACCAGCGCCCGGCGCAGCAGACCGGAGAGGTCCTCGTCGGTCAGCGGTTCGAGCGTGAGCAGCAGGGAACGGGACAGCAGGGGTGAGATCACGGAGAAGTAGGGGTTCTCCGTGGTGGCGGCGATCAGGGTCACCCAGCGGTTCTCGACGGCGGGCAGCAGCGAGTCCTGCTGGGCCTTGCTGAACCGGTGGATCTCGTCGAGGAAGAGGACGGTCTCCTTGCCGTACCCCCCGGCGGCCCGCCGCGCGCCCTCGATGACCGCGCGGACCTCCTTGACGCCCGCGGTGATCGCCGACAGTTCGACGAACCGCTTCCGGGTGGCCTGGCTGACCACGTACGCGAGGGTGGTCTTCCCGATGCCGGGCGGCCCCCAGAGGATCACCGAGGAGGCGCCCGCCGGTCCGCCGCCGTCACCGACGAGCCGGCGCAGCGGGGACCCCGGCTTGAGCAGGTGCTGCTGGCCGACGACCTCGTCCAGGGTGCGCGGGCGCATGCGGACGGCGAGCGGGGAGCTCGCGGGGTCCTTCTCCTGGCGGTCCTCGGCGGCGGCGGTGAACAGATCGGGTTCCACGCCTTGAAGCCTAAGCCAGACCGCCGACAGTCCGGCCGGGCGTCAGGAGGTCCAGAAGTCCCACCAGCGGGTCAGGACCAGCATGCCGATGATCCCGATGTGCAGGACCGGGAGCACCCAGGGGAACTCGCCGAGGAAGCCCCGGAGCCAGGCGGGGGCGGGCAGCAGCCCTTCGCGGACGTTGTGCGCGGTCACGTACCAGAACATGACGATGGTGGCGACCCAGGCCAGGCAGCACCACAGGCACAGCGAGTTGATCTCGTACAGCGACTGGTACGTCAGCCAGGCGCAGAACACCACGCCGAACAGCGTGCCTGCGTTGAAGGTGAGCCAGTACCAGCGGCGGAACCGGGCGCCGGCCAGCAGGCTCATGCCGACGCAGATCACGATCCCGTAGGCGACCAGCCCCAGCATGGGGTTGGGGAAGCCGAAGGCCGAGGCCTGTTCGCTCTTCATGATGTTGCCGCAGGCCACGACGGGGTTGAAGCTGCACCCGGGGACGAAGTCCGGGTCTTCGAGCAGCTTGAACTTGTCGATGGTGATGACCCACGCGGCCAGCAGTCCGGCCGCTCCCGTGATCACCAGCAGCCAGGCCAGCCCCCGGCTGCCGCCGACCGTCCGTGTGGTCTGTGCGCCCGCGTCTCTCATGCGGTGCATTCTGCCGCACCCGGTCCGGGGGCCTGGCCCCGGACCGGGTGGGCGGGGTCAGGCCAGCCTGGCGCGGACCGCGTCGACCAGTCCGTCCAGCGGCACGGAGGTCTGCTCGCCGGACTCCATCTCCTTGAGCTGGACGACGCCCTCGGCGAGGTCGCGGTCGCCCGCGATGATCGCCAGGCGGGCGCCCGAGCGGTTGGCCCCCTTCATCGCGGCCTTCAGGCCCTTCCCCCCGAACGAGAAGTCCGAGGCGATGCCCGCCGTGCGCAGCTGCGTCACCACGCCGAACAGGACGCGCTTGGCCTCCTCCCCCAGCGGTACCGCGAAGACCTCCGTGACCGGCGGGATGTCCAGCTCCACGCCCTCGGCCTCCAGGGCAAGGACCGTGCGGTCGACGCCGAGGGCCCAGCCCACCGAGGGCAGCGCGGGGCCGCCGATCATCTCGGAGAGGCCGTCGTAGCGGCCGCCGCCGCCGACCGCCGACTGGGAGCCCAGACCGTCGTGGACGAACTCGAAGGTGGTGCGGGTGTAGTAGTCCAGGCCGCGGACCAGCTTCGGGTCGTCCTCGAAGGCCACGCCCGCCGCGGTGATCAGCGCGCGGACCTCCTCGTGGTACGCCGTGCAGGCGTCGCACAGGTAGTCGCGCAGCAGCGGCGCGTCGACCAGCTGCTTCTGGACGTCGGGCCGCTTGTCGTCGAGCACCCGCAGCGGGTTGATGTCGGCGCGGCGGAGGGTCTCCTCGTCCAGGTCGAGTCCGCGCAGGAAGCCCTGCAGCGCCTCCCGGTAGACCGGGCGGCACTCCTTGTCCCCGAGCGAGTTCAGCAGGATCCGGAACCGGCGCAGGCCCAGCGCGCGGTACGCCTGGTCGGCGAGGATGATCAGCTCGGCGTCCAGGGCCGGGTCCTCCGCGCCGATGGCCTCCGCGCCGACCTGGGAGAAGTGGCGGTAGCGGCCCTTCTGCGGGCGCTCGTAGCGGTAGTAGGAGCCGGAGTACCAGAGCTTCACCGGCAGGCCGCCGGCCTTGTGGAGGTTGGCCTCCAGCGCCGCGCGCAGGACGGACGCCGTGCCCTCGGGGCGCAGCGCCAGGTTCGCGCCGCCCTTGGTCGTCAGCGTGAACATTTCCTTGGTCACGATGTCGGTCGACTCTCCGACACCGCGGGCGAAGAGCTCGACGTCCTCGAAGCCCGGCGTCTCGACGTAGCCGTAGCCGGCCTTGCGCAACGGCGCGGAGATGGCTTCTCGGACCGCCAGGTACTTCGCGGAGTACGGCGGGATCAGGTCGTACGTGCCCTTGGGGGCCTTGAAGGTGCTCACGGTGTTCTCGTCACATTCCTCGTCGTGGGGCGGCGGTCGGGTCCGCTCCCAGGCCGGCGGCGACCTCCCGGAGGTACGGGTTGGTCGCGCGCTCGCGGCCGATGGTGGTCTGGGGGCCGTGGCCGGACAGCACCACGGTCGAGTCGTCGAGGGGCAGGCACACGCGGGCCAGCGATTCGAGCATCTCGGCGTGGGAGCCGCCGGGCAGGTCGGTGCGTCCGATGGAGCCGGCGAAGAGCAGATCGCCGGAGAAGAACACCGACGGGACGTCGGCGCTCTCGGGCATCTGGAACGTCACCGACCCCTTGGTATGGCCGGGGGCGTGCGCGACGGAGAACTCCAGACCGGCCAGCTTCAGCGCGGCGCCGTCCGTCAGCGTGCGGACGTCGTCGGGCTCGCCCACGGTCAGCTCGCCCATCAGCGGCATCCCGATCGAACGCCCGAGGGCCTTCTCCGGGTCGCTCATCATGTAGCGGTCCTCGGGGTGGATCCAGGCGGGTACGTCGTGCGCTCCGCACACCGGGACCACGGAGGCCACATGGTCGATGTGGCCGTGGGTGAGGACCACCGCGACGGGCTTGAGCCGGTGCTTCCTCAGCGTCTCCTCGACTCCCTGGACGGCCTGGTGGCCCGGGTCGATGATGACGCACTCCTCACCGGCGGCGGGGGCGACCAGGTAGCAGTTGGTGCCCCAGGCCCCGGCGGGGAATCCGGCAATCAGCACGTTCGTCCTCACGTCGTGGTGGTCGGCCGGCGGGCCGGCGGGATATTGGTGCAGATCAGAGCCTACCGGCGCCGCTCATCGCACAGCGAACCCATATACGGTACGGCCAGAACCTGCCCGGACAGCGGTAGCAGACACGTACGAGGAGACGGCCCAGGTGGTCACGAGCGATCAGCGGCGGCGGCAGCTCGCCAGGGAGAAGTTCGAGCGTCAGCAGAGGAACCGCGCCGAGGCCCGGCGCAGGGCGCGCAGACGGACGGCGGTGGTCTCGGCGGCGGTGGCCGCCGCGCTCGCTGTGGTGATCGGCCTGGTGGTGGGCGGGGTCTTCGACGGCTCCTCCGACACCGTGGAGCCGGGCGCCGAGAGCAGCCCGTCCGCGGCGCCGACGCCGAAGAAGTCGCCGTCGCCCGCCATGGCGGTGGACACGAAGGCGAAGTACACGTTCTCGCTGAAGACCGGCCAGGGCGAGATCAGGATCGACATGGACGCGGCGAAGACCCCGCAGACCGTGAACTCGTTCAAGTCGCTGGCCGACAAGGGCTACTTCGACGGGACGAAGTGCCACCGGCTGACCACGGAGGGCATCTTCGTCCTGCAGTGCGGCGACCCGGAGGGCACCGGCATGGGCGGCCCCGGCTACAACATCCCGGACGAGAACCTCGACGCCCTCGGCAAGGCCGACGCGCAGGGCCAGGTGATCTACCCGGCCGGCACGGTCGCGATGGCCAACACCGGCCAGCCCGGCACCGGCGGGAGCCAGTTCTTCCTCGTCTACAAGGACAGCCCGCTGACGCCGACCTACACCCCCTTCGGCAAGATCGACCCGGCCGGGCTGAAGATCGTCCAGGACGTGGCCAAGGAGGGCACGGTGGACGGCGGCATCGCCCCGAAGAAGGCCGTCACCATCGAGAAGGCCGCGGTCACGAAGAACTGACGGGCCGGCGCCCCGGACCGGCCTGAGCACCCCCGCGGCGATATTCCGTCGTGCGGGATGCGGACAGCCGGCCCGGCGGTCGCCTATGTTTGCGTTGTGCAGGGCGGGCGCTGCCCGCCCCAGGAACTGTGGACGATGCCGAGGGGGTGGACCCCCGCGCAGGCATCAGGTGGAGGAGGCGCTGTGAGCAGCGACCCGTGGGGCCGCGTCGACGAGACGGGCACCGTGTACGTGCGTACTGCCGATGGCGAGAAGGTCGTCGGCTCGTGGCAGGCGGGCACCCCCGAGGAGGCCCTGGCCTATTTCGAGCGCAAGTACGAGGGCCTGGTGGTCGAGATCGGCCTCCTCGAACGGCGGGTGCGGACCACCGACCTGTCCGCCAAGGACGCCCAGATCGCGATCGACCACCTGCGCACGCAGGTCGAGGAGCACCACGCGGTGGGCGACCTCGACGCGCTGCGGGTGCGGCTGGACAAGCTGGTCGAGACCGTCGAGTCGCGCCGCGAGGAGCGCAAGGCGGCCAAGGCCAAGCAGACCGACGAGGCCCGCAAGGCCAAGGAGGACCTCGTCACCGAGGCCGAGCAGCTGGCGCAGAGCGACCAGTGGCGGTCGGCCGGCGAGCGGCTGCGCGCCCTGGTCGACACCTGGAAGGGCCTGCCCCGGCTGGACCGGAAGTCGGACGACGAGCTGTGGCACCGCTTCTCGCACGCCCGGTCGGCCTTCTCGAAGCGGCGCAAGGCGCACTTCGCCTCGCTGGACGCGCAGCGCGAGGAGGCCCGCAAGGCCAAGGAGAAGCTGGTCGCGGAGGCCGAGTCGCTGTCGAAGTCGACCGACTGGGGTCCGACGGCGGCCCGCTACCGCGAGCTGATGGCGGACTGGAAGGCGGCCGGCCGTGCCCAGCGCGAGTCGGAGGACGACCTGTGGAACCGCTTCCGCGGCGCCCAGGACGTCTTCTTCGCGGCGCGCAGCGAGGTCTTCGCCGAGCGGGACGCCGAGCAGGTGGAGAACCTGAAGCTGAAGGAGGAGCTGGCCGAGGAGGCCGAGAAGCTCGTCCCGGTGACCGACCTGAAGGCGGCGCGGGCCGCGTTCCGTTCGATCAACGAGCGGTGGGAGGCCATCGGCCACGTCCCGCGGGACGCCCGGCCGAAGGTCGAGGGCCGGATGCACGCGGTCGAGCGTGCCATCCAGGAGTCCGAGGAAGCGGAGTGGCGGCGTACGAACCCGGAGGCGCGGGCCCGTGCGGCCGGTCTGACGGGTCAGCTGCAGGCGGCCGTGGACAAGCTGCGCGGGCAGATCGACGCGGCGCGGGCGCAGGGCAACAACGCGAAGGCCGACAAGCTGTCGCGTGAGCTGGAGGGCCGTCAGGCCCTGCTGGACCAGGCCCTGAAGGGTCTGGAGGAGTTCGGCGGCTGAGCCGGCCGGCGGCGCCGTAGGCGCGTACGGCGAGGGCCCCGGGACGGACGTCCGTCCCGGGGCCCTCGCCTTTGCGTTGTTCCGGCGGGTCAGGGCCTGCGGGCGGAGGTGACGCGGTAGACGTCGTAGACGCCCTCCACGCCGCGGACCGCCTTGAGGACGTGACCCAGGTGCTTGGGGTCGCCCATCTCGAAGGTGAACCGGGAGGTGGCCACCCGGTCGCGGGAGGTCTGGACGGCCGCGGACAGGATGTTCACGTGCTGGTCGGAGAGGACGCGGGTGACGTCCGACAGCAGGCGGGACCGGTCCAGGGCCTCGACCTGGATGGCGACCAGGAACACCGAGGACTGCGTCGGCGCCCATTCGACCTCGAGGATGCGCTCGGGCTGCTGGGACAGGGAGTCCACGTTGACGCAGTCGGCGCGGTGAACCGATACGCCGCTGCCGCGGGTGACGAAGCCGATGATGGGGTCTCCGGGCACGGGGGTGCAGCAGCGGGCCAGCTTGACCCACACGTCCTCGACGCCCTTGACCACGACGCCGGGGTCGGCGCTGCCGCGCCGCTTGCCGCGGCCGCGCGACGGCGGGACGCTCTCCTCGATGTCCTCGTTTGCGGCGTCCTCGCCGCCGAGCGCCTGGACCAGTTTCTGGACCACGGCCTGGGCGGAGACGTGGCCCTCGCCGATGGCGGCGTAGAGGGAGGAGATGTCGGGGTAGCGCATCTCGTGGGCGAGGGTGACCAGGGAGTCGCCGGTCAGGATCCGCTGGATCGGCAGGTTCTGCTTGCGCATGGCCCGCGCGATGGCGTCCTTGCCCTGCTCGATGGCCTCGTCGCGGCGTTCCTTGGAGAACCAGGCGCGGATCTTGTTGCGGGCGCGCGGGGACTTCACGAAGCCCAACCAGTCGCGGGACGGGCCCGCGCCCTCCGCCTTGGAGGTGAAGACCTCGACGAGGTCGCCGTTGTCGAGGGTGGACTCCAGCGGGACGAGCCGGCCGTTGACCCGGGCCCCTATGGTGCGGTAGCCGACCTCGGTGTGCACGGCGAAGGCGAAGTCCACGGGGGTGGCGCCGGCGGGGAGGGCGATGACGTCGCCCTTGGGCGTGAAGACGAAGACCTCGTTGCGGGAGAGGTCGAAGCGGAGGGACTCCAGGAACTCGCCCGGGTCCTCGGTCTCCTTCTGCCAGTCCAGGAGCTGCCGCAGCCAGGCCATGTCGTTGACGGTGTCCTGGCCGGCACTGCCCTTGGCGGCCTTGGGGACGTCCGTACGGATCTTGGAGCTGCCGGCGACGGTCTCCTGCTTGTACTTCCAGTGCGCGGCGATGCCGTACTCGGCGCGGCGGTGCATGTCGAAGGTGCGGATCTGCAGCTCGACCGGCTTGCCGTTGGGCCCGATGACCGTCGTGTGGAGCGACTGGTACATGTTGAACTTGGGCATCGCGATGTAGTCCTTGAACCGGCCGGGGACCGGGTTCCATCGCGCGTGGACGGTGCCGAGGGCCGCGTAGCAGTCACGGACGGTGTCCACGAGGACGCGGATGCCCACCAGGTCGTAGATCTCGGCGAAGTCGCGGCCCCGCACGATCATCTTCTGGTAGACGCTGTAGTAGTGCTTGGGGCGGCCGGTGACGGTGGCCTTGATGCGGGCGGCCCGCAGGTCGGTCTGCACCTCGTCGGTGACGATGGCGAGGTACTCGTCCCGCTTGGGCGCGCGCTCGGCGACGAGGCGGACGATCTCGTCGTACATCTTCGGGTAGAGGATGGCGAAGGCGAGGTCCTCGAGCTCCCACTTGATCGTGTTCATGCCGAGGCGGTGGGCCAGCGGCGCGTAGATCTCCAGGGTCTCGCGGGCCTTCTTCTCCTGCTTCTCCCGCTTGAGATAGCGCATGGTGCGCATGTTGTGCAGGCGGTCGGCGAGCTTGATCACCAGGACGCGGGGGTCCTTGGCCATGGCGACGACCATCTTGCGGACGGTCTCGGCCTGGGCCGCCTCGCCGAACTTAACCTTGTCCAGCTTGGTGACGCCGTCGACGAGCAGGGCAACGGCGTCGCCGAAGTCGCGTCTGAGCTGCTCCAGGCCGTACTCGGTGTCCTCGACGGTGTCGTGCAGCAGCCCGGCCATGAGCGTGGCCGGGTCCATGCCGAGCTCGGCGAGGATGGTGGTCACGGCGAGGGGGTGGGTGATGTACGGGTCGCCGCTCTTCCGCTTCTGGCCGCGGTGCCAGCGTTCGGCGACCTGGTAGGCCTGCTCGATCTGGCGGAGGGTGGCCGTCTCGATCTTCGGGTCGTTGCTGCGGACTATGCGCAGCAGGGGCTCCAGGACCGGGTTGTACGGGTTGGAGCGCTGGACCCCGAGGCGGGCCAGCCGGGCACGCACCCGGTTGGAGGACCCGGCCGGCTTCAGCGGCGCGGGCCGGGAGGGAGCGGCGGGCGGCGCCGGCTTGGGCGCGGCGGGGGCCGCCGCCTTGGGCTGCTCGTCCGTCGGGTCGGGCTGCGCGGCGGAGATGGGCTGGACCTCGTCTGGCAAGAGCGCTCCTCGTGCGGATCCGGGGCCTCCGGTCGGGTCCGGATAACTCATGGTAGCGAGCGCGGCCCGGCGACGTTCCCCCGCCCGCGATCCGGACCCCGCGCCGGGCGCCGCCCGCGGCCGGCCCCACGGGCCTGCGCCCCGAACCCCGCTCCTCGAACGCCGGAGGAGCCGGATACGCGCCCCCTGAGCCGGACCGCAGGGCCGGCGGCGGTGGGCGGGGGCGGTGCGGCCGGGGAAAAGCCGAGCGGCGGGTTCCCCCGGGTGGGGGAACCCGCCGCTTCGGGTGGGTCGGGGGTCAGACCACGATCAGCGCGTCCAGCGGGGCGCCGGCCAGGGCCGGCTCCAGGCGGGCGCGGCCCGGGAGGAACGAGAGCTCCATCAGGACCGCGAGCCCGGCGACCCGCGCCCCGGCCCGCCGGATGAGCTCCAGCGAAGCCTCCGCCGTGCCCCCGGTCGCCAGGACGTCGTCGATGACCAGGACCCGGTCCTCGGCGCGCAGCGCCTCCGCGTGGATCTCGATCTCCGCCGTGCCGTACTCCAGCTCGTACGCCTGGGACAGCGTCGCCCCCGGCAGCTTGCCCGCCTTGCGGACCGGCACGAAGCCGAGCCCGGCGCGGACCGCGACCGGGGCCGCGAGGATGAACCCGCGCGCCTCCAGCCCGACGATCTTCGTCGCGCCGCACCGCGCGGCGAGGTCCGCCAGCGCCTCCGTCAGCGCGCCGAAGGCCCCGGGGTCCGCCAGCAGCGGGGTGATGTCCTTGAACACCACGCCCGGCTTCGGGTAGTCCGGCACGTCGGTGATCCGGCTGAGCAGCAGCTCCCGGACCTCGTCCGTGACCGCGGTCACCGACGCCGGCCCGTCGCCCGGTCGGCCCGGCCCTGCGCGATCACCTCGGGCGTCTCGCCGTCCTCGGCGTACGCCTCCTCCGGGTCACCGCCCTTCGCCGCGACCGCGGCCCGCTTGGCCTCCACCCGCTTCCGCAGCGCCTTCATGGCCGGCTCGCGCTCCTTGAGGTCCACGACCAGCGGCGTCGCGATGAAGATCGAGGAGTACGCGCCGGCGGCGAGGCCGACGAACAGCGACAGCGAGATGTCGTTCAGCATGCCCGCGCCGAGCACGCCGCCGCCGATGAACAGCAGGCCGGCGACGGGCAGCAGCGCCACCACGGTGGTGTTGATCGACCGGACCAGCGTGCCGTTGATGCTCTTGTTGGCCAGCTCGCCGTAGGTGTAGCGGGTCTGCTTGGTGATGTCCTTCGTCTGCTCCTTGAGGCTGTCGAACACCACGACGGTGTCGTACAGGGAGTAGCCGAGGATGGTGAGGAGGCCGATGACCGTACCCGGGGTGACCTCGAAACCGACCAGCGCGTAGATGCCGACGGTGATGGTGAGGTCGTGGATCAGCGCGACCAGGGCCGCCACGGCCATCCGCCACTCGAAGGCGATGGCGAGGTAGATCACCACGAGGACCATGAACACGCCGAGGCCGGTCCACGCCTTGTTGGCGATCTGCGAGCCCCAGCTGGGGCCGACCAGGTCCGCGTTGATGTCCGCCTCGGTCACCTTCAGCGCGCCGGCCAGTTCCTTCTTCACGTCGGCCGCGGCGTCGGTGTCCAGACCGGAGATCTGGATGCGCAGGCCGCCGGTGCCGAGCTCCTGGACGATCGCGTCGTGGCCGGAGGCCTTCTCGGCGTCCTCGGTGGCCTTCGCCACCGAGACGGCCGTCTTCGGGGTGGTGAAGACGGCGCCGCCCTTGAACTCGATGCCCATGTTGAGGCCCTGTACGGCCAGGGCCACGATGGCGGTGATGGTGATCAGGATGGAAACGCCGTACCAGACGAAGCGCTTGCCGACGAAGTCGTATCCGACCTCACCGCGGTACAGCTTGGCGCCGAGATCTCCCAGCTTCGACATCTCACGCCTCCTTTACGTCGACGGGGGCGGAGGTGCCGGCGGTACGACGGGACCGGCGCAGCGGCGGCTTGGCGCCGAGCCGCTTCGGGTCCAGACCGGACCACGGGTGCCCACTGGAGAAGAACTTGGTGCGCGCCAGCAGCGTCATGATCGGCTTGGTGAAGAGGAACACCACGACCACGTCGAGCAGGGTCGTCAGACCCAGCGTGAAGGCGAAGCCCTGCACCTTGCCGACGGTGACGATGAACAGCACGGCGGCCGCCAGGAACGACACGAAGTCGGAGACCAGGATGGTGCGCCGGGCCCGCGGCCACGCGCGCTCCACCGCCGGCTTGAGGGAGCGGCCCTCGCGGATCTCGTCGCGGATCCGCTCGAAGTACACGATGAAGGAGTCCGCGGTGATACCGATGGCCACGATCGCACCGCAGACGGCCGGCAGGTTCAGGGCGAAGCCGATGCCCTTGCCGAGCAGCGCCATGATCGTGTACGTGAGGATCGCCGAGACCAGCAGCGAGACGATCGCGATCAGGGACAGCCCGCGGTAGTAGACCAGCAGGTAGATCACCACGAGGGCGAGGCCGATGGCGCCGGCGATGAGACCGGCCTTCAGCTGCTCGCCGCCGAGCGCGGCGGTGACGGTGGTGACGCTGTCCTCCTGGAAGGACAGCGGCAGGGCGCCGTAGGACAGCATGTTGCCCAGGTCCTGCGCGGACTGCTGGGTGAAGCCGCCGGAGATCTCGGCGTTGCCACCGGTCAGCGCCTGCTGGACGTACGGGTCGGAGACGACCTGGCCGTCGAGCACGATGGCGAACTGGTTCTGCGGGGTCTGCTTGGTGGCGAGCTCACCGGTGATCTTGGCGAACTTGTCGGCGCCGGCGTCGGTGAACTTCATCGTGACGATCCAGGCACCGCGCTGCGGGTCCAGCTGGCCCTTGGCCTCGGCGACGTCCTGGCCGTCGACGGCGGCCGGGCCGAGCAGCCACTTGCCCCAGCCGGGGCCGCGCTGGCCGCAGGCGAGGGTGGGCTCGCCCGGCTTGGACTCCTGGCCGACCTTGAGGCGCTGGTCCTCCTTGGTGCAGTCCAGGGCGGCGAACTTCGCCTGGAGGGCGGCGTCACCGGCGTCGCCCGACGGGGTCGGGACGGGGGTGGCGGCCGGGGTGGTGGCCTTGTTGTCGTCTGCCTTCTTCGACTGGCCCGCCGACGGGGTCGGCGTGGGGGTGCCCGGGGCCTTGAGGCCCTCGGTCAGGGCACGGCCCTGCGAAGTGGCGCTGGACGACGGGGTGGCCGAGGGCGACGAGCCGCCCTTGCCGTCGGCCTTCGGGGAGCCGGAGGCGCTGCCCGACGGGCTCGGCGTGGCGCTCGGGGCGCCGGAGGAGTTGGCCGAGGGCGCGGTCTCGGGGGTCGCGCCCATGTCCTGGTAGGCCAGGACCGGCCGGAAGTAGAGCTGGGCGGTCGTGCCGACCTGCTCGCGGGCCTGCTTCTCGTTCGTCCCCTTGGGGATGTTCACGATGATGTGGTCGCGGCCCTGCGTCTGGACCTCGGACTCGGAGACGCCGAGACCGTTGACCCGGCGCTCGATGATCCCGACCGCCGTGTTCATGTTCGTCTCGTTGATCGCGTCCGGCTTGCCGGGCTCGCTCTTGGCCTTGAGCGTGATGCTCGTGCCGCCGGCGAGGTCGATGCCCAGCCGGGGAGTCGTCTGATTGGAGATGAACATCCCCGCGGTGAGCGCCACCATCGCGATCAGGATGATCGCCAGGGCGCGCCCCGGCCTCCCCTGAGCCCCCGTGGGCCGCCGGCCCTTCTTCGGTGCTGCCACCTTGTTGTATCTCCCTGTCCAACCGCCCCGCACCGGGTCAGTGCGCGGACGGCCACGAATATGTGGTGGGGACCCCTGCCCCCCGCAGAAACGGGTCGCTCACGGGGACCGCGCCCGGCCGCCGGTCAGGCGCCGTGCGGTCCCCGGTCCCGTGCCTTACTTGTCGCCGTCGGTCTTCGGGTCGGAGTCCTTGGGCTCGTCCTTCTTGCCGAGGTCGAGCTTCGGGGCCTCGCCCTGGTCCTGGCCGGCCTCGGTCAGCGACGAGGCGTCGTCCGGGACGACCGGCGTGTCGCCGTCCGCGTCGGCGGTGGTGCCGTGGACGATGCGGTTGTACTCGTCGTCCTCCAGCACGGCGCCGATGGCGTTCTTGGCGTAGATCGCGTGGACGCCGGGGGCCACCTCAAGGGTGACGGTGTCGTCGCCGACCTCCTTGACCGTGGCGTACATGCCGCCGATGGTGCGCACGCCGGTGCCGGGCGTCATCTTGTCGCGCATCTGGGCGGCCTGCTGCTGCTTCTTCTTGGCAGAGCGGGTCATCAGGAACATGGCCCCGATGAGCACGATGAACGGGAGGAAGGTCACGAGACTGTTCACGGGACGAAGATCCTTCGCACGGCCGCCGGAGGGCGGCCATTTCTACGGGGGTGGGCATGCCGACCTGCACGGTCGGCATCGGCGGAGTCTAGGCGAGTCCGCACCGATGGAACAACGCCCAGCATGGCACCGCAGTTCCTGACGGGGCGAACCTCCGCGCCGTCAGGCCCCGAACAACCCCTGTTGTCCGGTCTGCGCCTGCGGTGGCACGAGCCCCAGGTGGGCCCAGGCCGCCGGGGTGGCGACCCGTCCGCGGGGCGTGCGGGCCAGCAGGCCCTCCCGGACCAGGAAGGGCTCGGCGACCTCCTCGACCGTCTCGCGTTCCTCGCCGACGGCGACGGCGAGGGTGGACAGGCCGACGGGTCCGCCGCCGAACAGCTTGAGCAGGGCCTCCAGCACGGCCCGGTCCAGCCGGTCCAGGCCGCGGGCGTCCACCTCGTAGACGGCCAGGGCGGTGGCGGCCACCTCGCGGGTGATCACGCCGTCGGCCTTGACCTGGGCGTAGTCGCGGACCCGGCGGAGCAGCCGGTTGGCGATGCGGGGCGTGCCGCGGGAGCGGCCGGCGATCTCGGCGGCCCCGTCGGCGTCGATCTCCACGTCGAGCAGGCGGGCGGAGCGGTGGACGACCCGTTCGAGCTCTTCGGGGGCGTAGAACTCCATGTGGCCGGTGAAGCCGAAGCGGTCGCGGAGCGGCGGGGGCAGCAGGCCGGCCCGGGTGGTGGCGCCCACCAGGGTGAAGGGGGGCAGCTCCAGGGGGATGGCGGTGGCCCCGGGGCCCTTGCCGACGATCACGTCGACGCGGAAGTCCTCCATGGCCATGTACAGCATCTCCTCGGCCGGCCGGGACATGCGGTGGATCTCGTCGAGGAAGAGCACCTCGCCCTCCTGGAGGGAGGAGAGGATCGCGGCGAGGTCGCCGGCGTGCTGGATGGCGGGGCCGGAGGTGATGCGGATCGGTGCGCCCATCTCGGCCGCGATGATCATGGAGAGGGTGGTCTTGCCCAGGCCAGGCGCTCCGGACAGCAGCACGTGGTCGGCGGTGGCGCCGCGCTGGCGGGCGGCCTTGAGGACCAGGTCGAGCTGTTGGCGGACCTTCTCCTGGCCGACGAACTCGCCGAGGTCCTTGGGGCGCAGGGCCGCCTCGACGGCGCTGTCCTCGCCGTCGGCGGATGCTCCGACCAGCCGGTCCGCGGCCGCGGTGCCGGCCTCGTCCTCGTCCCAGTTCACGGTTGTCGTTCCGCCTTCTCGTTCGTACGGTCTGCCGGTCGCGGTCAGCGGGCGCGGTTGAGGGTCTGCAGGGCTGCGCGCAGCAGCTGGGGCACGGGGGCGGAGCCGGTGGCGGCGATGGCCTCCTCGGCCTGCCCGGCCACGGCGGCGACGGCGTCCTCGGCCTCGCGGGCGGCGTAGCCGAGGCCGACGAGGGCGGCGGCGAGCTGCTCCGACCAGGGGGCGGGTCCGGCCGCGGCGGCGCGCTGGGCGCCGACCAGGCCGCTGGTGCCGAGCGGGGCGCCCAGCTTGTCCTTCAGTTCCAGGAGGAGCTTCTGGGCGCCCTTCTTGCCGATGCCGGGGACGGCCGTGAGGGCCTTCTCGTCGCCGGTGGAGACGGCCAGCCGCAGGGCGTCGGGGCGGTGGACGCCGAGCATGGCCTGGGCGAGGCGGGGGCCGACGCCGCTGGCCGTCTGGAGGAGCTCGAAGACCTGCCGCTCGTCGTCGTCGGCGAAGCCGTACAGGGTGAGGGAGTCCTCGCGGACCACGAGGGAGGTGGCCAGCCGGGCCGGTTCGCCGACGCGCAGCCCGGCGATGGTGTCGGGGGTGCACTGGACGGCCATGCCCACGCCGCCGACCTCGATCACGGCGGTGGTGGGGGCGAGTGCGGCCACCGGGCCGCTCACGAAGGCGATCATCGGGTCCGGCCTTTCAGGGCGGCGTGCTGGGCGACCGCCTGCTGGAGGCGGTTCTGGGCGGGGGCCCGCCAGATGTGGCAGATGGCGAGGGCGAGGGCGTCGGCGGCGTCGGCGGGTTTCGGCGGGGCGTCCAGCCGCAGCAGCCGGGTCACCATGGCGCCGACCTGGGCCTTGTCGGCCCGGCCGCTGCCGGTGACGGCGGCCTTGACCTCGCTGGGGGTGTGCAGCGCCACCGGTATGCCGCGCCGGGCGGCACAGAGCATGGCGACCGCGCTGGCCTGGGCGGTGCCCATGACCGTACGGACGTTGTGCTGGCTGAACACGCGCTCCACGGCGACGAGTTCGGGGCGGTGTTCGTCGAGCCACGCCTCGATGCCGCGTTCGATGCCGACGAGCCGGGTGGCGGTGTCGGCGTCGGCGGGGGTGCGGACGACTCCGACGCCCAGCATGGTCAGGGGGCGTCCGGCTACGCCCTCGACCACGCCCACGCCGCACCGGGTCAGGCCCGGGTCCACCCCCAGTACGCGCACGCCCGCCCCCTCCTCGTTCACCGGTTCGTGCAGGCTACCGGGTGCCACTGACAGGCGCCGACGACGCGGCGGGCCGGCGGGGATGTGCCCCCGCCGGCCCGCCGTGCGCCTCATGACGTCACCGTGACGTCCGCCCGTCCGCCGCCGCGCGCGGCGTCCCGGCGGTGGGCCTACGCGTCGACCTTCTCCATGACCTCGTCGGACACGTCGAAGTTGGCGAAGACGTTCTGCACGTCGTCGCTGTCCTCGAGGGCGTCGATCAGCTTGAACATCTTCCGCGCGCCCTCCTCGTCCAGCTCGACCTGCATGGTCGGGACGAAGCTGGACTCGGCCGAGTCGTAGTCGATGCCGGCCTCCTGGAGCGCGGTGCGGACCGCGACCAGGTCGGTGGCCTCGCTGATGACCTCGAAGCTCTCGCCGAGGTCGTTGACCTCCTCGGCGCCCGCGTCGAGCACCGCGTTGAGGACGTCGTCCTCGGTCAGGTCGCCCTTGGGCAGCACCACGACGCCCTTGCGGTTGAACAGGTACGAGACCGAGCCGGGGTCGGCCATGGAGCCGCCGTTGCGGGTCATGGCCACGCGCACGTCGGAGGCGGCGCGGTTGCGGTTGTCGGTGAGGCACTCGATGAGCACCGCGACACCGTTCGGGCCGTAGCCCTCGTACATGATCGTGGCGTAGTCCACGCCACCGGCCTCGAGGCCACCGCCGCGCTTGACCGCGGAGTCGATGTTCTTGTTCGGGACCGAGCTCTTCTTCGCCTTCTGGATGGCGTCGAAGAGGGTGGGGTTGCCGTCCGGGTCCGCACCGCCGGTACGCGCCGCGACCTCGATGTTCTTGATCAGCTTCGCGAAGAGCTTGCCGCGCTTGGCATCGATCACGGCCTTCTTGTGCTTCGTCGTAGCCCATTTAGAGTGGCCGGACATCCGCCTGTCTCCTTCGCGTAACCAACAGTGTTCGTCTCCGATCCTACCGAAGCCGGGTCACGCCCCTGCGCGCACCATGTCGACGAAGTAGGCGTGCACGCGGTCGTCGCCGGTGAGCTCGGGGTGGAAGGAGGTGGCGAGGACGTTGCCCTGCCGCACGGCCACGGTGTGGCCGTCGTAGGTGGCGAGCACCTCGGCCTGCGCGCCCACGGACTCCACCCACGGCGCACGGATGAAGACGCCCTCGACGGGGCCGCCCTCGATGCCGGTGAAGTCGATCGCGGCCTCGAAGGACTCGTTCTGGCGGCCGAAGGCGTTTCGGCGGACGATCATGTCGACGCCGCCGAGCGTCTCCTGGTCCTCGCGGCCGTCGAGGATCTTGTCGGCGAGCATGATCATGCCGGCGCAGGTGCCGTAGACGGGCATTCCGGCCCGCACCCGCTCGCGCAGGGGCTCCAGCATGCCGAACAGGACGGCGAGCTTCGACATGGTCGTGGACTCACCGCCGGGGATCACCAGGGCGTCGACCTCGGCGAGCTCTTCGGGGCGCCGGACCGGCCTGGCCACGGCGTCCGCCGAGGCCAGGGCGATCAGGTGCTCCCGGACGTCGCCCTGGAGGGCCAGGACGCCGATCACGGGGGGATTGTTCATCGGGTTACTGCCTTACCAGCCGCGGTTGGCGTAGCGCTCGGCCTCGGGGAGGGTGTCGCAGTTGATGCCGACCATGGCCTCGCCCAGGTTGCGGGAGGCGTCCGCGATGATCTTCGGGTCGTCGAAGAAGGTGGTGGCCTTCACGATGGCGGCGGCGCGCTTGGCCGGGTCGCCCGACTTGAAGATGCCGGAGCCGACGAAGACGCCCTCGGCGCCGAGCTGGCGCATCAGGGCCGCGTCGGCCGGGGTGGCCACGCCGCCGGCGGAGAACAGGACGACCGGGAGCTTGCCGAGCTCGGCGACCTCCTTGACGAGCTCGTAGGGGGCGCGCAGCTCCTTGGCGGCGGCGTACAGCTCGTTGTGGTCCAGGGCGCGCAGCTGGCCGATCTCGTTCTTGATCTGGCGCAGGTGGCGGACGGCCTCGACGACGTTGCCGGTGCCGGCCTCGCCCTTGGAGCGGATCATGGCCGCGCCCTCGGCGATGCGGCGGAGGGCCTCGCCCAGGTTGGTGGCGCCACAGACGAAGGGGGTGGTGAAGGCCCACTTGTCGGAGTGGTTGACCTCGTCGGCCGGGGTGAGGACCTCGGACTCGTCGATGTAGTCCACGCCGAGGGACTGCAGGACCTGCGCCTCGACGAAGTGGCCGATGCGGGACTTGGCCATGACCGGGATGGAGACCGCGTCGATGATCTCCTCGATCATGTTCGGGTCGGACATCCGGGCCACGCCGCCGTCCTTGCGGATGTCGGCCGGGACCCGCTCCAGGGCCATGACGGCCACGGCGCCGGCGTCCTCGGCGATCTTCGCCTGCTCGGCGTTGACCACGTCCATGATCACGCCGCCCTTGAGCTGCTCGGCCATGCCGCGCTTGACGCGGGCGGTGCCGAGCTCGGGGGCCTGGGTGGTGTTGGGAAGCGTGCTCACGGGGTGACCTCACTCGAAGGAAGACGTCGGTACCGCAGGGGTACGAGTTGTACAGGGTCGAGGAAACCGCCCCCGACCAGTCCACTGCAAGAGCCAATAAGGAGCCGGTGGCTCCTTCCGAATTGGCCTTTCGGTACAACTAGGGCCGGTCGGCCAGGTCCGCCGGGGGCTCGTCGTCCATCTCGAACGCCAGCGGGAAGGGCGCGTGTCCCGCCAGTCTGAACCAGCGGACCTTGCGGTGGGTGCGCAGCGCGCGGGCGGCGCGCACCGCGTCGTTGTGGAACCGCCGGGCCATCGGCACCCGGCGGACCGCGGCGGCCAGTTCCTCGGCGGCGGCCTCGCCCCCCGGCGCCTCGCGCAGCGCCTCCACCTGCGTGGCGTCGCCGAACACGGCCCGCAGGGCCTGGCTGAGTTCGCTCTCGGCGACCTCCCGGTGCTCCTCCTCGGCCTGGCGGGCGGCGTGGGCCGCCTCGTAGAGCACCAGCGAGGACGCGGGGTCGAGGACGCCGGAGGTGGCGACCTCCAGCACCACCGACGCCCGCCGCAGCAGCTGTGCGTCGAGCGCGGCCCGGGCGGCGTCCATCCGGGAGTGCAGCCGGTCGAGCCGTCCGGCGGTCCAGCTGAGGTACACACCGACGACCGCGAGGCCCAGCACGATCCATACGAGCGTTTCGATCACGCCGGGTGACACTACCGTCCCGCTGCGGGGCCCGGGGCCGCAGGGCAGCCCGCGCGGTCGGCGCGGTCGGAGCGGTCGGAGCGGTCGGGGCCCCGGCGGTGCGGGGCAGGGGCGGTCAGTGCCCGGACGCCTCCCGGCCCAGGCCGAGCCTGGTGCGCAGCGACACCCGCTCGTCCGCGGCCACGGCCGCTGCGCCCATGGTCACCGTCTCGTAGACCGCCAGGATGTCCGCGCCGACCGTGGACCAGTCGAACCGGCGGACGTGGGCCGAGCCGTGCTTCGCGAGGGCGGCCCGCCGGGCAGGGTCCTCCAGCAGGGCCACGGCCGCGTCGGCCAGCGCGGCGGGGTCCTCGTTGGCGAACAGCTCGCCGGCCGCGCCCTGGTCCAGGACCTGCGCGAACGCGTCCAGGTCGGAGGCCAGCACGGTCGCGCCCGCCGACAGCGCCTCGACCAGGATGATGCCGAAGCTCTCGCCGCCGGTGTTCGGGGCCACGTACACGTCGACGCTGCGGAGCAGGCGGGCCTTGTCCTCGTCGGAGACCATGCCCAGGAACTCCACCCGGGAGCGGAGCGCCTCCGGCAGCGTGGCCACGGCCTCCTCCTCGTCGCCGCGGCCCGCCACGAGCAGCCGTACGTCCGGGCAGGCCTCCGCGATCCGGGGGAAGGCGGCCATCAGCACGGGCAGGCCCTTGCGGGGCTCGTCGATGCGGCCGATGAACCCGAGGGTGCGGCCCGACCAGTCCGGGTTGGGCTCGGCGCGGGCGAAGAACTCCACGTCGACGCCGTTGGGGATGACGACGGCGTCGCCGCCCAGGTGCTCGACCAGGGTGCGCCGGGCGTACTCGCTGACCGCGATCCGGGCGCGGATCTTCTCCAGCGCCGGCTGGAGGATCGGGTACGCCGCGATCATCGCGCGGGAGCGCGGGTTCGAGGTGTGGAAGGTGGCCACGATCGGGCCCTGGGCGGCCCAGCAGGACAGCAGTCCCAGCGAGGGCGACGCCGGCTCGTGGATGTGGATCACGTCGAAGGTGCCGTCGTGCAGCCAGCGCCGCACCCGGGCCGCCGACAGGAAGCCGAAGTTCAGCCGGGCCACCGACCCGTTGTACGGGACGGGGACGGCACGGCCGGCGGAGACCACGTACGGCGGCAGCGGGGTCTCGTCGTCGGCCGGGGCCAGCACCGAGACCTCGTGGCCCAGCCGGATGAGGTGTTCCGCGAGGTCGCGGATGTGGAACTGGACCCCGCCGGGGACGTCCCAGGAGTAGGGGCAGACGATACCGATCCTCATGCCGTGGCCTCCCCCGCCCCGGCGGAGCGCGCCGGGGCCTCCTCCGGCGTCGACAGGTCGTCCAGCCAGAGCCGCTGGAGCATGTGCCAGTCCTCCGGGTGAGCGGCGATGCCGGAGGCGAACGCGTCGGCCACCGCCTGGGTCATCACCACGGTCTTCTCCTTGCGGGTGCCGGTTTCGGGGACCTCCACCGGGGGGTGGATCCGGACGTGCATCCGCGGGCTCTCCCCGTACCAGAGGGTGGCCGGGAGCAGTACCGCCCCGGTCTGCTGGGCCAGCAGCGCCGGGCCGGCCGGCATCCGGGCGGCGGCGCCGAAGAACCGCACCTCCACCCCGGAGGCGGACAGGTCGCGGTCGGCGACCAGGCAGACCAGGCCGCCGGCGCGCAGCCGGCGGGCGAGCACGCCGAAGGCGGCGCCGCCGCTGTGCGGGAGGACCTCCATGCCGAGGCTCTCCCGGTAGGCCACGAAGCGGTCGAACAGCGACTCCGGCTTCAGCCGCTCGGCGACGGTGGTGAAGGGCAGGCCCAGGTGTGCGGTGACCCAGGCCCCGGCCAGGTCCCAGTTGGCCAGGTGCGGGAGGGCGACGACCACGCCCCGGCCGGAGGCGATCGCCTCGCGCAGGACGTGCTCGTCCTCCATGGCGACGTCCTGCCCGAAGCGCTCCTTGGGGATGGTCGGCAGCCGGAACGACTCCATCCAGTAGCGCATGTACGAGCGCATGCCCGCCCGGGAGAGCTCCCGCAGGCGCTCCGGTCCGGCCTCCGGCACCACGCGGGCGAGGTTGGACTCCAGCCGCAGCACGCTCTTCCCGCGGCGCTTCCACGCGAAGTCCGCGATCCGCCGCCCGAGGGCGACCGCCGCGGGCTCCGGCAGCTTCTTGACCCCGGCCCAGCCCAGCCCGTACAGCCGGTCGGTCAGCCCGTCACGTACCGAGCCCATCAGACCGTGCCGCTTTCCGCGGTGCCGGCCGCCGCGTCCGCCTCCGCGGCCTCCCGGCGTACGGTGACCACCCGCTGGACCAGCGTGACCAGCGAGCCCACCGCGACGACCCACAGCGCCACCGGCAGCAGCACGCCGAACCACGACGGCGCGCCGAAGGCCTGCAGCCCGGACAGGCCGGCCGCGACCAGCGACACCACAAGCCGCTCGGCCCGCTCGACCAGCCCGTTGACCGCCACCGGCAGGCCGATCGATTCGCCGCGCGCCTTGGTGTACGACACCACCTGGCCGCTGGCCAGGCAGAAGATCGCCACCGCGCACAGCAGCTCGTCGTTCCCGCCGCCCGCGTACCAGAGCGCCAGACCGCCGAAGATGGCCGCGTCCGCGACCCGGTCCAGCGTGGAGTCCAGGAAGGCCCCCCACCGGCTGGACACGCCCGCCTGGCGGGCCATGTTCCCGTCCACCAGGTCGGAGAAGACGAAGGCGGTGATGGTGATCGTGCCCCAGAAGAACTCTCCGCGCGGGAAGAAGACGAGGGCACCCGCCACCACCCCGGCGGTGCCGATCAGCGTGACCGCGTCCGGGCTCACCCCGCGGCGGAGCAGAAACGCGGCGAACGGCGTGAGAACACGCGTGAAGAACGCACGCGCGTACTTGTTCAGCATGGCCTTCCCAGGGGGTAGCTGGGCCGCACGGCCACCACGGCCACCGGCTGGCCCATCGTAGCCAGCGCCCGGCGCGCCGCACGCCGCGCACCCACCGTCGCGTCACCCACGTATGGACGGAGGGTGACGGCGGTGCAAAGCTTCAAGAACTCCATCCTCCTCACCGTCGCACCGGGAGGCACGAGCAACATGGGCGACAAGACGCAACGGCAACAACCCGGAGCCGCCGGCAGGGCACCCACGGCCGACCGGCCCTCATCCGTACGGAACGTGGTGCTGGTCGGCCATACCGGCGCGGGGAAGACCACCCTGGTCGAGGCCCTCGCCCTGACCGCCGGGGCGCTGAACCGGGCCGGCCGGGTCGAGGACGGCGGCACCGTCTCCGACTACGACGAGATCGAGCACCGCCAGCAGCGCTCGGTCCAGCTCTCGCTCGTCCCGGTCGAATGGGGCGGAATCAAGATCAACATCCTGGACACCCCCGGATACGCCGACTTCGTCGGGGAACTAAGGGCCGGTCTGCGCGCCGCGGACGCGGCCCTTTTCGTCATCTCCGCCTCCGACGGGGTCGACGGAGCCACCCGCATGCTGTGGGAGGAATGCGCCGCCGTCGGCATGCCCCGGGCCATCGTCGTCACCCATCTGGAGGCATCCCGCGCCGATTACGCCCAGATGACCTCCGTCTGCGGCGAGATCTTCGGCGGCGACGACCCCGACGCCGTCGTCCCCCTCTACCTGCCGCTGTACGGGCCCCCCGGCCCCGACGGCCACTCCCCCGTCCACGGCCTGCTCGGCCTGCTCTCCCGCCGGGTCTACGACTACCGCTCGGGCGAACGCGTGGAACGCGACCCCGACCCCGCCGAACTCGAACTCATCTCCGAGGCCCGCAACCGCCTCATCGAGGGGATCATCGCCGAGAGCGAGGACGAGTCCCTGATGGACCGCTACCTCGGCGGCGAGGAGATCGACCTCAAGACCCTCGTCGAGGACCTGGAGCGGGCCGTCGCACGCGGCACCTTCCACCCCGTCCTCATGGCCGCCCCGGCCGCCGACGGCGCCCGCCAGGGCCTCGGCACCGTCGAACTCCTCGAACTGGTCACCGGCGGTTTCCCCACCCCCCTCGAACGGCCCCCCGTCGCCGTCACCACCCCGGACGGCAGCAGCCGCCCGGACGTCGTCTGCGACCCCGACGGCCCCCTGGTCGCCGAGGTCGTCAAGACCTCCTCCGACCCCTACGTCGGCCGGATCTCCCTGGTCCGCGTCTTCTCCGGCACCCTCCGCCCGGACACCACCGTGCACGTCTCCGGCCACGGCCTCGCGGACCGCGGCCACGAGGACCACGACGTGGACGAGAAGATCGGCGCCCTCACCGCCCCCTTCGGCAAGCAGCAGCGCACCCTCGGCCAGGCCATCGCCGGCGACCTCGCCTGCGTCGCCAAGCTCACCCGCGCCGAGACCGGCGACACCCTCTCCGCCAAGGAGAGCCCCCTGCTCATGCAGCCCTGGGTGATGCCCGACCCGCTGCTCCCCGTCGCCATCGAGGCGCACAGCAAGGCCGACGAGGACAAGCTCTCCCAGGGCCTGGCCCGGCTCGTCGCCGAGGACCCCACCATGCGGCTGGAGCAGAACCCGCACACCCACCAGGTCGTGCTGTGGTGCCTGGGCGAAGCCCACCAGGACCTGGCCCTCGACCGGCTGCGCACCCGCTACGGCGTCCAGGTCGACCCCGTCCCGCACAAGGTCAGCCTCCGCGAGACCTTCGGCGAGCGGGCCAGCGGCCGCGGCCGGCACGTCAAGCAGTCCGGCGGCCACGGCCAGTACGCCATCTGCGAGATCGAGGTGGAACCCCTGCCGCCCGGCAGTGGCATCGAGTTCGTCGACAAGGTGGTCGGCGGGGCGGTCCCCCGCCAGTTCATCCCCTCCGTGGAGAAGGGCGTGCGCGCCCAGGCCGCCAAGGGCGTCGCGGCCGGCTACCCGCTGGTCGACGTACGCGTCACCCTGCGGGACGGCAAGGCGCACTCGGTCGACTCCTCCGACGCCGCCTTCCAGACGGCGGGCGCCCTGGCCCTGCGCGAGGCGGCCGCCGAGGCCCGCATCCACCTCCTCGAACCCGTCGCCGAGCTGGCCGTGATGGTCCCCGACGAGTACGTCGGCCCGGTGATGAGCGACCTGGCCGGGCGCCGCGGCCGGGTGGTCGGCACCGAACCGGCCGGCCCCGGCCGCAGCCTGGTCCGCGCCGAGATCCCCGAGATCGAGATCGGCCGGTACGCGGTCGACCTGCGCTCCGTCTCCCACGGCACCGGCCGCTTCGACCGCAGTTACGCCCGCCACGAACCCATGCCGCCCCAGTTGGCGGACAAGATTCGCGAACAGGCGGAGAGGGGAACCTAATTGTCATAGCGTGTGACCGGCCGCCCACCCAACGCACTTGCGGTGGGCGGCGTTTCCCTGTCCCATGAAAGGCCGGGGAAGGCACACGGAGCACCACGGAACGGCACGTATTGGGGGCGGCAGCGGTGGCGGACGACGGTTTCGACTTCAGGCCGGGGGCGCAGGTCCCGCTCCAGGGCGGGGGCGGCCAGACCGCCGCGACCAACGCGCTCGCCTCCGCCGCCTACCGGGACGGCTACGGCACCCCCCTGTCCGACATAACCAAGGCCGACAACGAGCACTACAAGTCGACCGTCAAGCCGGGCCGCTCCTGGGCCACCATCTTCAGGCCGAGCCTCGGCGAGGCCTTCAGCCGGGCCGTCGAGACCCGGATGCTCGGCGCCGGCCGCAAGCCCCTGATCCAGGCCTTCGGCGCCGACCCGCAGACCGTCGTCGAGCACTGCCTCTCCGCCAACCGCATCCGCCGGGAACGCGACAAGAAGCTGCGGCTGATCACCCTGGTGTGCGGGGTGCTGTTCCTGCCCGGCATGCTGCTCTGGATGGGCCTCTTCCAGCTGCGGAAGTCCCTCGCCAAGAGCGAGGGCAAGCACACCTCCTGGCTGGGCACCACCATCCTGGTCGGGATCGCCCTGGTCGTGGCCGTCCTGATGTTCCGGCTGCCCTACTCCGGCTTCTGGGCCTACTACCTCCGGGGCATGATCATCGCCCCGGCCGTCGGCTGGCTCCTCGCCCGCCGGATCTGCCTGAACACCGCCGTCGACCTGCGTTCCCGCTGGGACGGCCTGCTCTCGGGCGGCGGCGTCGCGGCGAAGATCCCCGAGGCGGTGCCCGGCAACCCGGGAGAGAAGTCCGCCGAGGAACTCCGCCACCAGCTGGCCAAGCTCACCGCCGAGGACCGCAGCAACTCCGTCTTCTACGCCGGCCCCAAGGGCGTGCTCGGCATGGGCACCCGGTGGGGCAGCTGGCAGATGGCCGAGGACCTGGTCCCCAAGGGCGACGGCACCGAGATCCACCCCTTCCGCAGCTGGGACGTCATCCGCGCCATCCACGACCAGCTCCGCCTGATCCAGCGCGGCCCGCTGCACACCGGCGGGTTCCCCGCCCCCGACATCAAGCACTGGATCGTCACCCCGGTCGGCGAGGGCGCCACCGAGGTCACCCGACCCAGCGGCGAGAACGTCGACGCCTTCCAGGTCAAGCCGCACGAGATAACCCGCATCTGCAACGAACAGCAGTTCAGCGCGGGGAACCGGCACTACCTCGGCATCCAGTGGCCCCTCTGGGACGGCCAGCTCGTGATCACCATGATGGTCACCGTCACCGTCCTCTACCAGACCCTGCGGATCGAGGTCACCGGCCACGCGCTCGGCCCCGTCCACGGACTCTTCACCACGAAGTCCGAGCCGGAGAAGAAGGAAGTGGCCAAGACCTTCCGGTTCTGGGAGACCACCGAGCACGTCCTCCCGGTGGTCGACACCTCCGAGGTCGTCCGCCTGATGGTCCGGGCCCCGCTCACCTGGTACCCGCCGCTGCTGGAGTGGCTCGGCGGCAAGCTGGTCCTGCCGGAGCCCTTCGGAGTACGGCACGTCTGGGCCGGCTCGATGTGGCGGCACCGCTTCATGGCGGACGACGCGATCCGCACCGCCACTCCCGTACTGCGCGTGGTGCACGCCGCCGCGCTGCGGGTGCTGGAGGAGAACAACTGCGACGTCGAGAAGTTCTCCAACCGCGCCGCGGTGGTCAGCGGCCTCGTCCAGGACGCGGCCCCGCGCAAGGCGGACGTGTACGACGCGTAGACCTCTCGCCGGGGTGCCGCCATCCGAAGGAACCCCGCGTGCCGCACGCCCGGCCCGGTGCCGCCGCGGGGAACACCTTCAGGGACGCAGGTCCCACGTAAGGCGGTCCACATGGCTGACAAGACCGTGGATGCGGCGAAGGCCCGCGCGGCCCGGCAGAAGAAGGAGGAGCGGCCCAGCGCGGAGGACACCCCGATCCTCCGCGGCCGAGCGGCCCTCTTCGCGCGCAGACTCAGCAAGAAGACCCCCGTCTGGGCCTCCCGCCGCGAGATGGGGCCGTGGGAACAGAAGGAGGGCCTCCTCGCGCGGATCGCCGAGCTGGAGCCCATCCTGGGAGCGGCCGAGCGGCGTGCGCTCAGGGATCCCGACCGGCGCGACGTCGCCACGCAGTACGCGGCTCAAGCCCGCAGCGAGCTCGACATCGCCAAAGCCGTGCTGGAGCACCACAGCCACGCCCTGATGCGCCGGGCCTCGCACCTGGGCGTCGCCCAGTCCCATGTCGACTCCGCGCTGAACCTCATGATCTGGCTGTGCTCGGCCGACGACATCAAGGCCCTGCTGCCCCAGATGCTCCGCTTGATCGACGATCAGTTCGCCACCGGCGACCCCCAGCGGATCAGGGCGACGGAGATCGCCCACGCCCTCCGGGAGAAGAACAGCACCATCTCCACCAGTGACCGGGCCTTCCTCGCGGGGACGGTCAGTCTCGCCCGGCGCCTGATCCGCAAGGAGACCCTCCGGGTCCGCAGCTTCGTGCGGATCGTGCTGGTGGTCGCCTGGGCCCTGCTCGTGGCGGCAGCCGCCCTCGCGGTCCTCACCTTCCGGTGGAGCGACGAGGTCCCCCTCTGCTTCACGCCGGAGAACATGAGGGAGTACCACATCATCTGCCCCACCGGGAGCACCACTCCGGTCCCCCCGACTGAGCCCCCCACCACCGCGGAAGTCAGGAGTGCCACGCAACGGGCGGACTACCTCGTGGTCCAGATCGGCGGCGTTCTGGCCGCGTCGGTCGCCGCAGCGGCCACCCTGCGCCGCATCAGGGGCACGTCCCTGCCGTACAACGTGCCCGTCGCCCTCGCGTTCCTCAAACTGCCCATGGGGGCGCTGACAGCACCTCTCGGGCTGCTGCTGATGCGCGGTGGCTTCATTCCGGGGCTCAGCGCCCTGGACTCATCGGCCCAGATCATCGCCTGGGCCATCGTCTTCGGCTACTCGCAGCAACTGTTCACCAGGTTCGTCGACGCCCAGGGGCAAGCCCTGCTGAACGCCGTACACGGCCACCAGGCCGCCGCCCAGCAGGCCGCTCACCCCTGAGCCGTGCAACGGCAGGGTTGCTAGTCGAGCGGCCAGGCGTCCGCCAGCATCTGGCGGGTGTCGGCGAGGAGCTGGGGCAGGATGCGGGTGTGGCCGACGATCGGCATGAAGTTCGTGTCCCCGCCCCAGCGGGGCACGATGTGCTGGTGCAGGTGCGCGGCGATGCCGGCGCCGGCGGCCGCGCCCTGGTTCATGCCGATGTTGAAGCCGTGCGCCCCGGAGGCCTTGCGCAGCGCGACCATGGCCCGCTTGGTGAGGTCGGCGAGCTCGACCGTCTCCGGGCCGTCCAGCTCGGTGTAGTCGGCGACGTGCCGGTAGGGGACGACCATCATGTGACCGCCGTTGTAGGGGTAGAGGTTCAGCACCGCGTACACGTGCTTGCCACGGGCCACGACCAGACCGTCCCCGTCGGACATCTCCGGAATCCCGCAGAACGGACAGCCGTCGCCGGCCTCCGGGCCGGTCGGCTTGTTCTCGCCCTGGATGTAGGCCATCCGGTGGGGGGTCCAAAGCCGCTGGAACGCGTCCTGCGTCCCCACGCCGTTCTGCTGCTCCGGGTCAAGGGTCATGGGATGCAGCATATGACCTCGCCGGGCGGTACGAGGAAGGCCCCCGGGAAGTGATCGCTTCCCGGGGGCCTTCCTCGTACGTTCCTCGTACGGTCCTCTTGCGGAGCCCGGCCGTCAGACCTGGACGCGGTCCTCGACGACCTTGACCAGCTTGGCGAGGGCCTCGTCCTTGGGGATGCCGTTCTCCTGCGAACCGTCGCGGTAGCGGAAGGAGACCGTGCCCGCAGCCATGTCCTCGTCGCCGACGATGATCATGAACGGGACCTTCTGCTTCTGCCAGGTCCGGATCTTCTTCTGCATGCGGTCGGACGAGGCGTCCACCTCGACCCGCAGGCCCTTCTTCTTCGCCTCGGCGGCGAACTCCTGCAGGTACTCGACGTGCGCGTCGCCGATCGGGATGCCGACCGCCTGGACCGGGGCCAGCCACGGCGGCATGGCGCCCGCGTAGTGCTCCAGCAGTACCGCGAAGAAGCGCTCGATCGAGCCGAACAGCGCGCGGTGGATCATGACCGGGCGCTGGCGCGAGCCGTCGGCCGCGGTGTACTCCAGGTCGAAACGCTCCGGGAGGTTGAAGTCGAGCTGGACGGTCGACATCTGCCAGGTGCGGCCGATGGCGTCGCGCGCCTGCACGGAGATCTTCGGGCCGTAGAACGCGGCGCCGCCCGGGTCGGGGGTCAGCGGGAGGCCCTGCTTCTCGGCGACCTGCTGGAGGACCGCGGTGGCCTCCTCCCAGACCTCGTCCGAGCCGACGAACTTGGTCTCGTCCTTGGTGGACAGCTCCAGGTAGAAGTCGGTCAGGCCGTAGTCGCGCAGCAGGTTGAGCACGAAGGTGAGGGTGCGGTCGAGCTCGTCGGCCATCTGCTCACGGGTGCAGTAGATGTGCGCGTCGTCCTGGGTGAAGCCGCGGGCCCGGGTCAGGCCGTGGACCACGCCCGACTTCTCGTACCGGTACACGGTGCCGAACTCGAACAGGCGCAGCGGCAGTTCGCGGTAGGAGCGGCCGCGCGCGTCGAAGATCAGGTTGTGCATCGGGCAGTTCATGGGCTTGAGGTAGTAATCGGTACCACCGTCGAGCTGCATGGGGGGGTACATGCCCTCCGCGTACCAGTCCAGGTGGCCGCTCTTCTCGAAGAGCGCGCCCTTGGTGGCGTGCGGGGAGTAGACGAACTCGTAGCCCTCCTCCTCGTGCCGGCGGCGCGAGTAGTCCTCCATGGTGCGGCGGATGATGCCGCCCTTGGGGTGGAAGACGGCGAGGCCGGAGCCGATCTCGTCCGGGATGGAGAACAGGTCCAGCTCGTTGCCGAGCTTGCGGTGGTCGCGCTTCTCGGCCTCGGCGAGGAAGTCGAGGTGCGCCTTCAGCTCGTCCTTCGAGGGCCAGGCGGTCCCGTAGATGCGCTGGAGCATCGGGTTCTTCTCGCTGCCGCGCCAGTAGGCGGCCGCGTTGCGCATCAGCTTGAACGCCGGGATGTTCCGGGTGGTGGGCAGGTGCGGACCGCGGCAGAGGTCCTTCCAGCACAGCTCGCCGGTCTTGGCGTCCAGGTTGTCGTAGATGGTCAGCTCGCCGGCACCGACCTCGACGTTCGCGCCGTCGTCGGTGGAGGCCGAGCCCTTGATGCCGATGAGCTCCAGCTTGTACGGCTCGTCCGCGAGCTCCTCGCGGGCGGCCTCGTCGCTGACCACGCGGCGGGAGAACCTCTGCCCCCGCTTCTGGATCTCCTGCATCTTCTTCTCGATGGCCTTGAGGTCATCGGGGGTGAAGGGCCTGGCGACGTCGAAGTCGTAGTAGAAGCCGTCCCGGACCGGCGGGCCGATGCCCAGCTTGGCCTCGGGGAAGAGCTCCTGCACGGCCTGGGCCATGACGTGCGCGGTGGAGTGGCGCAGGATGTCGAGGCCGTCCGGGGAGGAGATCTCCACCGGCTCGACGGCCTCGCCGTCCCGGACCTCGTACGACAGGTCCTTGAGCTCGCCGGCGACGCGGGCGGCGATCACGGTGCGCTCACCGGAGAAGAGGTCGGCCGCAGTGGTGCCCGTGGTCACCACGCGCTCTTCCCGCTCGGAATCGCGTTGGATGATCACACGGACGTCTGACACCGGTCTCTCCTGACTGATGGGGGGTGCCGCAGCGGTCACTGCGCGCGCCTGAATCGTACCGAGCGGGGCGGGCCGTCCGCTAAACGGTTAGGGCGGGCCCGGCCCGGCCGGTAGCTTCGACCGGATGGAACAGACTGACGGTATACGGCTGCGCGCGCTGGACCTGTCCGACGAGGGGACCGCCCGCCGGGTTCACCGGGTGGGCCGTGACTCCTATGCCGTGGAGGCCGCGCTGATCGGCTTCGACGGGATTCCCGCGCTGGGCGAGGACCTGGCGGCGATGCGGGCGCAGCCGCTGCGCTGGCTGGGCGCGCTCGGGCCGGACGGGGAGGTGGCCGGCTTCGTGGCCTGGCAGCCGGCCGCGGGCGGCGGGGTGTCCGTCGACCGGCTCTGCGTGGCTCCGGGGTGGTTCCGGCGCGGCATCGGCTCGCGGCTGTTGCGCCGGCTGCTGGACGGGGAGGCCGCCGGGCGCGCGGTGACGGTGACCACGGGCGCGGCGAACGGGCCCGCCGTCGCGCTGTACGAGCGGCTGGGGCTGGTCCGGGGAGAGGACTTCTCCCCCGTGCCCGGGCTGGTGATGGCGTCCTTCCGGCGGCCGGGGACCGTGCCGCCGCGGCTGCTGCCGCTGCTGGAGCAGTTCGACCACGCGAGCGGGCGGCTGCTGGACCGGCTGGTGGCGCCGGTCCGCGACAGCGGCAACGGGACGGGGGTCGGGAACAGCCCGCTGACCGACGCCGAATACCTGTGGGAGCCGGTGCCGGGCTGCTGGTCGGTCCGGCGGCGCACGGACGGGCCGGGGGCCCGGGCCACGCTGCTCACCGGCCGGGGCGCCTGGGGCCGGGACGCCGCGCCGGCCCCGCACCCGGAGCCGCCGCCGTTCACGACGCTGGCCTGGCGGCTGTCCCACCTGACGGAGATGCTGCTGCTGCGCGCGGACCACACCTCGGGGAGCCGCTCGCTGACCCGCGAGTCGTTCGAGGTCGCCGGTGACGCGGCGGCCGCGGTGGCGGCGTACCAGGAGGCTTCGGCCGCGTGGCGGCGGACGCTGCTGGGCGCGGACGAGGCGGCGCTGGACACGGTGGGGCACAGCGCGTACCCGTACGGGAGCGATCCGGAGGACCCGTTCCTGGAGACCGTGTGGTGGGTGAACCAGGAGGTCCTCCACCACGGGGCGGAGATCGCCCTCCTCCGCGACCTGTACGCGTCCACCGCCTGAAGGTGCGGGCAGTCGTTGCGCTGGGCGGCCGCCCGAGGTGGGCTACGCGTCCGGCAGGTCCGGGGGGTCCTCCTCGTGGAGGGACTTGAGCAGGCGGTCCCGCTCCACCGCGTCCAGCGCGACCGGCACCACCCCCGTGGCCCCCGTCAGCCGCCGGAAGCCGCCGCGCCGCTGGAGCCGTCCCGCGATGCGGATCGGCAGCCCGTCCAGGTGGGCGTGGCCCGCCGTCCGGTAGGCCTCCTCGCCGAGCACCGCCCGTACGTACGGGACGTCCGCCCCGGCCAGCACCCGGATCCGGACCGCTCCCCCGCCGCCGGCCGCCGAGCGCCGCATCCGGACCACGGTCCCGGTGAGCCGCACCGGCACGGCCGGCTCGTGCCGGGTGTACCGCGCGGCCGCCTCGCGGAGCACCGGCAGGTCCCCCGGCGAGAACTCGACCGGCTCGGGCCGGGCCGCGCAGCCGGCGGGCACCCCGGCGGCCGGCGCCCAGGCCAGCCCGATCCGGGCTCCCTCGGAGCCGCGGACCAGCGCGATCAGGGCCTCGGCGAGCTCCCGGCTGACGCCGGCCCCGACCGCGCTGTCGAAGGCGTCCATGCCGCCGGTCGCGCGCCGGTAGTCCACGGCCTCGCGGGCGGCGTGCAGCGCGTGGTGGAGCCGGGTGACGATGCCCCGGCCGCCGTCGACGGGTACGTACGCGGTGAGCCGCCGCCCGCCCGGAGCCGGCCCGACCAGCACCCCTTCGAGCGCCCGGCGGGCCTGTCCGCGGTTGCGGGCGCCGTGGTAGCCGGCCCGGGCCCGGTCCGCGAGCGCTCCGGCGAGGAGCATCCGGTGCGCGGCGGAACGGAGTTGCTCCTGGGCGCTCCAGGTGGCCTGTGTGCCGGCGGCGGTCTCGCGGGTCCAGCGGACCTCGTCGCTGGGTACGGCCAGCCCGTACAGCACCTCCCGGGCCGAGGGCAGTCCGCTGCGGGAGAGCGCGGTGAGGGCCTCCTCCAGCAGGTCGCCGCAGTCCGGGAAGGAGCGGTCCTCCGGGACGAGGACGCTGGTGCCGGGCCGGCCGGGCGGGGTCCAGCGGCCGTACCGGCCGGGCGGGCCGCCGCGCCGCTGCCAGCCGTGCCGGTGCAGCAGGGCGCCGAGCACGGCGGGGTCGACGAGGGCCGCGTCGGGTCCGTCGGCGGGCCCGGCGAGGTCGGGCTCGGCGAGGTCCGCCGGTACTGGTTCGAGATGGGCTGGGTGCCAGTGCATCAGGGTGTCCCTCCCGACCCGACCCGGGTCATGATCTCGCACAGCGCCCGGTCGTCGAAGATCCGTGTGGTGGGGATCCGGACGGTGGTCCGGCGCCGGCCTGTGACGGGGTGTCCGGCCAGGTTGGTCCAGTAGCAGCAGTGCCGCAGGGCGAGCCGGTCGTGGGCGGCGCGCAGCCAGTCGTCGCGCCGTCTCGGTACGAGCATCACCACGAGGATCTTGGGGACGGCGACCGGCGTGCGGGCCAGCTTCACCAGGTGCTCGTTGTCGAGGGTGAAGGCGAAGGTGGGGCCGGGCGGGTCCGCCGCTGTCTGGTAGGTGGCCTTGAGCTGCACCTTGATGGTCACCTCGTCGTCGACGACGTGTTCGGCGGCGCCGTGGCTGACGTGCCAGTCGATGCCGTTGTCGGGGAACGGCTGGGAGAGCGAGCAGCCGGCGGCCGCCGCGACGGCGTGCAGGTAGCCCACCTGGAGGGTCTCCATGCAGGCGGTGGTGGCGAGGCTGCCGCGCAGGACCTCACCCGGCTCGGGATGCGCGAGCGCCATGGCTCCCCATGCCTTCCAGGCTCGTCTGGCCGGATTCTGACGACCGCTCACCCGTACGGTCCCCCACCGGTGTTGTCTCCGCACGCGGCTCCGCGCAAACGGCGTACGGGGCAAACCTGCCGGGTATCAGGCAGGCGGGCAGGCCGCGCCTGCCCTTCGGGGACGAGGAGTTCGCCATGACGCGCTGGTATGAGGGGCCGCTGGCCGCATTCGACACGGAGACAACGGGAGTGGACGTCGAGGAGGACCGCATCGTGTCCGCCGCGATCGTCGTCCAGGAGTGTGCGGGGGGTCGCGCCCGGGCGACCCGCTGGCTGGTCAATCCGGGCGTGCCGGTGCCCGCCGAGGCCACCGGGGTTCACGGCCTGACGGACGATCACCTCCGGCGCAACGGGCGGTGGCCGGCGCCGGTGATGGAGGAGATAGCCCGGTCGCTGGCGGAGCAGCAGGTGGCGGGGCGGCCGGTGGTGGTGATGAACGCGCCGTTCGACCTGACGCTGCTGGACCGGGAGTTGCGGCGGCACCGCGCCTCGTCGCTGTCCCGGTACCTGGACAACCGACCCCTGACGGTGCTGGATCCGCGGGTGCTGGACAAGCACCTGGACCGGTACCGCAAGGGCCGCCGGACGCTGACGGACCTCTGTGCGCACTACGGGATAGAGCTGGCGGAGGCGCACGACGCGGCGGCGGACGCGCTGGCCTCGCTGGAGGTGGTGCGGGCGGTGGGCCGCCGGTTCGCCTCGCGGCTGGAGCGGCTGAGCCCGGCGGAGCTGCACACCCTGCAGGCGGTGTGGCACGCGGCTCAGGCGCGGGGCCTGCAGGCGTGGTTCGCGCGCAACGGTACGGAGGAGGCGGTGGACCCGCACTGGCCGCTGCGCCCGGACCTGCCGACTGCCGCGTGAGGCACGTACCCGCCGCACCCGCGTCACCGGCCGAGGTGGCCGCGCGGAACGGGCGTACGGGGCAACGAAAAAGCCGGTCCGTCTGAGACGGACCGGCCTCTCCCGGTGGGCGATACTGGGATCGAACCAGTGACCCCTTCGGTGTGAACGAAGTGCTCTCCCGCTGAGCTAATCGCCCGGGAACGCACTGAACCATACAGGCCCGTGGAGGTTCGTTCAAACCGCTTCCAGCCGGGCGGCCAGGCCGCGGCGTCCGGAGCGCATCATCAGGGCGTGGTTGAGCCGGAAGAAGGGCCGCCCGGGGACGGCCAGCCGCCGCATCAGGGGCTTGCGGACGACGACCTCCTGGTCGTAGACGGCGCGGGTGCCGCCGGCCGGGGCCGGCAGCAGGGTCCACCGCACCCACCCTTCGAGGTCGCCGCCCAGCGCCGCCTCCAGCACCCCGCCGCCGGGGTCGGTGCGCCGGGCGGTGACGGTGACGCGCAGGTCGTACGGGAGGAGGGAGCGGAAGACGGCGGTGCCGGAGCGCCCGTCCCGCGGGTCGGGTTCGACGCGGCGGATCTGGGGCCACCAGTGCGGGTATTCGGCGGTGCGTTCCAGGGTGGCGTAGACGCGGGCGGGCGGGGCGGCCAGGTACCAGACGCTGTGGAAACGGTAGTGACTCCAGTCCATGGATTGAGTATCCGTACCCATGTGCCGGGGCTGTGAGCGGCACCACACTGCGGGCATGGAGAACGCCCTGCCGCCGGCCGAGGAGCTGGCCCTGGTCGACCGCGAGTTGGCCCGACTCGACGCCCACCGTGCGCATCTGCTGCGGCGCCGGGCCTGGTTGCTGGAGGTGCTGCGGGCTGCGGGCGCGGCTCAGGGCCCGGCTCCGGTTCCGGGCGCGGCTCCGGTTCGAGGCTCGGTTCCCGGTCGGGGTCCGGGTCCGGAGGCTTCGGGTCCGGGTGCGCAGAACGTGCTGCTGGTGCTGGGTGCGGTGCTGCTGGCCGTGGCGGCGCTCGCGTTCACGCTGGTGAGCTGGGGCTCGATGGGCATCGGTGGCCGCGCGGCGGTGCTGGGCGCGGTGACGGCCGGGGCGCTGGCGGCTCCCGCGGTGCTGCTGCGCCGGGGGCTGCGGTCCACGGCCGACGCGGTGGCGGGCGTGGGGTTCACGCTGACGGTGCTGGACGCGTACGCCGTGTACGCGGTGGGGACGCCGGGGGTGGACGGTACGGCGTACGCGGCGGGGGCGGCGGCCGTGCTGGCGGCGGTGTGGGCGGGCTACGGCCAGGCGCTGCGCGGGCTCCGGCTGCCGCTGCCGGTGGCGGTGGTGGCGGCGCAGCTCCCGCTGCCTCTGGCGGCGCTCGCCTCGTCGGCGGGGGCGCTCGGGGTGGGCTGGGCGCTGCTGGTGACGGCGGCGCTGGACGGCGCGCTCGCGGTGTGGGTCCGGCCGCGGAAGGTGGTCCGGTGGTGTGCCGGGGTGTCCGGGGCGGTTCTGGGTGCGGCGGTGCTGCTGCTGGGGCTGGTGCTGTCGGCGGGTGCCGGGGGCGGGTCGGCCGCGGTGCCCTCGGGGGCGCTGCTGGCGGCGGTGGCGGCCGGGTGCGTGGCGGTGGCCTGGCGGGCGGCCGGGTCCGTGCCGGCGGCGGGTGCGGCCGCGGCGGCGGGCGGGTTCGCGGTGGTGGGCGCGGTGGGCGGGGTGCTGCGGCCGCCGCTGGAGTCGGACTGGCTGGTGGTGGCGTACCTGGTGGTGGCGCTGCCGCTGGTGCCGGTCGTGGGTGCGGGGCGGGTGCCGCGGCCGGTGCGGCTGGGCGTGGCGGCGGCCGGGGCGGCCGTGGCGGGGCTGGCGGTGGTGGCGGCGGCTCCGGCGGCCGTGCTGCTGGTGGTGTCCCGGCTGGGGGCGGTGACCGAGGTGTGGGCCGGGTCGACGCCGGGCGTGGTCGTGCTGTGGCCGGGTGCGGCGGTGCCGGTGGTGCTGCTGCTGGTGGCGGTGGCCGCTGCGGGTGTGGCCCGGGTTCCGGGGCGGGTGGGCGCGTGCGCGGTTCCGGTGGCGGTGGTGGCCGGCTGGGCCGGGCTGTTCGTGGCGCCGGCGGCGTGGGGGCTGCCGGCGGCGGTGGTGACCGCGGCGGGGACGGCGGTGGTGCTGGCCGGGGCTGCGGCGGCCCTGTGGTGGCGCGGGCCGGGTGTGCGGGTGGCTGCCGGGGTGTGCGCCGCGGTCGGCGCGCCGGTGGTGGCGCTGGCGGCGCTGGACGGCCGTGTGGCGACGTTCGCGGTGCCGGCGGTGCTGGGCGCGGCGGGGGCCGTTGGGGCGCTGTACGGGGCTGCGGGGCGGGTGGCGCGGTCCGTGGCGGCGGTGGGGGCCGTGGGGTGCGCGGCGGGGCTGTCGGCGGCGCTGGGGGCGCTGTGGGGGCTGCCGGTGCACGTGTGGGGGCTGCTGGTGCTGGTGGTGCCGGCCGCGGTGGCGATGCGTCCGCCGTCCGGGCGGGCCGCGGTGGTGCGGGTGCCGGTGGAGGTGGCGGCCGCGGTCGTGGCGGCGGTGGCGGTGCTCCTGGCGGCCGGGGAGCCGTCCTGGCTGGCGCTGCTGCTGGCGCTGGCCGGGGTGGTCTGCGCGGGTGCGGCGGTACGGGGGGACCGGCGCCGGGTGGGCTGGGCGGCCGGGGTGCTGTTCGTGGCGGCCACCTGGGTGCGGCTGGCCGCGTCGGGGGTGGCGGTGCCGGAGGCGTACACGCTGCCGGTGACGGTTCCGGCGCTGGTGGTGGGGTTGCTGCGGCGGCGTCGGGACCCGGGGGCCGGGTCCTGGGCGGCGTACGGGCCGGGGCTGGCGGCGACGCTGGTGCCCAGCCTGGTGGCGGCCTGGGGGGACGCGCACTGGCTGCGGCCGCTGCTGCTGGGGGTGGCGGCGCTGGCGGTGACGCTGGCGGGGGCTCGGTGGCGGCTCCAGGCGCCGCTGCTGCTGGGCGGGGCGGTGCTGGCGCTGGACGCGCTGCACGAGCTGACGCCGGTGGTGGTGCAGGTGGTGGACGCGCTGCCGCGCTGGCTCCCGCCCGCGTTGGCGGGCCTGCTGCTGCTGGCGGTGGGGGCGACGTACGAGCGGCGGCTGCGGGACGCGCGCCGGCTGAGGCGGGCGCTGGGGCGGCTGGGGTAGCCGCCGGGCGCGGGACCGGGCCGGGGAACGCCGAAGGCCCGGAGACTCTCGGTCTCCGGGCCTTCGTCCGGGTGGGCGATACTGGGTTCGAACCAGTGACCTCTTCGGTGTGAACGAAGCGCTCTCCCACTGAGCTAATCGCCCGGGCGCACCGCAAACATTACCGCATGTCAGCGGTGCTGCCGACCACCGTCCGGCACAGGGCGCGGCGGGCGGCGCTCACTGGTCCGGGAGGTCCCACGGCATGGTCATGCCGTACTTCCACAGGTAGAACCCGAGCAGGGTGCCCGCGATCACCAGGCCCGCCGTGGTCAGGATGATGTTGCGGCGGCGGACCTTGGGGTCGAGGGCCTTCTTGGCGGCCTCGGTGACCTTGCGCTTGGTCCAGCGCAGCACCAGCTGGGCCCAGACGAACTCGGTGGCCCAGATCGCCATGCCGGCGAAGATGATCACCCAGCCGGGGCCCGGCAGGGGCAGCAGCACGATGCCCGTGCCGACGACGGCGAGGCCGACGACGAACACGCCGACCTGCCAGCTGAGGTGGAGGGTCCTGCGCGCCTTGATGAAGTCGGGCGCCCGCGAGCCGAGCGGCGGCTCCGCGTCGGGCGTTCCGGTGGTCTTGCCTTCGTCACTCCCCGTATCCATGCGCTCGAATCTACCGGAGCCGGAAGCACACCGGAATCGCCGTTTGGATCCGCCGTCCGAGGGACCCGAAGGTCCGCAAAACGGTCAGAGGGGTTTACAACGGCACCGTAGGTGGCATGTCGATTTCGCCGACGTGCGAATCCCCGAGCGCACACTGAGCGAAAGGCCCTGGCGCTTATGAACACCACGGTCAGCTGCGAGCTGCACCTGCGCCTCGTTGTGTCGAGCGAGTCCTCACTGCCTGTTCCCGCGGGCCTGCGGTATGACACGGCCGACCCCTACGCCGTGCACGCCACCTTCCACACCGGCGCCGAGGAGACGGTCGAGTGGGTCTTCGCCCGCGACCTCCTCGCGGAGGGCCTGCACCGGCCCACCGGTACCGGAGACGTCCGGGTCTGGCCGTCCCGAAGCCACGGCCAGGGCGTCGTCTGCATCGCCCTGAGCTCCCCGGAGGGGGAAGCGCTGCTCGAAGCCCCCGCCCGGGCGCTGGAGTCCTTCCTGAAGCGGACGGACGCCGCGGTTCCACCAGGGACCGAGCATCGGCACTTCGACCTCGACAAGGAGCTCTCCCACATCCTGGCTGAAAGCTGACTGCGTCCGACCGGACCGGCCCAGCCCAGCCCGACCACCGCTCGACACCGTCCGACTCGGGGCGACGGTGCGAGTCGGACCGCCCCCGCACAGTTGCGCACCGGCGCTGTTCCCGTGGAAACCGTCCACGGGAACAGCGCCGGTGCGATTTTCCGGCGAAGCGCTAGAGTCGGCCACGTGCAGATTCCTCACGACACCCGCCGGGCCCTCGACGTGGTCGTCGCCCTGGTGAACACCGCTCCCGAGTCCGACCAGCCGGACGGGCTGCCGGACCTGGGCGCCCTGCGGGCGTTCGTGAACGAGCATTCCATCAGCGACGTCGGCGAGCTCGGGGCCCGCGACCTCGCCGGGGTGCGGACGGTGCGGGGGAAGTTCTCGCAGGTGTTCTCCGCGCGGAACCCGCGGGCGGCCGCCGTGCTGATCAACGAGCTGGTGGCGACGGCCGGCACCACTCCGCAGCTGACCGACCACGACGGCTACGACTGGCACGTGCACTACTTCGCGCCGGGCGCCTCGGTGGGCGACCACCTGGCGGCGGACGGCGGCATGGCGCTGGCGTTCATCGTGGTCTCGGGCGAGCAGGAACGGTTGCGCCGCTGCGAGGCGCCGGACTGCCGGCGCGCCTTCGTCGACCTCTCCCGGAACCGGTCCCGCCGCTACTGCGACAGCCGGACCTGCGGGAACCGGCTGCACGTGGCCGCGTACCGGGCCCGGCGCAAGGAAGCGGCCGAGTAGGGCCGTCTGGCCACGGCCCGGTTCACAGCAGGAACAGGTCGTGCACGGCGGCGAGCAGCAGCAGGGTCCCGATCACCGCCAGGAAGATCATCAGTGGCGGCTGGGAGAGCGCGAACAGGCACCCGCGGGGTTCCTCGGCGGCGGCGGGGACGGACAACCGCCCGGGCGGCTCGCCCTGTGATGTGTCGAGCATGTCGCGCCGATGATGGCGCAGCCGCCCACCCCCCTCCCCTCAACACGCCCGTGTTCGCTCGGTAGTTCGCGAAACACCGCACTTCCTGACCGGCGTCCGTCCGAGCCGGACCGGCCCGTGATCACCTGCGATCGGCGGGCCGGTGCGCCGCGCGACGGTCAGATCCCGTGCTTCTTCAGGATCGCCTCGATGTCGGAGAAGTCGTCCTCCGCGGCGGCCCGGCCCCGGGGCTTCGCCGGGGGCCGCGGGTCCGAGGCGGTCGGAGCGACCGCCCGGGGCTGCGGGGCACCCTTCGCCACCGCCTCGGGGGCCTTCCCGCCGCGGCCACGGCCGCGGCGCTCCACGGCACGGGTGGTGAGCAGCAGCAGCCAGGCCAGGCCGAGCAGGCCGAGGCCGGCCCAGACGGCCGGGTCGAAGACGACCCCGGACAGCCACTCCACCGCGCCGGTCAGGACCAGGCCGACGGGCACGAGGGAGTAGGCGGCGATCCGGGTCGCGGCGAGGAACCGCCGCCGGTACGCCGTGATCGCGGCGATGCCCAGGCCCGCCGCGGACACCGCGGAGCAGATGGTCTCGGCAAGCATGCGGTCCTCCAGACCTGTACGGTTCGTCGCCTCCATCCTGCACCGGCGGCGGGCGGCGCGGCCACGGTGCGGCGGTCCGCGGGGCGGATCTCCGGGAGATCTCGGGGTCGTGCCTCCTCCCCCGGGCGGGCTGGGAGACTGTCCCCATGACCCATTCCGTCGTTCTCGAAGTCTGGTGCGAACTCCAGTGCCCGGACTGCCACACCGCCCTCGACGACGTGCGCGCCCTGCGCGCCCGTTACGGGGACCGGCTGGACATCGTTCTGCGCCACTTCCCGCTGGAGAAGCACAAGCACGCCTTCGCGGCCGCTCAGGCCGCCGAGGAGGCGGCGGAGCAGGGCCGCGGCTGGGACTTCGCCGAGGCCGTCCTGGCCCGGACCGCGGAGCTGGGCGAGCGCGGCGAGGCGCTGCTGCTCGACGTGGCCCGCGAGCTGTCGCTGGACGCCGAGGAGCTGGACACCGCGCTGATCGACGGCCGGCACATCCTGGTCGTGGACGCCGACCAGGCCGAGGGCAAGGCCATCGGCGTGACCGGCACCCCGACCTACGTGATCGGCGGGGAGCGGCTGGACGGCGGCAAGTCCCAGGAGGGCCTGCGCGCCCGCGTCGAGGAGATCGCCGACCGGCTGCTGGCCGCCGACCGGGGCTGACGGACGTGCCTAGAGGAGGTCCTTCGCGCAGTTGAGGAAGGTGGAGCGGTAGCCGAGCGAGTCGTAGAGGCGGCGCGCCGGGGTGTTGCCCGCGAAGACCTGGAGGCCCAGGTTCCGTGAGCCGGCGGCGAGCGCGGTGCGCTCGGCCAGCAGCATCAGGCTCCGGCCGTGGCCCCGGCCGCGGTGCGGGGCCGCCACCTCGACGTCGAAGACGTACGCGCCGCCGTCCTTGTGGGCCAGCCACAGGTTGCCGACCCGTTCGCCGTCCGCCTCCAGCACCAGCAGGTCGGCGCCCGGGGTGTGCAGGCCCCGGGGCAGCGACTGGGCGTGGTCGGCCAGGGACTTGGCCCGGGCGGCCTCGGCGGGCATGCCGCGGCTGCGCCAGTCCTCGGCGTACCCCTCGATCGCCCGCTCCAGCCAGGTGCCGTACTCGGCCTCCGTCATCGGGCGGGCCTGCGTCCCGGCGGGAAGGGCCGGCGGTTCGGCCGGGAGTTCCTTGACCATGTTCCGGCTGTTCTCGACGTAGCCGAGGGCGGTCGCCAGCCGGAGCGCGGCGGCCGCGTCGGCCGGCACGCGGATCCTGACCCGGCGGCAGTCCCAGGAGCGCAACACCTCCTCGGCCGCCAGCGCGGCCACCGTGCCGCGGCCACGGCGCCGGTCCCGCTCGTCGATCACGAGGTCGCGGATCTCGCCGACGTACGGCCCGAAGGGCGTGTCGTTGGCGAGCAGCAGCGAGCCGACCCGACGGCTGTTGACGCGGACCTCGTACGGGCGGGAGCGCGCGCCCGCGCCGTTCTCCTGGGGCGGCCCGCTCGGCCGCAGGGTGGTGGTCATCAGGGATGTTCTACCCACCCCGCGGCGGCACGTCAGCCCCTTTTACGGGTCGAGGTCTGCCCCGGAGCGCTCGTCGAAGATCCGCGCCGCCTCGGCGGTGACCGGGCCGGGCGTGGCCCCGCCCAGTTCCCGCCCGTCGATCCGGTGGACGGCCTGCACGTCGCGGAGGGTGGAGGTCAGGAAGATCTCCTCGGCCTCGTCCAGGGCGGACATCGGCAGGTCGGTCTCCTTGGCGCCGGCCCACTCCACGACGAGCTCCCGGGTGATGCCGGCCAGGCAGCCCGAGGACACCGGCGGGGTGTGCAGCTCGCCGTCCAGGACGACGAAGACGTTCGAACCGGTGCCCTCGCAGAGCCGTCCGACGGTGTTGCCGAACAGCGCCTCGGAGGCCCCCGACCGGTGCGCCTGCGCCAGCGCGACCACGTTCTCGGCGTACGAGGTGGACTTCAGCCCGGCGATGGCGCTGCGCTCGTTCCGCACCCAGGGGACGGTGATCACGGCGGTGGTGTCCGGGCGCCGGGTGGTCTCGCCGAGCGCGACGACCAGGGTGGGGCCCTCCTCGCCGCGGTCGGAGCCGAGCGGCGAGAGGCCGCCCGTGTAGGTGACGCGGAGCCGGCCGAGCGGCACCGGGTTCGCCTCCAGCACGGCCGCGCAGGCCCGCCGCACCTCGTCGTGGTCGGGGTCGGGCAGGCCGAGGCCGCGCGCCGACCGGGTCAGCCGTTCCAGGTGCCGGGTCAGGGCGAACGCCTTGCCGTCCTGCGCCTTCAGCGTCTCGAAGACGCCGTCCCCCACCGTCAGCCCGTGATCGAACACGGACACCACCGCGCTGTCGGTGTCCCGCAGCGCTCCGTCGAGCCAGATCCTCACCGTACGGTCCCTCCACTCGCCTCGTACGTACCCGACGCTACCGCGAGCAGCCGGGCCGCCTTGAGTTCGGTCTCCGCCCATTCGCGTTCGGGGTCTGAGCCCCAGGTGATGCCGGCGCCGGTGCCGAACAGCAGGCGCGGGCCGCCGGGACCGCGGCGGTCGATCCAGAAGGTGCGGATGCCGACGGCGAGCTCGGCGGTGCCGCGGTCGGCGTCCACCCAGCCGATGCCGCCGCAGTAGGGGCCGCGCGGGGCGGTCTCCAGGGCCTCGATGATCCGCAGGGCGGAGGACTTGGGGGCGCCCGTGACGGAGCCGGGCGGGAAGGTGGCGGCGAGCAGCTCGGGCCAGCCGGCTCCGGCGGCGAGTTCGCCGCTGACCGTGGAGACCAGGTGGACCAGGCCCGGGTGCTCCTCGATGGCGCACAGCTCGGGGACGGTGACGGAGCCGGTGGTGCAGACGCGGCCGAGGTCGTTGCGGACCAGGTCGACGATCATGACGTTCTCGGCGTGGTCCTTCTCCAGCAGGTCGTCGGCGGTGCGGCCGGTCCCCTTGATCGGGCCGGACTCGACGTACCGGCCGGAGCGGCGGAGGTAGAGCTCCGGGGAGGCGGTGGCGATCTCGACGCCGTGCGCCGGGAGCCGAATCGTTCCTGCATAGGGGGCCGGGTTGCCTCGCGCCAGCCGCGCGGTCAGCGCGTCCACGTCGGCGGTCTCCGGCCGCGGCAGTGGCGCGGACAGCACGCGGCACAGGTTGGCCTGGTAGACCTCCCCCGCCGCGATGTGCTCGCGGATGCGCCGCACTCCGGAGACGTAGCCGGACCGGTCGAGCGAGGAGGTCCAGTCCTCGGCGGCCGGGCCCAGCCAGGCACCGGGGGCGGGGGCCGGGACCGGGTCCGGGCGTACGTCGCCGAAACGGGCGCAGGTCAGCCGCCCCTCGAAGTCTGCCGCGACCGCCCAGAACCCGGTGGAGTCGAGGGCGGCGGGGTCGTGGGTGACGTCGCGGAGGTCGGTCGCGAGGAGGCCGCCGAAGCGGGCCATGGGCTGCAGGTCTTGCACGGCTGTGAGTCTAGGGCCGGTGTCCGAAAGGCGCCGGTGAGCGGCGGGAGGAGGCGGCCTCCGCGGTGACGGCCGTGTGACCTGTGGTGATCGAGCGGCAGCACGCTGCGGAAACGCGTTTTTGAGCTGGCCCGGGAATCCGCTAGAGTTCAACACGTCGCCGGGGAGCGAAGGAAAACAACCCCAAGCAACACGGCGACATGCGGACGTGGCTCAGTTGGTAGAGCATCACCTTGCCAAGGTGAGGGTCGCGAGTTCGAATCTCGTCGTCCGCTCGATGTGGGGGATCATCCCGAACCCCTGCATTCACTCCTGGTGGAGTGGCCGAGAGGCGAGGCAACGGCCTGCAAAGCCGTCTACACGGGTTCAAATCCCGTCTCCACCTCCAAGGACGATTAGCTCAGCGGGAGAGCGCTTCCCTGACACGGAAGAGGTCACTGGTTCAATCCCAGTATCGTCCACTGGGACCCCCGGGTCCCGGATCCACGGATCCGCCCGCGCGATTAGCTCAGCGGGAGAGCGCTTCCCTGACACGGAAGAGGTCACTGGTTCAATCCCAGTATCGCGCACGCAGTACGCGGCACCCTGGCGCTTCCGGCGTCGGCGGTGGCTCGTGCACCCGCGCGATTAGCTCAGCGGGAGAGCGCTTCCCTGACACGGAAGAGGTCACTGGTTCAATCCCAGTATCGCGCACCACCCGACAAGCCCCGGCCGTCTCCACGGCCGGGGCTTTCGCGTTCCCCCGGGTCAGGAGGAGAAGAGCATCCGGCCGAAGCCGCGGTGGCCGTGGCCGTGGCCGTGGTGGCCGTGGTGCTGCGGGGCGCCCCAGGCGGGCGCGGGAGCGGCGTGCTGCGCCGGGTAGGCGGGCGGCGCCGGCGGCGGCGGGACCTGGCCGTACTGGCTCTCCAGACGGGTCAGGGCCTCCAGCTCTCCGTAGTCCAGGAAGATGCCGCGGCAGCCGCTGCACTGCTCGATCTGGACACCGCTGCGGTTGTACGTGTGCATCATCGCGTGACACTTCGGGCACTGCATGATCGGCTCACTCCTCGCCGTGGGACGTCGTCACCGGAAAGATGCCCGGCGACATGACGCTCACCCTACGACGGAGGTACCGGCTCCAACTCCGCTGGTCATGTAGCTATTCGGCCACAAGTGTCGGTCATCGCCCTTTCCACGTCGTCGAGTCCGCGGCCCTCTTCGGCCGCCTTGGCCACGGCGGTCGCGGCGGTCTGCACGGTCAAGGCCCGGGCGGCCGCCTCCAGTTCCGGCCACGGGTCGGTGCCGGGCGGGCCCGCGGCGGGGCCCCCGGACGCGCGGTAGGCGTCGAGGAAGCGCAGCCAGACGGCGGGGTCGAGGAGGCCCGCGGCGTACCAGGCGGCGGGCCGGGCCAGGTCCCAGGCCGGCGCCCCGACGCCGAGGTCGTCGACGTCGATCAGCCGCCAGCCGGCCGGGACGCGCACCAGCTGGCCCAGGTGCAGGTCGCCGTGGCAGAGGGTGCGGGACGGCGGGGGCGGCGCCTGGTCCCTCGCCCAGGCGGGCAGGGTACGGGCTGCGGCGCGCACCGCGGCGGCGGCGCGTGCGTCGGCGCCGGGCCCGGCGGCCGCCATGCGCTCCAGCGCACGGGCCAGCTTGGCGGGGCCGCGCATCGGGGGGACGGGGCCGGGCATGCGGTCCAGCGGCGTCCGGTGCAGGGCGGCGAGCAGGCGTGCGGCGGCCTCCCAGGGGGCGTCCCCGGGGCGCTCCGGATCGACGGGCGCCCCGTACGGCCAGAGGGTTGCGGGACGGCCGAGCAGCTCGGCGGCGGCCGGGCGCAGCGGGGGCAGCAGCACGGTGGACAGCGCGGGGCTGGCGGCGACGGCCAGGCGGGCGGCGAGTGCGGCGCGGGCGGTGTCGTGGGCGTGGGCCTTGGCGACGACATCGCCGACGCGGACGACCGTGCCGTCGGGGCGGTCGGCGAGGACGCGGGGTGGGGCGGGGCGGGGGGCCGGGACGGTGCCCTGCGCCAGCGCGGCCAGCGCGCGGGTCAGCCCAGCGTCCACGTCACGTCCCCCTCCAGCCGCCCCTCGCCCGGCCCGCCGATCCTACGGCCCTCCCCCGACCCGGCGGACCGCCCGGCTCCGGACGGGGGCGGGCGGGCGCGGTCGGGCTCGGCGGGCGCGGGGTGTGGGGCGGCGCCCCACGTGGCCGGCGGAGCCCCGGCCGGACCCGCTCAAACACCGCTCGGGCTGGAGGTGCCCCGCCGGGACTTGGTCGCGCGGCAACACCCCGCCGAGCCACTCCAGCCCTGCCGGCGCACCCGACCCCGCCGGCCCATCCCGCCTCGCCGGGCCACTCCAGTCTCGCCGGCGATTGAGGCGCGGGGTGTGGGGCGGCGCCCCACGAGGGCGCGCGGAGCCCCCGCCGGGCCCGCTCAAACGCCGCTCGGGCTGCAAGGCCCGCCCGGACTTGGTCGCGCGGGCAACGCCCCCGCCGAGCCATTTCAGCCTCGCCGGCGATTGAGGCGCGGGGTGTGGGGCGGCGCCCCACGTGGCCGGGCGGAGCCCCCGCCGGGGCTGGGAGGCCCGCCCGGACTTGGTCGCGCGGGCAACGCCCCCGCCGGGCCGCTCCAGCCCCGCCGCCGATTGGGGCGGGCGGGGCTGGGGGACGGGCAAAGGGTGCTGGCCCGGGCGACTCCCCAGTCGCACGGGCCAGCACCCTTTACCTGCCGTCCGCCGTCCCCCGTCCCCACGGGGTTGACGGGCCGTGTCCCAAGCCCGGGCCGCTCTCCCGGACCCGGGGCGCCGCTCAGCGCCCCAGCAACGCACCCACGGACGACGCCTGTGTCACCACCTGTTCCCAGCCGCCGAAGAGGACGACCAGGAGGGTGGCGAGGGGGATGACCATGGCCGCGGCCACCAGCGGGTGCCGCTTGCCGGACGCGGGCTGGTGCGCGTTGAACGCGAACGCCTTACGTCCCGGCCCTGCGATGTGCGCCATGGTCCTCTCCCTTGGTTTCGGCAGCGGCGGGTGAGTGACCTCGGGGGACGAGATGGCCACCCGCCGCTTGACCACAACAGTAGGAGCGCGGGGCGGCCGAGTCCTCATGCCTCCGTACCCTTTGGCGGGCCTCCAGGAGGATGACAGGGCACCTGCCGGTGTACTCCCCTGGGTGGAGACGGCGCGGCCGGTCTGCGGGTCTTCCCGGAGGGGAGACCCCCGAACCCGGTACCGGCTGACCACTCCGGGTGACTTCGATCACTTCGGCGCAGGCGCCGCGGACCGCCCGCCGCGCCCCGCCGTCCCGCCCGGTCGGGCGCCGCGCCGCGCGCCGGGGGCGTGCGCCCGGCGTCCACCGCGAGCCCGCCCGCGCCGCCGTTCTCCGCCAATCCCCGCTGTGCGGTGGATCTTTGGCGGGTGCGCGCGCCGCGGAGGGCGTACCGACCCGTGCGTCTGAGCACCCCTCAAGTGGCCCCGCCCGTACTGACGATCGAATCTCCTGATGAGGGCGCGGCCTCTGAGCGCGCGTGGCGGATGGTCCGTAAGCTGTGCCACGTCAACAGGACGACCGGTCAGTCAGCGGGGTGGACATGGCGATGATGCGGCTCCGGCGCGAGGACCCGCGTGTCGTCGGCTCGTTCAGGCTGCACCGGCGGCTCGGTGCCGGCGGCATGGGCGTGGTCTACCTGGGTTCGGACCGGCGCGGCCAGCGGGTCGCGCTCAAGGTCATCCGGCCCGACCTGGCCGAGGACCAGGAGTTCCGGTCGCGGTTCGCCCGCGAGGTGTCCGCAGCCCGGCGGATCCGGGGCGGCTGTACCGCCCGGCTGGTCGCGGCCGACCTGGAGGCCGAGCGTCCCTGGTTCGCCACCCAGTACGTGCCCGGGCCCTCGCTGCACGACCGGGTCGCCGAGGAGGGGCCGCTGACCGCCGCGCAGATCGCGGCGGTGGGTGCCGCCCTGTCGGAGGGTCTGGTGGCGGTCCACGAGGCCGGTGTGGTGCACCGGGACCTCAAGCCGTCGAACATCCTGCTGTCCCCCAAGGGGCCGCGGATCATCGACTTCGGCATCGCCTGGGCCACCGGCGCCAGCACCCTCACCCACGTCGGCACCGCCGTCGGCTCCCCCGGCTTCCTGGCACCCGAGCAGGTGCGCGGCGCGGCCGTCACCCCTGCCACCGACGTGTTCGCGCTGGGCGCCACCCTCGCGTACGCGGCGACCGCCGACTCCCCCTTCGGACACGGCAGTTCCGAGGTGATGCTGTACCGCGTGGTGCACGAGGAGCCGCAGCTGCACGGGGTGCCCGACTCCCTGGCACCGCTGGTGCGCGCCTGCCTCGCCAAGGACCCGGAGGACCGGCCGAGCACCCTCCAGCTGTCGATGCGGCTCAAGGAGATCGCCGCCCGCGAGGCCCAGGGCCTGAACGACGGGCGGCCTCCGGTCCAGCGGGCCCGGCAGGCGGACCGGCCGACCGGCCGGCTGCCCGAGGCCTACGCCGAACAGCGCACCGAGCGGCGGTCGGCCGCCACTCCGGCGCCGCGTCCGCAGGGCGGCCCGAACTCCCGGCCCTCGTCACCGCGGAACCAGGGCTCCGGCTCCGGCCCCGCCTCCCGCCCGACGGCGGGCCGCACCGGCAGCCGGCCCGGGGGGCGTCCGGGGGCCCGTCCGGCGGCGCGCACCACGGGGGCGGGGCGCAGGCCCGGGCGTCCGGCGGACCCGCGGCTGCTGCGGCAGCGGCTCATCGTGTTCGTCGTGGTGACGCTGGTCGTGGCGCTGGGCATCGCGGCGGCGCAGAAGCTCTGATCTCTTCCCCCCCGGTCCCGGCCCGGCCCGGGCCGGGTGGGGTGGGGTGGGTCAGGCGGGGTCCTGGCTGCCCTGGCCCTGGCCTTGTCCCTGTCCCTGGCCCTCTCCTGGTCCCTGGCCCGGGCCCGCGACCGCGTAGAAGGCGACGGCCGCGGCCGCGCCCACGTTCAGCGAGTCCACGCCGTGCGCCATGGGGATGCGCACCCACTCGTCGGCGGCGACCAGCGCCTGCGTGGACAGGCCGTCGCCCTCGGCCCCCAGCATCAGCGCCACCCGCTCCAGGGTGTGCGGTGCGGCGACGTCGATCGGCGAGGCCTTCTCGTGCGGGGTGAGCGCGAGCAGCTTGAACCCGGCCTCGCGGACCGTGTCCAGGCCCTTGGGCCAGCTCTCCAGGCGGGCGTACGGCACGGAGAACACCGCGCCCATGGAGACCTTGACGGAGCGTCGGTAGAGCGGGTCCGCGCAGTCCGGGGACAGCAGGACGGCGTCCATGCCCAGGGCCGCGGCGCTGCGGAAGATGGCACCGATGTTGGTGTGGTCGTTGACCGCCTCCATGACCACCACGCGACGGGCGCCGGCGAGCAGCTCCTGGGCGGTGGGCAGCGGCTTGCGCTGCATGGAGGCGAGGGCACCGCGGTGCACGTGGTAGCCGGTGACGCGCTCGGCGAGCTCCGGGCTCACCGCGTACACGGGAGCCGGGAGCTCGTCGATGACGTCGCGCATGACGTCGACCCACTTGGCGGACAGCAGCATCGAGCGCATCTCGTACCCGGCGTCCTTGGCCCGTCTGATGACCTTCTCGCCCTCGGCGATGAACAGGCCCTCGGCGGGTTCGCGGCGGCGCCGGAGTTCGACGTCGGTCAGGCCCGTGTAGTCGCGCAGGCGCGGGTCGTCGGGGTCCTCGACGGTGATGAGATCAGCCACAGGGTGATACTGCCTTGTCCTGGGTGTGGTGCCAACGGTCGGTCAGTTGCCGGCGGGGGCCGGCGGGTGGACCGCCACGACGTCACCGATGACGATGACGGCGGGCGGGCGGACCTCCTCGGCGAGGACGACCTCGCCGACGGTGGCGAGGGTGGCGTCCACGCGGCGCTGCGCGGCGGTGGTGCCCTCCTGGACGACGGCGACCGGGGTGCCGGCCGGCTTGCCGTGCTTGACCAGGGCGGCGGCGATGGCGCCGATCTTGTCCACGCCCATGAGGATCACCAGGGTGCCGGTGAGGCGGGCGAGGGACTCCCAGTCGACGAGCGAGCGCGGGTCGTCGGGGCCGACGTGGCCGCTGACGACGGTGAACTCGTGGGCCACGCCCCGGTGGGTGACGGGGATGCCGACGGCGCCCGGCACGGAGATGGAGCTGGAGATGCCCGGCACCACGGTGCAGGGGATGCCGGCCTCGGCGAGCGCCTGGAGCTCCTCCATGCCGCGGCCGAAGACGTACGGGTCGCCGCCCTTGAGGCGGACCACGGCCTTCCCGGCGCGGGCGTGCTCGACGAGGGCGTTGTTGATGGCCTCCTGCGCCATGAACCGGCCGTACGGGATCTTCGCCGCGTCGATGACCTCGACGTGCGGCGGGAGTTCGGCGAGGAGGTCGCGGGGGCCGAGCCGGTCGGCGATGACCACGTCGGCCTGGGCGAGCAGGCGGCGGCCGCGGACCGTGATCAGGTCCGGGTCGCCGGGGCCGCCGCCGACGAGGGCGACGCGGGGGGTGCCGGCGGGGTTGCGGTGCGCGGGGGCGGTGAGGGAACCGTCGCGCAGGCCCTCGACGATGGCGTCGCGGACGGCGGCGGAGCGGCGCGGGTCGTTGCCGGTCAGCACGGCGACGGTGACGCCCTCACTGCGGCCGGTGGCGGGGGTCCAGGCGGTGGCGGCGGAGGCGTCGTCGGCGCGGACGCACCAGACGCGCTCGCGCTCGGCCTCGGCGGAGGCGCGTTCGTTGACCTCGCGGTGCTGGGTGGCGATCAGCGCGTACCAGGCGTCGGCGAGGTCGCCGTCCTGGTAGCGGCGGCGCTCCCAGCGGATCTCGCCGGCCTCGGCCATGGCGTCCACGGAGGGGGTGGCGGAGGGGGAGATCAGCAGGACGTCGGCGCCGGCCGCGACGAGGGCGGGGAGGCGGCGCTGGGCGACCTGACCGCCGCCGATGACGACGACGCGGCGACCGGCGAGGCGGAGCCCTACGGGGTAGGCGGGGGTGTCGGCCATGGCTGGGCGGCTCCTGAGGGCGGCGGTGTGTCTCTGTCGTGCCGCTGCGTCGCTGGAGCGGCCTTGTCCGGGGTGACGTGCGGTTTCACGCCGTGCGGGTCCACGATACGGCCCCGGGGGGCGGGGGGTGCCGACTGGGGGGCGAGGGGCCTTTGGCTCCGCCGGCGCTCGAGGCGCGGGGGGCGGGGCGGTGCGCATCTGACCGGGCAGAGCCCTGGCCCGGCCCGCTCAAGCGCCGCTCGGGCTTGATATGCCCCGCCCGGGCGCGGCTGCGCGGGCAGCGCTTCCGCCGGGCCACTCCAGCCCGGCCGGCAGGTTCAGCCCCGCCGGCCCAAGCCTCGCCGCCGATTGAGGCGCGGGGTGTGGGGCGGCGCCCCACGTGGCCGGGCGGAGCTCCCGCCGGGCCCGCTCAAACGCCGCTCGGGCTGGATTGGCCCGCCCGGACCCGGCTGCGCGGGCAACGCCCCCGCCGGGCCACTCCAGCCCGGCCGGCAGGTTCAGCCCCGCCGGCCCATTCAGCCTCGCCGCCGATTGAGGCGCGGGGTGTGGGGCGGCGCCCCACGTGGCCCGGCGGAGCTCCCGCCGGGCCCGCTCAAACGCCGCTCGGGCTGGGAGGTCCGCCCGGACCCGGCTGCGCGGGCAATGCCCTCGCCGGGTCATCCCAGCCTCGCCGGCGATTGAGGCGCGGGGTGTGGGGCGGCGCCCCACGTGGCCGGGCGGAGCTCCCCGGGGCCCGCTCGAGCGCCGCTCGGGCTGGGGGGTCCGCCCGGACCCGGGCGCGCGGGCAGCGCCCGCGCCGCGGCTACTTTTCCGTGACGCCCGCGGAGTCGAACGTCGCCACCTCGTGCATCGCCCGCGCCGCGCTCTGGACCAGCGGCAGGGCCAGGAGGGCGCCCGTGCCCTCGCCCAGGCGGAGGTCCAGGTCCACCAGGGGCCGCAGGCCCAGCTTGTTCAGGGCCGCCACGTGCCCCGGCTCCGCGCTGCGGTGGCCCGCGATGCACGCCGAGAGGGATTCCGGGGCGATGGCTCGGGCCACCAGGGCGGCCGCGCCCGCGCTGACGCCGTCCAGGATGACCGGTGTACGGAGCGAGGCCGCGCCCAGGATCAGGCCGACGATCGCCGCGTGCTCCAGGCCTCCCATGGCGGCCAGGACGCCGATGGGGTCCTCCGGGTCGGGGCGGTGGAGTTCCAGCGCGCGCCGGACCACGTCCACCTTGCGCGCGTGGGTCTCGTCGTTGATGCCCGTGCCGCGGCCGGTGACCTCCGCGGCGTCCACCCCGGTGAAGACCGAGATCAGCGCCGCCGACGGAGTCGTGTTGGCGATGCCCATCTCTCCTGTAAGGAGGGCCTTGTTGCCGGCCGCGACCAGGTCGCGGGCCGTCTCGATGCCCACCTCGATCGCCGCGACGGCCTCCTCGCGGGACATCGCCGGGCCGACGGCCAGGTCGGCGGTGCCCGGACGGACCTTGCGCGGGAGCAGGCCCGGGGTGGCGGGGAGGTCCCCGGCGACGCCCACGTCGATCACGCAGACCTCGGCCCCGACCTGGTTGGCGAACGCGTTGCACACCGCGCCACCGCCCAGGAAGTTCGCCACCATCTGCGAGGTGACCTCCTGCGGCCAGGGGGTGACGCCCTGGGCGTGGACGCCGTGGTCGCCCGCGAAGATCGCGACCGCCGCCGGCTCCGGGATCGGCGGCGGGCAGACCCGGGACAGGCCGGCCAGCTGCGCCGAGATGATCTCCAGCATGCCGAGCGCGCCGGCGGGCTTCGTCATCCGCTTCTGGCGTTCCCAGGCCTCGCCGAGCGCCTTGGCGTCCAGCGGGCGGATGCCGGCCACGGTCTCGGCGAGCAGGTCGTGCGGCTCCTCGCCGGGCAGCGCGCGGCGGCCGTACGTCTCCTCGTGCACCACCCAGGACAGGGGGCGCCGCTTGGACCAGCCGGCCTGCATCAGCTCCGGCTCGTCGGGGAACTCGTCGACGTAGCCGACGCAGAGGTAGGCGACGACCTCGAGGTGCTCCGGCAGGCCGAGGGCGCGGACCATCTCGCGCTCGTCGAAGAAGGAGACCCAGCCGACGCCGAGGCCTTCGGCACGGGCGGCGAGCCACAGGTTCTCGACGGCGAGGGCGGAGGAGTACGGGGCCATCTGCGGCTGGGTGTGCCGGCCCAGGGTGTGGCGGCCGCCCCGCGTGGGGTCGGCGGTCACCACGATGTTCACCGGGGTGTCGAGGATGGCCTCGATCTTCATTTCCTTGAACTGCTTGGCCCGGCCCTTGGGGAGGGACTTGGCGTAGGCCTCGCGCTGCCGCTGGGCCAGCTCGTGCATGGTCCGCCGGGTATCGGCGGAACGGATGACGACGAAGTCCCAGGGCTGGGAGTGGCCCACGCTCGGGGCGGTGTGCGCGGCCTCGAGGACGCGCAGCAGCACCTCGTGCGGGATCGGGTCGGTGCGGAAGCCGTTGCGGATGTCGCGGCGTTCGCGCATGACGCGGAGGATGGCCTCGCGCTCGGCGTCGGCGTAGCCGGGGGCCGGCTCGCCCGGGGAGGGGACGACCGGCTCGGGCGCGGCCGCCTCGGCGGTCTCGGCGGGGTGGGCGGCCTCGGCTGCCTCCGGCTGCTGGGCTGGCTCCTCGGCGGGGGCCGCGGCGGCCGCGGGGGCGGCCGGAGGCGCGAAGACGAAGTCGTCCTCGGTGGACGGCTCGGAGGGGGCGGTGGACGCGGCCACCGGCTGCTCGGCCGCCGGCTCTTCGGCCACGGGCTGCTCGGCCACCGGATGCTCCGCTACCGGCTGCTCCGCTACGGGGTCCTCGGCGGGGGCCGGGGCGCCCGGCAGCGGCCCGCCGGCCACGAGTACGTCGGCCAGCGCGGCCGGCGGCGCGGCGGCGGGGACGGTGACGGGGGCGACGGCCTCGGCGGCCGGAGCGGCCTGCGGCTCCGCGTGCTGGCGGGCGGGCTCGGCGGGGGCGGCCGCCGGCTCGGGCTCGGCCGGGACCGGCGCGACGGGCGGCTCGGCGGCCGGGGCCTCGGCCACGGGCTGCACGGGCTGCTCGGCGGTGACGGGCTGCTCCGGCGCCGCCTCGACGGGCTCGGCCGGCGCGTTGACCGGCTCGGCCGCGGGCACGGTCTCCGGGGCGGGCACGACGCCGTCCAGCGCGACCGGTCCGCCGGTCTCCGCGAGGGCCTCGGGCTGCGGCTGGGCCGGGGCGGGCTCCGCCGCGGGCGCGGCGAGCTGGTCCGGCTGCGGCTCGGCCGGGCCGGTGAAGAACTCGGCGGCCGCGGCGGGCTGCTGCTCGGCCGGCTCGGGGGTGTAGGGGACGGCCTGCGCGAGCAGCCCGGCCTCGGCGGGCCCGGGCTGCTCCGCCGCGGCCTGCACCACCGTTTCTGCGGCCGCCTCCACGGGCTCGGGCGCGGGCACGGGCTCGGGCGCGGGCACGGACTCGGGTGCGGCGACCGCCACGGGCTGCTGTTCCGCCACCGCCACCGCCACGGCCTCGGACTGCGGCTGCTGCGGCTGCTGCTGTGCCCAGGGCGCGCCGGCCTGCACCGGGATGTCGAGGTACTCGGGGCCGGGCTGCTGCACCGGGCCGCGGTCGGCGAGGGACCGCACGAGGCCGGCGGAGGCGTCGGGCACCGGCGGGCCCATGTGCAGGGGGCGGCGGGCGGGCGGGGCCACGGGCGCGGCCGGGGCGGGTGCCGGGGCGGCGGGCGGCGGGACCCGGAGTCCGCCGAGGTCCAGCGAGCCGGAGTCGCGGCCGCCGGCCTCGTGCGCGCCGTCGGCGTACGCCGGTTCGGCGTACGCGGGTTCGGCGTACGCGGACTCCGTGTAGGCGGGTTCGGCGTAGCCCTCGACCGGGTAGGACGGGACCGGGGGCACCAGCTGCGGGTCGCTCCAGCTGCCCTGCCCGCTGGGCATCAGCAGCAGTTCGTCCTCGTCCTCGCCGGGGTTGTCCGCGAGGTCCTGGAAGGCGTAGCCGCCCGGTGCCGGGACCGGCGCGGGGATGCCGTGCTGATCCACCATGCCCGCCTCGTCCGGAAGGCCCTCGCCCGGAACCTGGCCGGTGTCGGTCATGCGTACCCCTCGCCCATCGGTTGTGCTTCTCCCTGGCCCGGCGGTGCCGTGCGGCGGCGGGACAGCTCGTGTGCCGCCGCCGACGACAACCACTAAGCATTGTCGCGTCCGTTCGCCTCCGTGGCGGCCATTACCGACCGGGTCAGCTGTGGACTGCGCCACGTCCTCCGCGCCGGGGTTCGGATGGGCCCGGGCAGTACGACGATCGGCCAGCCTACCCCGGGTGGCGGCGTCAGCGGGGCGCGGGGCGCTCGGCGGCGAGCAGGAAGACCACGGAGCGGTCCAGTTCCTCCCAGGTGCGGGTGTCCAGGCCGACGGACTGGAGCAGGGCGCAGTCGACGGTGTAGCCGCGGCCGGCGAGGGTGCGGCCGAGGGCTTCCGCTTCGTCGCGCGTGGAGGCGTGGGTGACGATCCGTTCGGGGCGGCGTTCGGCGCAGGCCTCGACGACCGGGACGCCGCCGCCGGCGACGCGTACGACGTCGGGTTCGGGGAGGTTCTCCAGGACGTGCGGGGCGCGGCCGTGGACGGTCTGGAGCTGTACTCCGCGGTTGCGGGCGGCGGTGGTTGTGCGTTCGCAAGCGCCGGGGTCGGCGTCGACGGCGATGACGGCGGCGCCGAAGGCGGCGGCGTCCGCGGCGAAGGCTCCGGAGCCGGAGCCGATGTCCCAGACGAGGTCGCCGGGGCGGGGGCCGAGCCGGGCCAGCTGGGCGGCGCGGAGCTGCGGGGACTCGCCTTCGCCGGTGCGCGGGCCGGGGTGGGCCCAGCCGCGGGGTGCGCTGCCGGGGGTGCCGCCGAGGAGCCAGCCGGCGTCGGTGGCGGGGTGTCCGGCGCCGCCGATGACGATGACGACGTTGGGGTCGCGCCAGCTGTGGTCGGCGGCCTTGTCGGAGGTGAGGACGGTCACCTGTTCGCGGTCGGTGCCGAGTTCCTCGCAGATGACGAAGGTGCGGTGCACGCCTTCGAGGAGGAGGGCGAGTTCGGCGGGTCCGGCGCCGGGCGAGGTGAGGACGGCGACCTTGGGGTGGGCCCGGCAGACGTTGACGGCGCGGCGCAGGGTTCGGCGCTGGGCGACGACGACCTGGGCGTCGTCCCAGGGCATGCCGGCGCGGGCGAAGGCGGCGGCGACGGAGGACACGGCGGGGACGACTTCCACTTCGAGGCCGTGTTCGGGGGCGCGGAGGGTGCGTACGACGCCGAAGAAGCCGGGGTCGCCGTCGGCGAGGACGACGGCCGTGCCGCGGTGGGCGGCGATGCGGCGGGCGGCCAGGCCGAGGCTGCCGAGGCGGATGCGTTCGGCGGCGGGCGGGATCTCGGGGAGGGCGAGGTGGTGCGCGGCGCCGGCCACCAGGGTGGCGGCGGAGAGGGCGGACCTGGCGGCGGCGGTGAGGGGCGAGCCGTCCCAGCCGATCACCGTGACCCGGTCGGCCATCGTCGTCAGTCTCCAGATCCTGGTGTGGGGGGAGGCGTGGGCAAGTGAGACTACCCGGTGATCGGGTCAGTTCCAGTTCGCGGTGACGGGGTATCCGCCCGCTTGGGCCGGATGGCCGGTCAGGTGGTGGAAGCCGTCGGCGTCTTCCGGGTCGTCGAGGTCCTCGGGGAGCAGGCTCCAGACGATGAGGTCGGTGCGGACCTCGGTCCACTCCCCGTCGGCCGTCTGGGTGCGGACTATCCACGCGTTGCGCAGGACGCCTTCGCTGATGCAACCGATCTTCTGGGCGACCTGCTGGGAGGCGGTGTTGTCGGCGGCGGTGCGCAGTTCCAGCCGTTCGAAGCGCTGGTCGTGGAAGAGCCACTGGGCTACGGCGAGGACGGATTCGCTGGCGTAGCCCTCGCCGCGGGCCCAGGGGGCGGTGACGTAGCCGACCTCGGTGGCGCGTGTGTGCCAGTTGGTGTTGCGGAGGTGGACGATGCCGACGAGGCGCTGGGTGAGGAACTCGGTGACGGCGAAGACGATGCCGCGGCCCTCGGTGCGTTCGGCGTGGGACCGCCGGGTGGCCCAGTCGTGGGCGTCGGCGCGGGTGTAGGGGTGGGGTGCGGAGGTCCAGGCGGTGATGAGCTCGTCGTTCATCATCTCGGTGAGCGCGTCGGCGTCCGCTTCCTCGAAGGGGCGCAGCACCAGCCGGTCCGTGCTGATGGAGACGTCCGGGAAGGTGGTAGTCATGCTCAGCTCCATGCCTGAAGACGGTGGTGCGGGACCGTTTGTGCGGGCCGTAGAGCCACAGCATGCAGCATGATCCGTCCGATGTGCATGGCTGGGCCCCGCACCCCTGGCTCGTGGGGTGCGGGGCCGGTCGCGGGCCCCCGGGGGGCGGTGGGTCAGGCCTGCGGCTTGCCGAAGGCGGGGATGACCGAGCCGTCGTACTTGTCCTCGATGAACTTCTTGACCTCCGGGGAGTTCAGGAGTTCGGCGAGCTTCACGACGCGCGGGTCCTTCTCGTTGCCCTGCTTCACAGCGAGGAAGTTGGCGTAGGGGTTGCCCTCGCCCTTCTCCAGGGCCAGTGCCTGCTCCTTGGGCTTGAGGTCGGCTTCCAGGGCGTAGTTGCCGTTGATCACGGCGGCGTCGACCTCGCCGAGGGCGCGGGGCAGGGTGGCGGCCTCCAGCTCCTTGAACTTCAGGCCCTTGGCGTCGGTGATGTCGGAGAGCTTGGCGGTGGCGCCGACGCCCTCCTTGAGGGTGATGAGGCCGTTGGCGGCGAGGAGGTGGAGGGCGCGGCCCTCGTTGGTGTTGTCGTTGGGGACGGCGATGGTCTGGCCGGCCTTGATGTCCGTGAGCGCCTTGACCTTCTTGGAGTACAGGCCCAGGGGCTCGAGGTGGACGTCGGCGACCGGGACGATGTGGGTGCCGTTCTTGGCGTTGAAGTCGTCGAGGTAGGGCTTGTGCTGGAAGTAGTTGGCGCCGACCTGGCCGTCCTCGGTGGCCTTGTTGGGCAGGACGTAGTCGGTGAACTCCTTGACGTCCAGCTTCAGGCCGGCCTTGGCGGCGAGGTTGTCCTTGACGAACTTCAGGATGTCGGCGTGCGGGGTGGGGGACGCGGCCACGACGAGCGTGGCGTTGGTGTCCGTGGAGCCGTCGGCCTTCTTGGCGGAGGCCGGGTCGGACGAGCTGCCGCAGGCGGTCAGGCCGAGGGCGAGGGCGGCGGAGGTGGCGGCCACTGCGGTGAGCTTGGTGTTCTTGCGCACGAAGAGTGCCTCTTTCTTGGTGGTGCGGACGACGCCCGAGCACGACAAGTGCGGGCTGTTGGGGGGTGAGGTCGGTTCAGGCCGTCCTGCCGCGGCGCGCGAGGAGCCGTACGGCGCCGTCGCCGATCAGCTGGATCGCGGTCACGATGAGGATGAGCAGGACGACGGTGGCGAGCATGAAGTCGCCTTCGAAGCGCTGGTAGCCGTAGGTGATGGCGAGGCTGCCGAGGCCTTCGCCGCCGACGGCCCCGGCGAGCGCCGAGTAGCCGATGAGGGCGATGACGGTGGTGGTGAGGCCGGCGACCAGGGAGGGCAGGGCCTGCGGGAGCAGCACCTTCCACACGATGGTGGGGATGCCGCCGCCCATGGCCTGCGCGGCCTCGACGAGGCCGTGGTCGACCTCGCGCACGGCCGTCTCCACCAGGCGGGCGAAGAAGGGGATGGCACCGATGGACAGCGGCACGATCATGGCGGTGGGCCCGATGTAGGTGGGGATGCCGGTGAAGACGCCGATCACCCACTTGGTGACGGGGATCAGCCAGATCAGCAGGATGATGAAGGGCATCGAGCGGCCGATGTTCACGACGACGCCGAGGGCCTTGTTGAAGGGACGGTTCTGCAGCAGGCCGCCCTTGTCGGTGAGGACCAGGAGCACGCCCAGCGGGAGTCCCCCGAGGACGGTGACCACGGTGGCCCACAGCACCATGTAGAGGGTGTCGTAGGTGCCCTGGGTGAGCAGGGGCTGCATTTCGGTCCAGGTCACCGGGCACCGTCCTTGATGAGTTCGGCCTCGGCGACCGTGGCCGCGGCCGCGGCGTCCTCGTCGACGAAGTCGACCTGGAGGCCCTGTTCGCGGAGGAAGCCGACGGGCACGACGTTGTCCTCGTAGCGGCCGGGGAGCTCGATGCGCATCCGGCCGATCTGCTTGCCGCCGACGGTGTCCATGGCGGCGCCGAGGATCGAGATGTCGATGTTGTACGTGCGGGAGAGCTGGGAGATCACCGGCTGCGTGGCGGACTCTCCGTGGAAGGTCACGTCGACGACGGTGCGCTCGGGGCCCGTGGCGGCGCCGCTGACCGGGAAGAGTTCGGCGGCGAGCTGGGAACCGGGCGTGGCGAGCAGTTCGGCGACGGTGCCGGACTCGACGATCCGGCCCTTCTGCATGAGGGCCGCGGAGTCGCAGATGGTCTTGACGACGTCCATCTCGTGCGTGATGAGGAGGACGGTCAGGCCGAGCTGGCGGTTGAGGTCGCGCAGCAGGGCCAGGATGGAGCGGGTGGTCTCGGGGTCGAGGGCGCTGGTGGCCTCGTCGGAGAGGAGCACCTTGGGGTCGCCGGCCAGGGCGCGGGCGATGCCGACGCGCTGCTTCTGGCCGCCGGAGAGCTGGCCGGGGTAGGCCTTGGCCTTGTCGGCGAGGCCGACGAGGTCGAGGAGTTCGAGGGCCTTGCGGGAGCGTTCGCGGCCACTGACGCCGAGGATCTCCAGGGGGAGCTCGATGTTGGCCTGGACGGTGCGCGAGGAGAGCAGGTTGAAGTGCTGGAAGACCATGCCGATGCGGCTGCGGGCCTCGCGGAGCGCCTTGCCGGCGCGGGGGCCGTTGCCGGCGAGGGCGGTGAGGTCGACGCCGTCCACGGTCACGGTGCCGGAGGTGGGGCGTTCCAGCAGGTTGACGCAGCGGATGAGGGAGGACTTGCCGGCGCCGCTCTGGCCGATGACTCCGTAGACCTCGCCCTCGCGGACGTGGAGGTCGACGCCGTCCAGGGCGGTGACCTCGCGGCCACGGGACTGGTAGACCTTGGTGAGGCCCGATGTGGTGATCACAGGATTTCCGTCGCTGTCGAGTGCGCGGCGCGGACGTACGGCGCGCACGGGGCAAACAGTCTGGGGGGCACGGGCAGGAGCGGTCCGGGACGCGGACGGGCTCGGCCCATGGCTCGCTTCGGGGCGCGAGGAGTGCGGGAGAAGGGGCCCTCAGAAGGCGCACATTCGACACATACAACGAGCACCGGGCGTCATCATCGCCTCGGTCGCAAGGGTGCGGCTGCTCGTCGTGGTCATGGGCCCCAGTAAAGCAGAAGGGTTCCCTCACCGATCAAAGACGTCCGGTATCCGGACACGAGGTGGCCGCATGGCGGACGTCCGGGGCGAGGTCACCCCTCCGCCGCGAGCTCGGTCCCCTCGGCCCCGACCTGCGCGGACAGCGCCGGGAGTCCGTGCCGGAGGGGCCCGCGACGAGGTCCGCGACGGGCTCCCCGGTCGCGTCCGTTGTGGTCAAGACCACGGTCCGCGCAGCGTCCGCCCGTCCCGCCCCCGGGCAGCGGATCCACTCCCCCGGGGACGTCCGCCGGCTCCGGCACGGAGGTCGTCCTGCGGCGGAGCGGGGGTCGAGGGGTGCGCGCACCGGGTCTTCGGGCCCGTAATACCCTCGCTGCATGTTCACCGCCCTGACCGTCGCCATCGGCGCGGCCTCCCTCGCGCTCGCTGCCTGGTGCGGGTTCGCCGCCTTGCGGGACCAGCCCACCAAGGACTGGCACTTCATCGGCATGGCCGTGGTGACCGTGCTGGCACTGGCCCAGCTGGTGATCGGGCTGGTGCGGCTGGCACAGGGTGAGAAGCCGGACGAGGGCGGTGTGATCTTCACCGCCTACCTGGTCGGCGCGTTCGCGGCGGTCCCCGCCGCCGGGCTGCTCTCGCTCAGCGAGCGCACGAAGTGGGGCTCGGTGACGGTGGCCGCGGGCGCGGTCGTCCTGGCCGTCCTCGAAGTGCGCCTGCACGACATCTGGGGAGGCTCCGGTGCCTGACACCACCACGGCCGAGGACGCGGGGGCCGGCCGGAGGCGTCTGGTCTCCGGCCCCGGACTGCTGCTGGTCTGGCTGTACGGGGTGATGGTGGTCGGCGCGGTCTCCCGCTCGGCCTACCAGATCTCCACCGACTTCGGCCGGGCGCCGCTGGCCTACTCGCTGTCCGCCGCGGCCGCCCTGGTCTACGCCTTCATCACGTACTCGCTGGTCCGCGGCGGGGAGACGGCCCGCCGCGCGGCCCTGGTGTGCTGCGCCGCCGAGCTGGCCGGCGTCCTGGTCGTCGGTGCCTGGACCATGGTCGAGCCCGGCGCCTTCCCGGAGGCGACGGTCTGGTCCGACTTCGGCATGGGCTACCTGTTCATCCCCGTCATCCTGCCGGTCACGGGCATGCTCTGGCTCCGCCGCGAGCGCTGACGCGTGCACGCGTGGACACGCGTAGGCGCGGACACGCGGACGCCCGCGCCCGCCCCGTCGGGCGGCGCGGGCGCGGGCGTCCGGGCGGCGGGCGTCAGGCGCTGACGGCGTAGTCGTCGGGGGTCCGGGCGTCCTTCTCCAGGATGACCAGCTCGACGCCGTCCGAGGCGGTGCGGCCGCCGACCGCGGTGTAACCGGCCTTGCGGTACAGGCGCAGGTTCGACTCGCTCTTGCGGCCGGTGTGCAGCCGGTAGCGGGTGGTGGTGCCGTCGGCGAGGGCCTCCTCCACGGCGCGCAGCAGGCGGGCGCCGAGGCCGTGGCCCTGGAGGCGGGGGTGCACGCAGAGTTTGGCGATGCTGCCGGTGCCCTCCTCGTCGGTGGAGCCGCGCACGGTTCCGACCACCTCTTCGCCGAGGCGGGCCACCAGCACCGTGTCCCGGGCGAGTTCCGCCTTGAGGGAGTCGAGGGACTGGGTGAGGGGCTGGATGAGGTAGTTGCCGTAGATCTCGGCCTCGCGTTGGAAGGCCAGGTACTGCAGCTTGAAGATCTGCTCCGCGTCGTCGGCGGTCGCCGACGTGATGGTCACGCTCATGCCCATGTGCGCATGCCTCCCGCAAACCCGTCTAACCCGCTGGTCTACCGCTCCCTTCCCCGACGGGTGGGAGCCGCAACCTCTGTAGCGAGCATTCTGCGCAGACATCCCAGGCAACGGGAACGTACGGGCCCTAAACTTCCTTGTGAGATACCCAACTCTCCTGCGATTTCACGGTAGGTGAGGTCCCGGGGCGAAAGAAGTGCCCGTATCAACTCGGGGCAGCGTCCGGGCAATCGGGCGACCGCCGAACGGAGGGCCCGCTGCTCCTCCCGGGCCACCAGCCCTTCCTCGAAGGCGGATCCGCCGGCTGCGAGGGCGCGGTACGGGACCTCGCGGCGGGCGCGCCGCCGGGCGCGCCGGGCTTCGGCCCGGACCGCGCGGCGCAGCCAGCGGGCGGCGGGTTCGCGGGGGGCGGGGCCGGCCTCCAGCCAGCGCACCCAGACGGCTTGTTCGAGGTCGGCGGGTTCCTCACCGGTGCCGGGGGCCTCCGCGGCGGCCTCCGCCGACAGCAGCGGGGCGAGTTCCGTGAGCAGGTCCATGCCGGGCGGGACGCGGGGTCCGCGCCCGGCGGTTTCGGTGCCGGGCGCGGCCCACCCGTACGGGGTGTCGCGGTGGCCGGTTGACCGTCAGCGGCCGCGGGCCGCGCGGAAGGCCTCGGCGGCCAGCGCCCCGGTGTCGGGGTTGTCGGTGAAGATGCCGTCGATGCCCTGCTCGAAGTACGTGCGGTAGGCGGCGAAGGCGTCGCCGTACGCGGCGGGGTCGGTGCCCTTGCGGAAGTCGGCGGGCAGGAAGGCGTTCTCGTTGCGCGCGGTGTAGGGGTGCAGGACCAGTCCGCGGTCGTGGGCGTCGCGGACCAGGGTGGTGGGGGTCCCGAGCCGGCCCGCGGAGTCCCTCGGGATGACGAGGTCGAGGGTGGGGCCGATGCCCTGGGCGAAGCCGGCGATCCACGCGAGGCCCTCGGGCTTGACGAGGTCGGCGACGGTGCGCGGGTCGCCGGCCTGCTCGAAGTCCCAGGGCCGGGTGTCCGCCGCGGACAGCAGGACGACCCGCGGGCTGGCGACCAGCCGGGACAGCCGCTGGATGCTGGAGGGCTCGAAGGACTGCAGGAAGACGGCGGAGTCGCGGCGGTCGCGGCCGTAGCGGCGCAGCAGCCGGGCCAGGGGCTCCTCCAGGCCGAGGCCGAGGGAGCGGAAGTAACTGGGGTGCTTGGTCTCGGCGTGCAGCCAGATCCGGCGGCCGCGCCGGCGGCCCTCCTGGTCGGCCCAGCGCAGCACCTCCTCGAAGGTGGGCACGGTCCAGCGGCCGTCGTAGAGGGTGTTGCGCTGGCGGACGGCGGGGATGCGTTCCTTGGCCCGCAGGGTCTTGAGCTCGGCGAGGGTGAAGTCCTCGGTGAACCAGCCGGTCATCGACACGCCGTCGACGGACTTGGTGGTGCGGCGGGACGCGAACTCGGGGTGGTCGGCGACGTCGGTGGTGCCGCCGATCTCGTTCTCGTGACGGCAGACCAGGTGCCCGTCCCGGGTGGGGACGAGGTCCTGTTCGACGACGTCGGCTCCGAGGTCGAGGGCCAGCCGGTAGGCCTCGATGGTGTGCTCGGGCCGGTAGCCGCTGGCTCCGCGGTGGCCGATGACGGTCGGCACGGGCAGCTGCCGGTAGCCGCCCCCGCCGTGCCCGCCACCGTGACCGCCCGCTTCGGCCGCGCCGCCGGCCGGGCCGGCCGCGGCGGCCGGGCCCGCGCCGAGTCCGGTCAGCTGGCTGCCGGCGGCCAGTACGGCCGCCCCGAGTACCGTGCGGCGTGCCGCCCCGCCCTGCGTCATGAGTCGCTCTCCCCGTCGTCGGTGGGCGCGGGCGATCCCGGGATCTCCGGGTGCGCGGGCCCGAATCGGCGCAGCGATGGTAGGCAGCGGAACGTTTCACCGGGGCGTTGTCCGGCGGAACATGGCGGAAACGTACGTCAACACGGCGTATCCATCCCGTGAACCCGATGTGCGTCGCGACACGACCCGCGAGTATCGTCCTCACCTGCACCGTGCCGCACCGTCGCCGCGCGGCGCGCACCCGCTTGTCGACGCCGGAGGGCTCACGTTGTTCCGTACCGCGCTCATCAAGGCCACTGTCGGTCCCGTCATGCGCATGATGTTCCGCACGCGCGTGGAGGGCGTCGAGAACATCCCCGGCGACGGCCCGGTGATCCTCGCGGGCAACCACCTCACCTTCATCGACTCCATGATCCTGCCGCTGGTCTGCGACCGCACGGTGCACTTCATCGGCAAGGACGAGTACGTCACCGGCAAGGGCCTCAAGGGCCGGCTGATGGCCTGGTTCTTCACCGGCTCCGGCATGATCCCGGTCGACCGGGACGGCGCCAACGGCGGCGTCGCCGCGCTGATGACCGGACGCCGGGTACTGGAGGAGGGCAAGGTCTTCGGGATCTACCCGGAGGGCACCCGCTCCCCCGACGGCCGCCTCTACCGCGGCCGCACCGGCATCGCCCGGCTGACCCTGATGACGGGCGCGCCGGTGGTCCCCTTCGCCGTGATCGGCACGGACAAGCTGCAGCCGGGCGGCGCGGGCATGCCCCGCCCGGGGCGGGTCACGATCCGCTTCGGCGAGGCCATGGAGTTCTCCCGCTACGAGGGCATGGACCGCGACCGGTACGTGCTGCGCGCCGTCACCGACTCGGTGATGGCCGAGGTCATGCGGCTCTCCGGCCAGGAGTACGTCGACATGTACGCGACCAAGGCGAAGGCGGCCTGAGGACCCCTCGGCCGGACCGTCACACGGCGGGCGCCGGCCGCTCCCCCGCCGCCGGCTACTGCCGGCGCAGGGAGCGGCTGACGCCCGCCGCCGTCGTGGTGGCGAGGACCCAGCCGGTCACGATCAGCAGGTACGAGAGCCACTGCTGCCAGCCGGACGGGGCGAAGGCCTGCTCCTGGCCGAAGCCGATGATCGGCAGCATCAGGTCCAGGGTGTAGAAGACGGGGTTGAAGTCGGGCGCCTCGCCGCGCTTCAGCGGGCGGGGGTTTTCCAGCGCGTACGCGACCGAGCCGGTGAGCAGCAGCGCGAACAGCCAGCCGGCCGCGCGCAGGGGCCGGAAGCCGTAGCCGACGGTGGCGTCCTGGAGCAGGCCCCACAGCCGGGCGCCCGGGGGCAGGGTGCGGCGGTGCCGGCGCAGCTTGGCGAGCTGAACGGTGCGGGCGGCCTCCTCGTCGCCCACGGTCCGGTAGGCCGCGGCGAGCTGCTCGTAGGCGTACGGGAGGTAGCCGTCCTCCTCGCGTTCGAGCAGGGGCAGCCGTTCCGCGGCGGGCAGGGTGGGGTGCAGCACGCGGTAGGTGAGCCCGTCGATGCGCACGACCGGGGGCCAGACCGAGGGTTCGGCGTAGAGCATGTCGAGCTGGCTGCGCCGCAGGTTGACGATGCCGTCGATGGGGTCGCACTTGCGCAGCCAGAACTCGCCCACGGTGGCGCTGCTGACGCGCAGCGCCACGCCGCCGGGGTTGCCCAGGCGGGCGCGGGTGAGCATGAGCTGGCCGGGGATCCGGCAGCCGGTGAGGTTGACGGTGCCCCGGGCTTCGAGGCGGTGTCCGCGCAGGTCGGTGCCGGCGGAGAGGGTCTCGCCGTGCAGGGCGATCCCGCCGGGGTTGAGCAGGCGGGCCCGGTCGAGGCTGATCTGGCCGGCGACGGTGGCGCCGTTGATGCGGAGCTGGCCGTGGACGGTGAGGTCGTTGGCGATGATGTCCGTGCCTATGTCGGCGTGGTTGAGCTGGAGCGGGGGCTCGTCGGCCTCGTCCGGCGCGGTTCCCGGGCGGATCACAGCGCCCTGGAGGAAGAGTCCGCCGGCGATCTTGGCCCCGGCGAGCCGTACCGGCCCGTCGATGCGGCAGCAGGAGAGGCGGAGCACCACCTCGACGCGCACGGTGGCGGCGGTGAGGCCCGGGAGGGTGGAGTCGCCGAGGACGACGGCGCGCAGCTGGGCGCCGTACATCATGGGCTTGCGTTCGAACCAGCAGCCGCGGAGCCGGATGGGGTGGTCGACGACCGCGTACTTGAGGTCGAGCTTGCCGGTGATCCGGGCCCCGTACAGCTTGAGGCCGGGTACCTGGCCGGGCTCGACGGGGCCGCTGACCAGCAGCGCGCGCAGCACTTCGGCGCGCACGGCGCGTTCGGGGCCCCAGGAGGCGCCGTCCTCGGACCTCTCGTCGGGGTGCCGCCGGAAGTCGACGCCCTCGCCGCGCGGGAAGGCCTCCCACACGCGCCGTTCCGCCGGGGTCAGGTCGGTGATCTCCATCGCCGGGATGGTGTCGCGCCGGCGATCATGCTGTCAACTCGGGGCGCGACACCGTGGCCTGGCGGTGCATCAGTGCTCGACGCCGTCCTGGAGCCGCTGGCCGCGGAGCAGGAACCAGGCGGCGGCCGCCGTGGCCAGCAGGACCGCGGCGCCGGCGCCGGCGGCGAACCGGAGCCCGTCCACGAAGGCCTCCTGGGCGGCGGTGACCATGGCGTGGGCGGTCGCCGGGTCCAGGGCGTGCGCGGCTTCGACGGCTCCGCCCAGGGACTCGTGGGCGGCGTCGGCGACCGGGGCCGGGACGCCCGCCGGGGCGGTGAAGCCCTGGTAGACGCCCGTCACGATGGAGCCGAGGAGGGCGATGCCGAGGGCGGCGCCCAGCTCGTACGCCGTCTCGGAGACGGCCGAGGCGGATCCGGCCTGCTCCTTGGGGACGCTGGAGAGGATCACGTCCGCGGTGACGGTGAAGGAGAAACCGGCGCCGAGGCCGACGACCAGCAGGGCGGCGCCGAGCAGCGGGTAGCCGGTCTCCTTGTGCACGAGGGTGATCACGCCGAGCGCGAGGCCGATGGCGGCCAGGCCGCCGGTGACCACGGCCCGGACCGAGTACTTCCGGGCGTACCTGCCGGCGACCAGGCCGGTGACGACGGCGCCGACGGCGGCGGGCAGTTCGGCCAGGCCCGCCTCGAAGGGCTCGCGGCCCTGGACCAGCTGCAGGAACTGGGAGAGGAAGAACACCAGGCCGGAGAGGCCGAACACGGTCAGCAGGTCGGCGAGGACGGCGCCGGAGAAGCCCCGGTGCCGGAACAGCCGCATGTCGAGCAGCGGTGAGTCCAGGGTGAACTGGCGCCGTACGAAGGCGTACAGGGCGGCCGAGCCGATCAGGAGGGCGGCCGCGACGTCCCAGGTGGGGCCGTGGGTGGCGACTTCCTTGATCGCGTAGACGACGCCGATGACACCGACCAGGGACAGGGCCACGCTGAGCAGGTCCCAGGGGCCGGCGACGGGGTTCTTCGACTCGGGCAGCAGCTTGATGCCGACCAGGACCAGGACGGCCATCACCGGCAGGTTGATGAGGAAGACCGAGCCCCAGTAGAAGTGCTGGAGCAGGAACCCGCCGACCACGGGGCCGACGGCGGCACCGGCGGAGGCGGTGGCGCCCCAGATGCCGATGGCCAGGCTGCGTTCCTTGGGGTCGTGGAAGATGTTGCGGATCAGCGCCAGGGTGGACGGCATCAGGGTCGCGCCGGCCACGCCGAGCAGCGCCCGCGCCACGATCATCATCTCGGGGCTGGTCGCGTACGCGTTGAGGACGGAGACCGCGCCGAAGGCGGTGGCACCGGTCAGCAGCAGCTTCTTGCGGCCGATGCGGTCGCCGAGGCTGCCCATGGAGACGAGCAGGCCGGCGATGACGAAGGAGTAGATGTCGCCGATCCACAGCAGCTGGCTGCCGGACGGCTTGAGGTCCTCGGACAGGGAAGGGGTGGCGAGACCGAGTACGGTGGCGTCCACGGCCACCAGCAGGACGGCCAGCACGAGTACGGACAGCGCCAGCCAGCGCCCGGGGCTCTTGACGACCTCCGTTCCCGTCCGCTGGGTCGACTGCTGGGTGCTGGTCATTTCTCCACGCTCCGTCTCGCGCCGCCGAGCATCAGCTCGACGACCATGTACTGGAAGTCCTTCGCGGCCACCCGACCGTCCATGACGGCCCAGGCGCACGCTCCTACGAGGCCGTAGAGGGCCTCGGTCAGCCAGGCGGGGCTGAGGTCGATCCGGATGTCGCCCTCTTCCTGGCCCCGTTTGAACAGGGCGGACACGCGGGCGTCGAGCCGGGTCCAGCCCTCGTTGATCTGGTCGCCCTCGAACAGCTGGTTCTCGGTGACGAGGAAGGCCAGCAGCTGGGCGTCGGGCTCGGATTCGGCGACCAGCCGCTTCAGCGCCTCGACGGCACTGCCCTCGTCCAGCCGCGCCCGGTCGAAGGCGCGCTCGAACTCGCGGATACCGAGGTCTTCGAGCGCGCGGATGAGCGCGTCCCGTCCGGCGAAGTGCCGGTGCAGGGTCGCCCGCCCGATACCGGCGGCCTTCGCCACCTCGTCCATCGTCGCGGTCGACTTGCGGGAGAGCAGGGCGGCGGCAGCGCGCAGCACCTGGTCACGATCCATGGCCATGAGACAACCGTACCTCAAATGAGACATGAATGTCTCACCGAAATATTCGGGTGCCTCCGTGGGCCCGGGGAGCGGAGCATGACCGGATGAAGCCACTGCTGCTCATCGACGTGGACGGCCCGCTGAATCCGTACGCCGCGCAGCCGCAGCGCCGGCCGGCCGGATACACCACCCACCGCATGCGCCCGACCGGCTGGACGGAGGGCAAGCCGCTCCGGGTCTGGCTGAACCCCGGGCACGGCGCGGAGCTGACGGAGCTGTCCCGCTGGTACGAGCTCGTCTGGGCGACGACGTGGAAGGACGAGGCCAACGACTGGATCGGCCCCCACCTCGGGCTCCCCCGGCTGCCGTACGTCGACTGGCCGCAGATGCACGGCCGGGCGCCCCGGGGGACCTTCTGGAAGACCCAGTACGTCCTCGACCACGCCGCCGGCCGGCCCTTCGCCTGGATCGACGACGACATCACCGCCGCGGACCGGGAGTACGTGGAGACGTACCACCCGGGACACGCGCTGCTGCGGTCCGTGGACGCGCGCACCGGTCTGACCGGGGCGGACTTCGACGCGCTGGCCGACTGGGCGGCCGCGCTGGCGTGAGCGGGACGTGGCCGGCCCGCCCCCGGAGGAGGGGCGGGCCGGGCGGTCGGGGCGAGCGGGGTCCGGTCAGGTCAGGGCCTCGGCGAGGGTCCTGGCGGTGTTCGCGACCAGCTCGCTGTCGTTGGGGCCCTTCGGGGTGTCCGGCTTCGTGGTGAGCACCGCCATCACCACCGGGTCGCCGGCCGGGCTCCACACCACGCCGACGTCGTTGGCCACGCCGTACGCGTCACCGCCGCCCGTCTTGTCGGCGAGGGTCCAGCCGGGGAGGCCCTTCTTGAAACGCTGGGTGTTGGTGGTGTTGGCGAGCAGCCAGCCGGTGAGCCGCTCACGGTCCCGGCGGAGCAGCGCGTCGCCGAGGACCAGCCGGGCGTAGGTGCCGGCGACGGCCCGCGGGCTGGTGGTGTCGGTGGTCCGCCAGGGCTCGGCGGAGTTCAGCTCCGGCTCCCACCGGTCGAGCCGGGTGACCCGGTCGCCGAGCGAACGGCAGAAACGGGTGACCGCCGTCGGCCCGCCCAGTTCGCGCAGCAGCAGGTTCCCGGCCAGGTTGTCGCTCTGGCTCACGGCGGCCGCGCACAGCTCCCCGACCGTCATCCCGGTGGCGAGGTGCTCCTTGGTGACCGGGGCGTAGCCCGAGGCCTCGACCTCGGCCTCGGTGTAGTGGATCCGGCGGGCGAGGTGCTCCCCCTCGCGGTCGAGGTCGCGCAGCACGGCCGCGGCGGCCAGCGGCTTGAAGACCGAGCAGATCGGGAAGAGCTCCTGCGCCCGGTGGACCACGGTCCGGCCGGTGGCCAGGTTGCGGGCGTAGACGCCGAGGCGGGCCGCGTGGCGCTGTTCGAGCTCGCGCAGGCGCCTGGTCGCCGACGGGTCGCCGGCGGTGTCGGAGGGGAGGCCGTCGGCGGTGCGGGCGAAGGCCTCACCGGTCGAGCCGAGACCCAGGGCGACCAGGCCGCCGGTCCCCAGGGCGAGTGCGGTCCGCCGGGACGGACGCGTTGCCGCGCGCTTCACATCGTCTCCTCGTCGTCGATGATCATGACGGGAGGAAAAACGCGAAACCGACGCGTTCGGTTCCACGATCCGGACAAGAAGGGACAGGACGGCGGGGGACGCGCCGAGGGGGCGACCGGGGCCCGTCCGCCCCGACCGCCCCCTCGGACGACTCGCTCCCCTCGGCGCTACTGCTTGTGCGCCGCCCAGGCGTGCTGGATCACCAGGTCCGCCTTGAGTTCGGTGAGCTGTACGGCGACCGCCGACGGGGCGGTGCCGCCGCGCCCGTTGCGGGAGGCGAGCGCGCCGGGCACGTCGAGGACCGTGCGGACCTCCGGCGTGAGGTGCTCGGAGATCTTGGCGAACTGCTCGTCGGTGAGCTGGTCCAGCTCGATGCCGTGCGCCTCGCACTCCTTCACGCACTCGCCGGCGACCTCGTGCGCCACCCGGAACGGCACGCCCTGCTTGACCAGCCACTCCGCGATGTCCGTCGCGAGGGAGAAGCCGGCCGGGGCGAGCTCCTCCATGCGCTCCCGGTTGACGGTCAGCGTGGCCATCATCCCGGTGAAGGCGGGGAGCAGCACCTCGAGGGTGTCGCAGGAGTCGAAGACCGGCTCCTTGTCCTCCTGGAGGTCCCGGTTGTAGGCGAGCGGGAGGGCCTTGAGGGTGGCCATCAGGCCGGTCAGGTTGCCGATCAGACGGCCGGACTTGCCCCGCGCCAGCTCGGCGATGTCCGGGTTCTTCTTCTGCGGCATGATCGAGGAGCCGGTCGAGAAGGCGTCGTGCAGGGTGACGAAGGAGAACTCCTTCGTGTTCCAGATGATGACTTCCTCGGCGATCCGGGACAGGTTGACCCCGATCATCGCGGTGATGAAGGCGAACTCGGCGACGAAGTCCCGGGAGGCCGTGCCGTCGATGGAGTTGCCGACGGAGCCGCGCTCGAAGCCCAGGTCGGCGGCGACCGCCTCGGGGTCCAGGCCGAGGGAGGAGCCGGCCAGGGCACCCGAGCCGTACGGGGAGACGGCGGTCCGGGTGTCCCACTGACGCAGCCGTTCGGCGTCCCGGGAGAGGGACTGCACGTGGGCGAGGACGTGGTGGGCGAAGAGCACCGGCTGGGCGTGCTGGAGGTGCGTCCGGCCGGGCATGGCCACGTCGGCGTGCGCCTCGGCCAGGCCCACCAGCGCGTCCTGGAGGTCGGCGATCAGGCCGCCGATGATCCGGGCGTGGTCGCGCAGGTACATCCGGAAGAGGGTGGCCACCTGGTCGTTGCGGGACCGGCCGGCGCGCAGCTTGCCGCCGAGGTCGGGGCCGAGCCGCTCCAGCAGGCCCCGTTCCAGGGCGGTGTGGACGTCCTCGTCGGCGATGGTTCCGGTGAAGGAGCCGTCGGCGACGTCCGCCTCCAGCCGGTCCAGGCCCGCGATCATGCGGTCCAGTTCGTCGGCGGTCAGCAGTCCGGCCTTGTGGAGCACGCGGGCGTGGGCACGGGAGCCGGCGATGTCGTACGGCGCGAGGCGCCAGTCGAAGTGGACCGACGCGGACAGCTTCGCCAGGGCCTCGGCGGGGCCGTCGGCGAACCGGCCGCCCCAGAGCCGGACGTCACCGTTGTTGCTGCTCACTGCTGTACTCCTCGGAGGGGTGGTGTGCGGCCGCCTCCCGACCACGGAGGAACCGGGAGGCGGCTGCTTTCAACGTACGGCTGTTACGCCAGGTCGCGCTTGGCGGCGATCTTCGCGGAGAGGGCGAAGATGTCGATGAAGCCCTGGGCCTTCGACTGGTCGAAGGTGTCGCCGGTGTCGTAGGTCGCGAGGTTGAAGTCGTACAGCGACTCCTCGGACTTCCGGCCGGTGACGACGGCGCGGCCGCCGTGCAGGGTCATCCGGATGTCGCCGGTGACGTGCTGGTTGGCCTCGTCGATGAAGCCGTCCAGGGCGCGCTTGAGCGGGGAGAACCACAGGCCGTCGTAGACGAGCTCGCCCCAGCGCTGCTCGACCTGCCGCTTGTAGCGGGCCAGCTCGCGCTCGACGGTGACGTTCTCCAGCTCCTGGTGGGCGGTGATCAGCGCGATCGCGCCGGGCGCCTCGTAGACCTCGCGGGACTTGATGCCGACGAGGCGGTCCTCGACCATGTCGATCCGGCCGATGCCCTGGGCGCCGGCCCGCTCGTTGAGCTGCTGGATGGCCTGGAGGACGGTGACGGGCTTGCCGTCGATGGCGACGGGCACGCCCTCCTTGAAGGAGATGACCACCTCGTCGGCCTCGCGCGGGAGGGCCGGGTTCGAGGTGTACTCGTAGATGTCCTCGATCGGCGCGTTCCAGATGTCCTCCAGGAAGCCCGTCTCGACGGCCCGCCCGAAGACGTTCTGGTCGATGGAGTACGGGGACTTCTTGGTGGTCGCGATCGGGAGGTTCTTGGCCTCGCAGAAGGCGATCGCCTTGTCCCGGGTCATGGCGTAGTCGCGGACCGGGGCGATGCACTTCAGGTCGGGGCCGAGGGCCTGGATGCCGGCCTCGAAGCGGACCTGGTCGTTGCCCTTGCCGGTGCAGCCGTGGGCGACGATCGAGGCGTCGTGCTTCTTGGCGGCGGCGACGAGGTGCTTGACGATGGCCGGCCGGGAGAGCGCGGAGACCAGCGGGTAGCGGTCCATGTAGAGGGCGTTGGCCTTGATCGCCGGGAGGCAGTACTCGTCGGCGAACTCGTTCCTGGCGTCCGCGACCTCGGCCTCGACGGCACCGCAGGCGAGCGCGCGCTTGCGGATGACGTCCAGGTCCTCGCCGCCCTGGCCGACGTCCACGGCGACGGCGATGACCTCGGCGCCCGTCTCCTCGGCGATCCAGCCGATGGCGACGGAGGTGTCCAGGCCGCCCGAGTAGGCGAGTACGACGCGCTCGGTCACGGGTTTCTCCTTACGGTGCATTCACTGGTGCCATTCACTGGCAGGCATAACTATGCATGACTCCGTATGTTTCGTCAATCGACGCGGGGGCGGGGCACGGGGACAGGCGGGCGGAGGCCTGGCGCGCGGCCGCCCGGGATGGGCGTTTCGCCAGGTGACGGGGGATCCGGGATGACCGGAAAGAGGGAATCGCACGCTGTGGCCGGCCGCGAGGCGGTCCGTCGCGTACCGGCCGGGTGGCCCGGTGCGCCGACTGGGCCGTGCCGGTACGGCGGGCGGCCCGGCGGATCGTCGCGACGGCCCTGGCGGCCGACCCGGTGCCGGCCAGGGCGGGCGGACCCTGCACGCCGAGTGCTTCGGCCGTCGCCGCGTACTGCGAAAGAAGGACCATGTGGGCCAATGCTTGACGGCGCTGCCTGCGCTGCCGCAGCCGCTCCCGCCGCGTACCTTCTGACATGTGATCGGATCAGCCCTGCTCGTCGGCTCACTGCTCGTCACCATGCTTTCGCTGCCCGCGGAACCGTCCGTGGGACCGGCGGCCCCGCCGCTGCCGCTGCCCGCCCTGATGGCGGACACCGGGGGCGGCAGCCAGCTCATCACCGCGGTCGCCCCCTCGGCCGGGTCCACGACGGGCCGCCTGACGTGGTGGGAACGGCGGGGCGGGCGGTGGCACCGGATGGGCGGCGCGGCGGCCCGGTTCGGGGCGAAGGGGCTGGCCGAGGGCGCGGCCCGGCAGCAGGGCACCAGCACCACGCCCACGGGCCTGTACGACCTGCCGTACGCCTTCGGGATCCGGCCCGCCCCGGCCGGCACCCGGTACCGGTACCGGCGGGTGACCTCCGACTCGTGGTGGTGCCAGGACAACGCGTCGGCCGCGTACAACCGCTGGGTGGAACCGTTGCCCGCGGACTGCAGGCCGGGCGAGGCGGAGCACATGGTGACCTACGCGGAGCAGTACGCCCACGGGCTGGTGATCGGGTTCAACTACGCGCGGCCGGTGCGGAACCGGGGGGCCGGGATCTTCCTGCACGCCAACGGCAAGGGGGCGACGGCGGGGTGCGTGTCGGTGCCGGAACGGACGATGCGGGCGATCCTGCGGTGGGCGGACCCGCGGCGCCGCCCGCACATCGCCGTCGGCACGGCCTCCGGCGCGCTGTCCATCACCCGCTACTGACCACCGGGCCCGGCGCCTGAGCGGGGCCCGGCGAAGCCCCCGGGCGCGTGGCGGAGCCGGGCCGCACCATCAAGCCCGAGCGGCGATTGAGCGGGCCCCGGCGCAGCCACAGCCGCACAGCCAACGCTCCCCCCGGACACACGGGGCTCCGCCCCATACCCCGCTCCTCAAACGCCGGAGGGGCTGGACATGCCCGCCCGGCACCGGCCCGCAGGGCCACACCCCCGGCGGACCCCTCCAAGCCCGAGCGGCGATTGAGCGGGGCCCGGCGAAGCCCCCGGCCGCGTGGCGGAGCCGGGGCGCACCACCAAGGCCGGAGGGCTGGAGTGGCCCGCTCGGCGCTTCGAGGACGGGGCGGGGGGTCAGCCCTCCTTCTGGGCCAGGCGGAGGAGGTGGTCGGCCAGGGCCTGGCCGCCCGCGGGGTCGCGGCTGATCAGCATCAGCGTGTCGTCGCCGGCGATCGTGCCCAGGATCGCGTGGAGTTCGGCCTGGTCGATGGCCGAGGCCAGGAACTGGGCCGCGCCCGGCGGTGTGCGCAGGACCACGAGGTTCGCGGAGGCCTCGGCCGAGATCAGCAGCTCCCCCGAGAGGCGCCGCATCCGCTCCTCCTTGGCCGACTCGCCCAGCGGGGCCTGCGGGGTGCGGAAGCCGCCCTCGCTGGGCACCGCGTAGATGAGCTCTCCGCCCGTGTTGCGGATCTTCACCGCGCCCAGCTCGTCGAGGTCGCGGCTGAGGGTCGCCTGGGTGACGCTCAGCCCGTCGTCGGCGAGCAGCTTCGCCAGCTGGCTCTGCGAGCGCACCGGCTGCCGGTTGAGGATGTCCACGATCCGGCGGTGGCGGGCGGTACGGGTCTGGGGAACGGAGGGGCCGCTCTGCTCGTTGTCCTGCGCCTGACTCATCGTCGTCTCATTCTCCGGATCGTCCGTCCCCAAGGCCTGCGTCGAGGATGCCGGGCAGGGCCCGGACGAACGCGTCCACCTCGCCCTCGGAGATCACGTACGGCGGCATCAGCCGTACGACGTCGGGGGCGGGCGCGTTGACCAGGAAGCCGGCTTCCTGAGCCGCCTGCTGCACCTTCGGCGCGAGCGGCTCCGTCAGCACGATACCCAGCAGGAGGCCCGCGCCGCGGACGTGGGAGACCAGCGGGTGCCCCAGACCCTCGACACCGGACCGGAGTTGCTCGCTCCGTTCCTTGACCCGGTCGAGCAGGCCGTCGGCGGCGATGGTGTCGAGGACGGCGAGTCCGGCCGCGCAGGCGACGGGGTTGCCGCCGAAGGTGGTGCCGTGCTGGCCCGGCTGGAGGAGGCCGGCCGCGTCGCCGAAGGCGACCACCGCGCCGATCGGCAGGCCGCCGCCCAGACCCTTCGCGAGCGTGACGACATCGGGTTCGACCCCTTCGTGGGCCTGGTGCTCGAACCACTGGCCGCAGCGGCCGATGCCGGTCTGCACCTCGTCGAGGACCAGCAGGGTGCCGGTGGCCCGGGTGATCTCGCGGGCGGCCTTGAGGTAGCCGGCCGGCGGGACCACGACGCCGTTCTCGCCCTGGATCGGCTCGATGATCACGAAGGCGGTCTCCTCGGTGACCGCGGCCCGCAGGGCCTCGGCGTCGCCGTAGGGGACGTGGGTGACCTCGCCCGGCAGCGGGAGGAACGGCTCCTGCTTCTTCGGCTGACCGGTCAGGGCGAGCGCGCCCATGGTGCGGCCGTGGAAGCCGCCGGAGGTGGCCACGATGCCGGTCCGCCCGGTCAGCCGGCCGATCTTGAAGGCGGCCTCGTTGGCCTCGGCACCGGAGTTGCAGAAGAAAACCCTGCCCTCCCGGCCGAAGAGGGAGAGCAGCCGCTCGCCGAGGGCGACGACCGGCTCGGAGGCGTACAGGTTCGAGACGTGGCCCAGGGTGCCGATCTGCCGGGTGACGGCCTCCACCAGGGCCGGGTGGGCGTGGCCCAGGGCGTTGACGGCGATGCCGCCGACGAAGTCGGTGTACCGGGTGCCGTCCGCGTCCCAGACCTGCGCGCCCTCGCCGCGGACCAGGGCGAGGGAGGGCGTGCCGTAGTTGTTCGTCAGCGCGCCCTGCCAGCGGGCGGCGAACTCCTGGTTGCCGGTGGCGGTCACCGCTTTCCCCCTTGCTGCTCGTCGGGCACGACCATCGTGCCGATTCCCTCGTCCGTGAAGATCTCCAGCAGGATCGAGTGCTGGACCCGGCCGTCGATGACCCTGGCGGTGCGCACCCCGTTGCGCACGGCGTGCAGACAGCCCTCCATCTTGGGCACCATGCCGCTGGACAGCTCGGGCAGCAGCTTCTCCAGCTCGCCGACGGTGAGCCGGCTGATGACCTCGTCGCTGTTGGGCCAGTCCGCGTAGAGGCCCTCGACGTCGGTGAGGACCATCAGCGTCTCGGCGCCCAGCGCGGCGGCGAGCGCGGCGGCCGCGGTGTCCGCGTTGACGTTGTAGACGTGCCCGTCGTCGGCGCTGCGCGCGATGGAGGAGATCACCGGGATCCGGCCGTCCTCCAGCAGGGCCTCGATGGCTCCGGTGTCGATGCCGGTGATCTCGCCGACCCGGCCGATGTCGACCAGTTCCCCGTCGATCTCCGGCTGGTGCCGGACGGCGGAGATGGTGTGGGCGTCCTCGCCGGTCATGCCGACGGCGAACGGGCCGTGCTGGTTGAGCAGTCCGACCAGCTCCCGCTGGACCTGGCCCGCCAGGACCATCCGTACGACGTCCATGGCCTCGGGGGTGGTGACGCGCAGGCCCGCCTTGAACTCGCTGACCAGGCCCTGCTTGTCGAGCTGGGCGCTGATCTGCGGGCCGCCGCCGTGGACCACGACGGGCTTGAGGCCGGCGTGCCGGAGGAAGACCACGTCCTGCGCGAACGCGGCCTTGAGCTCCTCGTTCACCATGGCGTTGCCGCCGAACTTGATCACGATGGTCTTGCCGTGGTGCCGGGTCAGCCACGGCAGGGCCTCGATCAGGATCTGCGCCTTCGGGAGTGCGGTGTGCTTCCGCGCGGGGCCGGTCATGACGAGTACGCGCTGTTCTCGTGGACGTACTCGGCGGTGAGGTCGTTGGTCCAGATGACCGCGGACGCGTCGCCGGCCGCGAGGTCGGCGGTGATGTGCACGTCGCGGTCCTTCATGGAGACCAGGTCGCGGTCCTCGCCGACCGAGCCGTTCTTGCAGACCCAGACGCCGTTGATGGCGACGTTGAGCCGGTCCGGGTCGAAGGTGGCGCTGGTGGTGCCGATGGCGGACAGCACCCGGCCCCAGTTGGGGTCCTCGCCGTGGACGGCGCACTTGAGGAGGTTGTTGCGGGCGATGGTCCGGCCGACGTCGACGGCCTCGTCCTCGGTGGCCGCGTTGACCACCTCGATCCGGATGTCCTTGCTGGCGCCCTCGGCGTCGCCGATCAGCTGGCGGCCGAGGTCGTCGCAGACGGCGCGGACGGCCTCGGCGAACTCCTCGTACCCGGGCTCCACTCCGGAGGCGCCGGAGGCGAGCAGCAGCACGGTGTCGTTGGTGGACATGCAGCCGTCGGAGTCCACCCGGTCGAAGGTGGTGCGGGTGGCGGCGCGCAGGGCCCGGTCGAGGGTGGGGGCGTCCACGTCGGCGTCGGTGGTGAGCACGACCAGCATGGTGGCGAGGCCGGGCGCGAGCATGCCGGCGCCCTTGGCCATGCCGCCGACGGTGAATCCGGCCGTGGTGACCGCGGCGGTCTTGTGCACGGTGTCGGTGGTCTTGATGGCGATCGCGGCGGCCTCGCCGCCGTCCGCGGCGAGCGCGGCGGCGGCCGTCTCGATGCCGGGGAGCAGCTTGTCCATCGGCAGAAGGACGCCGATCAGGCCGGTGGAGGCCACGGCGATCTCGCCGGCGTTGTGCTCGCCGCCGAGGACGGCGGCGGTCTTCTCCGCGGTGGCGTGGGTGTCCTGGAAGCCCTTCGGGCCGGTGCAGGCGTTGGCGCCCCCGGAGTTGAGGACCACGGCGCTGACCGTGCCGCCGCGCAGGACCTGCTCGGACCACAGCACCGGGGCGGCCTTGACGCGGTTGGAGGTGAAGACGCCCGCGGCGGCCAGTCGCGGCCCTTCGTTGACCACGAGGGCCAGGTCCGGGTTGCCGTTCGCCTTGATCCCGGCCGCGATGCCCGCGGCCGTGAATCCCTGTGCTGCCGTGACGCTCACGGTGCCACTCCGATCGTGGAAAGACCCAGGTTCTCGGGGAACCCGAGGGCGATGTTCATGCTCTGGACGGCGCCGCCGGCGGTGCCCTTGGTCAGGTTGTCGATGGCGCTGATGGCGATGATCCGCTGCGCGGCCGCGTCGTACGCGACCTGGACCTGAACGGCGTTGGAACCGTACACGGACGCCGTGGCCGGCCACTGGCCCTCGGGCAGCAGGTGGACGAAGGGCTCGTCGGCGTACGCCTTGGTGTACGCGGCGCGCAGCGCCTCGGCGGTGGTGCCCGGGGCGGCCTTGGCGGAGCAGGTGGCCAGGATGCCGCGGGACATCGGGGCGAGGGTCGGCGTGAAGGAGACGGAGACGGGGCCGCCCGCGACGGCGGAGAGGTTCTGGACCATCTCGGGGGTGTGCCGGTGCCCGCCGCCGACGCCGTAGGGGCTCATGGAGCCCATCACCTCGGAGCCGAGCAGGTGCGGCTTGAGGGCCTTGCCGGCGCCGGAGGTGCCGGTGGCGGCGACGATCACGGCCTCGGGTTCGGCGAGCTGCTCGGCGTAGGCCGGGAACAGGGCCAGGGTGACGGCCGTGGGGTAACAGCCGGGAACCGCGATGCGCTTGGACCCCTCCAGCGCGGCGCGGCCGCCCGGCAGTTCGGGAAGGCCGTACGGCCAGGTGCCGGCGTGCGGGGAGCCGTAGAAGAGCTCCCAGTCGGCCGCGCTGCGCAGCCGGTGGTCGGCCCCCATGTCGACGACCACGACGTCGTCGCCGAGCTGGGCGGCGACGGCGGCGGACTGGCCGTGCGGCAGGGCGAGGAAGACGACGTCGTGACCGGCGAGAACCTCGGCCGTGGTCGCCTCCAGGGTCCGCCCGGCCAGCGGGACGAGGTGGGGCTGGAGGCCCCCGAGGAGCTGTCCGGCGTTGGTGTTGCCGGTCAGCGCGCCGATCTCCACCTCGGGGTGGGCGAGCAGCAGGCGCAGGACCTCGCCCCCCGCGTATCCGCTCGCTCCGGCCACTGCTGCACGTACCACCATCGGACCCTCCTCCTCGATGGCATGACTATACGTAGCTATGTAGTTTTATGCAAAGCCTTTCCGGGGTGGGCGGAAGGCACCCCTCCACTCTTTCCCCGGGCCGGGGCGTGGGGCAAGGGGCGCTCAGCCGTGCAGCGGGTGCCGCACCCAGACGTTCGGCTCGACGTAGACGGCGTAGCCCTGCCCGGGGTCGCAGTGGACCGGCACCAGCGCGCCGGGCACGCGGACGGGGCCGGGCTCGTCGAAAGGCAGGCCGGTCCACTCCCGCCACTCGGCGAGCGATCCGGAGATGGTCATGGACAGCGGCGCCACCGAGTCGACCACTCCGCCCAGGCGCACGTGCACGCGGAGCCAGGGGTCGTGGGGCAGGCCGTCCTCCCGGGTGCGGAAGGCGTACTCGTGGATCGGGGTGTCCGGCTCGGCGGGCTTGCCGTTGGGCCGGACCGGCGCCACCACCTCGGCGAAGCCGCGGGACCGGGCGTTCTCCCGCATGGCGGTGAGCATCCGGCCGGACAGGCCCTCGCCCTGCCGGCCGGCGGCCACGCTGACCTCGATCGCGCTGACCGTGTCGGGTTCGGTACCGCGGCGGCGGTCGGCGAAGGCCCACATCAGGATCTGGTCCCAGCCGCGCGCCGGGAGGGTGCCGCGCCCGGCGGCGCCCAGGGCGAAGGGCAGGCTGAAGGCCCGGGCGACGACGGTGTCGCCCTCGGTGGCGATGAGCACGTACTCGGGGAACTCCGCCACGATCCGCCCGTACAGCAGCCAGGCCAGGGGGTCCTGGACGGCGAACGCGGGCCAGGTGTCCTCCATGTCGAAGAGCCGGTCGGCCAGTTCGGGGCGGTCCGCGATGGTGGTGATCGTTATGCCGGTCATCCCCGCAGGCTAGGGCGGGCCCCGGTGCCGCTCAACCGGATTGCGGGCGGGGCCGGTCAGGCCAGGGCCGCCGCCAGCCGGCGCGCCGCCTCGGTGAGTTCGCCCGGGCCGGCCACGGCGCCGAAGGCCAGGCGCGCGTACGGTCCCGGGGGCTCGGCGGAGAAGTACGGGCGGCCCGGGGCGACCGCCACGCCCGCGCGCAGGGCGGCCGTGACGAACGCGGACTCCTCGACCCCCTCGGGCAGCCGGGCCCACAGCTGGAGGCCGCCGGAGGGCAGGTGCGGCAGGGTGAGCCCGGGCAGCGACCGGCCCAGCGCGCCGGCCAGGGTCTCCCGGCGGTGGCGCAGCTCGGCCGCGACGGACCTGAGGTGGCGGGGCCAGGCCGGGGCGCCCACGAGTTCGAGGGCGGTCTCCTGGAGCGGGCGCGGGACGAAGAAGCTGTCGACCACCTGGATGGCCCGCAGCCGGTCCAGGACCGGGCCGCGCGCGGACACCGCGCCCACGCGCAGGCTGGCCGAGGTGACCTTGGTCAGCGAGCGGACGTGCACCACCACCCCGTCGGGGTCGTCGGCGGCGAGCGGCGCCGGCAGCGGGCCGGCGTCCTCGTGGGCCAGCGAGCGCGCGTAGTCGTCCTCGACGACGAAGGCGCCGGCCGCGCGGGCGATGCGCATCACCTCGGGGCGCCGCCCGGGGGCCAGCACCGCGCCGGTCGGGTTCTGGAACAGCGGCTGGCACACGAACACCCGCGCCCCGGTGGCCTCGAAGGCGGCGGCCAGCAGGTCCGGCCGCACCCCGTCCGCGTCGGCCGGGACCGGCACCGGACGGCAGCCGGAGGCGCGGGCGATGGCGAGCAGTCCGGGGTACGTCGGGGACTCGACCAGGACCGGCGCGCCGGGCGGGGCGAGCGCGCGCAGGGCGGTGGTGAGCGCGGACTGGCCGCCCGCGGTGACGATGACGTCGGCGGCGGTGACGGCGCCGCCGATCTCCCGGGCGAACCAGTCGCGCAGCTCCGGCAGCCCCTCGACCGGGGGCCGCCCCCATGCACCCGGACGGCGGCCGGCCCGGGCCAGGGCGGCGGCCATGGCCCGCTCGGGCTGGAGGGAGGGGTGCAGGTAGCCGCCGTTGAGCTCGATCACGCCGGTCGACGGCGCGGCGAGCGAGACGAGCACGCCCGAGGCGTCGACGGAGCGGGGCACCAGCTCGGCCGCGGCGTCGGCACTGAGGGCGACTTCCTGCCAGGAGGTGTCCCCGGAGGCGGGAGCCGGGGTCCGCGGCCGGGCCCGGAACGCCCCGGCGCCGGGACGGGTGACGACCAGGCCCTCGGCGGCGAGGAGCGTGAGTGCCCGCGACACCGTGACCGGACTGACCCGGAAACGCTCCACCAGGGCGCGGCTCGACGGCAGCTTTCCACCGATCGAGTAGCGGTCGAGCTCCGAGCGGAGGCTTTCCGCGAGTTCCGCCACACTGCTACGCTCATACATGAGAGCTCAGAATAGCGCTATCGGCTCGACCGGGATAGCGGTCAGCGAACCGGCAGAAGGCCGGACGATGGTCTCCGCCGCCGCGTCCGCGACCGCGGCACCCGCCCGCACCCCCGACGCCACGTACTCCGGCACCGCGCGCTCCGGCGCCACGCACTCCGGCACCGCGCGCTCCGGCACCCTGATGGCCGCCCTCGGGGTCACCGCCTTCTCCCTGACCTTCCCCGCCACCGTGTGGGGCCTGGAGAGCTTCGGCCCGTGGACCCTGGTCTCGCTGCGCAGCGTGCTGGCCGCCCTGCTGGCCGGCGCCTTCCTGATCGCCCTGCGGGTACCGCTGCCGCGCCGTGAGCACTGGCTCCCGCTCGGGGTCGTCGCCGGCGGAGTGGTGGTCGGCTTCCCGCTGCTGACCACCCTGGCCCTGCGGACTTCCAGCACCTCGCACGCCGCCGTGGTCGTCGGCCTGCTGCCGCTGACCACCGCCGCGTTCGCCGCCCGCCGCACCGGGATCAGGCCCTCCCGCACCTTCTGGGCGGCCGCCGTCGCCGGAGCGGCCGTGGTGCTCGGCTTCACCCTGGCCCAGAGCGGCGGCACCCCCTCCGCCGGGGACGGCTTCCTCTTCGCCGCCCTGCTGGTGTGTGCCGCCGGCTACACCGAGGGCGGCCGGCTGGCCCGGGTCATGCCCGGCTGGCAGGTCATCGGCTGGGCGCTGGTGCTGTGCCTGCCGCTCAGCCTGGCCGGTTCCGCGGCCGGCCTCGCGTACGAGCCGGTCACCCTGAACGCGCACGGGGTGGTCGGCCTGGTCTGGGCGGCGGCCGGCTCCACCTTCCTGGGCCTGTACGTCTGGTACCGCGGCATGGCCCGGATCGGACCCGCCCGGGCCAGCCAGCTCCAGCTCGCCCAGCCACTGCTCACCCTGGTCTGGGCGGTGGCCCTGCTGGGCGAGCCGATGAGCCCCGCGGCGCCGCTCACCGCCTGCGCGGTACTGCTGTGCATCGCCGTCACCCAGCGGGCCTGATCGCGACAAACCGCCGTAAACTGACGTCACCGGATCGGACCGGCACCGAGGGAGGTCCCACATGCGAGCGACCGAGGGCGACCAGCTGGTGCAGCACGGCAGGATCGTGGGCCAGCACGACCGGGTGGGCGAGATCGTCCAGGTACTGGGCGAGAACGGCTCACCCCCCTACCGCGTCCACTTCCAGGACGGCCACGAGGCCGTCATGTCCCCCGGACCCGACTGCGTGGTGCGCCACCCGGCCGAGTCCGGACACAAGGGACGTCCCCCGGCCGACGAGTTCCGCTGACCGGCACGCGGCGGCACACCGGATCAGCGCGGCGGCACCGCCGCGCCGTAGTGGTCGGCGACGACCCTGGCCATGGCACCGTTGGGGTCCGCGGCCACGTGCTTCGCGGAGAAGTACGCATGGCCGCGGACCCCGGCGTGCCTCCGGGCCAGGGTGAGGTGCCGTGACAGCTCGGCGGGGTCCCGCCAGGCGGCCGTCGGACTGTTCCGGTCACAGCGGTACAGGGCCTCGCCGATGTACAGGTCCACCCCGGTACCGGCGACCGTCCGCGACCACCAGGGCACCAGCACCCCGTAGTCGGCGCTGCCGTGGCCGATGTGCCAGTAGCACTGCGGGGCGATGTAGTCGAGCCATCCCTCCGTCACCCACTTCCGGGTGTCCGCGTACAGGTCGTCGTACGTCCCCAGCCCCGCCCGGGTCGCCGAGCCGCCCGGGTCCCGGTCCTGGTTGCGCCAGACCGCGAACGGGCTGACCCCGAACCGGGTGCCCGGCCGGACCCGCGCGATCCGCTCCGACATCTCCCGCACCAGGGCGTCGGTGTTGTGCCGCCGCCACGCGGCGCGCGAGGCGAACCCCGCGCCGTGCTCCTCGAAGGCCGCGTCGTCGTCGAAGCGGGCGCCGGCGACCGGGTACGGGTAGAAGTAGTCGTCCCAGTGCACGGCGTCGACCGGGTAGCGGGAGACCGCGTCCAGCATCGCGTCCTGCACGAAGGCCCGCACCTGTGGCAGCCCCGGGTTGTAGTACAGCTTCCCGCCGTACGGGACCGTCCACTCCGGCCGGATCCGGGCCGGGTGGCCCGCGGAGAGCCGGGACGGGTCGGAGTGGTCGTTCGCCACCCGGTACGGGTTGAACCAGGCGTGCAGCTCCAGGCCGCGGGCGTGTGCCTCGGCCACCGCCGTCCCCAGCGGGTCCCAGCCCGGGTCCCGCCCCTGCACCCCGGTCAGCCACTGCGACCAGGGCTCCAGCGGTGAGGGCCACAGCGCGTCGGCGGCCGGGCGCACCTGGAGCACGACCGCGTTCAGCCGGCGCCGGACCGCCGCGTCCAGCAGGGCGAGCAGTTCCCGCCGCTGGACGGCGGCGCCCAGGCCCGCCCGGGAGGGCCAGTCCACGTTCTGCACCGTGGCGATCCACATCCCGCGGAACTCCGGCCCCGCCCGCCGCGCCGGGGCGGCGGGCTCCTCACCCGCCGCCGTGCCCGCCGCGGCCGATGCCGACGCCGACGCCGATTGCGCTGCGGTTGCCGCTGCCGCCGTTCCCGTGACCGAGGCGAACGCCCCCGCGGCTCCGGCGAACAGCTCCCTCCGACCGATGTACGACATGTGATGATCCCCTCGCACAGAGTGACAATCCGGTGTGTCCGCACAGCATGCCCGCCCCGGCCCACCGCGCCGCGCAAGCCCGGGAGTAACGTCGGGGGGCGTGGCGGGCGCCGGAACCGTACGGGGGACCCGCCGACGGATGATCAGCGAAAGGCACCAAGTGACTGACCTCCCTTCCGACATCACACGCGTCGGCGTAGTGGGCTGTGGCCAGATGGGCGCGGGCATCGCCGAGGTGTGCGCCCGCAGCGGCCTTGAGGTCAAGGTCGCCGAGACCACCGGCGAAGCCCTGGAGATCGGACGTACCCGCCTCACCAACTCCCTGACCAAGGCCGCCGAACGCGGCAAGATCACGGAGGAGGAGCGCGACTCCACCCTGGCCCGCCTCAGCTTCACCACCGACCTCGGCGAGTTCGCGGACCGTGACCTGGTCATCGAGGCCGTCGTCGAGAACGAGCAGGTCAAGACCGAGATCTTCCAGGTCCTCGACCAGGTGGTCACCCGGCCGGACGCCATCCTCGCGTCCAACACCTCCTCCATCCCGCTGGTGAAGCTGGCCGTGGCGACCTCCCGCCCCGACCAGGTCATCGGCATCCACTTCTTCAACCCCGCCCCGGTGCAGAAGCTCGTCGAGCTGATCCCGGCGCTGACCACGGGCGAGGAGACCGTCAAGCGGTCCGAGGCCCTGGTGCGGGACGTGCTCGGCAAGCACGCCATCCGCGCCCAGGACCGTTCCGGCTTCGTGGTCAACGCCCTGCTGGTGCCGTACCTGCTGTCCGCGATCCGGATGTTCGAGTCCGGCATCGCGAGCCGCGAGGACATCGACAACGGCATGGAGTTCGGCTGCGCCCACCCGATGGGTCCGCTGAAGCTCTCGGACCTGATCGGCCTGGACACCATCGCCTCGATCGCCGACTCGATGTACGCGGAGTACAAGGAGCCCCTGTACGCCGCTCCCCCGCTGCTCCAGCGGATGGTCGACGCCGGCCGCCTCGGCCGCAAGACCGGCTCGGGCTTCTACCCGTACGGCTGACCGGCCGGGACGGGCGGCACCCGGGCCGGACGGCACCGGGCCAGCCCGCACCGGGGCGGACGGCACCGGCGCCGGACCCGCCCCTCTAGCCGAGCCGGAGATGGTGCAGCAGCAGGAGGCCGGCCGCCGTGTTGGCGGCCGGGACCTCCCCCCGCGCGATCATGTCGGGCACGAGTTTGAGCGGGACCCACTCCCGCCGCGAGGACTCGTACGCGTCCTGCGGCGGTCCCGTGTACGTCGCCCCGTCCGCCCAGAACAGGTGGTGCCGGGCGTCGGTCAGCCCGTTGGCCGGCTCGACGGTCATCAGGTGGTGCAGCGGGCCGGGCCGCCACCCCGACTCCTCCTCCATCTCGCGCGCCGCCGCGGAGGCGAGGTCCTCGCCCTCCTCCACCACCCCGGCGGGCAGCTCCCACCCCCAGCTGTCGGTGATGAAGCGGTGCCGCCACAGCAGCAGCACCTCGTTGGCGTCGTTGACGGCCGTGGCGGCGGCGACCGGCCGGAGCCGGATGACGAAGTGGTCCAGGTGCCGGCCGTCGGGGAGTTCCACATCGGCGAGGTTCACGTCGAACCAGCGGTTCGCGTACACGCTCTGCTCACTCAAGTTCGTCCACTGCACGGTTCTGCCACCTTTCGTTCGAATGGGTGGCAACATGGCAGCAGCTGATGTGGTCACAGTGGAACGCGCAGAGCCCCGTCGATGAGCTGCGCGGTCTCCTCGGCCCCGGCGCACCCGCTGCCCAGCAGCTGTTCCCGGACGGCCCTGAGCCGGTCGCGCAGCCGCAGCGACTCCATCCCCCGCGCCCGCTCGGCCATCTCGGCGGCCGACACCACGGCCCGGTCCGCCTCCCCCTGCCGCAGCTGGATCTCGCACATCATGGCCAGCCGGTGCACCCGCCCCCGGTCGTGCGCGGGGTTCCCGACGGCGGCCGCGGCCTGCTCGTGGGCCGCGTCGAGGTCCCCCAGACTGAGCAGCGCCTCGGCGACCTGGACGTTGACCAGGCCCGGCTGCACGTAGGCCGTCTCGTCCGGCTCGCTGCCCGGGCGGATCCGCTCGGCCGCCGCCTCCGCCCGCCGGATGCAGCCCAGGGCCGCACCGGTGTCGCCGAGCTGGGCGTAGGCCTTGGCCTGCATCGCGTACAGGTCGGCGGTCAGCGCCGGGGTGGTGTGCCGGCCGGCGGCCCGCAGCGCCGCCTCGGCGAAGGCGACCGCCTGCCGGTACTCCCGCAGGAACAGCGACTGGTTGACTATCAGCGCGATCACGTACGCCCCCAGCCCCCGGTCCCCGCTCGCCTTGGCCAGCCGCAGCGCCTGGTGGAAGTAGCGCTGCGCCATGCCGTGCGCGTCGGAGTCGTACGCGCAGATGCCCGCCACGGCCACCAGCGAGCCCGACGCGCGGTGCAGCATCCGGCCCAGCCCGTCGGGGTAACTGCCGCGCAGCATGGGCGCGGTCTCGCTGCCCAGGAAGCGGACGATCCGCGCCCGGGTGGCCAGGCCGCCGGCCCGGCGGTACATCAGCTCGTAATGGACCCTGGCCGCGCGCAGGACCTCGATGTGCTCGGGCCCGATCCGCAGCGGACCGTCCCGCGAGACGTCGGTGTCCTCCGGCGGGTTCTCCCACTCCCACACGGGTATCACGGCGGGCGTGCCGGTCACCGCGGCCGTGCGGGACGCCAGTTCGCGGCCCCGTTCGTCCGCCCGCCACAGGGCGGTGGCCCGGTCCACGAAGCCACCCAGGCCGAGGACGGGGTCCTGCGGTCCGCCGGCGGGCGGGCCGGGCAGGCCGAGGCCGACGTCGTCCAGGCTGACCGCGCGGCGGAGCCGCTGTCCGAGCACCTCGCAGATCAGGTCGGGCACCTGGCCGCGCGGCCGCTGCCCCTTCAACCAGCGCGCCACCGCCGTGTGTTCGTAGCGCAGCGCGAGTCCGCGGGTCCGGCCCGCCTGGTTGACCTGTGCGGCGAGTCCCGCATGGGACATGCCCGCCTCGGCGAGGAGGGCGTCGAGCAGGGCGTTGGGCTGCATGGGCGGCTCCGAGGGCTCGTCGCTCCCAGGCTAGTGGGTGCGGGATTCACACGGGGTGTGAACCGAGTACGCGCATAAATGCGCCTCGCACGCTGCCGCGTGGGGCGCGGGGACGGTTGACTTGGTGCTCTCGCCTCCTCAGGAGGCAGCCCGGGCCGTCGGCTCCCCCTCGTACAGTGCGACGGCCCGCACCCCGCGCCGTCCGTCCTGCTGTCTGCCCGACACTCCATGGCAGGCGGGCGGCGCGGCTCCGCTCCGCGCGGGGCCGGTTGGTCGCCGGCCCCGGCGGACCGGGTACGGCCCCGCCCACCCGGGCCGGCCCGAGCGGCTCCGCCGGTTCCGCGCGGCCTCCCTCGGCCCCGCCGGAACCGGCGGACGCCGGCGGCATCCGGCACCGGCTCAGCGGCGCAGCGCCAACAGGGCGGCATCGTCGAGGAGTTCGCCGCCCGTGTGGTGCAACAGCGCGGCGTGGACGGCCGCCACGAGGCCGGCGGGCCCCACGGAGAGCGCAGCCCCGGTGAGCGCCGGCGCCAGCGGGAACTCCGCACCACTGTCGTCGCGGGCCTCGGTGACCCCGTCCGTGTAGAGGAACAGGCTTTCGCCCGGGGCGAGTTCATCGCACACGCGGGCTTCCAGGCGGGCCGGCAGCGGCAGCACCCCGAGCGGCGGCAGGGCCTCCCCGCGCAGCTGGACCGGCCCTGGGGAAGGCCCGGCCGGCCCCGCGCAGGACCCGGCCGGCACGGGGGCCGCGGGCAGGCGGTAGGGCCACGGGTGGCCGCAGTTGAGGGCGTGGACGGCGCCCTCGGCGGTGATCTGCAGAAGCAGCACCGTCACGAACTCCTCCGCGGGCTGCTGCTCCGGCCCGGCCGCGGCGAGGTGCCGGGCCAGGGCGGCTTCCATGCGGCGCAGCACGTCCGCCGGGGCGGGTTCCTCGTGCGCCGCCTCCCTGAAGGCGGCGAGGACGGCGCCGGCCGCGCCCAGGGCCGGCAGGCCGTGACCACGGGCGTCGCCGATGACCACCCGGACCCCGTAGGCCGTGGCCACCGCCTCGTAGAGGTCCCCACCCGCGCCGGGGGTGTGCCGGGCGGCCACCTCCAGCCCGTCGAGGCGCGGCGGGAGCGGCCGCAACGGGCCGCGGTGGAGGGCCGGCACCTCCCCGCCGAGCAGCCGCTGCCGCAGGTGCAGCGCGTAGCCGGCCAGCAGCAGGAACGCGGCGCAGGTGGCCAGGGCGGGCCCCAGCGGGCCCGGGGAGGACAGTTCCCAGGACACCGCGGCGCCGCCCGTGGCGACGGCGCATGCCCAGCGCACCCGGGGCATCTCCCCGTGCGTGGTCATCTCGTACCGGCCTCCCCTCGGCCGGGAACGATTGTGGCCAGTGCGCGGCGCGTCGGACACGGGTCGCCGGGCATCTCACCCGAACGAGTGAGGGCCGCATCCGGTGACCCGGGTGCGGCCCTCGACCCCGTGGGGCTGTCCGGCGTCACGCGCCGCGCAGCACCGCCCCGGTCCGCTCGGCGGCCAGCGCCACCGCCGCGTCACGCGCGGCCGTGGACTCCTCGGCGGTCAGCGTGCGGTCCGCCGCGCGGAAGCGCAGCGCGTACGCCAGGGACTTCTTGCCCGCGCCCAGCTGCTCGCCGGTGAACACGTCGAACAGCCGCAGCGATTCGAGGAGTTCGCCCGCGCCCTTGCGGAGGGCGGCCTCCACCGCGGCCGCCGGGACGGACTCGTCGACGACCAGCGCGACGTCCTGGGTGGCGACCGGGAAGGAGGAGATCCGCGGCGCGGTCTCGACCTGCCCGCCGGCCGCGTGCAGGCGGTCCAGGTCGAGCTCCATGGCGCAGGTGCGGGCGGGCAGCCCCATCGCCTTGGTGACGCGCGGGTGCAGCTCTCCGGCGTGGCCGATCACGGTCTCCACGCCGTCCAGGCTGACGACGAGCTCGGCGCACCGGCCCGGGTGCCAGGGGCCGTACTGGCCCTTGCGGACGACCAGCTCGGCGCGGGCCTCGCGGGCCAGGGAGCGGGCGGCCTCGACGGCGTCCGCCCAGTCGGACGGGCGGCCCTTGCCCCACCAGCCGGCCTGCTCGCGGGCGCCGGCCAGCACGACGGCGGCGTACCGCGGCTGCGCCGGGAGCGCGGCGTCGAGCGAGGCGATCTCCTCGTCGGTGGGCCGGCGGTCGACGGGCAGCCGCACCGCGACGCCCGCCTCGGCGCCCGCCCGGAAGACCGAGCCGGTCTCGAACAGGGCCAGGTCGTGGCTGCCGCGGCTCTCGTTGCGGCGCAGCGCGCCGAGGAGGCCGGGCAGCAGCGTGGTGCGCAGTGCCGGCTCCTCGTCGGAGAGCGGGTTGACCAGCTTGACCACCCGCCGGGCGGCGTCGTGCTCGGGCAGCTGGAGCTGGTCGAAGACCTGCTCGCCGATGAACGGGTAGCTGAGCGCCTCCACGTAGCCGGCGCCGGCGAGGGCGCGGCCCACGCGGCGGTGCAGCACCTGGCGCGGGGTCAGCCCGCGGCCGGAGGGCACCTGCGGCAGGGTGGAGGGCAGGTTGCCGTAGCCCTCCAGCCGGATGACCTCCTCGGCGAGGTCGTTGGGCTCGGCGAGGTCGGGGCGCCACGAGGGCACGGTCACCACGAGCTCGTCCTGGCCGTAGACGTCGCAGCCGATCTCCTGGAGGCGGCGGACGACGGTCTCGCGGCCGTACGCCATGCCCGCGACCCGGTCCGGGTGGTCGGCGCGCATCGCGACGGTGCGCGGGGCGACCGGGGCGGTGAGCTCGGTGACGCCCGCGTCGGCGGTGGCTCCGGCGAGCAGCACCAGCAGGTCGACGGTGCGCTGCGCGGCGGCGGCGGCGGCCTGCGGGTCGACGCCGCGCTCGAAGCGCTTGGAGGCCTCGGAGGACAGCTTCATCCGGCGGGCGGTCCGGGAGATCGACACGGCGTCGAAGTGGGCCGCCTCGATCACCACGTCGGTGGTGCCGGTGACGGCGCCGGTCTCCGGGTCGGTGAGGGAGTCGGCGATCTCGGTGTTGGCGCCGCCCATGACCCCGGCGAGGCCGATGGGCCCGTTGTCGTCGGTGATCACGAGGTCCTCGGCGTCGAGGGTGCGCACGACGCCGTCGAGGGTGGTGAGCTTCTCGCCCTGCTCGGCGCGGCGGACGCCGATGGCGCCGGTGAGCCGGGACCGGTCGTAGGCGTGCAGCGGCTGGCCGAGCTCCAGCATCACGTAGTTGGTGATGTCGACGGCCAGCGAGATCGGGCGCATGCCGGCCTTCTGCAGGCGGCGCTTGAGCCAGATCGGGGACCGGGCGTCGGGGTCGAGGCCGGTCACGGTGCGGGCGGTGAAGCGGTCGCAGCCGGCCGGGTCCTCGACCTTGACCAGGTAGCCGTAGGAGTTGGGGGCGGGCACGTCGAGCAGCGCCGGGTCGCGCAGCGGCAGGCCGTAGGCGGTGGCGACCTCGCGGGCGATGCCGCGCAGGGACATGCAGTAGCCGCGGTCGGGGGTGACGTCGATGTGCAGGACCTCGTCGACGAGCTCCAGGAGCTCGATCGCGTCGGTGCCCACCTCGTGCTCCGGCGGCAGCACGATGATGCCGCCCGAGCCGTCGTCGCCCATGCCCAGCTCGTCGCCGGAGCAGATCATGCCGTGGGAGGTCTTGCCGTACGTCTTGCGCGAGGCGATCGCGAAGTCGCCGGGCAGGACGGCGCCGGGCAGGACCACGACGACCTTGTCGCCCTGTGTGAAGTTGCGGGCGCCGCAGACGATCTCCTGCGGTTCTCCGGTGCCGTTGGCCTGGCCGACGTCGACGGTGCAGAAGCGGATCGGCTTCTTGAAGCCCTCCAGCTCCTCGATGGTGAGGACCTTGCCGACGACGAGGGGGCCCTTGAGGCCGGCGCCGAGCTGCTCGACGGTCTCGACCTCGAGGCCGGCGTCGACCAGCTTGGCGGCCACGTCGCGACCGGTGGTGCCGGCGGGGAGGTCGACGTACTCCCGCAGCCAGGAAAGCGGGACCCGCATCAGATCTCCATCCCGAACGGCCGGGTGAACCGGATGTCACCCTCGACCATGTCTCGCATGTCTTCGACGTTGTGGCGGAACATCAGCATCCGCTCGATTCCGAACCCGAAGGCGAACCCGCTGTAGACCTCGGGGTCCACACCGCAGGCGGTGAGCACCTTGGGGTTGACCATGCCGCAGCCGCCGAGCTCGATCCAGCCCTCGCTGGAGCAGGTGCGGCACGGGCGGTCCGGGTTGCCCACCGACTCGCCGCGGCACACGTAGCACTGCATGTCCATCTCGGCGGACGGCTCGGTGAACGGGAAGAAGTGGGGGCGCAGCCGGGTGGTGGTGCCCTCGCCGAACAGCTCGGCGACCATGTGGTCCATGGTGCCCTTGAGGTCGGCCATGGTCAGGCCCTTGTCCACGGCGAGCAGCTCGACCTGGTGGAACACCGGGGTGTGCGTCGCGTCCAGCTCGTCGGTCCGGTACACGCGGCCGGGGCAGACGATGTAGACGGGCGGCTCCCGGTCGAGCAGGGAGCGGGCCTGCACCGGGGAGGTGTGGGTGCGCAGCACGACACCGGACTCGTCGCCTTCGACGCCCTCGGGGCCGCGGACGAAGAAGGTGTCCTGCATCTGGCGCGCCGGGTGGTCGGGCGTGAAGTTGAGGGCGTCGAAGTTGAACCACTCCGCCTCGACCTCGGGGCCCTCGGCGACCTCGTAGCCCATGGCGACGAAGATGTCCGCGATGCGGTCCATCAGCGTGGTCAGGGGGTGGCGGGCGCCGGCGGCGACGCGGTCGTACGGCAGCGTGACGTCCACCGCCTCCTCGACCAGCACCCGCTCGTCGCGCTCGGCCTCGAGCTGCGCGAGGCGCTCCGCGTACGCCTTGTTGACCGCGCCGCGTGCCTGGCCGACCCGCTTGCCGGCCTCGGCCTTGGCCTGCGGCGGCAGCGCGCCGATCTCGCGGTTGGCGAGGGCCAGCGGCGAGGTGCCGCCGGTGTGGGCGGTCTTCTCGTGCGCCAGTGCGTCGAGGTCGCCGGCGGCCGCGAAGGCGGCGAGCGCCTCGTCCCGCATGCGCTCGATCTCTTCCGGTTTCAGTGCCTCGACCTCGACAGGGTCGTACGACTTGTTCGGTGCCGACATCTCTTCCCGTACTTCCGATGGCTGGCTGGTGGTCCGTGCTCGACCCGGGGCTCGACACAAGGACACAAAGGTGCCAAAGGACGAGTCTAAGGGCCGCTGGGGGTGGAGGGGCCCGTGGGCCGCCCGGCGAGACGCTCCGCAGGTGTCACTGCGTGAGGTAGGCCGGCGCGCCGACGGGCAGGATAAATCGGAACTCGGCGCCGCCGCCGGGGCCGCGGCCGACCGTGATGGTGCCGCCGTGGGCCTCCACGATGCCCTTGACGATGTACAGGCCCAGCCCGGTGCCGCCGCGCTTGCTCCCCCGCCAGAAGCGGGTGAAGACGCGGCCCATGGACTCCTCGGGGATGCCGGGGCCTTCGTCGGTCACGGTGACGGCTGTTCCCTTCTCGTGCGGGCTGACATCGATGGTGACCGTTCCGTCGCCGTGCCGCACCGCATTTTCGAGCAGGTTGCCGAGGATCTGGTCGATCTTGTCGGGGTCGGCCCACAGGTCGGGCAGCGGCCGGGAGACGCGGACCAGGAACCGCTCGGGCTCCTGGCCGTTGGCGGTGAGCGCCTGGACGTGCCGGCCGACGGCGGTGGCGAGGTCCACCGGCTGGCGGCGCACCTCCAGCCGCCCGGAGTCGATCCGGGAGATGTCCAGCAGCTCGGCGATGAGCCGGGTGACGCGGTTGGCGTCGGCGTCCACGGTTTCCAGCATCAGCCGCTTCTGGTCGTCGGTGAACCGCTCCCACTTGGCCAGCAGGGTGGCCGTGAACCCCTTGACGGAGGTGAGCGGGGAGCGCAGCTCGTGCGCCACGGTGGCGATCAGTTCGGCGTGGCTGCGTTCGGTGCGGCGGCGGGCCTCGGTGCCGCGCAGGCTGATCACGAGCCGGTGCACCGGGCCGGCCGGGCGGGCCCGTACGTACCGGGCGGAGACCAGCACCTCGCGGCCGCCGGGCAGCAGCAGGTTCCGCTCGGGCTGACCGCGGCGGGTGGCGAGGCCGCCGTACGGGTCGGTCAGCGTCCACCAGCGGCGGCCCTCGAGGTCCTCCAGGGGCAGGGCCCGCTCGATCCGGGCGCCGATGGCGTCGCCGGGACGGATGGCGGTGATCCGGGCGGCGGCCCGGTTGAACCCGACGACGTGCCCGGTCTCGTCGGCGACGACCAGCCCGTCGGGCAGTTCGTCGGGGTCGAGCCCGAACCAGAGGTCCTCCGGCGCCCCGGCGGGCCCCGCGGGCCGCGGAGCGCTGTTCGTACCGACGGTCATGTCCCCGTACCCCACATCTCCTCGGGGACGCAGTGGGCCCCGGGCCGCCACCCTACTAGCTGGGGGTCACGGAGCGGCACCCTCCGGACGCCCGCTGTGCACGCGCGGAGGCGTACAGGCAGACGGCGGCGGCGGTGGCCAGGTTGAGGCTCTCGGCCTTGCCGTGGATCGGCACCCGGACGACGGCGTCGGCGAGCGCCCTGGTCTCCTCCGGCAGGCCCCAGGCCTCGTTGCCGAAGACCCAGGCGGACGGGCCGCCCATGGTGCCGGCGTCCAGCTCGGCGTCGAGGTCGTGCTCGCCCGCCCCGTCGGCGGCGAGGATCCGGACGCCGGCCGCGCGCAGGCCCTCGACGGCGCGTTCCACGGGCACCCCGACGGCCACCGGCAGGTGGAAGAGGGAGCCGACGGAGGCCCGTACCGACTTGGGGTTGTAGAGGTCCACGGAGGCGTCGGTGAGGATGACGGCGTCGGCGCCGGCCGCGTCGGCGCAGCGCAGTACGGTGCCGGCGTTCCCGGGGTCGCGGACGTGTGCGAGCACGGCGACCAGGCGGGGCCGGGCCGCCAGGATCTCCTCGAACGGGGAGTCGAGGAAGTGGCAGACGCCGACCAGGCCCTGCGGGGTGACCGTCTGGGAGACCTCGGCGAGCACCTCGTCGGAGGCGTGGTGGACGCGGGCCCCGGCGGCGCGTGCGGCGGCGACGATGTCGGCGTACCGCTCGGCGGCCTCGACGGTGGCGAACAGCTCGATCAGGGTCGGCCCGGCCGTGCCGCGGTGCTCCACGGCCTCGCGCACCGCCTGGGGACCCTCGGCGATGAACCGGCGCTCCTTGGTGCGGAAGTTGCGCCGCGCCAGGCGCCGGGCGGCGGCCACCCGGGGGGATCGCGGGGAGATCGGCTCGGCGGGGGTACCCATGGGTTCCTTCGGTGCTCAGGGAGGGGTGAAAGCACTCGGACCCGCAGGCGGATCGCCTGCGGGTCCGAGGGGCCGGCCGCGCTGGGCGGCCGGCGAGGCCTTACGCGGCGGCCTTCGGGGCGTTGACGTCGGCCGGGAGGGCCTTCTGCGCGACCTCGACGAGGGCGGCGAACGCGTTGGCGTCGTTCACGGCCAGCTCGGCCAGCATCTTGCGGTCCACCTCGATGTTGGCGGCCTTCAGACCCTGGATGAGGCGGTTGTACGTCATGCCGTTCTGGCGGGCAGCGGCGTTGATGCGCTGGATCCACAGCTGACGGAAGTCGCCCTTGCGCTTCTTGCGGTCGTTGTAGTTGTAGACCAGCGAGTGGGTGACCTGCTCCTTGGCCTTGCGGTACAGGCGCGAACGCTGACCGCGGTAGCCGGAGGCCGCCTCGAGGATCGCCCGGCGCTTCTTGTGGGCGTTTACTGCCCGCTTGACGCGTGCCACTTGTTAACTCCTTGTAGCGGGGCCGTGGTTGTGTTCACACGGCCCGAAAACGATTGGGTCCCGGTCCAGAGGTCTCGCCCCGCTCCCGTCTCGGGGGAGCGGAGGGACCTCACTTGCCGAGAAGCTTCTTGATCTTCGCGGCGTCGCCCGGGGCCATCTCGGCGTTGCCGGTGAGGCGACGCGTCAGCTTGGACGACTTGTGCTCGAGCAGGTGGCGCTTGCCGGCGCGCTCACGGAGCACCTTGCCGGAGCCGGTGATCTTGAAGCGCTTCTTGGAACCGCTGTGGGTCTTGTTCTTCGGCATAGCGCCGTTATCTCCTCGTCGGTGGCGCTCCCGCCGGCCCGTTTCCGGACCGGCGCACGGGAGCGTCAGTTGTGTCGGTTGATACGGGACGGGCTGCCCCGGTATCAGGCCTCGGCAGGCGTCTCGGGAGCCGCACCCTCGGCGGGGGCGTCGTCCGCGGACAGGCCCTGGCGCTCGGCCTTGCGGGCGGCCTGCGCCTCGCGGGCCTCGGCCATCGCCTCGGTCTTCTTCTTGTGCGGACCCAGGACCATGATCATGTTGCGGCCGTCCTGCTTCGGGTTCGACTCGACGAAACCGAGGTCCTGGACGTCCTCCGCCAGACGCTGCAGCAGTCGGTAGCCGAGCTCCGGCCGGGACTGCTCGCGACCACGGAACATGATCGTGATCTTGACCTTGTCGCCCTGCTTGAGGAACCGGACGACGTGACCCTTCTTGGTGTCGTAGTCGTGCGGGTCGATCTTCGGCCGGAGCTTCATCTCCTTGATGACCGTGTGCGCCTGGTTCTTGCGCGCCTCACGGGCCTTCATGGCCGATTCGTACTTGAACTTGCCGTAGTCCATGAGCTTGCAGACGGGCGGACGGGCGTTCGCCGCCACCTCGACCAGGTCGAGGTCGTACTCCTGCGCAAGCTCCAGGGCCTTGGCAAGCGGAACAATCCCGACCTGCTCGCCGCTGGGACCGACAAGTCGCACCTCGGGAACGCGAATCCGGTCGTTGATGCGGGGCTCGGCGCTGATGGATCCTCCTAGGTAGCACCACACGGCTGCCTGGCAGACAGTCGTGCAACGTCTGTTTCGTACGGACCACCGCACCGGAACGCAAAAACGCCCCGGACGGGACACAGGCGGGAGCTCCAAACACAACCGGAGCACCGCCGCGTCGACCGCGGGGCGCAGACTCGGGCGGCTTTCCATCGTCCGTACGGAACGATGGATACCGCCTGACCGGATGACCTGCCGTCCCGGAGGGCGGTCAGGTGGGAGTTCGGAGCCTCCACTTGTGGGCCGGGGACATACGTCTCCGGCCGGTCGTCACACAAGGCTAGCACCCATGCCCCGGGGAGGCTAATCCGCGCCACCGCTTAAGGTGAGTGGCATGACTGACGCGACGCCCCCCACCCCCGCCGAGGCCGACGTGGCCCCCGACTACGACACCCTGACCCGCGACATCGCCGAGGTGCCCGCGGTCGAGGTGATCACCACGGTGGCGGTGCACCTGCTGAGCGCCGCCGCGGTCAACCTGGGCCTGGACAAGCCGGACTCCGAGCACAAGGACCTGGACGAGGCCCGCAAGCTGATCACCGCGCTGGCCGGCCTGGTCACCGCGAGCGCGACCGAGATCAGCTCCTTCCACGCCGCGCCGCTGCGCGACGGCCTGAAGTCGCTCCAGCTGGCCTTCCGCGAGGCCTCGATCGTGCCCGACGAGCCGGGCCAGGGCCCGGGCGAGAAGTTCACCGGCCCGGTCTTCGCCTGACCGTCCGCCGCACCACCCTGCGCGAAGGGCCCGGGAACGCTCCGCTCCGTTCCCGGGCCCTTCGCCGTTCCGCGGACCGCGGGGCTCCGCGGCCTCAGCGCGTGAAGAGGGGTTCCCCCGGGGGCGCGGGGGCGGTCGCCGGCAGCAGGGCCAGCTCCAGGCCGCGGACCAGCCGGGCCCGCAGGGTCTCGTCCGCCGCCAGCGCCCGGGCCACGCCGGCGCCGCCCGCCGCAGGGTCGGCGCCGTCGGCCAGGACCACGGCGAGGACCCCGTCGGCCGAGGCGCCGCCGGGCAGCAGGTGGGCGCGCGTCACGGTCGGCTCGGCGGCCACGGCGGCCCGTACGGCTTCCCGTACGGCCGGGTCGGCCAGCGGGTCGGTGTCGGTGCGGCCCTCCGCGAGGGCGAGCAGGGCGCGGCCGGTCAGCGGGTAGGCCACCGGACCGGCCAGGTCGATCACCAGGGTGTCGGCCTTCTCGTGCGCGGCGGCGCGCAGGGCCTGGTGCAGCGGGACGGCGACCGGCCGGGCGGCGGGGTCCCAGCGGGCCAGCGTGCCGAGCGAGGTGAAGGCGGGCAGGGCGCGCCGGTCGCCGGCGACGAGGGTGGGCACGGCCATGTCGCTGGTCTTCTCGCGCTTCAGACCGGTCTCGGGGTCGGTCTCGACCTCGCCGAGCACGGCGACCACCGGGACCAGCAGCCGGGCGTCCCTGAGGGCGGCCAGCACCTCGGGTTCCCTGGTCCGGTCCTCCGCCCAGGCGGCCAGGGCCGCGCTCAGGCGGGGGTCGGCGGAGCCGTCGTCGTCGGAGAAACCGGGGTCCGGGATGTTCTTGTTCGCCACAGTTACCCGACCCTATCCGGTCCGGCGGCGGCCCAGTACGGCCGCCAGGGCGAGCAGCACGGCTCCCCCGCCGGCGGCGGCCGCGGCGGGCAGGACGTACCGCGGCTCCCGGCCGTGCACCGGCTCCGGGCCGGGTCCGAAGTGCTGGGCGCGGTACCCGGCGGGGGTGGGCAGCGGCGCGGCCGGGGTCATGGACCGGGCCGCCTGGAGGGCGGCGACCGGGTCGACCCAGCCGTGGCCGCGGGCGTCGTCGCGGCCGGCGGCCGGTCCGTAGGTGGCGGTCTCCTCCAGCAGCTTCTTGACCTGGGCGGGCGAGAGGCCGGGGTGGGCGGAGCGGACCAGTGCGACCGCGCCGGAGACGAAGGCGGCGGCGGCGCTGGTGCCGAAGCTCTCGTAGTACTTGCGGCTGGGGTCGGCGATGACGATGTCGAGACCGGGGGCGGAGACGGTGGCGTACCAGTTGCGGGTGGAGAAGTAGGGCCGGCGGCCGCGGCGGTCCACGGCCGTGACGGCGATCACGCCGGGGTAGGCGGCCGGGTAGGACACCGGGTTGCCGCGGTGGCCGCCGTTGCCGGCCGACGCGACGACCACCACGCCCTTGGCGAGGGCGTACTGGATGGCCTCGTCCTCGGCGGCCTCGTGGTGGGCGGACTCGCTGTCGTCGCCGAGGGAGAGGTTGATGACGTGGGCGCCGTGGTCGGTGGCCCACCGGATGCCCTCGGCGAGGGCGCCGCCCTTGGTCTGCCGGGCCTTGTCGCGGCCCGGGTCGCCCTCCTCCAGGATCACGCGGACGGGCAGGATCCGGGCGGCGGGGGCGAGGCCCATCACACCGCTGCGGCGGTTGGTGCCGTGCCCGTGGCCGGCGATGATCCCGGCCATGGCGGTGCCGTGCTTGGCCCAGCGGGCGTCCCCGGGGCCGGCTCCCATGCCGACGAGGTCGACGCCGTCGAGCACCTGCCCTTCGAGGTCGGGATGGCCGGCGTCCACGCCGGTGTCGAGCACGGCGACGGTGACGCCCTCGCCCCGGGTGGTGCCCCAGGCCTCCTCGGCGCGCAGCGCTCGCAGCGCCCACTGGCGGTCGCGGATCCCGTCGGCGCCGGCCGGCGGGGCGGTCGGGGCGGACGGCGCGGCCGGGGCGGCGGCAGCGACCGGGGCGGCGGCAGCGGCCGGGGCTGCCGACAGCAGGACGGCCGCGCCGAGGGCGCCGGCCACCCGGGCGCGGGTGCGGGCACCGGCGCGGGCGGTCCGGGGGGTCCGGGCGGCACGCGGCGGCGGCGCGTCCGCGGCCGGACGTGCTGCGGGTGGGGTCATGGGCGGTGCTCCGGGGATGCGGGGGCGGCCTCGGCGGCGAGGGCTGCTTCGAGCCGGTCGGCGACGGACTGGGCGGCGTGGCCCAGCCCGGCCAGCGCGGGCGGGCTCTGGTCGGCGGGCTTCATCGCGTCCCGGGCGGGGCGGGCCTGGGGCACCACCCGGCCGTCCGCGAAGGCGGACACCGTGTACACGACGACGGGGGCTTCCTTGGCCACGGCCACCGCCCAGGCGGCGCGCTGGCCGTCTGTGAGCCCGTATCCGCTGGGCACCGGCAGCTTGCCGCGCAGGGCGTCCACGGCCCCGGCGTCGGGCGGGAGGAAGACCAGACCGGCCGAGACAAGGGCGCTGCGGGTGGCGTCGGTGTACGTGGCGCGCAGGACGCGGGTGCAGCCGGCCGGGGACAGCGCCCGCTGCCATTCCGGGGAGAGGGCGTCGGGGCATCCGGCGTCGGGGGCGACGGCGACGCGGGTCCAGACCCGGTCGGACCCGCCGGGTCCGGCGCCGGCCGCCCGCACGACCGGGGGGAAGAGGGTGTCGACGGGGGCCTGGTGCCAGAGCGAGCCGGCCGCCCGGTAGAGCTCCGCCGGGGAGGGCGGACGGTTCGCCTCCTGCCAGTCGCGCCAGGCCACGAGGCCGCCGGTGGCGAGCAGGGCGGTGCCGAGCAGGGCGCACAGGAGCGCGCCGAGGGGGCTGCGGCGCCGGGGGAGGGCGGGTCCGGCGCCGGTGCCGGGGTACGCGGTGGGCGTGCCGGTGGGCAGGGAGGGGACGGGGGCCGGGACGGGTCCGGCGCCGGGGCAGGCGGTGGGCCGGCTGGGGACGGGGGCCGGGAGCGGCCCGGCGCCGGCGGGGGTGTGGCCGGTGGCGGCCGTTCCGGTGGTGGCCGCGGGTCCCGTCTCCTGCGGCTCGGGCGCCCAGGGGCCGGGCAGCGGCGCGGAGTGTGGGTCGGTCGTCGTCATGCTGCGGCTCCGCCCCCCGTTCCGTACCGCGGCTGCCTGCCCGTACTCTACGGCGCCCGGCGGCCGGCCGGGTCCGGGGATGTGGAGGAAGGCGGTCCGCGATCACCCCTACCCACTGGTAGGCCGGTCTGGCAAGCTGCGCCCATGACTTCGGCCTCGCACTCCCCCGCTGCCGACCGGGCCCGCTACGACCGGGCCACCGCCCATCTGGACGCGCCGCTGGCCGTCGTGGACCTGGAGGCGTTCGACGCGAACGCGGCGGACCTGGTGCGGCGGGCGGGCGGGAAGCCGGTGCGGGTGGCCAGCAAGTCGGTGCGCTGCCGGGCGCTGCTGGAGCGGGTGCTGGCGCGTCCCGGGTTCGCGGGGATCATGTCGTACACCCTCGCGGAGTCGCTGTGGCTGGCCCGGTCGGGGTTCGAGGACGTGCTGCTGGCTTATCCGTCCGCCGACCGCGGGGGTTTCGCGGAGCTGGCCTCGGACGCGAAGCTGGCGGGCGCGGTGACGGTGATGGTCGACGACCCGGCGCAGCTGGAGCTGATCGACGGGGCCCGGGACGGCGGCGGTGAGGAGATCCGCGTCTGCCTGGAGCTGGACACGGCGCTGCGGCTGTTCGGCGGCCGGGTCCGGGTCGGTGCCCGCCGGTCCCCGCTGCGCGAGCCGGCGGAGCTGGCGGCGCTGGCGCGGGCGGTGGGCCGCCGGGGTGGTTTCCGGGTGGTCGGGCTGATGGCGTACGAGGGGCACGTCGCGGGGGTCGGGGACGCGCCGGCGGGACGGCCGCTTCGGTCGCGGGCGATCCGGGCGATGCAGGGGGCCGCGCGCCGCGAGCTGGCGGTGCGGCGGGCCGCGGTGGTGGCGGCGGTCCGGGAGGTGGTCCCGGACCTGGAGTTCGTCAACGGCGGCGGGACCGGGAGCGTGCAGCACACCGCGGCGGAGGCGGCGGTGACGGAGATCGCCGCCGGTTCGGGGCTGTACCTGCCGCGTCTGTTCGACAACTACACCTCGTTCCGGGGGCGTCCGGCGGCGCTGTTCGCGCAGCCGGTGGTGCGCCGCCCGGGGGTGGGCGTGGTGACGGTGCTGGGCGGCGGTTATCCGGCGTCGGGTGCGGCGGGCCGGGACCGGCTGCCGGAGCCGTACCTGCCGCGGGGGCTGCGGTACGACCCGCAGGAGGGGGCGGGCGAGGTGCAGACGCCGCTGCTGGGCGCTCCGGCCGACGACCTGCGGATCGGCGACCGGGTCTGGTTCCGGCACGCGAAGGCCGGGGAGCTGTGCGAGCGGTTCGACGAGCTGCACCTGGTCGAGGGAGACCGGGTGACGGCGACCGTCCCGACGTACCGGGGCGAGGGCCGCACGTTCCTCTAGGCGCGCGGCCCCGGACGGCCGGGCTCCTCGCGGGGCCCGGCCGTCCCCGTGCGGGGTGCGGTCTACAGGGGTGTGACGTACGCGCCGGAGATGCCGCCGTCGACGAGGAAGTCGGTGGCGTTGACGAACGAGGAGTCGTCGCTGGCGAGGAAGGCGACGGCGGCGGCGATCTCCTCCGCCTCGGCGAACCGGCCGACGGGGATGTGCACGAGGCGGCGCGCGGCCCGCTCCGGGTCCTTGGCGAACAGCTCCTGGAGCAGCGGGGTGTTGACGGGGCCGGGGCAGAGCGCGTTGACGCGGATGCCCTCGCGGGCGAACTGCACGCCGAGCTCCCGCGACATGGCGAGGACCCCGCCCTTGGAGGCGGTGTAGGAGATCTGGGAGGTGGCGGCGCCCATGATCGCCACGAAGGAGGCGGTGTTGATGATGGAGCCGCGTCCCTGGCGCCGCATGTAGGGCAGGGCCGCCTTGCAGCAGAGGTAGACGGAGGTGAGGTTGACGTCCTGGACGCGCTTCCAGGCCTCCAGGCCGGTGGTGAGGATGGAGTCGTCGTCGGGCGGGCTGATGCCGGCGTTGTTGAAGGCGATGTCGACGGAGCCGTAGGTCTCGAAGGCGGTCCGGAAGAGCGCCTCCACCTCTTCCGGGTCGGTGACGTCGACCTTGACGAAGGTGCCGCCCACTTCCTCGGCGGCGGCCTTGCCGGCCGTCTCGTCGATGTCGCCGCAGACGACGCGGGCGCCTTCGGAGGCGAGTCGGCGGGCGGTGGCGAGGCCGATGCCGCTGCCGGCTCCGGTGATGACGGCGGTGCGGCCGACCAGGCGTCGGCAGACGGTCTCTTCGGTGCGGTCGGTCATGTGGTTCAGGCCTCCGTGCTGATGAAGACGTTCTTGGTCTCGGTGAACGCGGTGAGGGCGTCGGGGCCGAGCTCGCGGCCGAGTCCCGACTGCTTGTAGCCCCCGAAGGGGGTCCAGTAGCGGACGCTGCTGTGGGAGTTGACGGACAGGTTGCCCGCGGCGACGGCGCGGGAGACGCGCAGCGCCCGGCCGACGTCGCGGGTCCAGACGGAGCCGGAGAGTCCGTAGTCGGTGGCGTTGGCCAGCCGTACGGCCTCCTCCTCGTCGTCGAAGGGCAGGACGACGGCGACGGGGCCGAAGACCTCCTCGGTGGCGGCGGGCGCGGTGGGGTCGAGGCCGGTGAGGACGGTCGGCGGGTACCAGAAGCCGGGGCCGTCGGGGGCGGTGCCGCGGATGGCGGTGGCGTCGTCGGGGACGTAGGACCGTACGCGGTCGAGCTGGGCGGCCGAGATGAGCGGGCCCATCTGCGTCTTCTCGTCCATCGGGTCGCCGACCACGACACCGCGGACGCCGTCGGCGAGGAGTTCGAGGAAGCGGTCGTGGACGGAGCGCTGGACGAGGATGCGGGTGCGGGCGCAGCAGTCCTGGCCGGTGTTGTCGAGGAAGGACATGGGTGCGGCCGCGGCGGCGGCGTCCACGTCGGAGTCGGCGAAGACGATGTTGGGGCTCTTCCCGCCGAGTTCGAGGGTGACGCGCTTCACCCGGTCCGCGCACTTGGCCATGATCTGCTTGCCGACCCGGGTGGAGCCGGTGAAGACGATCTTCGCGACGCCGGGGTGTTCCACGAGGGCGTCGCCGGCGACCGGTCCCTCGCCGGGGAGCACCTGGAAGAGGTGCTCGGGGATCCCGGCTTCGAGGGCGAGTTCGGCGAGCCGCAGCGCGGTGAGGGGGGTGGTCTCGGCGGGCTTGAGGAGGACGGCGTTGCCGGCGGCGAGGGCGGGGGCGAACCCCCAGGCCGCGATGGGCATGGGGAAGTTCCAGGGGGCGATGACCCCGATGACGCCGAGGGGTTCGAGGAAGGTGACGTCCAGGCCCCCGGGGACGGGGATCTGGCGGCCGGAGAGCCGTTCGACGCCGCCGGCCGCGAAGTCGAGGAGGTCGCGGACGTTGCCGGCCTCCCAGCGGGCGTTGCCGATGGTGTGCCCGGCCTGGCGGACCTCCAGGCGGGCGAGTTCCTCGATGTGGTCGTCGACCACGGAGGCGAAGCGGCGGAGCAGGCGGGCGCGGTCGGCGGGGGCGGCCGCGGCCCAGGAGCGCTGGGCCCGGGTGGCCCGTGCGACGGCGGTGTCGACGTCGTCCCGTGTGGCGGCCGGGACGAGGGCGACGGTTTCACCGGTGGCCGGATTGACGACTTCCAGCGCGTCGGACAAGGGGTTCCTCACAGTCGTTCGAAGGAGCGGCGCAGTTCCCAGTCGGTCACCGCGGAGTCGTATGCGTCGAGTTCGACGCGGGCCATGTTCTGGTAGTGGGCGACCACTTCGGGGCCGAAGGCGGCCTTGGCGATCTCGCTGTTCTCCCAGAGTTCGGCGGCGTCCCGGAGGGTGGCGGGGACGTGCTCGTAGTCGCCGGCGTAGGCGTTGCCGGGGCAGGGCTCGGGGAGTTCCAGTCGGTTCTCGATGCCGTACAGGCCGGCCGCGACGAGGCCGGCGACGGCCAGGTAGGGGTTGACGTCGCCGCCGGGGAGGCGGTTCTCGAAGCGCATGGAGCGGCCGTGGCCGACCACCCGGAGTGCGCAGGTGCGGTTGTCGGCTCCCCAGGCGACGGCGGTGGGGGCGAAGGATCCGGGGCGGAAACGCTTGTACGAGTTGATGTTCGGGGCGTAGAGAAGGGAGAAGTCGCGCAGCGCGGCGAGCTGGCCGGCCAGGAAGTGGCGCATCACCTGCGACATGCCTCCGGGGCCGTCCCCCGCCATGACGTTGCGGCCGTCGGCGTCGGTGAGCGAGAGGTGGATGTGGCAGGAGTTGCCTTCGCGCTGGTCGAACTTGGCCATGAAGGTGAGGGAGAGGCCCTCCTGGGCGGCGATCTCCTTGGCGCCGGTCTTGTAGACGGAGTGCTGGTCGCAGGTGACGAGGGCCTCGTCGTAGCGGAAGGCGATCTCGTGCTGCCCGAGGTTGCACTCGCCCTTGGCGGATTCGACGGTGAGGCCGGCGGTCCGCATCTCGTTGCGGATGCGGCGCAGCAGCGGTTCGACGCGGCCGGTGCCGAGGACGGAGTAGTCGGTGTTGTACTGGTTGGCGGGGGTCAGGTGGCGGTAGCCGGAGTCCCAGGCCTGCTCGTAGGTGTCGCGGAACACCATGAACTCCAGCTCGGTGCCGACCTGGGCGGTGTAGCCGAGTTCGGCGAGGCGTTCCAGCTGGCGGCGCAGGATCTGGCGGGGGGCGGCGGCGACGGGCGTGCCGTCGTGCCAGGCGAGGTCGGCGAGGACCATCGCGGTGGCCTCGTTCCAGGGGGTGCGGCGCAGGGTGGCGAGGTCGGCGTGCATGGCGAAGTCGCCGTAACCGCGGTCCCAGGACGACATCTCGTACCCGTCGACGGTGTTCATCTCGGTGTCGACGGCGAGGAGGTAGTTGCAGCCCTCGGTGCCGTGCTCCATGACCTCGTCGAGGAAGAACTGGGCGGCGAACCGCTTGCCCTGGAGCCGTCCCTGCATGTCGGGGAAGGCCAGGACGACGGTGTCGATCTCGCCGTCCGCCACGAGGGCACGGAGCTCCTCGGGGGCGAGCGGCGGCTTGCGGTCTACCACGGGATTCTCTCCTTCGGTGAGCCGAGAGCGCCTAAGGTATTGAAAAGAACCATTGCTTGGGAAGGGGATGGGCCGAGATGACACGGACGGCGGGCGGGGACGACGCGGTCGGCAGGCTGAACCCGGTCCTGCGCCAGGTCCGGGCGGGCAACGGTTTCGAGGAGGCCCTCGAACAGATCCTGCAGGTGGTCCGGCTGGGGCTGGTGCCCGCCGGGGAACGGCTGCCGCCGGAACGCGAGTTGGCCGAACGGATGGGCATCAGCCGGGTCACGCTCCGCGAGGTGCTGAAGGTACTCCAGGACCAGGGCCTGGTGGAGGCACGGCGCGGCCGGTACGGCGGCACGTTCGTCCGCGCCCGGCCCGACACCCCCGCCGGCGGCGCCGAGGAGGAGCTGCGGCGCCGGGTCTCCGCCGTGGACCTGGCCGACGTCCTGCGGTTCCGGGAGGTCCTGGAGGTGGGCGCGGCCGGACTGTGCGCCTCGCAGGGGCTGACCGCCCCGGAGGCCGACCGGCTGCGCGCGGCGCTGGCGGCCACCCACGACGCGCAGCTCGCCGACTACCGCCGCCAGGACACCCTCTTCCACCTCGCCCTGTGCGAACTCGCCGGTTCCGCCACCCTGACGGCCCAGTACGCGGCGGTCCGGGCCACCGTCAACGACCTGCTGGACTGCATCCCCCTGCTGGTGCGCAACCTGGAGCACTCGCAGCAGCAGCACACCGCGCTGGTGGCGGCGGTCCTGGACCAGGACGCGGCGGCCGCGCGGGAGGTCATGCGCGAGCACTGCTGCGGCACGGCGGCGCTGCTGCGCGGCTTCCTCGGTGCGCGGACTTCGTAACCCGCCTTTTACGCACGGGTCTTGCGCACCCCGCACTCCTCCGGCAAAGGTACGCTGCAAAACCATTGCCCTGAGGCAGGAGCGCACATGGCCGAAGACACCGCACCCCCGCCATCCGTACCCACGGCCCCCTCCCCCGAATCCGCCTACCTGGAGCGCCGCACCCTGCGGCGCGGCAGCGCCGGCTGGCTGCTGCTCACCGGCCTCGGCGTCGCGTACGTGGTGTCCGGCGACTTCTCCGGCTGGAACATCGGCCTGGCCGAGGGCGGCTTCGGCGGCCTGGCCATCGCCACGGTCCTCATGGGCACCATGTACGCCTGCCTGGTCTTCGCCCTCGCCGAACTCTCGGCGATCCTGCCCACCGCCGGCGGCGGCTACGGCTTCGCCCGGCGCGCGCTCGGCCCCTGGGGCGGCTTCCTGACCGGCACGGCCATCCTCATCGAGTACGTCCTGGCCCCCGCGGCCATCGTCATCTTCATCGGCGACTACGTCGAATCCCTGGGCCTGTTCGGGCTGACCTCCGGCTGGCCGGTCTACCTCGCCTGCTTCGCGGTCTTCATCGGCATCCACCTCTGGGGCGTCGGCGAGGCCCTGCGGTTCTCCCTGGTCGTGACGGCCATCGCGGTGGCCGCCCTGATCATCTTCGCGGTGGGCGCGCTCACCGATTTCAGCGTCACCCGTCTGGACGACGTCCCGGTGGACCCCACCGCCTTCGGCTCCTCCTCCTGGCTGCCCTTCGGCCTGCTCGGCATCTGGGCCGCCTTCCCGTTCGCCATGTGGTTCTTCCTCGGCGTCGAGGGCGTCCCGCTGGCCGCCGAGGAGGCCAAGGACCCGGTCCGCTCCCTCCCCAGGGCACTCGCGACCGCCATGGCCGTCCTGACGCTCCTCGCCCTCGTCACCTTCCTGGCCGCGACCGGGGCCCAGGGCTCCGACGCGGTCAAGGCCGCCGGCAACCCCCTGGTCGTCGCCCTCGAAGGGGACGGCGGCCCCACCGCCCTCAGCCGCTTCGTCAACTACGCGGGCCTGGCCGGCCTGGTGGCCTCCTTCTTCTCCCTGATCTACGCGGGCTCCCGCCAGCTCTTCGCCCTGTCCCGCGCCGGCTACCTGCCCCGCTTCCTCTCCCTGACCTCGCGCCGCAAGGCGCCCTACCTGGGGCTGGTCATCCCGGGCGTGATCGGTTTCGCCCTGGCGGCGGCCACCGGCGACGGCGCCCGGATGCTGAACATCGCCGTCTTCGGCGCGACCATCTCGTACGCGCTGATGGCCCTCTCCCACATCGTCCTGCGGCGCCGGGAACCCGGCCTGCCCCGCCCGTACCGCACGCCCGGCGGCGTGGCCACCTCTTCGGTGGCGTTCGTGCTCGCCCTGTCGGCCCTGGTCGCCACCTTCCTGGTGGACAGGGACGCGGCATTCATCGCACTCGCCGTGTACGCGGCGGCCCTCGCCTATTTCGCGTTCTACAGTCGGCACCACCTGGTGGCCTCGGCTCCCGAGGAGGAGTTCGCGGCGCTGGCGGCGGCCGAGGCGGAACTCACCCGCGACTGACACCCCACCCCGACGGAGGCAACCACCGTGCCCAGGCCGCTCATCGGCATCACCACCTACGTGGAGGCGTCCACCCGCTACGGCGTGTGGGACGTACCCACGGTCCTCACCCCCACCGGCTACCACCGCCTGGTCCAGGCGTCCGGGGGCGCGGCGGTCCTGCTGCCGCCGGACGAACCGGAGGCGGCCGGCGAGGTGCTGAGCCGGGTGGACGGCCTGGTCATCGCGGGCGGCCCCGACGTGGACCCGGCGCACTACGGGGCCGCCCGCGACCCCCGCACGGGCCCGGCCGCAACGGAGCGCGACGCCTGGGAGCTGGCGCTGATCCGGGCGGCGCTGGAGTCCGGCACACCGCTGCTCGGCATCTGCCGGGGCATGCAGGCGCTGAACGTGGCGCTGGGCGGCACGCTCATCCAGCACATCGACGGGCACTCGGCGGGGCCGGGCATCATGTCCCACCACCCGGTCCGGCCGGTACCGGGAACGCGGTACGCGGCGCTGGTCCCGGAGGAGTCGCAGGTGCCGACCTACCACCACCAGGCGGTGGACCGCCTCGGCCGGGGGCTCGTGGCGTCCGCGCACGCGGTGGACGGCACGGTGGAGGCGGTCGAGCTGCCCGGCGCCGCCTGGGTGCTCGGCGTCCAGTGGCACCCGGAGCGGGGCGTCGACACCCGCGTCATGTCAGCCCTCGTCACCGCCGCGTCCCCCGTCCCCACCCCAGTCGGCTGACCCGCCCCCAGGCCCCGGGGCCCCGCCCAACCCGCCGGAGCTCCGCCCACCACCCCACACCTCAACCACTGGCGTCGCTGGTGGCCCCACGCGGGCCTGCGGTCCTTGCAGGTATGGGGGCCCCAGGCGTCGGCTCCATCCCCGCGTGCGCGGGGAGCAGTGGACCGCTACGGCCCCCGAGACCTCGTCCGCGGGGTCATCCCCGCGTGCGCGGGGAGCAGGCCGCCGGCGCCCTGCTGTTCGGTGGCGTGTGGGGGTCATCCCCGCGTTGCGCTGGGAGCAGCGGTAGGTGACGTCCCCGCGGTACAGCTCGGGGTCATCCCCGCGAGCGCGGGGAGCAGACGCCGATGATCTGCGCGGAGTGCTCGCGCCGGGGGTCATCCCCGCGTGCACGGGGAGCAGATGCGGCGATTCTGGATCGCCTCGACCACCCAGGGGTCATCCCCGCGTGCGCGGGGAGCAGATCCCCCCTTTCCGGTTCGTACAGGAAGAGGGGGGTCATCCCCGCGTGCGCGGGGAGCAGGCTACGACTTGGACTGCGGCACCTTGCGGCCGGGGGTCATCCCCGCGTGCGCGGGGAGCAGTAACCGTCGCGCCCGGACCCGCACCGAAGTACAGGGGTCATCCCCGCGTGCGCGGGGAGCAGCCCGTGATGGGGCTGATGAACGGGATCCCCGCGGGGTCATCCCCGCGTGCGCGGGGAGCAGTTCTAGCCCGTGGAGCACGGGACAGACCCGAGGGGGTCATCCCCGCGTGCGCGGGGAGCAGTAGGCGGCAGCCGCCTCACGCTCCGGCGCCGGGGGGTCATCCCCGCGTGCGCGGGGAGCAGCCGGTGAGATGCGCTTCTACCTCGCGCCCACCGGGGTCATCCCCGCGTGCGCGGGGAGCAGCTGTGGTGCGAGCCGCCGGGAGGGCGGCAGCAGGGGTCATCCCCGCGTGCGCGGGGAGCAGCCGGCCGGCCGCAGGTACGGAATGGCCAGGTGGGGGGTCATCCCCGCGTGCGCGGGGAGCAGCCCTTCAGCTTGCGCTGCACATCCTGGTAGCTGGGGTCATCCCCGCGTGCGCGGGGAGCAGTCGTCTCGCGGCGTCAGGGGGATGCCGTCGCGGGGGTCATCCCCGCGTGCGCGGGGAGCAGGCTTCGAACTGGCCGGGGAGCAGAGCGTGGTTGGGGTCATCCCCGCGTGCGCGGGGAGCAGCTGGAGGCGGCCCGCCGGCAGCTGCCGGATTCGGGGTCATCCCCGCGTGCGCGGGGAGCAGACTGCGTGACCTGCGATTTTACTGGCTGCTGGGTCCCTTCCGCTTCACTTTCACGGACTCGGGCATTCTGCGCATCTCTTCCACTGCCCCTCGGTCGACTGGGCTTCCCGCCGTGGATGCCCACGACATTCACTGCCCGGCCGAAACCCGCGGGCACCTGCGCATACATCTGATCGCAGGAACCGGGTCGCCCCATCACCGAGAGCTCCCGTGCGGCGGACGCTCTGGTGTGCCGACAACGAGTAGGCGGGTGCCGAACGTCCACGGCTGCTTGATCGGTGTCGGGACGGCAGACAGTTCGTGGGGCGTGTGGGAGTCCCGTCGCCCAGCCGGCCGCTGTCGGCCCGACTCGTCGGCCTGTTGCTACTCGAAGCCAGGGCCCTGGCCCGGCAACCGCACGGGTGCTTGGGTTCGCCCCCCGGCTGGGGAGGGGTGGGTACGGCGGGAGGGGGGTGGGGGTGGAGGGTCGGGGTGTGCGGGACGTAAAGCGTGATTTGTGGCGCTGCCGCCAGACCCCCCGCCTCCGCCAGCGCGGCGTCCAGC
>NZ_JBIBBM010000008.1:0-195500 GCF_042900645.1 Streptomyces sp. NPDC012888 | reverse complement strand
CGGGCCTTTGGGGGCGGGGGCCGCCCCCCGTGGCCCGCCCCCCCCCACACCCCCCCACCCCCGCCCCCCCCCCCCCCCCCGCCCGGCCCCCCCCCCCCCCCGGCCCCCGCGCCGGCCCCAGACCCCCGCCCGGGACCGCCCCCGGCCCCCGCCCGGCCCCGGACCCCGCCCGGGACCGCCCCGCCGGAACGGCCCTCGGCCCCTACACCGCCCCCCGCGTCAGCCCCAGCAGGTCCCGCGCCGGCCCCGCCGGCCTCGTGCCGGCCGGCCATACCGCGCGCAGGGCCCGCCGCAGGTCCGCCCCGGCCAGCGGGACGGCCACCAGCCGCCGCCCCGCCAGTTCCTCGGCCAGCGCCAGCTCCGACAGCACGCACGGCCCCGCCCCGCTCACCGCCGCCGCCTTCACCGCCGTCGTCGACGCGAGTTCCAGCAGCGGCGCCGCCAGACCCCCCGCCTCCGCCAGCGCGGCGTCCAGCACCTGCCGCGTCCCCGAGCCGAACTCCCGCAGCACCAACGGCGTCCCCGCCAGCTCCGCCACCGGCACCGGCTTCGTACGCCGCGCCCAGGGGTGCGTCGACGCCACCGCCACCACGAGCCGGTCGTGCGCGATCACCGCCGAGGACAGCCCGTCCGGCACCGTGAGCCCCTCCACGAACCCCAGGTCCGCCTCGTGCGCCAGCACCCGCTCCGCCACCAGCGCCGAGTTCCCCGCCTGCAGCGACACCGCCGTGTCCGGCCGGTCCGCGCGCAGCGCGATCAGCCACCCCGGCAGCAGGTACTCCGCGATGGTCATGCTCGCGGCAACCCGCAGCCGCGAGTCCCGCTGGCCCCGCAACGCCTGCGCGCCCGCGTCGAACGCCTCGGCCGCCTCGACCACGCGCCGCGCCCAGTCCGTGACGAGCGCCCCCTCGGCGGTCAGGCGCGACCCCCGGGGCGAGCGGTCCACCAGGGTCACGCCGAGCCGGGTCTCCATCGCCCGGATCCGGCTGCTCGCGGCCGGCTGGGTGATGCCGAGCTCCTTCGCGGCCCCGCCCAGGCTGCCCACCCGGGCGACGGCGAGCAACAGCTCCAGTGCGCCCAGATCCGGTACGCGGTGGGACAGGGGTCGGCTTCCAGTCATAAGACCAGTTTATGGGCTGATAGACACATGACCTCTGCCGGACGTCCCGCCCCGGCGGGACGCTTGCCCCATGGCCACCATCGCGCAACCCCGCACCCCTGGCTCAACCGGCACAACCGGCGCACCTGACACAACCGGCACCACCGGCACCACCGGCACACCCACCACCCCCGCCACACCGCGCACACCCCGCGCGGCCGGCACCACCCCTCACGCCCCTCACACCCCTTACAGCCCCCGCACCACCCGCCTCCCCGCCCTCCGCCACCTGGGCCCCAACTGGTACGCCCCGGTGATGGGCACGGCGATCATCGCCAACGCGGGGGCCGGCCTGCCGTACCACCTCCCCGGCCTGCGGGCCGCCTGCCACCTGCTGTGGGCGCTGTCCGCGGTCGCGCTGGCCGTCGTCCTCGTGGCCCGCGCCGCACACTGGCGCCACCACCGCGACCAGGCCCGGACCCACCTCCTCGACCCGGCCGTGGCCCCCTTCTACGGCTGTCTGGCCATGGCCCTGCTGGCCGTCGGCGCCGGCACCCTCCTCGTCGGCAAGGACCTGATCGGGGAGCCCGCCGCGGTCGCCGTGGACGCCGTCCTGTTCACCGCCGGCACCGTGGTCGGCCTCGTGGCGGCCGTGGCCGTCCCCTACCTGATGGTGGTGCGGCACGAGGTGGAGCCCGCCCAGGCCACCCCGGTCTGGCTGCTTCCGCTGGTCTCGCCGATGGTCTCCGCCGCGGTCGGGCCCCTGCTGATACCCCACGTCCCCGCCGGCCAGCCCCGCGAGGCCCTGCTGCTCGCCTGCTACGCCATGTTCGGCCTGAGCCTGCTGGCGACCCTGCTCGTGCTGCCCCTGGTATTCGGCCGGCTGATCGTCGCCGGGCCCCTGCCCCTGGCCCTGACCCCGACCCTGTTCCTCGTCCTGGGCCCGCTCGGGCAGTCCACCACCGCCGTGAACCAGCTGGCCGACACGGCCCCGCAGGCCATCGGCGCCCCTTACGCCGGTGCGTTCGGCGCGTTCGCGGTGGTGTACGGCGTCCCCGTCATGGGTTTCGCCCTCCTGTGGCTGGCCCTGGCCGTGGCGATGCTGGTCCGGGCGGCCCGGCGCGGCATGGGCTTCGCGATGACCTGGTGGGCACTGACCTTCCCCGTGGGCACCTGCGTCACCGGCGCCTCCGGCCTGGCCCGGCACACCGGCCTGTCCGCGTTCTCGTGGCTGGCCGCCGCGCTGTTCGCCGCGCTGGTCGTCGCCTGGCTGACCGCCGCCACCCACACCCTCCGCGGCCTGGCCGCCGGCCGCCTCCTGCCGCGCACCTGAGCCGGGCCGCACGGCACACCCACCATCCGGCAGCCGCACCCCACCCGCACCCCACCCGCCTCGCACTCGCAGCCGCATCCGGCACCGGCACCGGCACCGGCACCGGCACCAGGCACGCGGCACGCGGCACGCGGCACGCGGCACGCCACACACTCTCACCCGGCAGCGACCACCGCACCCCCGCCCAACGCCTCCCCCAGCACCCCCGGCGCCTCCGCCAGCGAGGGCCCGTACCAGGTCAGGTGCCGCCCGCTGACCAGCGCCGCGGGCAGGCCCGGGAACGCCTCGGGCCCGTCGTCGGCGGTGAAGCGGTACGGCTCGTCGGGCAGGACGACGAGGTCGCAGCCGGACCGGGCGAGCTCGGCCGCCGGGACCCGCGGGTACCGCTCCGGGTGCCCGGCGTACGCGTTGCGCACGCCCAGCCGGGCCAGCAGGTCCCCCGCGAAGGTGTCCCGGCCGAGCACCATCCAGGGCCGCCGCCACACCGGTACGAACGCCAGCCGCTCCTCCCCCACCGGCCGCACCCCGGCCCACGCCTCCTCCGCCCGGTCCAGCCATGGCGGCCGGGGCAGCCCCAGGGCGCCGACGAGCAGGCGGTCGAGTTCACGGAACGCGCCGGGCAGGTCGCGCACCTCGGTGACCAGGACCCGGAGCCCGGCCGCGCGCAGCGCCGCGAGGTCGGGGAGGCGGTTCTCCTCCTCGTTCGCGACGACCAGGTCGGGCCGGAGCCTGACGACCGCGGCGACGTCGGGGTTCTTGGTGCCGCCGATCCGTACCGCGTCCAGCCCGGCCGGGTGGCTGCACCAGTCGGTCGCTCCGACCACCATCCCGGGGGCGCTCTCGGCCACCGCCTCGGTCAGCGAGGGCACCAGCGAGACGACCCGCACGGCGCTCAGTGCTCCGGGGAGGGCGGCTCGGCGGTGGCGTGGATGTGGTCCCCGACCGCGACGACCAGGATCCGGGTGTCCTCGCCGGCGGCCCGCCACCGGTGCCGGACCCCGCCGGACAGGAACAGCGCGTCGCCGCTCTCCAGCCGGTAGGCCCGGCCCTCGGCCTCGACCTGGCAGGCGCCCGCCACCACGTACATCAGCTCGTCGTTGCGGTGCTGGTACTCGCGGCCGGCGTCCCGGTCGCCGGTGAACTCCAGGGCGTGCAGCTGGTGGTGGCCGCGGACCAGCGGCCGCACGCCGGCGGCCGGCTCCAGGCCGCTCGCGTCGGCAGCCCGTACGAGGTCCACCGTCCGCGCGGTGTCGGAGGCCGCCAGCAGTTCGACGGCGGTGGTCTCCAGCGCGTCCGCGACCCGTTCGAGGGAGCGCATGCTGGGCCGCGCCCGTTCGTTCTCTATCTGGCTGAGGAACGGCACGGAGAGTCCGCTGCGCGCCGACACGGCGGCGAGGGTCAGTTTCAGAGCACGGCGGCGCTTGCGCACGGCCACGCCCACCCGGAGCGTTTCCTTCGGGTCCTTCTCCTTGCGGTCCCGGTCGAACTCGAACCGGAAGTCCTGTTCGTCCTTCTCTTCGTGCGTGTCGTCGTGCATGGCGGGGCTGCCCTCCCCTGTTTCTCGCACATGGGTGTGCTCTAAGCACCTTACGCAGCAACCCGCCGGGGATTCGCCCGCACGACCCGACTCGAGCGATTCTCCGGTCACGGTCCGTGGCGGAACCGGCCGCCGGGGTGTCCGTCCCGTACGGCATCATCGGCCCCATGAACGCCACTGCCCAGCGCCGGCTGATGCTCCTCGACACCGCTTCCCTGTACTACCGCGCCTATTTCGGGGTGCCGGATTCCGTGAAGGCCCCGGACGGCACCCCGGTGAACGCCGTGCGCGGGCTGCTGGACATGATCGGCCGGCTGGTGCAGGACCACCGGCCGGACGACCTGGTGGCCTGCATGGACGCGGACTGGCGGCCGCACTGGCGGGTGGAGCTGATCCCCTCGTACAAGGCGCACCGGGTGGCCGAGGAGGTTCCGGCGGGTCCGGACGTGGAGGAGACCCCGGACACGCTGGCCCCGCAGGTGCCGATCATCGAGGCGGCGCTGGACGCGTTCGGGATCGCCCGGGTCGGCGCGGCCGGTTACGAGGCGGACGACGTGATCGGCACGCTGGCCACGCGGGCCGTGGGGCCGGTGGACATCGTGACCGGCGACCGGGACCTGTACCAGCTCGTCGACGACGCCCGCGGGCGGCGGGTGCTCTACCCGGTGAAGGGCGTGGGCACGCTGCAGGTGACGGACGAGGCGGTGCTGCGCGAGAAGTACGGCGTGGACGGGCCGGGGTACGCGGACCTGGCGCTGCTTCGCGGGGACCCGAGCGACGGGCTGCCGGGGGTGCCGGGCATCGGCGAGAAGACGGCCGCGAAGCTGCTGGACGCGTACGGGGACCTGGCCGGGATCCTGGCGGCGGTGGAAGACCCGAAGTCCGGGCTGACCCCCACGCAGCGCAGGCGGCTGGACGAGGCGCGGCCGTACCTGGCGGTGGCGCCGAAGGTGGTGCGGGTGGCCACGGACGTGCCGCTGCCGGAGTTCGACGCCGCGCTGCCGAAGGCGCCCGCGCAGCCCGGGATGGTGGACGCGTTGGCCCACCGGTGGGGTCTTGGGGGAGCAGTTTCCCGTCTGAGCGCGTGTTTGCGCCGATGAGGTGCTAACTTAACTTAGGCAATCCTAAGTATCAGGGGAGTCAGGGGAGACAGCCGTGGCACAGGGACCCGGCCGCACAGTCGGCACCGCAGTCGTCGTACGCACCGAGCGTCTGACCCCGCACATGGTGCGGCTGGTCCTGGGCGGCGACGGCCTGGCCGGCTTCGGTGCGGGCGAGTTCACGGACCACTACGTGAAGCTGCTCTTCGCCCCCGAGGACGTGACGTACGCGGAGCCCTGGGACCTCGACGTCATCCGCGCCACCCACCCCCGCGAGCACTGGCCGCGGCAGCGCGCCTACACGGTGCGGGCGTGGGACGCGGCGGCGCTGGAGCTGACCATCGACTTCGTCCTGCACGGCGACGAGGGCCTGGCCGGGCCGTGGGCGGCCCGGGTCCAGCCGGGCGAGACGGTCCACTTCGTCGGCCCGGGCGGCGCGTACGCGCCGGCGCCGGCGGCCGGCTGGCACCTCCTGGCCGGCGACGAGAGCGCGCTGCCGGCCATCGCGGCCTCGCTGGAGCGGGTGCCGCGCGGCGCGCGGGTGGTCGCCTTCATCGAGGTGGAGGGCCCCGAGGACGAGCAGCCGGTCACCACCCCGGACGGCGTGGCCCCGGTGTGGCTGCACCGCCGCGGACGCCCGGTGGGCGAGGCGCTGCTGGAGGCGGTGACCTCGCTGGACTTCCCGTCCACCGACGTCCACGCGTTCGTGCACGGCGAGGCGGGCGTGGTCAAGGAGCTCCGCCGGCACCTGCGCCGGGACCGCGGCATCCCCCGCGAGCGGCTGTCGATCTCGGGGTACTGGCGGCTGGGCGAGACGGACGAGGGGTGGCGGGCGATCAAGCGGGACTGGAACGCACGCGTCGAAGCCGAACAGGAATCCCTGGCCCACGCCTGACCCCCGCAGCTCGGCCCCCGCCCGCGGGGCCGACCCCGACCGGAGCCCCCGGGCCGCGCGGCGGAGCCGGGCCGCACCCTCCAGCCCGAGCGGCGATTGAGCGGGCCCCGGCGCAGCCAAAGCCGCGCAGCCAACGCTCCGCCCGAGCACACGGGGCTCCGCCCCATACCCCCGCGCCTCAAACGCCGGCGAGGCTGGAATACCCACCCAGCACCGGCCCGCAGGCCCCGCACCCCCGCCGGGCCATCCCAGCCCGAGCGGCGCTTGAGCGGGCCCAGCCGGGCCCCCGGGCAACGTGGCGGAGCCGAGCCGCACCATCCGACCCCCGCGGATGCGGGCCTCGGCCGGGGCAGGGGAGGGGTGGTCGGGGCCGGGGAGGGCGGAGCATAGGCTGGGGGCGGTGAGACGCCGCAGCCCCGTACCCCCCTCCCCCCTCCCCCAGCGCGCCGGCATCGACCCCGTCCGGCTCCGCATGCCCACCGAGGCCGGCCACCGGACCGTCGGCGAGTTCCTCGCCGCCCACTACGCGGGCGGGGCCGGCGCCCCCGCCATCGCGGAGCTGCTCCGCACCGGCCAGGTGTTCGGCGCCGACGGCCGGGCCCGGCACGCCGAGGACCCGTACCAGCCGGGCGGGTTCCTCTGGTTCCACCGGGAGCTGCCGCCCGAGCCGCCCGTGCCGTTCCCGCTCCGCGTGGTGCACCGGGACCCGCACCTCCTGGTGGTGGACAAGCCGCACTTCCTGGCCACCACCCCGCGCGGCACCCACGTCACCCAGACCGCGCTGGCCCGGCTGCGCGACGAGCTCGGCCTGCCCGAGCTGTCGCCCGCGCACCGCCTGGACCGGCTCACGGCCGGGCTGGTGATGTTCAGCGTGCGCCCCGCCGACCGGGGCGCCTACCAGCGGCTGTTCCAGCAGAAGCAGGTCCGCAAGGAGTACGAGGCCGTGGCCCCGTACGACCCGGCCCTGGCCCTGCCCCGCACCGTGCGCAGCCGGATCGAGAAGACCCGCGGGGTCATCGCGGCCGTCGAGGTGCCGGGCGAGCCCAACGCCGAGAGCCTCGTCGAGCTCGTCGGGCGGCGCGGCGGCCTCGGCCGCTACCGGCTGACCCCGTACACCGGCCGCACCCACCAGCTGCGGGTGCACATGAACGCCCTGGGCATCCCGATCCTGGGCGATCCGGTGTACCCGGAGGTCACCGACCCGGCCCCCGACGACTACCGGCGGCCCCTCCAACTCCTGGCGCGCGTACTGGAGTTCACCGATCCGGTGACCGGGCTGGCCCACCGCTTCACCAGCGGGCTCCGGCTGGCCGCCTGGACGGACTACGACGCGTGGCGGGCGGACGGCGGCTGAGCCGACGCCCCCGCCAGGGGCGGCCGGGGCCGCGGGAGCCCCGCGATGCGCAGCGCCGCGTCCGCCGTGGCCTCGGCGAACTCGGCCACCGAGCGGCCCGGATCGGACCGGTGGATCAGGATGACGCCCTCGATCAGGCCGAACACCAGGTCGTTGCGGAGCCCCAGCGCCCCCGCGTCCCAGGCCTCGCCCGCGTCCGCCGCCGCCTCGCCCAGCAACTGCCGGTAGATACCCTTGAGTTCGGTCCGCATGGAGCGGAACTGCGCGAACCGGTCCCCCGACACCTCGGGCAGCAGGTACAGCGCGCCCAGGTTGTGCGGCCCCCCGCACAACTGCTGCACGTCGGACCGGCACAGCTCCCACAGCCGCGCGGCGGCGCCCCGGCCGGGGTCGGCGAGCAGCCGGCCGGCCGCCAGCAGCGAGGGGGCGACCGTGGACTGGAGGAGTTCGGCGAGGAGTTGCTCCTTGCCGCCGAAGTAGTGGTACATCGAGGCCTGACGCATTCCGGCCCGCTGCGCGACCTCCCGCGTGGTGGTCGCCGCGTACCCGCGGAGGGTGAACAGCTCGGCCGCCGCGTCGAGGAGTTCCTCGCGCGGCGTCCGGCCGCTCACCGGTCTTCGCTGGTCGGCGCGCGGACGCCCGACCCGTCTCACCACGTCGTTCATGGCCAGATCGTCGCACAGGGCCGTGACGGGGCGGTCACGGCCGATCACGGCGACGGCGAGATCGGGCCATCCTCCGGTCCGGTACGGAGGACGGCCCGGGGGCCGTCAGCCGACCGAGCTGTAGGCCACCACGCCCCGGAGCAGCGCGTCCACGGCCTTGCGCGCGTTGCGGGCGACGGTGCTGCCGCCCTCACCGCCCGCCGGCGCCGCCGCCGCGATCTGCCCGAGCACGTCGATGACCTGCTTGCACCAGCGGACGAAGTCGCCGGCCGGCATCTCCGCCTCGCGCAGCACCTCGTCCAGGCTCTTGTCGGAGGCCCACTGGTACGCCGCCCACGCGAAGCCCAGGTCCGGCTCGCGCTGGCCCACGCCTTCGGTGCCGTTGATCCGGTACTCCTCCTCCAGGGCGTCCAGCCGGCCCCAGATGCGCACCATCTCGCCCAGCGCCGCCTTGGCCGCGCCGCCCGGCACCTTCGGCGCCACCGCGTCGTCGGCCTGCCGCGCCTCGAAGACGAGGGCGGAGACGCAGGCGGCCAGCTCCGCCGGGTCGAGCCCCTCCCAGACGCCGGCCCGCAGGCACTCCGAGGCCAGCAGGTCCAGCTCTCCGTAGAGCCGGGCCAGCCGCCGGCCGTGCTCGGTGACCTCGTCCTCGCGGAGGTAGTCCAGCTCGGTCAGCAGCGCGTGGATCCGGTCGAAGGTGCGGGCGATGGTGTTCGTCCGCCCCTCTATGCGCCGCTCCAGCTGCTTGGTGTCGCGCCGCAGCCGGTGGTACCGCTCCGCCCAGCGGGCGTGGTCCTCCCGCTCGTCGCACCCGTGGCAGGGGTGGGCCCGCAGCGCCGCGCGCAGCCGCGCGATCTCCCGGTCGTCGGCCGCCTCGGACCGGCCCCGGCGGTGCCGGTCCGGCACGATGTGCCCGGCCTTGGCGCGCAGCGCGGACGCCAGGTCCCGGCGGGACTGCGGCGAGCGCGGGTTGAACGACTTCGGGATCCGCATCCGCTCGATCGGCTCGACCGGGACCGGGAAGTCGATCGCCGCCAGCCGCTTGACCTGCCGTTCCGCCGTGAGCACCAGCGGGCGGGGACCGTCCTGGTACTCGTAGCCCCGGTGGCCGTTCGTACGGCCGGCCGGCATGCCGGGGTCCAGGACCAGCGCCAGCCCGGCGAACTTGCCCGTCGGCACGTGGATGACGTCGCCCGGCTTCAGCCGCTCCAGCGCGACCGCGGCCTGCGCCCGGCGCTGCGCCGCCCCGTGCTTGGCCAGCTCGGTCTCGCGGTCCTTGAGGTCGCGGCGCAGCTGCGCGTACTCCTCGAAGTCCCCGAGGTGGCAGGTCATGCCCTCGAGGTAGCCGGTGAGGCCCTCTTCGTTGCGCTGCACCTGGCGGGCGATGCCGACCACCGACCGGTCCGCCTGGAACTGGGCGAACGAGGTCTCCAGCAGCTCCCGCGAACGGTGCCGCCCGAACTGCTGCACGAGGTTCACGGCCATGTTGTACGAGGGCCGGAAGCTGGAGCGCAGCGGGTACGTACGGGTGCCCGCGAGGCCGGCCACGGCGGCCGGGTCCATGCCCCGCTGCCAGAGCACCACCGCGTGGCCCTCGACGTCGATGCCGCGGCGCCCGGCTCGGCCGGTCAGCTGGGTGTACTCGCCGGGGGTGATGTCGGCGTGCTGCTCGCCGTTCCACTTGACGAGCTTCTCCAGGATCACCGTGCGCGCCGGCATGTTGATCCCGAGGGCCAGCGTCTCGGTGGCGAACACGGCCTTGACCAGGCCGCGCACGAACAGCTCCTCCACGACCTCCTTGAAGGTCGGCAGCATGCCGGCGTGGTGGGCGGCGATGCCCCGTTCCAGGCCTTCGAGCCACTCGTAGTAGCCGAGGACGTGCAGGTCTTCGGCGGGGATGGACGCCGTCCGCTCCTCGACGATCTCGCGGACCCTGGCGCGGGCGGTGTCGTCGTTCAGCCGCAGGCCCGCGTACAGGCACTGCTGGACGGCGGCCTCGCAGCCGGCCCGGCTGAAGATGAAGGTGATGGCGGGCAGCAGGCCCTCGCTGTCGAGGCGCTCGATGACCTCGGGCCGGCCGGGGGTCCAGATCCGGTTGCGGGAGCGCCGTTCGCGCTCGCGGTCGGCCTCGCGGACCATCTTGCCGCGCCGCCGGTCGCGCGGGTTGTACGTACGGCTGTTCTCCATGCGCGCCATGCGCAGCAGGTCGGGGTTGACCTCGCGGCGGGCGGAGCCGCGGCCCCCGTGGTCGGTCTCCTCTTCGAAGAGGTCGTAGATCCGGCGGCCGGCCATCACGTGCTGCCACAGCGGGACCGGGCGCTCCTCGGAGACGATCACCTCGGTGTCGCCGCGGACGGTGTCGAGCCAGTCGCCGAACTCCTCCGCGTTGGACACGGTGGCCGACAGGGACACCAGGGTCACCGACTCGGGCAGGTGGATGATCACCTCTTCCCAGACGGCGCCGCGGAAGCGGTCGGAGAGGTAGTGCACCTCGTCCATGACCACGTAGCCCAGGCCGAGGAGGGACTGGGAGCCCGCGTACAGCATGTTCCGGAGCACCTCGGTGGTCATGACCACGATCGGCGCTTCGGAGTTGACGCTGTTGTCACCGGTGAGCAGGCCGACCTTCTCGGCGCCGTAGCGGCGCACCAGGTCGGCGTACTTCTGGTTGGAGAGGGCCTTGATCGGCGTGGTGTAGAAGCACTTGCGCCCCTGTGCGAGGGCCAGGTGCACGGCGAATTCGCCGACGACGGTCTTTCCCGAACCGGTGGGGGCGGCGACGAGCACGCCCTTGCCGGCCTCCAGGGCCTTGCAGGCCTCGATCTGGAAGGGATCCAGTCCGAATTCGTACATCTCGCGGAAGGCGGCCAGGGCAGTGGCCTGCTCCGCGGCGCGGATCCGGGCAGCGGCGTACCGCTCGGCGGGTGAGAGCTCTTCGGTCATCTTGTGACCGAGCCTACCCGTCCCCTCTGACAACAAGCGCGATCATTTACATGATGAGCTGCACCGCTCCGGGCACGCACTCGGCGGCCACCGGCAGCGGCCCCATCGGCTCGCCGTCGGCGTAGGCGGTGATCCCGGGGGCGTCCAGGGTGATCCGGGCGGCCCGGTGCACGGTCACCGCCGGGTGGGAGAGGTGCGTACCCCGGTAGACCTGCGGGAACACCTTCAGCAGGGTGGCCCGGGAGCAGTCGCCGACCACCGTGACGTCGAAGAGCCCGTCGTCGGGGGCGGCGCCGGCGCAGATCCGCATCCCCCCGCCGTAGGAGGAGCCGTTGCCGACCGCCACCAGCGTCGCCTCGGTCTCGAGGACCGGCCCGTCGTCCAGGGTGATCCGGTACGGGAAGGGGCGGAAAGCGGCCAGCTCGGCGATCATCGCCAGGTCGTACTTGAACCGGCCCGCCGGCCACCTCATCCGGTTGGCCCCGGTCGTTGACCCGCGAGTCGAAACCGGAGCACAGCACGGTGCCGTACCAGCGGTCGCCCACCCGGCCCAGGTCGACGGACCTGACCCGGCCCTCCTTGAGGCCGCGGGCGGCCAGCCGCCCGGCGGCGGCCGGGTCCCGTACGGGCAGTCCCATGGACCGTGCGAAGTCGTTCCCGGTGCCCGCGGCGACCACGCCCAGCGGCGTCGGCGTGCCGGCCAGCACCTGGAGCGCGAGGTGGACCAGGCCGTCCCCGCCGACGGCGATCACGGCGCCGGTGCCCCCGCGTACGGCCGCCTCGAGCCGGGTCAGGGCGTCGCCGGCGTCGGTGCCGACGACGGTGCGCACGGAGTGGCCCGCGGCCCGGAGCGCGGAAGCGGCCGGTTGCGCGGCGTGCGCGCCCCGGCCGCGTCCGGCGGTGGGATTGACGAAGAGGGTGATCTCGGCGGTCACCTTGGGGAATGTACCTGTCAGGTGGCGTCGTCGTAACCGCTGGCCTGCCGGCGGCCGCCGTCGGCCTGCTCCGGCAGCGGGGCCGGTCCCGCGACCGGCTCGATCGCCCCCAGGGCGGACGGGGTCAGGTCCAGCTGCGCGGCCTCGTCGTCGTCGAGTCCGGCGTCGGGGTCGTTGCGCCTGCGCCGCCGGTCGTTGAGGAGGCACAGGCCCACGGCGATGAAGTAGAGGGCGACGATGGGCGCGGCCAGCGCCAGCATCGTCGGCGGGTCGCCGGTGGGCGTGGCGAACGCCGAGAACACGGTGATGCCGATGACGAATCCGCGCCACCAGCCCGCCATCCGCCGGCCGGTGAGCACGCCGGTGAAGTTCAGCAGGACCAGCAGCAGCGGCAGCTCGAAGGCCAGGCCGAACACGATCACCATGCGGGTGACCAGGTCGAGGTAGTCGTCGACCGGCAGCAGGTTGCGCGCGTGCTCCGGGGTGAACTCCAGGAGGATCTGGGCGGTCTGCGGGAGGATGTTGTAAGCGAGGACGGCGCCGCCCAGGAAGAGGGGCGCGCCGATCGCGACGAAGCTCCGCGCGTACTTCTTCTCGTGGTTGTGCAGGCCGGGGGCGGCGAACGCCCACAGCTGGTACAGCCAGACCGGCGCGGACAGGACCACGCCCGCCATCAGGGAGACCTTGAGTGCGATGGAGAACGCCGAGATCAGACCGTTGACGGTCATGTCGGCGCAGGGACGGCCGTTGCGCTGGGTCACCACCCCGTTGGTGCAGCCGACGGAGTCCAGCATCGGCTTCAACAGGAAGTTGATGATGTCCTTGTAGAAGAAGGCCGCGACGATCGTGATCACCAGGATCGCCAGGACCGACTTCAGCAGGCGGTTTCGCAGCTCACGCAGGTGCTCGACAAGCGGCATCCGCCCTTCGGCGTCCTTCTCCTGCTTGCCTTGCTTTCCCTGCTTGCGGGCAGACTTGAGCAACCCACGTCCCTTGTCTCGTTGCAGATGACTGGTACGACGACGGGCCGTGTCAGCCCTGGGCGGTGCGGTTGGGCTCGGTCACCGGGCGGGAGCTGGTGACGTCGCCGGGCGCGGCCTGGATCGTCTTCGGGGCGGCGGCCGTCTGGTCGGCGGCGGGCCCGGCGGTGGCGGCGTCCTCGGCCTCGCCGTCCTTCTTCATCGCCTTGGCCTCGCTCTTGAGGATGCGGGCCGACTTGCCCAGCGAGCGGGCCATCTCCGGGAGCTTCTTGGCACCGAACAGCAGCAGGATGACCGCGATGATCAGAATGATCTCGAGAGGCTTCAGATTGCCGATCATGTGTGACTTCCTTCTCACCGAAGCGGCTGGGGTGGCGATTGCTGCCCGGCCGGGCGCGGGCCCAGGGGGCGTTACTGGCAAGGATCGTAACCCGCAGGGGTAAACGCGCGGCAATCCCCCGGCGTCCCTGCGCTTGCGCGGGTATAGCTCAGCTCTGCCGCAGCGTGCGGCCCGTGCGGGCCAGGTCCTCGGCGGCGTGCTCCAGGTCCCCGGTGGCGTCGGCGATCCGGCGGCTGGACTCGGCGACCTGCCCCGCCAGCCGTCTGACCTCGACGTACACGCGTACGGCCGGGACGGCGAGGACGGTCAGCCCGAGGAAACCCAGGGCGATGGTCAGCATGGGCCACAGCATGGGGTGAGCCTAGGGCACCACCCGGGTCAGACGCTGCGCAGGGTCCGCACGCCGCCGCCGGTGAGGAGTTCCACGATCCGTTCGCCGGCCGGTTTGCGGACCGCGGCCCCGCACTCGGGGCAGGTGAAGGAGTAGAAGGTGCTGCGGCGGCTGCCGCCGATCGCCAGCCGGAGCGCGCCCGCGGGGAGTTCGAACCGCGCGCGGCAGTCCGGGCAGGCGGCCTTGAAGGTGACCGCGCCCGCCGTTGCGGCCGTGGCCGCGCCACCGCCCGGCGCCCCCGACCAACCGGAAGTCCCTGACATCCTCGTCGCCCCCTCGGTCCCGACCGGTCCTTGCCCGATCCCTACCCCGCCGCGGCCCGGCGTCCGCCCCGCGCCCGGCGCGCGAGCGGGCGCGGGGCGCGGTTTCCCGCGTACGGCCGGCGCGGGCGCGCCCCTCGGCGCGCCCGCCCGCCACCCGTACGACCCGCCCGACCGCCCGGCTGCCTGCCGTACGGCCCGCCCGGTGCCCGCCCGAACGGCCCGCCCGTACGGCCCGCCCGGCGGCCCTACGCCGACTCGCCGTACCCGGCCAGTGCTTCCCGGGCCGCCTGCCGGGCGCTCTCCGCGAGCCCCTCCGGGCGTGCGATGCGGCCGTCCCGGCCCAGCCGCAGCGCCAGCCGCCGCAGGCTGGCCGGATCCGGGGTGCGCAGCGTGATCCGCAGTCCGCCGTCGGGCAGCTCCTCGGCGCTGTCGTGCGGGTAGTACTCCGCCACCCAGCGCCCGCCCGGGCCGACCTCCACGACGACCTCCGGGTCCTCCGCGGCGGGCTGCACCAGCCCCACCGACAGGTCCCGCGGCTCGATCGCCGGCGGCTCCGACCGCTCGTCCAGCAGGCGGATCTCGGCCACCCGGTCCAGCCGGAAGGTGCGGCGCGCCTCCGACAGGTGGCACCACCCCTCCAGGTAGGTGTGGCCGACGGCGAACAGCCGGATCGGGTCCACCGTCCGCTCGGTCAGCTCGTCCCGGGCCGGCGAGTAGTAGCGCAGCCACAGTCGGCGGCCCTCGGTGATGGCCCGGTCGACGTCGGCGAAGACCCCGCCCTCGGACTCGAAGGTCACCGACAGCCGGGCGCTGGCGCCCGCGGCCTCCCCGGCGGCGGCCTCCAGCTTCGCGGTCGCCCGCAGCAGTGCGTCCCGGTCGCTCTCCCGCAGGCCGGGCAGGGTGGCCACCGCCCGCGCGGCGACCAACAGCGCCGTCGCCTCGTCAGCGGCCAGCCGCAGCGGCTCGGCGGTCGATTCGCCGGACGCGTCGGGATTGCGCCACCAGATGCGCTCGCCGTCGGTGTCGATGTCGAGCAGGTCCCCGCCCCGGAAGCTGGTCCCGCACATGGGCAGCACGTCCAGGTCCGAGATCAGCTCGTCCTGCGTGATGCCGAAGGCCCGGGCCACATCCGCGATGTGCGCTCCCGGCCGCTCCCTCAGATACGTCACCAGCGACAGCATCCGACGGGTCTGGTCAATGGCGTTGGCAGCCATGCCGTTCTGAATCCCCCTCAGCCCTTGGCGACGGCGCGCAGCCGGTCCACCACGTCGGCCCGCAGGTCCGCGGGCTCCACCACCACCACGTCCGGCCCGAACTCCACCAGCCAGGCGTCGAGTCCGTGCCCGTACGGGATCTCCAGTTCGTCCCAGCCGCCGGTGCCCTCGCGCACCGCCGTGGCCCGGGCGCGCAGCGGGTAGCCGGCCCCGGACCGCAGCCGGATCAGCGCCGTCCGGTCGGTGATGTCCCCCGCCCATTCGGCGACCGTCTCGCGGACCGTCACCACGTCCGGCACCTCTGCCGTGTACACGCCGGCCCGCGACTTCACCTTGCCGGTGATCCGGGACAGCCGGAACACCCGCTCCGCGCCCCGGCCCCGGTCGTACCCGGCCAGGTACCAGTGGCCGCGCCAGCACTCCAGCGCCCACGGCTCCACCTGCCGGGCCTCCGGCCGGGCCGCGTTGGACTTGCGGTAGTCGAAGGTCACCGGCCGCCGGTCCCGGCAGGCCAGCATCAGCGGTTCGAACGCGGCCTCGTGGACCGGGATCCGCGGCTCGATGGCGCTGTGCCTGGCCTCGTACGGGTCCTCGGCCTCCGGCATCCCGCCGGCCCGCAGCTTCTGCAGGGCGCCGCTCGCCGCCCCCGCCAGGCGGGCCTGCTGCCACACCTTGGCGGCCAGGCCCAGAGCGGCGGCCTCCTCCGCGTCCAGGGAGACCGGCGGAAGCGTGTTGCTGTCCCGGCGGGCCAGGTAGCCGGGCTCGCCCTCCAGGTTCTCCACGGTCTCGATGACCAGGCCGAGCTCCCGCAGGTCGTCCTTGTCCCGCTCGAACATGCGGTTGAAGGACTCGTCGTTGCCGGCCTCCATGTACGCCTCGATGGACCCGCGCAGCTCACGCTTGCTCAGCGGCCGACGCGTGCCCAGCAGACACAGTGCCAGGTTCATCAACCGCTCCGCCTTGGCAATCGCCATCGACGCCCGTCCACCCTTCAGTAAAGCGTTCAAGTCGTGACCGTTGACCGTACCGCCCCCGCGGTCCCCGGCAAAAGCGAGGGCCCCCGCCGGAAGGCGGGGGCCCACAACCGATCGGATGCGCGCGGATCAGGCTGCCATCAGGTCGCAGACGAAGATCAGCGTCTCGCCCGGGGCGATGGCGCTGCCGGCGCCGCGGTCGCCGTACGCGAGGTGCGCCGGGATGGTCAGCTTGCGGCGGCCGCCGACCTTCATGCCCTGGACACCGCGGTCCCAGCCGGGGATGACCTGGCCGACACCGAGCTGGAAGCGGAGCGGCGCGCCGCGGTTCCAGGAGGCGTCGAACTCCTCGCCGGTGGAGAAGGCCACGCCCACGTAGTGGACGGCGACCGTGCTGCCGGCCTTGGCCTCGGCGCCCTCGCCCTCCCAGATGTCCTCGATGACCAGGTCGGCCGGGACCGGGCCCTCGGGGAAGTCGATCTCGGGCTTGCTGAGCTCGTTGCTCACGTTGGTACTCCTACTTCTGGCTTGAGCCGTACGGGACAGTCTTACATCGCTCCGACGATGTCCACGACGAAGACCAGGGTGGAGTTGGCCGGAAGCTCCGCACCCTTGTCCTGGTCCTTGTAGGCCTGCTCCGGCGGGATCACCAGCAGGACGCGGTCCCCGACCTTCTTGCCCACCAGGCCCTTGTCCCAGCCCTCGATGACCTGGCCCTGGCCGATCACCGTGGAGAACGGGGCGCCGGTCTTCCACGAGGTGTCGAACAGCGTGGCCTTGTCCTTGCCCTCGTTGATCTTCCAGGCGGCGCCGCTGTACTGCATGTAGACGGTCTGGCCGGACTTGACCTCGGCGCCCTTGCCCTCGATGAGGACCTTGCTGACCAGTTCCTTCGGCGGCTCGTTCTTCGGGATCCGGATCTCGGCGGCCTCTTCCTTGTCCGCCTTGACCTGCGGCAGCTCGGACGGGATCGGGGCCTGGGTGCCCTCGGCCTTCTTCGCCATCTTCTGGTCGATGTCCAGGACGAACACCAGGTTGTCGGTCGGGCCGACGCCGAGCTCCTGCTTGCCCTGCGCGCCGAACGCGGCGGCCGGCGGCGCCACGACGACGACCCGGCTGCCGACCTTGCGGCCGACGACGGCGTCGCTGAACATCGGCAGGATCGTCTTGGAACCGGCGGTCACGACCAGCGGCTGGCCGCCCTGGTCGTAGGAGCCGGGAGACAGCTCCTTGCCGCTCTTCCAGACCTTGCCGGTGTACTTCACGACGACCAGGTCGTCCTTCTGCACCTCGGGGCCGGAGCCGCCGGTCAGGGTCTTGACCACGAACTTGCCGCTCGGGTCGCCCTTGGGCACGGTGATCTCGGGCTTCTTGCCGGCGTCGCCGGCCACGGTCGGCATCGGGTCGGCCGAGTCGACCGGCTTGGGCACCTCGGAGCTCTGCGAGGGCTCCGCGCTGGAGGAGCCCTTGTCGGACTCGTCGCCCGATCCGCAGGCCGCGGTCAACATCAGGGCCGGCACGATGAGCGCGGCAGCAAGTCGGCGTCGCACAGTGGTCCTCGGGGTAGCTGGAGTGGTCACGATCCCCGCCACTCTACGGGCAACCCGCCGCCCGCCTAACCCCCGAACGGAACAAGGCCCCGCACGTCACACCGCGCGGGGCCGTCCCAGGCCGCCGGATCACATGCCGGCGATCAGCTTCTCCACCCGGTCGTCCACCGAACGGAACGGGTCCTTGCACAGCACGGTCCGCTGGGCCTGGTCGTTGAGCTTCAGGTGCACCCAGTCCACGGTGAAGTCCCGGCGCTGCTCCTGGGCCCGCCGGATGAAGTCCCCGCGCAGCCGGGCGCGCGTGGTCTGCGGGGGCACCGACTTGCCCTCGAAGATCTTCAGGTCGTTGCAGATCCGGGCCGCCTGACCCTTGCGTTCCAGCAGGTAGTACAGCCCGCGGCGGCGGTGGATGTCGTGGTAGGCGAGGTCTATCTGGGCCACCCGCGGGTTCGACATGGTCATGTTGTGCTTCGCCCGGTACCGCTCGATGAGCTTGTACTTCATGACCCAGTCGATCTCGGTGTCGATGCGGTCCAGGTCCTCCTGCTCGACCGCGTCGAGGGTGCGGCCCCACAGCTCCAGGACCTGCTCCACCGTGCCGGTGCGGATGCCGCGGCGCTCGGCGAAGTCCACCGCCTTGTCGTAGTACTCCCGCTGGATCTCCAGGGCCGAGGCCTCCCGGCCGCTGGCCAGGCGCACCTTGCGCTGTCCGGTGATGTCGTGGCTGACCTCGCGGATGGCCCGGATCGGGTTCTCCAGCGTCAGGTCGCGCATGACCGTGCCGGCCTCGATCATCCGCAGCACCAGGTCGGTGGCGCCGACCTTCAGCAGCATCGTGGTCTCGGACATGTTGGAGTCGCCCACGATGACGTGCAGCCGCCGGTAGCGCTCCGCGTCCGCGTGGGGTTCGTCCCGGGTGTTGATGATCGGCCGGGAGCGGGTCGTGGCCGAGCTGACGCCCTCCCAGATGTGCTCGGCGCGCTGGCTGACGCAGTAGACCGCGCCGCGCGGGGTCTGCAGCACCTTGCCCGCCCCGCAGATCAGCTGCCGGGTCACCAGGAAGGGAATCAGGATGTCCGCCAGACGGGAGAATTCCCCGTGGCGCGCCACGAGGTAGTTCTCGTGGCAGCCGTAGGAGTTGCCCGCCGAGTCGGTGTTGTTCTTGAAGAGATAGACGTCGCCCGCGATGCCCTCCTCGTGCAGGCGGCGTTCGGCGTCGACGAGCAGGCCTTCGAGAATGCGCTCGCCCGCCTTGTCGTGGGTGACCAGTTCGGTCACGTTGTCGCATTCGGGAGTTGCGTATTCCGGATGCGAACCCACGTCGAGGTACAGGCGGGCACCGTTCCGCAGGAAGACATTGCTGCTGCGGCCCCATGACACGACACGGCGGAAGAGGTAGCGCGCCACTTCGTCAGGAGACAGTCGGCGCTGTCCCCTGAACGTGCACGTGACGCCGTACTCGTTCTCCAGCCCGAAAATGCGGCGGTCCATGACTGAACATTACGCCTTCGGCTGTCTTCTGAAACCGGGTTCGAGCGCCCGTTCCGATCAGTTTTTGACGAGCACGCCCGGAGAACCCGCCACGGCCCGCTGCCGCGAGGGGGCGGAGAGCGCCCGCTGAGTACCCATCAGCACCAGCAGGGCCAGTACGCCACTCGCCACGGCCACCCCGAAACCGGGCACCGTACCGCCGAACTCCACCGCCGGGCCCGCCAGCGCCGTACCGCCCGCCGCGCCGACGCCGAAGAAGGTCACCAGCCAGGAGAACGCCTCGGTCACCGTCCCCGCCGGGGCGTGCCGGTCCACGACTATGAACGCGCACGCGAGCGAGGGCGCCAGGAACACGCCGGCCACCGCCGCCAGCAGGACCATCGGCACCGGCCCGGGCACCAGCAGCAGCGGCACGTAGCCGACCGCCAGCGCGCCCACCAGGACCGTCAGCCGCCGCTCCGGCGAGCCCGGCCACTCGCGGGAGCCGTAGGTCACCCCGCCGGCCAGGGCCCCGAGGCCCAGGGCGGCCATCAGCCAGCCGTACACCGCCTGGCCGCCGTGCGCGTCGGAGTACGCCAGGGCGGCCACGGTGATCGAGCCGAGCGCCGACCCGACGAAGAAGAAGCAGCCGAGCAGGGCCAGCAGGCCGCGCGACCGCAGAGCGCCCAGCCAGTGCGCCTCGCGCGGGGCCGAGCGCCAGCGCCGGGACGGCTCCGAGACCACCACGGACAGCGCTCCGAGCACGCCGAGGACGTTGAGCACCACCAGCGCGGCCGTGGGGCTCCACAGCGCGGCCACCACGGTCACCAGGAGGGGGCCGAGGGTGAACATGACCTCCTGGGCGACCGCGTCCATGGCGTACGCGGCGTGCACCCGGTCCTGGCGGCCGCCGAGCACGCTCGGCCAGAGCGCCCGCAGGCCGCCCTCCAGCGGCGGGGTCGCCACGCCGGCCACCACCACCGCCGCGTACGCGGCGGGCAGCGGGTCGATGCCGGTCACCGCCAGCGCGACCATGCCCAGCGCGGACACCACGGCGGCCGGCAGCTGCACCCGCGGCTGCCCGTACAGGTCCACCAGCCGGCCCAGCAGGGGCTGGCCCACGGCGTTGGCCACGCCGTAGGCGGCGGCCAGGGCGCCCGCGAGGCCGTAGCCGCCGCCCTCGGCGCGGACGAACAGCACCACGGCGATGGAGGCCACCGCGTTCGGCAGCCGCCCGACCAGCGTTCCGGCCAGCAGCCTGGCCGCGTGCCGTGTCCTGAGCAGCTCCGCGTATCCCGCGGCCATGATCGGCCCCTCTCCGTCCGGCCCACCCGGAAGTCATACGTATAACGTCAGGGTTCATACGTACCATGGCCGCAGTCCGCCGGTCCACCCGGGCAGCCGCCCGCCCCGGCCCGCCACCGCCACCACCTCGCAGTTCGGGAGCCCCTGTGACGAGACCCACCAGCCGGGACGTCGCCCAGGCCGCCGGGGTCTCCCAGGCCACCGTCTCCCTCGTGCTCGGCGACAAGTGGCGCGGCCGGGTCTCCGCCCGCACCGCCGAGCTCGTCCGCACCACCGCGACCGAGCTCGGCTACCGGCCCAACCTCGCCGCCCGCAACCTGCGCCTCGGCTCCACCCGCACCGCCCTCCTCGTCGTCCCCGCCCTCACCAACGAGTTCTTCGCCCGCGTCTACACCGGAGCCGCCCGCGTCGCCGCCCTCCACGGCTTCGGCGTCGTCCTCTACCTCTCCCCCGACGGCACCGGCCCCGCCCGCGACCCCTTCGCCTCCGCCCGCGCCGCCCTCGACGGGGTCATCGCCTCCTCCATGGCCGCCGACGCCCTCGACGCCATCGGCGGACCCGAGCTCCCCCTCGTCATGCTCGACAGCGACCCCGACGGCGGCGGCGCCTCCGCCTTCGTCAACCTGGCCCTGACCGACGGCATGGACGCGGTCGCCGCCCACCTCCTCGCCCTCGGCCACCGCCGCTTCCTCCACCTGGCCTCGGCCGTCGACTCCTGGACCTTCGACGTCCGCGCCACCGCCCTCGCCCGGGCCCTCCCCCCGGGCACCGGCCTGCGCACCGTCCGCTCCGCCCTCGACGTGGGCGCGGCCACCGCCACCATGGAGGCCGCCCTCGCCGACCCGGCCCACCGCCCCACCGCCGTGGTCTGCGACGACGACATCCTCGCCGTCGGCGCCTGCAAGGCCGCCCGCCGGCTCGGCCTGCGCATTCCCGCGGACCTCTCCGTGACCGGCTTCGACGACATGGCCCTGGCCACCGCCGTCGAGCCCGAGCTCACCACCGTCCGCATCCCCGCGGAGCGGGTCGGCGAGCAGGGCATGGACGCCCTCCTCACGGTCCTGGACGGCCGCACCTGGACCGCCCCGCCGCTCCCCCTGGAACTCGTCGTCCGCGGCTCCACCGCACCCCCGGCCGCCCGCTGACACACCGGAGCCCCGGCCCACCCCCGAAGGGCGGGCCGGGGCTCCGGCGGGCGGGCCCTTCGGCCCTACTCCGCGTCGTCGTCCGGCGCCTCGTCGTTCGAGACCGCGTCGGCCTGCGCGTCGGCCGTCACACCCGGCTCCAGCAGCCGCGCCAGCTGCCGGCCCCGGATCCGCTTGAACTTGCGCTGCTGGCTGCGCGTACGGTCCAGCACCGCCACCTCCAGGCGGTCCGCCGGGATCTCCCGGTCGGCCCCGTTCGCCTGGCTCGACAGCGCCTGCACGGCCAGCTTCAGCGCCTCCGGCAGCGACATCCCGTCCCGGTGCCGCTGGTCCAGGTAGCTGCTGATCTGCTCCGCGTTGCCGCCGACCGCGACCGAGCCGTGCTCGTCCACGATCGACCCGTCGTGGGGCAGCCGGTAGATCTGGTCGCCCGAGGCGCTCTCGCCGACCTCGGCCACCACCAGCTCCACCTCGTACGGCTTCTCGCCCGCCGAGGAGAAGATGGTGCCCAGCGTCTGGGCGTACACGTTCGCCAGCCCACGGGCCGTCACGTCGTCGCGGTCGTACGTGTATCCCCGCAGGTCGGCGTAGCGGACGCCGCCGATCCGGAGGTTCTCGTACTCGTTGTACTTGCCGGCGGCCGCGAAGCCGATCCGGTCGTAGATCTCGCTGAACTTGTGCAGTGCGCGGGACGGGTTCTCGCCGACGAACACGATGCCGTCGGCGTACTGGAGCACGACCAGGCTGCGGCCCCGGGCGATGCCCTTGCGGGCGTACTCGGCCCGGTCCGCCATGGCCTGCTGGGGTGAGACGTAGAACGGAGTCGACACCGGCTATCCGCCCCTTTCTTCTTCTGGGCTGACGAGGACTTAGAGGAGGGCCGCGCGCGGGCCGTCGGGCTGCTCCAGGCGGTGCTCGGTGACCGAGCGGGCCAGCGCCGAGGACTCCTCCTCGTTCAGCCTCCGGAAGCCCTCGTCGGTGATGACGGTGACGATCGGGAAGATCCGGCGGGCCATGTCGGGGCCACCGGTGGCCGAGTCGTCGTCGGCGGCGTCGTAGAGGGCCTGGACGACCAGCGTGGTCGCCTGCTCCTCCGTCAGGTCGGGCCGGTACAGCTTCTTCATCGATCCCCGGGCGAAGATCGAACCGGAGCCGGTGGCGGCGAACCCGTGCTCCTCGGAGCGCCCGCCGGTGACGTCGTAGGAGAAGATCCGGCCCTTCTCCTTGCCCTCGTCCCAGCCGGCGAACAGCGGGACCACGGCGAGGCCCTGCATCGCCATGCCCAGGTTGCTGCGGATCATGGTCGACAGCCGGTTGGCCTTGCCCTCCAGCGAAAGGGTGGTGCCTTCCACCTTCTCGAAGTGCTCCAGCTCCAGCTGGAACAGCTTGACCATCTCCACGGCCAGGCCCGCGGTGCCGGCGATGCCCACCGCCGAGTACTCGTCCGCCGGGAACACCTTCTCGATGTCCCGCTGCGCGATCATGTTCCCCATGGTCGCCCGGCGGTCACCCGCGAGCACGACCCCGCCGGGGAAGGTGGCCGCGACGATGGTCGTCCCGTGCGGCGCCTCGACGATCCCCTCGGGCAGCTTCCGGTTCCCCGGCAGCAGCTCCGGCGAGTGGTCCGCCAGGAAGTCGATGAAGGACGAGGACCCCGGCGTCAGGAAAGCCGCTGGGAGACGCCCGGTGCTCAGGTTGTTTGCTTCCACGCGTTTCCCTCCAGGTAATGCGATGGCCGGATGGCAGGGACCCTACCCGTCTGGCGGCAAAGATCCACATGTGCGGCGGTGGGTACCCGACATTCGGGCACCCACCCCGGTTCACCTTCGATTCGAAGGTCAGACGACCTTACTGGCCACCCTTTTGAACGAAGCTTCGCACGAAGTCCTCGGCGTTCTCCTCGAGTACGTCGTCGATCTCGTCCAGGACGGAGTCCACGTCGTCCGAGAGCTTCTCCTGCCGTTCCTTGAGGTCGGAGCTCGCCTCCGCGGTCGTCTCCTCGACCTCCTCGGTCGAGCGCGTCGCCTTCTGCTGTCCGCCGCCGGTGTCCTTGGTCGCCATGTCTACCTCACCCCGCTCGGTTCGCACGCTCGTGACGAGGGATCCCCGGATCGGGATCCCTCAAGATCAGACCCTACTCCGGACCCTACAAGGAGGGTCCGGCTTTCGTCCCGGCACTTTCGCAACGTCCGGGTGTTCTCATGATTCCCGGCCGCGGGGCCTTTCAGGCCCTCCTCAGCCACCCGAAAGGACCCGCACCAGGTCCTCGGCCGTGCGGCAGCGGTCCAGGAGCTCCTTGACGTGGTTGCGGGTACCCCGCAGGGGTTCCAGCGTCGGGACCCGCTGGAGCGAGTCGCGGCCCGGCAGGTCGAAGATCACCGAGTCCCAGCTCGCGGCGGCCACGTCGTCGGCGTACTGCTCCAGGCAGCGGCCCCGGAAGTAGGCCCGGGTGTCCTCCGGCGGCTTGGTCTCGGCCCGCTCCACGGCCGGCTCCTCCAGCAACCGCTTCATCTTCCCGCGGGCGACCAGGCGGTTGTACAGACCTTTGTCCGGGCGCACGTCCGAGTACTGCAGGTCCACCAGGTGCAGCCGGGCCGCGTCCCAGCCGAGGCCGTCGCGCGTGCGGTAGCCCTCCAGGATCTCCCGCTTGGCGACCCAGTCCAGCTCCCCGGCCAGGCTCATCGGGTCGCTCTCCAGCCGGCCCAGGACGTCCTCCCAGCGGGTCAGGACGTCCCTGGTCTGCTCGTCCACGTCGGCCCCGAAGCGCTCCTCCACGTACTTGCGGGCCAGCTCGAAGTACTCCATCTGGAGCTGTACGGCGGTGAGCGTGCGGCCGCTGCGCAGGGTGATCAGGTGGCGCAGGTCGGGGTCGTGGGACACCTGGTGGAGGGTGCGGACGGGCTGGTCCACGGCCAGGTCGACGGTGATGAAGCCGTCCTCGATCATCGACAGGACGAGGGCCGTGGTGCCGAGCTTGAGGTAGGTGGAGATCTCGGAGAGGTTGGCGTCCCCGATGATCACGTGGAGTCTGCGGTACTTCTCGGCGTCGGAGTGGGGCTCGTCGCGGGTGTTGATGATGGGGCGCTTGAGGGTGGTCTCCAGACCCACCTCGACCTCGAAGTAGTCGGCGCGCTGGCTGATCTGGAAGCCGTGCTCGCGGCCGTCCTGGCCGATGCCGACGCGGCCGGCGCCGGTGACGACCTGGCGGGAGACGAAGAAGGGCGTGAGGTGGCGCACGATGTCCGAGAAGGGGGTCTCCCGCTTCATCAGGTAGTTCTCGTGCGTGCCGTAGGAGGCGCCCTTGTTGTCGGTGTTGTTCTTGTAGAGGTGGATGGGCTGGGCACCGGGGAGCTGGGCGGCGCGTTCGGCGGCCTCGGCCATGATCCGCTCGCCGGCCTTGTCCCAGAGGACGGCGTCGCGCGGGTTGGTCACCTCGGGCGAGCTGTACTCGGGATGGGCGTGGTCGACGTAGAGGCGGGCGCCGTTGGTCAGGATGACGTTGGCGAGGCCGATGTCCTCGTCGGTGAGCTGGCTGCTGTCGGCGGCCTCGCGGGCGAGGTCGAAGCCGCGGGCGTCGCGCAGCGGGTTCTCTTCCTCGAAGTCCCAGCGGGCGCGTCGCGCCCGGTGCATCGCCGCGGCGTAGGCGTTGACGATCTGGGACGAGGTGAGCATGGCATTGGCGTTCGGGTGACCGGGGACGGAGATCCCGTACTCCGTCTCGATCCCCATTACGCGCCTGACGGTCATGCGGCCCTCCTTGCCCGGCGGGGCTCCCGACCGGGAGCGGTACGGAAGAGCCTAGAGCGGCTCCGCGCTGGTGGGGAGATCATTTCAGTCATGGATTGCGGGCGTGGTTCGGCTGAAAAGGAGGCGGCTGCGGGTCCCTCTTTTCGAGGGGTCCCGCAGCCGCCCCGCCGGTTCAGAGGTACTGACCGGTATTGGCCACCGTGTCGATCGAGCGTCCGGTGTCCGCGCCCTGCTTTCCGGTGACGAGGGTCCGGATGAAGACGATCCGCTCGCCCTTCTTTCCGGAGATGCGGGCCCAGTCGTCCGGGTTGGTGGTGTTGGGCAGGTCCTCGTTCTCCTTGAACTCGTCCACGCAGGCCTGGAGGAGGTGGGAGACGCGGAGACCCTTCTGGTTGTGTTCGAGGAAGGCCTTGATGGCCATCTTCTTGGCCCGGTCCACGATGTTCTGGATCATGGCGCCGGAGTTGAAGTCCTTGAAGTAGAGGACTTCCTTGTCGCCGTTGGCGTACGTGACCTCGAGGAAGCGGTTCTCCTCGCTTTCGGCGTACATCTGCTCGACGACGGTCTGGATCATGCTGTGCACCGCGACCTCGGCGGAGTTCCCGTGTTCGGAGAGGTCCTCCGAGTGGAGCGGGAGGGAGGCCTTGAGGTACTTGGCGAAGATGTCCTTGGCGGCCTCGGCGTCCGGACGCTCGATCTTGATCTTGACGTCCAGACGGCCGGGACGCAGGATCGCGGGATCGATCATGTCCTCGCGGTTGGAGGCGCCGATGACGATGACGTTCTCCAGGCCTTCCACGCCGTCGATCTCGGCGAGCAGCTGGGGGACGATGGTGTTCTCCACGTCCGAGCTGACGCCGGATCCGCGGGTGCGGAAGAGGGATTCCATCTCGTCGAAGAAGACGATGACGGGGGTGCCCTCGCTGGCCTTCTCGCGGGCTCGCTGGAAGACGAGGCGGATGTGCCGCTCGGTCTCACCGACGTACTTGTTGAGGAGCTCGGGGCCCTTGATGTTCAGGAAGTAGGACTTCCCGGCGGGCTGGCCGGTCACCTCGGCGACCTTCTTCGCCAGTGAGTTGGCCACGGCCTTGGCGATGAGGGTCTTTCCGCATCCGGGGGGCCCGTAGAGCAGGATGCCCTTCGGGGGCCGGAGTTCGTGCTCCTTGAAGAGGTCGGGGTAGAGGTAGGGGAGCTCGACGGCGTCGCGGATCAGCTCGATCTGGTCGCCCAGGCCGCCGATCTTGTCGTAGTCGATGTCCGGGACCTCTTCGAGGACGAGTTCCTCGACCTCGCTCTTGGGGACGACCTCGTAGACGTAGCCGGAGCGGGGTTCGAGCAGGAGGGCGTCGCCGGGGCGGATGGTGATGTCCAGCAGCGGCTCGGCGAGCCTGACCACCCGTTCCTCGTCGGTGTGCCCGACCACCAGGGCGCGCTCGCCGTCCTCCAGGATCTCCTTGAGGGTGACGATGTCCCCGGCCCGCTCGAATTCCATGGCCTCGACCACGTTGAGGGCCTCGTTGAGCATGACCTCCTGGCCGCGCCGGAGCTCTTCCGGGTCGACGCTGGGGCTGACGTTCACGCGGAGCTTCCGGCCTCCGGTGAAGATGTCGACGGTGCCGTCCTCGTTCGCCTGGAGGAAGACACCGAAGCCGGCCGGGGGCTGAGCGAGCCGGTCGACTTCCTCCTTGAGGGCCACGATCTGGTCGCGGGCCTCACGGAGCGTATTTGCCAGTCGTTCGTTCTGGGCGGAGACGCCGGCCAGGTTCGTCTGGAGCTCGACGATCCGCTCTTCGAGAATCCTCGTGTGCCGAGGAGAGTCGGCGAGCTTGCGTCGCAGGACGGCGATTTCCTGCTCTAGGTAGGCAACCTGACCGGCGGGGTCGTCGGACCCCCGCCCGGGCCGGATGCCGCGGTTGATGTCGTCGTCGTGGGCTGCCACGGTCCTCACCTCCTCCAAGGGGAGCTGGACGCTTTCTGACCCTACCTGGGCTGGTGGTGATTGAAACCCCTAGATCACAAAGACGGTAGGGGTGTGTCCGATCTTCACCCTTGCGTATCCCCTCACGCCAGGTGAATACCCAGCCATCAACATCGGAAAGCGGCCAGTTGTAAGGTCGGGGTGTTCAACACCCGCGCGCAGCACAAGGAGACGGCAGAGGATATGACCGGGCAGCAGCCGCTGGAGGTCTGGATCGACCAGGATCTCTGCACCGGGGACGGGATCTGCGTGCAGTACGCGCCGGAGGTGTTCGAGCTGGACATCGACGGTCTGGCGTACGTGAGGGGCGAGGGGGACGAGCTGCTGCAGGACCCGGGGGCGACCGTTCCGGTTCCCGTGGACCTGCTGCGGGACGTGGTGGAGTCGGCCAAGGACTGTCCGGGCGACTGCATCCACGTCCGGCGGGTTTCGGACAGGGTCGAGGTGTACGGCCCGGACGCGGAGTAGCAGGTCAGGTACGCAGGGTGGGAGCGGCGGCGTCCGTACGCTCCTGGCGGAATCCGCCTCCGCTCCAGCGCCAGTTGAGCCGCTCCGCGAGGTCGGGGCAGCAGCGCGGGACGCCGGGGCCGCTGTAGCCGAGGAGCGTGGCGTGGACCGCGCGGCCGGTGACGGCCAGCTCGGTGACGTTCTGTCGCCGGGTGGTGTCCACGAGGGTGGCGACGACGCGGGGGCGGCCGGGGTCCCGCGGGTCGTGGGTGAGGACGTAGAGGGCGCTGGGCGGGGTGCCGATGCCGGTCTCGCAGCGGACGGCGGCCACGGTCTCGGCGTTGCCGTCGCCGTCGAGGTCGCCCTCGGCGGTGGCGGTGACCTGGTGGGGGCCGCCGCGGCAGTCGAGGGGGTAGGCGCCCGCGTTCGCGTCGGGGGCGGGGCGGCCGGGTGCCGGGCGGCCCGGTGCCGCGGCGGGGCCGGTGGTGGCCGCCGGGGGGCGGCCGGCGGCGGGTTCGGGCTGTATGAGGCCGGCGGTGGCGACCACGGCGGCGATGGCGGCCGTGGTGGCGGCCCAGTGCGCAGGACGGGTGCGGGTGTGGGCCGGGTCCGGTGTGGCGGGGCTGTGCAGCACGCGGAGGTCTCCTGAGGGGCGGCCGGCGGGGAGTCAGCGACGTGGCCGAGTCAGCATCGTGCCACAGGCCCGGCAGGGGTGGAACGGTCGGGTCCGGGCGGTCGCGCGTGCGGCCGCCCGGGGGACGCCGCGGACCGGCAGCCCGGGGGTCGCCGCGGGCCGGCCGGGCGGCGCCAGGAGCAACGGAAAGGCGCCCTGCGGCAGTTCCCCCGCGTGTGGGGGGAACTGCCGCACGGCGCCGTCGTGTTGGGCCGGCCTGGGCCGGTACGGGGTGTCTGCCGTGTCGGCTAGCCGCGCTGGGAGCCGCCGGCGGCGCCGGGGCCCTCGTAGTCCTCGCCGTAGGCACCCTTGGCCGGGCGGCGGCGGCGCAGTGGCGGCTCGACGCCGTCGGCCAGGCGGCGGGCGGTGACGAGGAAGCCGGTGTGGCCGATCATCCGGTGGTCGGGGCGGACGGCGAGGCCTTCCACGTGCCAGTTGCGGATCATCGACTCCCAGGGCTGCGGTTCGGCGAAGCAGCCGATCTCGCGGATGGACTCGACGGTCTTGGAGAGCTGGGTGGTGGTGGCCACGTAGCAGCAGAGGATGCCGCCGGGGACCAGGGCCTTCTTGACCGCTTCCAGGCACTCCCAGGGGGCGAGCATGTCGAGGATGACCCGGTCGACGTCGGTGTCGGAGAGGTTGTCCTGGAGGTCGCCCACGGTGAGCTGCCACGCCGGGTGGGGGCCGCCGAAGTAGCGTTCGACGTTCTCCTTGGCGATCTCCGCGAAGTCGGCGCGCCGCTCGTAGCTGTGGAGCATGCCCTGGTCGCCGATGGCGCGGAGCAAGAAGCTGCTGAGGGAGCCGGAGCCCACACCCGCTTCGACGACGCGTGCGCCGGGGAAGATGTCGGCGAAGGCCAGGATCTGGCCCGCGTCCTTGGGGTAGACCACGGCGGCGCCGCGGGGCATGGACAGGACGTAGTCGGGGAGCAGGGGACGCAGCGCGAGGTACGCGACGTTCCCCGTGGTACGGACAACACTGCCCTCGGGAGCGCCGATCAGCTCGTCGTGCGGGAAGGAACCCTTGTGGGTGTGGAAGTTCTTCCCGGCTTCGAGCGTGAACGTGTAGTGGCGTCCCTTGGGGTCGGTGAGCTGGACCTGGTCCCCGACCTTGAAGGGCCCGCGTCGGCGGGCGGCACCGGTCGGTTCGGACATGTGACCAGTGTATTGGGTTCAGGAGTGGGGCCGTGCCATGGCCTTGAAGAAGGCCTTCTCGACGTCGAGGGTGGACAGGACGCCGTAGACGGCCCCGTCGTCCTCGACGACGAGGTATTCGGAGGCGGGGGTGGTGCGGAGGTGGTCGAGGAGTTCCTCGCCGGTGAGGTGCGCGGAAACCTTCATTCCGTCGGTGAGGTCCTGGGCGAGGGTGCCGGAGGCGACCCAGGGGCGCCGGTGTTCGGGGACGGAGGCGATGGCCGTCTCGCGGACGATGGCGGTGGGGTCTCCGTGGCCGTCGGTGACGACGAGGGCGCGGGCGCCGGCCTCGTTGGCGCGGCGGAGGGCCTCGGAGAGCGGGGTGGCCGCTTCTACGGGGATGGCGCGGCGGGTGAGGGTGCGGGCGCGGAGTTCCGGGAGGTGTTCGCGCAGGCGGGCCATGCGCAGGCTGTTCCCGGCGCCGGTCCACATGATCGCGGCGAGGATGGCGGCGAGCAGGGCGTTCAGGACGGTGTCCATGCCGCCGGCGCCGTCGCCGCCGGAGCCGATGACTCCGGTCTCGGTGAGGAGGGGGAGGCCGAGGAGGACGCCGACGGCGATGGCGCGGCCGACCCAGGCGGCGGCGACGGTGCCGGACATGGGGCGTCCGGTGACGGCCCAGACCAGGGCGCGGAGCATGCGGCCGCCGTCGAGGGGGAGGCCGGGGAGCAGGTTGAAGACGGCCACGATGAGGTTGGCGACCATCAGTCCGGCGAGGAGGACGCCGGGGACGGTGCCGGGTTCGACGGCGGTCATGCCGAGGTAGAAGGCGCCGGCGAGGAGCAGGGAGAGCAGGGGGCCGACGCCGGCGAGGACGAATTCGCGGCCGGGGCTGTCGGCCTCGTCGACGTGGGTGGCGCCGCCGACGAACTGGAGCTGGATGCGGCGGACCGTGAGTTTGAAGCGGAGGCCGGCGACGGCGTGGGCGAGTTCGTGGACCAGGACGGAGGCGTAGAGGGCGACGGCGAAGAAGAGGGCGACGAGGTAGCGGGCGGCGCCGAGGCCGGGGAGGACCTCGTCGAGGCGGTCGCCGAAGATCCAGGTGATGAGGGCGGCGACGACGAACCAGCTGGGCGAGACGTAGACGGGTACGCCGAAGGGGCGGCCCATGAGGATGCCGCCGCCGGGTTCGGAGCGCCGGTCCGGGCGTTCGCCGGTTCCGTCGGTGTCTGCCACGGCTGTCCTTCGTTCGTCGTGCGGCGGCCGGTGGTGCGGCCGGGGTGTCCGGTGTGTCCGCCGTCGCTGGGGGTGATGGTCCGATCATGCAGTGCGAGGGGGGTCGCCGTCGATGGTATGCGCGTGCTGTCGGCCTCGGGTCGTAGGGTCTTGTCCATGACGACGACTTCCGGCGCCGTGCCCGGCGCTGCCGACGCCGCTGCCGATGCCGCTGCCGATGCCGCGCCGGTTGCCGCGCGGCCCGCTTCGCTGTCCCCCTCCCGGGCCAGTGACTTCATGCAGTGTCCGCTGCTGTACCGGTTCCGGGTGATCGACCGGCTGCCGGAGAAGCCCAGTGCGGCGGCTACCCGGGGCACGCTGGTCCATGCGGTGCTGGAGCGGCTCTTCGACGATCCGGCGGTGGAGCGCACGGCGGTGCGGGCGAAGGCGTTGCTGCCGGGCCAGTGGGACCGGTTGCGCGAGGCGCGGCCGGAGCTGTCGGAGCTGTTCGCGGGGGACGGGGGCGGGGAGGCGCTGGCGCGGTGGCTTTCGGAGGCCGAGGCGCTGGTGGAGCGGTGGTTCACGCTGGAGGACCCGACGCGGCTGGAGCCGATGGAGCGGGAGTTCTTCGTGGAGACGGAGCTGGAGTCGGGGCTGCGGCTGCGCGGGATCATCGACCGGGTGGACGTGGCGCCGACCGGCGAGGTGCGGATCGTCGACTACAAGACGGGCAAGGCGCCGCGGCCGGAGTACGCCGAGGGCGCGCTGTTCCAGATGAAGTTCTACGCGCTGGTGGTGTGGCGGCTGAAGGGCGTGGTGCCGCGGCGGCTGCAGCTGGTGTACCTGGGCAGCGGGGACGTGCTGACGTACGACCCGGTGGTCGCGGACCTGGAGCGGGTGGAGCGGAAGCTGCACGCGCTGTGGGAGGCGATCAAGGAGGCGACGGAGTCCGGTGACTGGCGGCCGCGGCCGACGAAGCTGTGCGGTTGGTGTGATCATCAGGCGGTGTGTCCGGAGTTCGGGGGCACTCCCCCGGCCTATCCTCTGATGATCGTCCCCCGGGTGTCCGAGGGGGCCCGTCCGGCGGAGTCGTGATCCTCCGTCCGGGGCAGAATGGGGCGCGTCGTTCGATGCGCCGTTGACGAATACGAGGTGGACCCCGTGGCGATCCGCGTCCTTCTGGTCGACGACCAGCCGCTGCTGCGTACCGGTTTCCGGATGATCCTGGAGGCCGAGCAGGACCTGGCGGTGGTGGGTGAGGCCGGGGACGGTCTGCAGGCGCTGGAACAGGTCCGCGCCCTCCAGCCGGACGTGGTGCTGATGGACATCCGGATGCCGCGCATGGACGGGGTGGAGGCGACCCGCCAGATCACCGGGCCGGGCCGGGACGGGCCGGCGAAGGTGCTGGTGCTGACCACCTTCGACCTGGACGAGTACGTGGTGGAGGCGCTGCGGGCGGGGGCCAGCGGGTTCCTGCTGAAGGACGCGCCGGCGGACGAGCTGGTGCAGGCGATCCGGGTGGTGGCGGGCGGCGAGGCGATGCTGGCGCCGTCGATCACGCGGCGGCTGCTGGACAAGTACGCGGAGCACCTGCCGGCCGGCGAGGAGGCGGTGCCGGATTCGCTGGGCTCGCTGACGGAGCGCGAGGTCGAGGTGCTGAAGCTGGTGGCGCGGGGGCTGTCGAACGCGGAGATCGCGGCGGACCTGTTCGTGAGCGAGACCACGGTGAAGACGCACGTGGGTCACGTGCTGACGAAGCTGGGGCTGCGGGACCGGGTGCAGGCGGCGGTGTACGCGTACGAGAGCGGCCTGGTGCGGCCGGGCGCGCAGTAGCCGCGCGCCGGCGCCGGGCCGGTGCCGGACGTACGCGCGAGGGGCGCCCCGTGCTCGGCACGGGGCGCCCCTCGCGTGTGTGCGTGTGTGCGCGGTCAGCCCTTGGCGATCTCCCAGAAGCGGAAGACGGTGCTGGCGTCGAGGGACCACTGGAGGCCGCTGACGTTCTCGCGGGCGACGGCGTACTGCTTGCTCTGCCAGAGCGGGAGGACCGGGATCTCCTCGGCGACGATGTCCTGGAGGCGGGCGAAGTCGTCGTCGGCGGCGGAGCGGTCGGAGATCGCCGAGGTGGCCGGGATGATCTTCCCGGTGATCTCCTTGTTGTCGTAGTTGTTCCCGAGGACGTTGTCCTTGCCGAAGAACGGCTGGGTGAAGTTGTCGGCGTCCGGGTAGTCGGGCACCCAGCCCTTGACGTAGACGCCGTACTTGCCGGCGGCGATGTCCTTCTCGTACTGGTCGAACTCGACCGACTTGACGTCGGCTTCGAACAGGCCGCTGTCGTTGAGCTGCTTGGCGATGGCCTGGAACTCCTGGTCCGTGGCCGGGCCGTAACGGGACGGGGTGGACCAGAGGGTGAGCTTGACCTTGCCCTTGATGCCGGCCTTCTGGAGGACCTCGCGGGCCTTCTCGGGCTGCGGGGAGCCGCCGTACTTGTCGAAGAAGGAGGTGGTGTGGCCTCCGATGCCGGCCGGGACGATGGAGTAGAGCGGCGTGGCGGTGCCCCCGTAGACGTTCTTCGTCAGGGCCTGGCGGTCCACCAGGTACGCGATGGCCTTGCGGACCGGGAGCTTCCCGGCGACCGGGTCGTTCATGTTGAAGACCATGTGCTCGACCTCGGCGCCGGCGCCCTGGATGACGGAGGTCTTCCCGTCGGTGCCGCCGGCGGCGGTGAGGCCCGCTATGTCCTGGGCGGCGAGGCCGCGGAAGGCGAAGTCGACCTCGCCGTTCTGCAGGGCCTTCTTCAGGGCGGCCTGGTCCTCGTGGAAGAACTTCATGGTCACGCCGGTGTTCTTGGCCTTGGCCGCACCGGTGTAGCTCTCGTTGACCGAGAAGGAGGCGCTCTTGTCGCCGAAGCTGTCGAGCTTGTAGACGCCGGAGCCGATGGCCTTGCCGTCGCTGCGGAGCTTGTCCGCGGGGTACTCGCGGTGGTCGACGATCGAGCCGGCGCCGGAGGCGATCTTGCTGGGGAAGGTCGCGTCCGGCGTCTTGAGGCGGAAGACCACGGTCCTGGCGTCCGGGGTGTCGATGCCGGCGATCGACGTGAGCATGACGGCGGGGCCGTTCTCGTCGTTGATCTTCAGCGTTCGCTCGAAGGAGTACTTGACGTCCTCGGAGGTGAGGGCGTGGCCGTTGGAGAACTTCAGCCCGCCGCGCAGGGTGCACTTGTAGAGCTTGCTGTCGCTGCCCTCGAAGCCGCAGGACTCGGCGGCGTCGGGGGAGGGCGTGGTGGAGCCCTTGGGGAAGTGCAGCAGCGACTGGAAGACGTTGTTGAACAGCATCCAGGACCCCGGGTCGTAGCCGGAGGCGGGGTCCGTGGACTTCACCACGTCGGACATGCCCATGACCACGGAGTTGCCGGTGCCCCCGGCGCCGCCCTCCTGCGAGCCGCAACCGCTGAGCAGCGCCGCCGCGGTGGCCGCTCCGAGCGGGGCCGCCAACCACTGGTTACGAATCTTCACGTGCCTGTCCTTCACAGTCTTGGTGCTTCGTTTCAGCCGCTGACGCCGCGGCCCAGTTCCCACAGCTGGAGGTCGGAGATGGAGTTGACGGACCACTCCACTCCGGTGATGCCGTCGCGGGCGGCGACGTACTGCTTGCCCTGCCACAGCGGCAGGACGGGCACGTCGTCGGCGACGATGTCCTGGATGTCGCCGAGCGGGCCGCTGGCCATGGTGCGGTCGGCGGCCCGGCGCGACTCGGGGAGGAGCTTGGTGCGCACCGTGGCGTTCGCGTACGGCGTGCCGAGGAAGTTGTCCTGGTCCAGGAAGGGGCCGAGGAAGTTCTCGGCGTCGGCGTAGTCGGGGAACCAGCCGAGGCCGTAGGCCGCGTAGTCGCCCTTCTTCTGCGCGGGCCGGAACTGCGCCCAGTCGGTGCCCTGGACGGTGATGTCGAACAGCTTGGTCGCGTTGAGCTGCTGCTTGAGGGCCTCGAACTCGGCGGCGGTGCCGTCGCCGTAGTGGTCCGTGGTGTAGTTCAGGGTCAGCTTGACCGGGGTCTTCACGTTGGCGGCGCGCAGCAGGCCGGCTGCCGCCTGGGTGTCGGCCTGCCCGTACTTGTTGAAGAACGAGTTGACGTGGCCGGGGACGCTGCTGGGCACCAGCGAGTAGAGCGGCTGGGCGCTGTGGCCGTAGACCTTGTCGATGATCCGGGCCCGGTCGACGGCGGCGGCGAGCGCCTGGCGTACGGCCTTCTCCTTGACGGCGGGGGCCTCGGTGTTGAAGCCGAGGTAGCGGATCTCCAGGCCGGGCAGCGGGACGAGCCGGACGCCCTTGGGCGGGGTGGCGGAGAACCGCTTGATCTGGGCCGGCGACAGGGTGCGGGAGACCACGTGGACGCTGCCGCCGGTGAGCGCGTCGCCCAGGGACTCGGCGTCGTCGAAGCTGCGGAGCTCGACCCGGTCGGTCTTCGGCTTGAGTTCGCCCTTGTAGTTCTCGTTGCGGGTGAACACCGCCCGGACCATGCGGTTGCCCTCGACCTCGGCCTTCATCCGGTACGGACCGGAGCCGTCGACCTCGAAGCCCTCGCGGAGCTTCTTCGCCTCGTAGGTCTTGCTGTTGACGATGCCGGTGGCGGGGGTGGCGAGCTTGTAGGGGAAGGTCGCGTCGGGGGTCTTCAGGTGGAAGACGACGGTGTCCTCGCCCTTGGCCTCGGTGCGGTCGATGGTGGACAGCAGGGAGGCCGGGCCGTTCTCGTCCTTGATGGCGAGGACCCGGTCGATGGAGAACTTGACGTCCTTCGCGGTGAGCGGGTCACCGTTGGCGAACTCCAGGTCCGGCCGCAGGGTGCAGCGGTACGTCTGGTTGGTGCCGTCCGTGAAGGCGCAGTCGGAGGCCGCCTCGGGGACGGGCTTGCCGCCGCCGCGCGGGGTGCGCATCAGCGTCTGGAGGGTCTGGCGCAGCACGTTCCAGGCGCCGGCGTCGTAGGCGTAGGCGGGGTCGAACGGGGCGGGGGCGGAGTCGGCGGCCTCGAACCGGTCGGTGGTCCCGACGACGATCGCTCCGGATCCCGCTCCTCCCCCGGTCGCGCTGCCGCAGGCGGCGAGCGCGGGGGTGAGCAGGCCTGCGGCGGCGGCCGTCAGCACCATGGTCTTGCGGTTCATGCTTCGAAAACTCCCTCACCCGGCACTTGTTCACAGCTGTACGCCAGGCGCTTCGCGGCGTCGCCCGTTCTGGGCGGAACGATCGGGCCGGTGTCATGACGATCGGTCCACGCGGTTCCGGGCGCGTGGGTGTGCGCCCGGAACGGCTGAGGTGCGGCGAAGTGCCCGCGACGACATTAGTGGCCCGGAAGGGGGTGGCTTGAACCGGTTGGGGAGGGGAGGGTGCCGCAGGGTGAGGGGAGCGAACTGGCTGTTCCCCTAGGGGACTCGGCAGATCCGGTCAGGAGCTGATCAATCCGGACACAAGGGAACGTGCGCCGGGGTGCCGCGGGGGGCGGAGGCGGCGTGCCGGGTGACGAAGCTCACCCGGCGCGGGAGGCCCCCCAGGGGATGGAATTTCGGCCTCCGGTCTTCCGTACGGGAGATCCTTCCGCGGATCGGGCCCTCGGGCGGGGTTCCGTTCGGTACGGAGCGTGCGCGGTCAGTTCATCACCGTGATGAGCGAGCGGAGGAAGGGCAGGTCGACGTCCTCCAGCGAGCGGACGACGGTCCGGCCGGGTGCGGGAGGGATCAGGCCGACCGAGGGGACGGCCACGACCGGGCAGCCCGCGGCCTCGGCGGCGGCCACGCCGGTGGCGGTGTCCTCGATGACGGCGCAGCGGGAGGGGTGGGCACCGAGGGCCTGGGCGGCGTACAGGTACGGGTCGGGGTGGGGCTTGGTCCGGGCCACCTCGTCGCCGGCGACGGTCAGGGCGAACCGGTCGGCCCCGAGGGAGAGCAGGACGCGGTCGATGACGCGGCGGTGGGAGGCGGAGACGAGGGCGGTGGGCACCCCGTGGCGGGCGAGTTCGGCGAGCAGGCGGTCGGCGCCCGGCATGAGGGGGACCTGTCCGGCGATCCTGGCCTCGAAGCGCTCGTTGAGCAGGACGCTGAGCTCGGCGACGGTGATGTCGGCGCCGGTGGACTCGATCAGGAAGCCGGCGCTGCGGGTCATCGGGCCGCCGACGACCACGTGGCGCCAGGAGTCGTCCAGGCTGTGGCCGAGTTCACCGAAGACCGCGACCTCCACGTCCCACCAGAAGCCCTCGGTGTCCACCAGGGTGCCGTCCATGTCGAGCAGCACCGCCTGCAGGGCCGAGCCGTCCGCCGTGCGGGTGAGGGCGGCGGGAACGGTGCTGGTCATTCGGCTTACCTCTTCCGGAGGGACGAGAAGGCCGGTCACCTCTTCCCGCGCGGGGCGCCCTGGGGCGCGCCGGTGGGAACAGGCGACCGGCCTGTGTGGACCGACAAGTGTACGTCGCGGAGGGTCAGCGTGCGTTGAAATACTTCGCTTCGGGGTGGTGGATCACGATCGCGTCGGTGGACTGCTCGGGGTGGAGCTGGAACTCCTCGGAGAGCTGGACCCCGATGCGTTCGGGCTGCAGCAGGTCGGCGATCTTGGCGCGGTCCTCCAGGTCGGGGCAGGCCCCGTAGCCGAGGGAGAAGCGGGCGCCGCGGTACTTGAGGGCGAACATGTCCTCGACGTCGGCGGGGTCCTCGCCGGCGAAGCCGAGTTCGGAGCGGACCCGGGCGTGCCAGTACTCGGCGAGCGCCTCGGCGAGCTGGACGGACAGGCCGTGCAGTTCGAGGTACTCGCGGTAGGAGTCGGACTCGAAGAGCCGGGCGGTGGCCTCGCCGATCCTGGAGCCGACGGTGACGACCTGGAGGCCTACCACGTCGGTCTCGCCGGACTCCTCGGGGCGGAAGAAGTCGGCGAGGCAGAGGCGGCGGCCGCGGCGCTGGCGCGGGAAGGTGAACCGGGTCCGCTCGTTGCCGCGCTCGTCGAGGATGAGCAGGTCGTCGCCCTTGGAGACGCAGGGGAAGTAGCCGTAGACCACGGCGGCTTCCAGCAGGTTCTCGGTGTGGAGCTTCTCCAGCAGGCCGCGCAGCCGGGGCCGCCCCTCGGTCTCGACGAGCTCCTCGTAGGTGGGGCCGCCGGCGCGGGCCTGCTTCAGGCCCCACTGGCCCTTGAAGAGCGCGCCCTCGTCCAGCCAGGAGGCGTAGTCCTTCAGGCCGATGCCCTTGACGACGCGGGTGCCCCAGAACGGAGGGGTGGGCACCGGGTTGTCGACCGCCACGTCGGAGCGGCCGCCCTGCTCGGGCTCCTGGACGTCCAGCACGGGCGTGTCGCGCTTGGCGACCCGGCGCTGCTTGAGCTCGGGCAGGGTGGCGCCGGGCACGCCGCGCTTGACGGCGATCAGGGCGTCCATCAGGCGCAGGCCCTCGAAGGCGTCGCGGGCGTAGCGGACTTCGCCCTCGTAGATCTCGTGGAGGTCCTGTTCGACGTAGGCGCGGGTGAGGGCGGCGCCGCCGAGGATGACGGGGTAGGTGGTGGCCAGCTTGCGCTGGTTGAGCTCCTCCAGGTTCTCCTTCATGATCACGGTGGACTTGACCAGGAGGCCGGACATGCCGATGACGTCGGCCCGGTGTTCCTCGGCGGCTTCGAGGATGGCCGAGACGGGCTGCTTGATGCCCAGGTTGACCACGTTGTAGCCGTTGTTGGAGAGGATGATGTCCACGAGGTTCTTGCCGATGTCGTGGACGTCGCCGCGGACGGTGGCCAGCACGATGGTGCCCTTGCCCTCGGCGTCGGACTTCTCCATGTGCGGTTCCAGGTGGGCCACGGCGGTCTTCATGACCTCGGCGGACTGGAGGACGAACGGCAGCTGCATCTGGCCGGAACCGAACAGTTCGCCGACCACCTTCATGCCCTCGAGCAGGGTGTCGTTGACGATGTCCAGGGCGGGGCGGGTCGTCAGCGCCTCGTCCAGGTCCGCTTCCAGGCCGTTCTTCTCGCCGTCGATGATGCGGCGCCTGAGGCGCTCCTCCAGGGGCAGGGCCAGCAGTTCCTCGGCCTTGCCGGCCTTGAGGGACTTGGTGTTGACGCCCTCGAACAGCTCCATCAGCTTCTGCAGCGGGTCGTAGCCCTCGCGGCGCCGGTCGTAGATGAGGTCGAGGGCGGTGTTGACCTGCTCCTCGTCGAACCGGGCGATCGGGAGGATCTTCGAGGCGTGCACGATCGCCGAGTCCAGGCCGGCCTTGACGCACTCGTCGAGGAAGACCGAGTTGAGCAGGATGCGCGCGGCCGGGTTCAGGCCGAAGGAGATGTTCGACAGGCCCAGGGTGGTCTGCACGTCCGGGTGGCGGCGCTTGAGTTCGCGGATCGCCTCGATGGTGGCGATGCCGTCGCCGCGGGACTCCTCCTGGCCGGTGCAGATGGTGAAGGTGAGGGTGTCGATGAGGATGTCGGACTCGCGGATGCCCCAGTTGCCGGTGAGGTCGGCGATGATGCGTTCGGCGATGGCGACCTTGTTCTCGACGGTGCGGGCCTGGCCCTCCTCGTCGATGGTCAGGGCGATCAGGGCGGCGCCGTGCTCCTGGGCCAGACGGGTGACCTGGGCGAAGCGGGACTCGGGTCCGTCGCCGTCCTCGTAGTTGACCGAGTTGATGACGGCGCGGCCGCCGAGCTTCTCCAGGCCCGCCTTGATGACGGCCACCTCGGTGGAGTCCAGCACGATCGGCAGGGTGGAGGCGGTGGCGAAGCGGCCGGCCAGCTCCTCCATGTCGGCGACGCCGTCGCGGCCGACGTAGTCCACGCACAGGTCGAGCATGTGCGCGCCCTCGCGGATCTGGTCGCGGGCCATCTCCACGCAGTCGTCCCAGCGGGCGTCGAGCATGGCCTCGCGGAACTTCTTCGAACCGTTGGCGTTGGTCCGCTCGCCGATCGCCATGTACGAGGTGTCCTGCCGGAACGGCACGGTCTGGTACAGGGAGGCGGCGCCGGGCTCGGGCCGGGGCTCGCGGGCCTGGGGGGCCAGGCCCCGCACCCGCTCCACGACCTGCCGCAGGTGCTCGGGGGTGGTGCCGCAGCAGCCGCCGACCAGGGACAGGCCGTACTCGCGGACGAAGGTCTCCTGGGCGTCGGCGAGCTCGGCGGGGCTCAGCGGGTAGTGGGCTCCGTCCTTGGTCAGGACGGGGAGGCCGGCGTTGGGCATGCAGGAGAGCGGGATGCGGGCGTTGCGGGCCAGGTAGCGCAGGTGCTCGCTCATCTCGGCGGGGCCGGTGGCGCAGTTCAGGCCGATCATGTCGACGCCGAGCGGCTCCAGGGAGGTCAGGGCCGCGCCGATCTCCGAGCCGAGCAGCATGGTGCCGGTGGTCTCGACGGTGACGGAGCAGATCAGCGGGACGTCGACGCCCAGGGCCGCCATGGCGCGGCGGGCGCCGATGATCGAGGCCTTGGTCTGCAGGAGGTCCTGGGTGGTCTCGACGAGCAGGGCGTCGGAGCCGCCGGCGATGAGGCCCTCGGCGTTGGTCTGGTAGGCGTCGCGGAGGGTGCCGTACGCGATGTGGCCGAGGGTGGGCAGCTTGGTGCCGGGACCCATGGAGCCGAGGACCCAGCGCTGGCTGCCGGTCTCGGCGGTGAAGCGGTCGGCGACCTCGCGGGCGACGCGGGCGCCCGCCTCGGACAGCTCGAAGTTGCGCTCGACGATCTCGTACTCGGCCAGGGCGGAGTGGTTGGCGCCGAAGGTGTTGGTCTCGACGCAGTCCACGCCGGCGGCGAAGTAGGCCTCGTGGACCGAACGGACGATGTCCGGGCGGGTCACGTTGAGGACCTCGTTGCAGCCCTCCAGCTGCTCGAAGTCGTCGAGGCTGGGTTCCTGCGCCTGGAGCATGGTCCCCATGGCTCCGTCGGCCACGACCACGCGGGTGGCGAGCGCCTCTCGGAGGGCGTCCGCCCGGGTCTGGGTGTCGGCGGGCTGGTTCGTCGGCAGCGAGGCCATGGTTCTGCTCCCTGGGATGCGACGGCTGTCGGCTTTGCACCCCTTGTTCTAGGGGGCACGCCGTCAGCGTAACCGCGTCGGCTCAAGCCCGGTTAGGGCGTCCCAGGTGGCGGACGGCATCCTGTGCGCGGGGGCGACACCGGAGGTGAGGTCTTGACGGGCCTCACCCAACAATGCAAAGGGTCGGCATGGGCCGATACTGTTCAGCATTGTCGAACTATGTGAGCAGGAGGCTGCGCGATGGCACGGAACATCCAGTCGCTCGAACGAGCCGCTGCGATGCTGCGGCTGCTGGCGGGCGGGGAGCGCCGGCTGGGGCTGTCGGACGTGGCCTCCGCCCTGGGGCTCGCCAAGGGCACCGCACACGGGATCCTGCGCACCCTCCAGGCCGAGGGCTTCGTGGAGCAGGACCCGGCGTCGGGCCGGTACCAGCTGGGCGCGGAGCTGCTGCGGCTGGGCAACAGCTACCTGGACGTGCACGAGCTGCGGGCACGGGCGCTGGTGTGGACCGACGACCTGGCCCGGGCGAGCGGCGAGAGCGTGTACGTGGGGGTGCTGCACCAGAGCGGGGTGCTGATCATGCACCACGTGTTCCGGCCGGACGACAGCCGGCAGGTGCTGGAGGTGGGGGCGATGCAGCCGCTGCACTCCACCGCACTGGGAAAGGTGCTGTCGGCGTACGACCCGGTGGCGCACAGCCAGGCGGTGGACGCGGAGCGGGAGGCGTTCACCCCCCGTACGGTCACCGACCTGGAGGGCTTCGAGTCGGTGCTGGCGCTGACCCGGGCGCGGGGCTGGGCGGCGGACGTGGAGGAGACCTGGGAGGGCCTCGCCTCGGTGGCGGCTCCGATCCACGACCGGCGGCGGATGCCGGTGGGCGCGGTGGCGGTGGCGGGTGCCGTGGAGCGGGTCTGCGGGGATCTGGGGGAGCCGCGTCCGGCACTGGTCGCGTCGGTGCGGGACTGCGCGCGGGCGGTCTCGCGCGACCTGGGGGCGGGCCGGTTCTGACCGGTCGCCCCAGCTGAGGATTCCTTGCCCGGAGGCCACTCGGTGGCCTCCTTTGGCATTTTCGGCCATTTTCAGCCACGATCCGCCGTGTTGCAGGCCCTTCTTGGCTGGATTTGGGCGATCGTACCGGGTGGTAACGATCCGGCAATCGGGCCGGTCACACCCTTGACGCGTTCTTCACCTGGCCGGAAAACTGCCGTTCATCGGTCGGCATTGTCGAACACCTACCGGCAATACACGCTAGGGTGTGACAAGCCAAGGACCGGTGAAGCACTCACCGAGTGCGCGGCGGCCGGACGGGACCCGGTCCGCCACCCACCCCCTGGACGTAGGACAAAGGAGTCGCGGGTGTCCAGCTCCGACATCTTCATCGGCGAGACCATCGGTACCGCCGTGCTCATCCTTCTCGGCGCCGGCGTGGTGTGCGCCGTCGTGCTCAAGCGCTCCAAGGCGCAGAACGCCGGATGGCTGGCGATCACCTTCGGGTGGGGCTTCGCGGTCCTGACCGCCGCCTACATGACCGGCCCCCTCTCCGGCGCGCACCTCAACCCGGCCGTCACGCTCGGCATCGCCATCAAGGACGGCGAGTGGGGCAACGTACCGGTCTACTTCGCCGGCCAGCTGCTCGGCGCGATGATCGGCGCCACCCTGGCCTGGGTCGCGTACTACGGCCAGTTCCAGGCGCACCTGACCGACCCGGAGATCGTCTCCGTCAAGTCGGAGGCGGCCGGACTGGTCGACCAGAAGACGGAGCCGGCCGCCGGCCCGGTGCTCGGGATCTTCTCCACGGGCCCCGAGATCCGCAACGTCTGGCAGAACCTCGCCACGGAGATCATCGGCACCCTGGTGCTCGTGCTCGCGATCCTCGCCTTCGGGCTCAACGACAGCGGCAAGGGCCTCGGCACCCTCGGCGCCCTCATGGTCTCCCTGGTCGTCGTGGGCATCGGCCTCTCGCTCGGCGGACCCACCGGCTACGCCATCAACCCGGCGCGCGACCTGGGTCCGCGCATCGTCCACGCACTGCTCCCGCTGCCGAACAAGGGCGGCTCCGACTGGGGCTACGCATGGGTCCCGGTCGTCGGCCCGCTGATCGGCGGCGCCCTCGCCGCGGGTATCTACAACCTCGCGTTCGTCTAAGCCGTACGTCGTTCGTCCACCGGACCTCATCGGACCTCAGGAGCCTTCAGACATGACCACGAGCACCGGCCCGTTCATCGCCGCGATCGACCAGGGCACCACCTCCTCCCGCTGCATCGTCTTCGACCGCGACGGCCGCATCGTCGCCGTCGACCAGAAGGAGCACGAGCAGATCTTCCCGAAGCCGGGCTGGGTCGAGCACGACGCCGCCGAGATCTGGACCAACGTCCAGGAGGTCGTCGCCGGAGCCATCTCCAAGGCCGGCATCACCGCCGCCGACGTCAAGGCCGTCGGCATCACCAACCAGCGCGAGACCACCCTGATGTGGGACAGGAACACCGGCGAGCCGGTGCACAACGCGCTGGTCTGGCAGGACACCCGCACCGACGCCCTCTGCAAGGAGCTCGGCCGCAACGTCGGCCAGGACCGCTTCCGCCGCGAGACCGGACTGCCGCTGGCCTCCTACTTCTCCGGCCCCAAGGTCCGCTGGCTGCTCGACAACGTCGAGGGCCTGCGCGAGCGCGCCGAGGCCGGCGACATCCTGTTCGGCACCATGGACTCCTGGGTCATCTGGAACCTGACCGGCGGCGTCGACGGCGGCGTGCACGTCACCGACGTCACCAACGCCTCCCGCACCCTCCTGATGAACCTGCACGAGCTGTCCTGGGACGAGCGCATCCTCGCCTCCATGGACATCCCGGCCGCCGTGCTGCCGGAGATCCGCTCCTCCGCCGAGGTCTACGGCGAGGTCAAGGAGGGCGTCCTGGCCGGCGTGCCCGTCGCGTCCGCGCTCGGCGACCAGCAGGCCGCCCTGTTCGGCCAGACCTGCTTCGCCGAGGGCGAGGCCAAGTCCACGTACGGCACCGGGACGTTCATGCTGATGAACACCGGCGACAAGATCATCAACTCCTACAGCGGCCTGCTGACCACGGTCGGCTACCAGATCGGCGACCAGAAGCCGGTCTACGCCCTGGAGGGCTCCATCGCCGTCACCGGCTCGCTCGTCCAGTGGATGCGCGACCAGATGGGCCTGATCAAGTCCGCGGCCGAGATCGAGACCCTGGCCTCCTCGGTCGAGGACAACGGCGGCGCGTACTTCGTGCCCGCCTTCTCCGGCCTGTTCGCCCCGTACTGGCGCTCCGACGCCCGCGGTGTGATCGCCGGCCTCACCCGTTACGTCACCAAGGCGCACATCGCCCGTGCCGTGCTGGAGGCCACCGCCTGGCAGACCCGTGAGATCACCGACGCCATGACCAAGGACTCGGGCGTCGAACTGTCCGCCCTGAAGGTCGACGGCGGCATGACCTCCAACAACCTGCTGATGCAGACGCTCTCGGACTTCCTGGACGCCCCCGTGGTCCGTCCCATGGTCGCCGAGACCACCTGCCTCGGCGCGGCCTACGCCGCCGGCCTCGCCGTCGGCTTCTGGCCGGACACCGACGCCCTGCGCGCCAACTGGCGCCGGGCCGCCGAGTGGACCCCGCGGATGCCCGCCGAGCAGCGCGAGGCCGAGTACAAGAACTGGCTCAAGGCCGTACAGCGGACCATGAGCTGGATCGACGACGAAGACGCCAGCTGAGCGCCGCACGCATCAGCTGACGCAAGCGACGACGAGGAGCTAGAGACATGAGCAGCCTGCAGAGCGTGCCCGCCCTGGGCACGCACCCGACCGCCGGTTCGAACGCGAGCCGTGCCGAGACCCGCGAGCAGCTGGCGAAGGCCACGTACGACCTGCTGGTCATCGGCGGTGGCATCCTGGGCACCTCGGTGGCCTGGCACGCCGCGCAGTCGGGCCTGCGGGTCGCCATGGTGGACGCCGGCGACTTCGCCGGCGCCACCTCCTCGGCCTCCTCCAAGCTGGTCCACGGCGGTCTGCGCTACCTGCAGACCGGCGCGGTGAAGCTGGTCGCCGAGAACCACCACGAGCGGCGGGTACTGGCCAAGGACGTGGCCCCGCACCTGGTCAACCCGCTCACCTTCTACCTGCCGGTCTACAAGGGCGGCCCGGTGGGTGCGGCCAAGCTGGGCGCGGGCGTCTTCGCCTACTCCGCCCTCTCGGCCTTCGGCGACGGCATGGGCAAGGTCATATCGCCGGCCCGTGCCGCCGCCGACAACCCCGGCCTGAAGACCGACAACCTCAAGGCCGTCGCGGTCTACTACGACCACCAGATGAACGACTCCCGGGTCGCCGTCATGACGGTCCGCGCGGCCGTCGAGTCGGGCGCGGTCGTCCTCAACCACGCCGAGGTCACCGGCCTGCGGACGTCCCGCGGCCGGGTCACCGGCGCCGAGCTCAAGGACCGTCTGGACGGCACCGAGTTCGGCATCGACGCGCGGGTCGTGCTCAACGCCACCGGCCCGTGGGTGGACCACCTGCGGCGCATGGAAGACAAGCACGTGGCGCCGTCGATCCGGCTGTCCAAGGGTGCGCACATCGTGATGAAGCGGAAGTCGCCGTGGAAGGCCGCCATGGCCACCCCGATCGACAAGTACCGCATCACCTTCGCCCTGCCGTGGGAGGACCAGCTCCTGCTGGGGACCACCGACACGCAGTACGAGGGCGACCCGGCGGACGTGCGCGCCACCGAGTCCGACATCCAGCAGATCCTGGACGAGGCGGCGTTCTCCATCAAGGACGCCGACCTGGACCGCTCGCTGATGACGTACGCCTTCGCCGGCCTGCGGGTGCTGCCCGGCGGCCCGGGCGACGTGGCCCAGGCCAAGCGCGAGACGGTCGTCACCGAGGGCCGCGGCGGCATGCTGTCGGTGGCCGGCGGCAAGTGGACGACGTACCGGCACATCGGCCGCGTGGTCATGGACAAGCTGGCCAAGCTCCCCGGCAGCCCGCTGACCGAGGACATGGAGCCGGTGAAGTCGCTGGTCCGCCGGGTGCCGCTGCCCGGCGTCGCCAACCCGAACGCGGTCGCGCACCGCCTGCTGGTGGACCGGGACCCGGGCACGCGGATGGACCCGCTGACCGCCAAGCACCTGGCCACCCACTACGGTTCGCTGGCCTTCGACATCGCCCGCATGGTCAACGAGAACCCCGGACTCGGCGAGCGGATCCACGAGGACGGCCCGGAGATCTGGGCGCAGGTCGCGTACGCGCGGGACTTCGAGTGGGCCGAGACGGTGGACGACGTGCTGCGCCGCCGCACCACGGTCACCGTCCGCGGTCTGGACGACGAGTCGGTCCGGCTCCGGGTCGCGGAGATGCTCGCCCGCAAGTGACGCGGGCGGGCGCGCGCGACGCACGGCGCAGGGGCGGTTCCGGACGGGACCGCCCCTTTGCCGTGGGCTGTGGCTGCCGTCCCCTCAAGGCATAGGCTGGCCCCCGTACACGAGGAGACTTCGGGAAGGAGACCTGGGTGATCGAGCTGGAGGGCGTGCCCGAGCTGATCGACCCGGTCATGGTGGCCGCGTTCGAGGGTTGGAACGACGCGGGAGACGCGGCCTCCGGTGCGGTGGCGCACCTGGACCGGGAATGGAAGGGCGAGGTCTTCGCGGCGCTGGACGCCGAGGACTACTACGACTTCCAGGTCAACCGGCCGACGGTGTGGCTGGACAACGGCGTGCGGAAGATCACCTGGCCGACGACCCGGCTGTCGGTGGTGCGGATCGGCGGCGCCAAGCCGCGCGACCTGGTGCTGGTGCGGGGCATCGAACCGTCCATGCGGTGGCGGTCGTTCTGCAACGAGCTGCTCGGCTTCGCGCACGAGCTCGGCGTCGAGATGGTGGTCATCCTCGGCGCGCTGCTGGGCGACACCCCGCACACCCGGCCGGTGCCGGTCAGCGGGGTGACCTCGGACCCGGACCTGGCGCGCACGATGGAGCTGGAGGAGACCCGCTACGAGGGCCCGACGGGCATCGTCGGCATCCTCCAGGAGGCGTGCACGCACGCGGGCGTGCCGGCCGTCTCGCTCTGGGCGGCGGTCCCCCACTACGTGTCGCAGCCGCCCAACCCGAAGGCCACGCTGGCCCTCCTGAACCGGCTGGAGGACCTGATCGACATCAGGATCCCGCTGGGCGAGCTCCCGGAGGACGCGCGCGCCTGGCAGCTGGGCGTGGACCAACTGGCGGCGGAGGACAGCGAGGTCGCGGAGTACGTCCAGACGCTGGAGGAGGCGCGGGACACGGCGGACCTGCCCGAGGCGTCGGGCGAGGCGATCGCCCGCGAGTTCGAGCGGTACCTGCGGCGGCGGGACCCGTCGGCCGCGGATCCGGGCACGGCGACGGAGTCCGGCGGCACGTACTTCCGCGACCCGGGCTCGGTCAACCGCCCGAAGCCGAAGCCGGAAGACCCGCCCACCCCCGAAGAAGACCCCCCGACCCCGTAACCCCGGGCCGTGCCCGGGCGGCGCGACACCTGCCCGCCCGCGGCTACGGCCGGGCCCGCTCGAACGCCGCTCGGGCCGGCTACGGCCCGCCGGCGGCGCCGCGGCGCGAAGCCCCGCCGGGCCAGGGGCGCGGCGGGGCTTCGGGGGTCAGAGGGCTACGCCCAGGAGCGCGTCGACCGTGCGGGAGACCAGGCCGGGGGCGGACTCGTCCTCGCCGCCCTCCGCCTCCTGCCGCGCAGCCCACGCGTCGACCGCCGCCAGAGCCGCCGGCGCGTCCAGGTCGTCCGCGAGCGCCGCGCGCACCCGCTCGAGGACCGCGTCGGCGGACGGGCCGTCCGGCTGGGAGACGGCCGCGCGCCAGCGCGCCAGTCGCTCCTCCGCCTCCGCCAGCACCGCGTCGGTCCACTCCCAGTTCGCCCGGTAGTGGCGGGACAGCAGCGCCAGCCGGATCGCGACCGGGTCCACGCCCGCACGGCGCAGCGCGGAGACGAAGACCAGGTTGCCCTTGGACTTCGACATCTTCTCGCCGTTCAGGGCGACCATGCCCGCGTGCACGTACGCCTTGGCCATCGGGTACTCCCCCGTCAGCACCTGCGCGTGCGAAGCGCCCATCTCGTGGTGCGGGAAGGCCAGGTCGGACCCGCCGCCCTGGATGTCGAAGCCCATCCCGAGGTGGTCGAGGGCGATGGCGACGCACTCGATGTGCCAGCCGGGGCGGCCGCGCCCGAGCGAGGCGCCGTCCCAGCTCGGTTCGCCGTCCCGCGCCGCCATCCACAGCATCGGGTCGAGCGGGTTCTTCTTGCCGGGCCGCTCGGGGTCGCCGCCGCGCTCCGCGGACAGCAGCCGCATCGCCTCCGCGTCGAGCCGCGACACGGCCCCGAAGTGCGCGTCGGACTCCACCGAGAAGTAGACGTCGCCGTCCAGCTCGTACGCGGCACCCGCGTCCCGCAGCCGCTCCACCAGGGGCACGATGCCCGGTATGGCCTCGACCGCGCCGATGTAGTGCTGCGGGGGCAGCATCCGCAGGGCGGTCATGTCCTCGCGGAACAGCGCGGTCTCGCGCTCGGCGAGCTCGGTCCAGTCGTGGCCGTCGCGCAGCGCCCGCTCCAGCAGCGGGTCGTCCACGTCCGTGACGTTCTGGACGTAGTGGACCTGCCGCTTGGTGTCGAGCCACACGCGCTGCACGAGGTCGAACGCGTTGTAGGTCGCCGCGTGACCCATGTGGGTCGCGTCGTACGGGGTGATCCCGCAGACGTAGATACGGGCGACGGGACCGGGGGAAAGGGTTACCTTCCCGTCGGTCGCGGTGTCGTGGATCTGGAGGTCGCGGCCCTTGCCGGGCAGGGCGGGAACCTCAGAAGCGGGCCAGGCATGCATGTCTTGAGCCTAACCGGACGGATGTTCCGGAAACGAACCGGATCCGTACTGTTGGCCGGAACCCCACCCTTGCGTTTCCCCCACCGGTGTGCATGGCCGTCCGCGCAGGTCAGCGCCGTGTCAGACGGGCGGCCACGGGATGGCCGGCCACTGCCCCGAGGGCCGCGGGTGGATGCGTGTACGCAGCAGTACGGCCACCCGGTCCCGTACGGCGGCCAGCTCGGCGGGCGTGATCAGTTCGGCCAGCCGGGTGGCGAGCGGGGCTCCGTCGGCGAGCTGCCCGGCCAGCGAGCCGAGCACCCGCAGGGCCTCGTCGGTGAGCGGTTCGCCGGCCCAGCCCCACAGCAGGGTGCGGAGCTTGTCCTCGACGTGGAAGGTGACGCCGTGGTCGATGCCGTAGAGCCGGCCGTCGCCGGCCGCGAGCAGGTGCCCGCCCTTGCGGTCCCCGTTGTTGATCACGGCGTCGAGTACGGACAGCCGGCGCAGCCTCGGGTCGTCGGCGTGCACCAGCAGCGCGGTGCGGCCGTCCCCGACCTCGGCGAAGGCGACCGGCTTCCAGCCCTCCCCCGCCTCCTCGCCCTCGACCAGGGCGAGCAGGGCGCCCTCCGCGGGCTCCTCGTCCGCGCCGTGGATCCAGTGCTGGACCATGCCCTCGCCGTACGGGCCCTCGCGCAGCACGGTCGGCGGCACCAGCCCCCAGCCGGTGGCCTCGGAGACCAGGTACGCGGCGACCTCGCGGCGGGCCAGGGAGCCGTCGGGGAAGTCCCACAGCGGGCGCTCGCCCTTGACCGGCTTGTAGACGCAGTCGGCGGTGGTGCCGCCGAGGCTGGCGGTGCACAGCAGGACGGCGTTGGAGGCCTCGGCGATCCGGCCGCGGACGGCGAGGTCGCCCCGGGTGAGCACCTCCCGGAGGGCCGGGGTGTCCGAGCCCGGGGTGTCCGTGCCCGGGGTGTCCGAGCCCGGGGCGGTGTCCGGGTCGGTGTCCACGGGCCGCCCGGGGCCCCCGCGGCCCTCGTGGAGTCCCTCACCGGGGGTCACGGCGGTCACACCTGCCGCCGGTATCCGTTCTGGCGGGGGCAGACGTGCCCCTCGGGGTCCAGCGGGAGGCTGCACAGCGGGCACGGCGGCCGGCCGGCGTTGACCACGTCCAGGGCCCGCTTGGCGAAGGCCCGCGCCTGGGCGCCGGTGAGCCGGACGCGGAGCATCGGCGGGCCGTTCTCCTCGTCCTGCAGGAGCCGTTCCTCCGCCTCGGCGAGCTCCTCCTCGGAGTCGGCGTCCAGCTCCACCAGCGCCTGCGCCTCGACGATCATCCGCTGGTGCTCGCCGTCCCAGGCGAGGGCCATGGTGCCGACGCGGAACTCCTCGTCCACCGGCACGTCCAGCGGGGCGGTGTCGGCGGCCTCGGCAGGGGCGACGGCCGGGACCGCGGCGTTGCCGCCGGTGCGGCGAACGACCTCGTCCAGGAGTTCGTCCATCCGCTCGGCCAGCGCGGCGACCTGGGTCTTCTCCAGGGACACGCTGGTCATCCGGGCTCCGGCGGAGGCCTGGAGGAAGAACGTACGGCGTCCAGGCAGGCCGACCGTGCCGGCGACGAAGCGGTCCGGCGGGTCGTAGAGGAACACGTGACGGGGCACGTCCAGTCTCCAAGTCTCGGCGGCAGGTCCGGCGGGGCCGGCGGCGGGGGGCGGGGCGGCGCACGCGTGTTGGTTCAGTCCACCCTACTGCGCCGTTCGATCACCCGGCGCCCGCGCCGCCCCCCACGACCGCGTTCCCGCCTTCTTCGACTGCTTTGTCCGCGTTGTTCTCGCGCGGGGCCAGGGAGGCGAAGTCGCCGGTGTCGCCCAGCCTGAGCAGGAACGGCCGGGTGGGGCTGTAGCGGATCGCGGTGACGGAGCAGGGGTCGACGTGGACGCGCTGGAACATGTCCAGGTGCATGCCGAGGGCGTCGGCGACCAGCGACTTGATGATGTCGCCGTGCGAGCACATCAGGTAGACGGCGTCCTCGCCGTGCTCCCGCTCGACCCTGGCGTTCCAGTCGCGCACGGCGTCCACGGCGCGGGCCTGCATGGCGCGCATGGACTCCCCGCCGGGGAACACCGCGGCGGACGGGTGCTGCTGGACGACGCGCATCAGGGGTTCGTCGGCGAGTTCGGCGAGTTTGCGGCCCGACCAGTCCCCGTAGTGGCACTCGCCGATCCGCTCGTCCGTGTGCAGCTCCAGCCCGGGCCGGGCGGCGAGCAGCGGGGCGAGGGTCTGCCGGCAGCGTTCCAGGGGGCTGGTGACGGCCGCGGCCAGGGGCAGGCCGGCGAGCCGTGCGGGGAGGGCGGCGGCCTGGGCGGTGCCGCGCTCGTCGAGGGTGACGCCGGGGGTCCATCCGGCGAGCAGCCCGGCGGTGTTGGCGGTGGACCGCCCGTGTCGTACGAGGATCAGCGTGGCCATGCGGCCAAGGGTACGGTCCCGCCGCCCGGGGCCCGGCGTGCGGACGGCGGCCGGGCGGAGGAGAATGCGCGGCGTGATTGTGGACTGCGCGATTTACCGGGACGGCCGGCGCACCGAGGGCCCGGCGGACTTCTCCGACGCCCTGGACGAGGCCCGGGCGGCCGGGGACGCCTTCCTCTGGGTGGGCATGTACGAGCCGACGGAGAAGGAGTTCGGACACGTCAGCGAGGAGTTCGGGCTGCACCCGCTGGCGGTGGAGGACGCGCTGACCGCCCACCAGCGGCCGAAGCTGGAGGTGTACGACGACTCGCTGTTCGCGGTGCTCAAGCCGGTCCTGTACGACGACGACACGGACACGGTGAGCACGGGCGAGCTGATGGTCTTCGTCGGCGACTCGTTCGTCGTCACCGTCCGGCACGGCCGGGGCGGGGCGCTGGCCGCGGTGCGCGGGCGGCTGGAGCAGGAGCCGGAGGTGCTGCGGCACGGGCCGACGGCGGTGCTGTACGCGGTGAGTGACGCGGTGGTGGACCACTACATCGAGGTGGCCGCGGAGCTCCAGGCGGACCTGGAGGAGCTGGAGGCGCAGGTGTTCGCGCCGAACCAGACCGACGCGAAGTCGATCGCGGCGCGGATCTACGGGTTCAAGCGGCAGGTGCTGGAGTTCCGGCGGGCCACGAGTCCGCTGCTGACGCCGATGAACCGGCTGGCCTTCGGGACGGTGCCGTTCGTGGACGACCACTCGCGGCCGTTCTTCCGCGACGTCGCCGACCACCTGACCAAGGCCAACGAGTACATCGAGGGGCTGGACCGGCTGCTGTCGGACGCGCTGGCCGCGCACCTGGCGCAGATGGGCGTCCGGCAGAACGACGACATGCGGAAGATCTCGGCGTGGGCGGCGATGGCGGCGGTGCCGACGATGGTCGCCGGCATCTACGGCATGAACTTCGAGCACATGCCGGAACTCAGGCAGTGGTGGGGGTATCCGGCCACGGTGCTGGTGATGGCGGGGGCCTGCGTGGGCCTGCACCGCCTGTTCAAGCGCCGGGGCTGGCTCTAGGCGGCTCGCTCCGCGCCTGCCTCCAGGCCTGCCGCCGGCTTGCCTCCAGACCTGCCCCCCGGCCTGCCCTCAGGCGAACTCGGGGGCGGTGGTGGCCGGTCCGCCGAGGGCGTCGCGGCGCTCCGGCATGGCGAGGCCGACCATCCGGTGCCAGCCGGCGAAGCGCTCGTAGGCGTACACGGCCCGGATGCCGGCGGCGAGCGCGGCGGCCTTGGGCGCCGGCCACTTCAGGAGGCGGCCCATGTGGTCCATGACGGCGAGGCTGACGTCCCGGTAGACGGCGATCTCGGCGAGGGCGCTCTCCCGGAGCACCTGGTGGATGGTCCGGCCGTGGCCGGCACGGGCGAGGCGGAGCAGTTCCTCATGGCAGTAGGCGAGGTGGTTGTCCTCGTCGTTGCTGATCATGCGGATGGCCCGGCCGAGTTCGGGGTGGTCCCCGAAGTGCTTGACGAGCATGACCATCTGGTCCGCCGCGCGCTGCTCGGTGACCCGGCTGTGCGAGAGGTAGACGACGATGTCCCGTTCGGTCAGCGGCTCGTCCCCGCGGAGCTTGCCGTGGGCGAGGCCGATCCCGCGGCGCTCCAGCAGCATGGTGTAGTCGGTCTCGGGCGGTACCGGGACGGGGGTGAGCCCGCGTTTGCGGAGCAGGGCGTTGAAGATGCGGCCGTGCTTGTCCTCGTCGGCGCCGTGCCGGGCGATCTTGGGTGCCATGCCGCGCATGCCGTCGGGCACCAGGGCGGCGATCCGGGCGTTCTCCCAGCCGCCCTGGCTCTCGCCGCTGGCGGCGATGGAGCAGAACAGCCGGAAGGACTCGTCGTCGTCGACGATCTCCTGGAACAGGCTTCGGGCAGAGAGCATCGGCCACCTCCGGGCGCGGGCGTACCCGGGGACCACGGGGTCCCCAGGGGTCCACTGAAGTCCGGAACGCGGGCCCGGGCAACCGAGACATCACGGCACTCGGCCGAACGAAGGACGCGAACGGGTGAAGGCGGGGCGCGTAACCCCGGGGCGTCCCGCGCGTTGATGGGGGTGACGGCCGTGGCGGGGAAGACCCCCGAGCCCCCACCACGGCCGCGGTGCCGCCCCGGCCTCCCGCCTCTACGCGAGGCCGGCCCGCTCCAGGGCCTCGGTGCCGGCCCGCAGGGCGGTGATCCGCTCGTCCAGCGTGAAGCCCGCCGGGGCCAGTGTGAGGGTGGTGACCCCGGCCTCGGCGTAGGCGCGCATGCCGTCGGCGATCCGCTCGACCGGGCCGAGCAGGGTGGTGGAGTCGATCAGCGAGTGCGGGACCGCGGCGGCGGCGCCCTGCTTGTCCCCGGCCAGGTACTTGTCCTGGATCTCCGCGGCCTCCTTCTCGTACCCCATGCGCTGGGCGAGCTGGTTGTAGAAGTTCTGCTTCCGGCTTCCCATGCCGCCGACGTACAGGGCGGTGTAGGGGCGGAACATGTCGGCGAGGCCGTTCACGTCCTCGCCGACGGCGAGGGGGACGGTGGGGCAGACGTCGAAGCCGTCCATGGTCAGCCCGGCCTTCTCGCGGCCGGCCCGGACGTGCCGCAGGGCGGTCTCCTCCAGGTGTTCGGCGGCCGGGAAGATGAGCAGCGCGCCGTCGGCGATCTCACCGGTCTGTTCCAGGTTCTTGGGCCCGATCGCCGCGATGTAGAGCGGGATGTGCGGGCGGGTCGGGTGCACGGTGAGCTTGATCGGCTTGCCGGGGCCGCCGGGCAGCGGCAGGGTCCAGTGCTCGCCGTCGTGGGTGAGCCGCTCCCGGCTCATGGCCTTGCGGACGATCTCCACGTACTCGCGGGTGCGGGCCAGCGGCTTGTCGAACCGCACGCCGTACCAGCCCTCGGAGACCTGCGGGCCGGAGACGCCGAGTCCGAGGCGGAACCGGCCGCCGGTGAGGGAGTCCAGGGTGGCGGCGGTCATCGCGGTCATGGCGGGCTGCCGGGCCGGGATCTGCATGATCGCGGAGCCGACGTCGATCCGCTCGGTCTGCGCCGCGACCCAGGCGAGCACGGTCGGCGCGTCCGAGCCGTAGGCCTCCGCCGCCCAGCACACCTCGTAGCCGAGGCGGTCCGCCTCCTGGGCCACGGCGAGGTTGTCGGCGTCCATGCCCGCGCCCCAGTAGCCGAGGTTGATGCCGAGCCGCATGGTGTGTCCCCTTACCGTTCCGCTTACCGATCAGTAACTCAGGTCTGCGGGGACTGTAGCGCGCCGAGGTCCGTCGCGTCAGGGCCCCAGTAGTCTCAGCGGTCATGGAGCAGAGGCATCTCGGCCGCACCGGCCTGCGCGTGTCCCGCATCGGCCTCGGCACGCTGACCTGGGGGCGCGACACCGACGACCAGGCCGCCGCGGAACAGCTGAAGACCTTCTGGGAGGCGGGCGGCACCCTCGTCGACACCGCCGACGTGTACGGCGGCGGGGAGGCCGAGTACCTGCTGGGGCAGCTGGTCGGCGGCCTCGTACCGCGCGACGACCTGGTGATCGCCACGAAGGCGGGCTCGGTACGGGCGCCCGACCGCCGGGTCGACGGCTCGCGCGGCCACCTGCTGGCCGCGCTGGACGACTCGCTGGCCCGGCTCGGCACCGACCACGTGGACCTGTGGCAGATCCACGGCTTCGACCCGCACACCCCGCTGGAGGAGACCCTCCAGGTGCTGGACCAGGCGGTGGCCAGCGGGCGCGCCCGCTACGCGGGGGTCGCCGGGTTCTCCGGCTGGCAGCTGGCGAAGGCGGCGACCTGGCAGCTGGCCGGGCCCGGGGTACGGACCCGGCTCGCCTCGACGCAGATGGAGTACTCGCTCCTCCAGCGGGGAGTGGAGCGGGAGGTCCTGCCGGCCGCGCTGGACCTGGGGGTGGGGCTGCTGCCCTCCTCGCCGCTGGGCCGGGGGGTCCTCACCGCCAAGTACCGCAGCGGGGTGCCGGCGGACTCGCGGGGTGCGTCGGAGACCCTGGCGGCGTTCGTCGAGCCGTACCTGGACGACGCGTCGAGCCGGATCGTGGACGCGGTCACGACGGCGGCGAACGGGCTCGCCGTGACCCCGCTCCAGGTGGCCCTGGCGTGGGTGCGGGACCGGCCCGGGGTGGCCGCGCCGGTGGTCGGCGCGCGGACGTCGGCGCAGCTCACGGAGGCGCTGTCGGCGGAGACCCTTAGTCTTCCCGAGGAGATCCGCCGGGCGCTGGACGACGTGTCGGCCCCCGTGCACCGCTACCCCGACCAGGACTGGAGCACCCTGTGACCACGGACCGGGCCCCCGAGCCCTCCACCCCCACCCCCCCGCACCCCGGGCCCGGGGCGGAGCCGGGGGCGGCCGACGCGGCCGCCGGTCAGCGGTCCGCCGGACGCCCCCCCGCCGCGGACTCGCCGGAGCCCGGGAGCACCCCCGACTCGACCCCCGCACCGGAGGACGCCGCGGCCGGAGCCGACCCGGAGCCGGCGGACGCGGAAGCGGTCGAGGCGGGCCTCGAGGCGGCGGAGGCCGCGGACGCGGCGGAGGCCGACACGGGCACGACGCAGGGCGGAGCAGGTACGGCCGACGCGAACACGGTGGACGGCGACACGGCGGACGGCGACACGGCGGACGGGACGGAAGCCGGCGCGGAAGCGACGGAAGCCGGCGCAGGAGCGGACGGGGCCGGGGACGGCTCCGGCGGGGCGCAGGCGCTGAGCGAGGCCGAGGCCGAGCTGGCCGCGCAGAGGGTGGAGCGGGAGCGGATCGCCCGGCGGAAGGCGGAGCGGGCCGCTCCGATCGAGGCGGGCGCCAAGCTGAGCGGCAAGGCCGCCGACCTGCTGGCCGCCGTACGGGCCGTGGAGAGCGGGGAGAAGCCCGGCCCCGTCTTCTTCGACGAGGCGCCCACCGCCCCCCGCCGGGCCCCCGCGCCGGCGCCCGCCCCGCCGCGTCCCGCCGCGCCCGCCCCCGTCGCCGGGCCCTCCGCCGACGCGGTCGCGGCCGTACGGGCCCTGCTGGCCCGGGGCGGCGCCCCCGAGGCGCTCGCCGCCCCGGCCGCCGGGCTGTTCGGCGAAGCCGCCGCGGACCTGCTCGCCAGGGACCCCTGGCAGCTGCTCGCCGTACCCGGCGTACGACCCTCCCAGGCCGACGGTTTCGCCCGTGCCCTCCTCGGCCCCGAGTGCGGGCCCGCCGACGAGCGCCGCACCACCGCCCTGGTCGTCTGGCTGCTCTCCCAGGCCGCCGTCAAGGGCCACACCGCCCTGGAGGCACCCGTCCTGGCGTCCGCCCTCGGCCAGTACGCCGTCCCCGACCCGGACGCCGCCCTGGAAGCGGCCATCGGCGACGGCGCCGTCCTGGTGTTCCACGAGCCGGTGGGCGAGCCGGCCGGGGAGGGCGAGGAGCAGCCCGTCCGCATCCTGGTGGGCCTGGAAGGCGCCGCCCTGGCCGAGGAGAGCCTCGCGGACGGGCTGGTCCGGCTGGTCAACACCTTCGGCGGGCCCGCGGACTGGGCCGCGGCCGCGGCCGAAGCACCGAGCCCCTCCGCCGCCGAGCTGATGCGCGCCGCGGCCGGGCACGGCCTCGTCGCCCACACCGGCGGCGAGGCGGCCCGCGCGGAACCGCTCGCCCTGCTGGCGGCCGCCCGCCGGCTGGGCCTGCGCGCCTGGCTGGCCGCCCACACCGCGCGGGAGCGGGACCGCCTGGCGGCCCGCCCCGGCGGCGAGGGCTGCGTGACGGTCGCCGGACTCCTGGACGGCACCGAGGGCCCGGCGCGCGACGGGGACGGGCAGTGGGAGCTGGACCTGCTGGTCGTACTGGACGCCCCCCAGCTGGACGTGGAGGGCGCGGCCGCGCTCGTCGAGTCGGTGCCCGACGGCGCCCGGCTGGTGCTCTCCGGGGACCCCGGCGTGCTCGGATCGGCCGGCCCCGGCCGGGTGTTCGCGGACGTGCTGGCCGCCCGGATCTGCCCGCAGGCGGCCTCGCGGACCCCGGACCCCGGCCCGCTCGGCGAGCTGGTCTCCGGTATCGGCGTGGGTGAGCTCGCCCGGGTCGACGCCCCGGGCCACGAGGTGGTGATCGTGCCCGTGCGGGACGCCGGCGAGGCCGTGCACCGCACGGTCCAGCTGGTGACCGAGTCCGTGCCCCGTACCTTCGGCCTCACGGCCGGGGACATCCAGGTGATCACCCCGGGGCACGCCGGTTCCGCCGGCACCCGGGCGCTCAACGCGGCCCTGAAGGAACGCCTGAACCCCGGCCCCGGCCGGTTCGGCGGCTTCGACCCCGGCGACCGGGTCGTGTACGTGCCCTCGCCCGGCCGGGCCGTCCCCGCGCGGGTGGTGTCCGCCGACGCCGAAGGGCTGCACCTCGACCGGGGCGACGCTCCCGGCGGCCGGCTGACCGTGCCGAAGGACCGGGTCGAGTCGGCGGTGCGGCACGGCTGGGCGCTGACCGCGCACCAGGCGGTCGGCTCCCGCTGGCCGGCCGTGGTGGCCGTGCTGCCGGGCGACGCGGCCGACGTGCTGTCCCGGGACTGGGTCTACACCGCGTTCGGCCGCGCCGAGCGCCACCTGTCCGTGGTGCACGGCGTGGACCAGGCGCTGCCCCGGGCGGTGGCGGAGGTCCTGCCGAAGCCGCGTACGACCCGGCTGGCGGGCCTGCTGCGCACCCTGGTCGCCTCGGCGGAGTCCGCGGGCTGAGGGACGCGGGCCGGCCGGCGACGCGGGCGGGGCCGGGAGCGGTGTGCTCCCGGCCCCGTTCGCGCCCGCCGCTCAGTGGTGCGGTTCGAGCTCGTCGAACTCGTCGTCGAAGACGGTACTGACGTCGAACCGGTGCAGCACGTGCTCCGGATCGGCCTGGTCGAAGGGGGCGCCCAGCCACTCCCCCGGCTCCGGGGCCTCCTCCGTCACCGCGACCCACAGCGTGGAGTCGCCCTCCTCCAGCCCGAACTCGGAGGCGCGGGACGCGATTTCGTCCGGTTCGTACTCCCCGAAGAGGACGCCGAGGGCGCCCGCCGTGCCGCCCCCGTCGACGAGTTCGGCGTCGCGGTCGTGGGCGGCGACACGTTCCGCCTGGGCGATCAGACGCTGCGGCTCGGCCACCGCGTAGTCCCGCCGGATGAGGATGCTGAAGGCCGTCGGCTCGGCCGGGCCCGTGTACGGGACGCGGTCGTCACCGGACGGGATCTCGAAGGGGGTGACCTCGTCGTAGCGCTCGTAGATCAGTTCGTCGTACTCCTCGGCCGCGACGGCCAGTTCGTTGAACGCGGCGTGGACCTCCGGGTCGTCCTCCCCGGACCTGCGCTCGACCGCCGCGAGGTGTCGGTCAAGCGCGGCTTTGACCGCCTCGGCGGCGGCGCGTACCTCGGCAACGGAGGGCAGAGCGGCATCAGACATAGTGCAGACGCTATCCGGAGGGGGCCGGTGCCCGCACAATAGATTCGATGCCGGAATACGAATTTGTCGACGTGTACGTACCCCGGGGGGTCTCCCGCAAGGAGGCGACCCGGCTGCTGACCGACCATGCCGAGTACGGGAACTGGGAGCTGGACCGGCTGTCGCTGCGCCGTGACGGCAGCCGCAGAGTGCGGTTGCGGCGGCGGATCATCCGTCAGGTCCGGGCCACCTGGTGAGACGGGGCCCCGGGTTCGACCCGGGGCCCCGCCTCGTTCCGCGCCCGTCAGGCGGAGCCGCGCGCCCGCCGGTAGAGCACGCTCCCGGCCAGCAGCAGGCCGCCCGCGAGCGGCAGGCCCGCGGTCAGCACGCCGTCGTGGGTGCCCGTCTCGGCCAGCCCGGGCCCACCGTGCACCCCGCGCCCACCGGGCCCGTTGCCCCCGGGCTCCAGACCCCCACCGGGCTGCCCGGGCCCACCCGGGTTACCGGGATTGCCAGGATTGCCCGGGTTCCCAGGGTTACCCGGGTTCCCAGGATTACCGGGGTTGCCAGGGTTCCCGGGGTGACCCGGGTTTCCCGGATTGCCGGGGTTGCCCGGGTTGCCCGGGTTCCCAGGGTTACCGGGATTACCCGGGTTACCGGGGTTGCCCGGGTTGCCCGGGTTGCCCGGGTTCCCCGGGTTACCGGGGTTACCGGGGTTACCGGGGTTCCCAGGGTTACCGGGGTTGCCAGGGTTCCCGGGGTGACCCGGGTTACCCGGGTTACCGGGGTTGCCAGGGTTCCCCGGGTGACCGGGGTGCCCCGGCTCGCACGGCTCACCCGGGTGTCCCGGGTGTCCCGGGTGCCCCGGAGTGCCCGGGTTCCCGGGATGCCCCGGGTGGCCCGGCTTGCCGGGCCTCGGCTTCGGCTTGCCCGGCTTGCCCGGCTTGCCCTGCCCCGCGTTCAGGCAGTGGTTGCCGAACGCCGGGTTCAGGCCGCCCACCACCGTCACGGTGTTGCCGCAGGCGTTCACCGGCGCGTGCACCGGCGCCTGGACCTGGTTGCCGGACAGGATGCCCGGCGAGTTCGCGGCCCGGCCGGTGGCGCCGGCGTCCGCGTGCGCGTATCCCCCGCCCAGCGCGAGCACGCCGCCCGCGGCGGCCACCGTGACGAAGGCCTTCCTGGTGACCGCGAGCTTCCGCTCCTGCACTACTCCCCCTGCTGTCCGTGTGTGAGAAACCCAGCGGCCCCGGAACGCTGGATCGCGCTCCGGGGCCAGTGACGTCGGAACGTCAGCGTCAGGCGTTGACGCAGGTGTTGCCGAAGGCCGGGTTCAGCAGGCCGATGACGTTGACGGTGTTGCCGCACACGTTCACCGGGATGTGGACCGGAACCTGGACGACGTTGCCGGACAGGACGCCGGGGGAGCCGACGGCCGCACCCTGGGCACCGGCGTCGGCGACGGCGAGGCCGGCACCCGCGAGAACCAGGCCACCGGTGGCAGCCGCAGCGGCGACAACCTTCTTGAGCATTGTTCCTCCTAGTAGACAATGCGGTCCCAGCCGCGGACCGCACCACCTGTAACGAGGAGTTCCCACCGGGGCTACGAGCGTATGAGCGCATTCACTCTTCCCAGTGAGAGGCGCACACGCTCGCGATTCCCGTCAGCAGTCGTCGAGGAAACGGTCCAGCACCCGGACGCCGAACTTCAGGCCGTCCACCGGGACCCGCTCGTCCACGCCGTGGAACATCCCGGCGAAGTCGAGCTCCGGCGGCAGCTGGAGCGGCGCGAAGCCGAAGCAGCGGATGCCCAGGTCGTCGAAGGACTTGGCGTCGGTGCCACCGGAGAGCATGTACGGCACGGCCCGCGCGATCGGGTCCTCGGCCTTCAGCGCGGTCTGCATGGCGTCGACCAGGCGGCCGTCGAAGTCCGTCTCCAGGGCCTTGTCCCCGTGCACGTCCTCCCGCCTGACCCGCGGGCCCAGGATCCGGTCCAGGTCGGCGAGGAACTCGTCCTCGTAGCCGGGCAGGAAGCGGCCGTCCACGTGTGCCACGGCCTGGCCGGGGATGACGTTGACCTTGTAGCCGGCGCCGAGCATGGTCGGCTGGGCGGTGTTCCGCAGGGTGGCGCCGATGATCTTGGCGATGCCGCCCAGCTTCGCCAGGGTCGCGTCCATGTCCTCCGGGTCGAGAGGGGTGCCCAGGGCGTCGGAGAGCTCGTCCAGGAAGGACCGCACGGTCTTCGTGACCCGGACCGGGAACTTGTGCCGGCCCAGCCGGCCCACGGCCTCGCAGAGCTCGGTGATCGCGTTGTCCTCGTTGGTCATGGAGCCGTGTCCGGCGGTGCCGTCCACGGTCAGCCGCATCCAGTGCATGCCCTTCTGGGCCGTCTCGACGAGGTACAGCCGAAGGTTCTCGTTGACCGTGAAGGAGAAGCCGCCGACCTCCCCGATCGCCTCCGTCACGCCCTCGAACAGCCCGGGGTGCTTGTCCACCAGGTGACGGGCGCCGTACACCCCTCCGGCCTCCTCGTCGGCCAGGAAGGCCAGCACGATGTCACGGGGCGGCTTGCGGCCGCTGCGCAGCCGGTCGCGCACGACCGCCAGGGTCATCGCGTCCATGTCCTTCATGTCGACCGCGCCGCGCCCCCACAGGCAGCCGTCGGCGATCTCGCCGGCGAAGGGGTCGTACGTCCAGTCGGCCGCGTTGGCCGGGACCACGTCGGTGTGGCCGTGGATCAGCAGGGCCGGCCGGGAGGGGTCCTCGCCCTCGATCCGGGCCACCGTGGAGGCCCTGCCCTTGTGGGATTCGAAGATCTGCGGCTCCAGGCCCACCTCGGCGAGCTTCTCGGCCACCCACTCGGCGGCCTTCCGCTCGCCGGGGCCGGAGTGGTCCCCGTAGTTGCTGGTGTCGATCCGGATGAGGTCCCGGCAGAGGTCGACGACCTCGTCCTCGCCGGTGACGGTCCTGCCCGCGCTCGACTCGCTCACGCTGCTTCCTCCCACTGATCGGATGTACGTCCCCCATCCTCCCGCCGGGGGCGCCGCTCCCCAAGGGGCCCTCCCCGGCCTCCCGGGCACCTGATCGAGGCACTCCGAAACCCTGGTAATGTTCTCTTCGTCGGAACGGCCCGCGAGGGACGCGAGACAGACACCTTGTCCGGGTGGCGGAATGGCAGACGCGCTAGCTTGAGGTGCTAGTGCCCTTTATCGGGCGTGGGGGTTCAAGTCCCCCCTCGGACACCAGCGGAACCCCAGATCGAGCTGATCGGTCTGGGGTTCCTTCGTGTTTCCGCGGCGGCGCGCACCGGAGCGGCGGCGGGCGTACGCGGAGGGCCCCGGACCCGGGTGTCTCCCGGGGCCGGGGCCCTCCGCGTACGGGGCGCGGGCCGTCAGCCGCGTTCGGCGGCGATGCGGGCGACGCGCCTGCGGACGCAGAACCAGCCGACGACCAGGCCCGCGGCGATGACCGGGAGCATGGAGACGGTCCAGCGGCCGACGCCGCCGTCGCTCCACATCAGCACCAGCACGGTCACCAGGAAGCCGAGGGTGACGATCTGGGTGTAGGGGGCCCAGGGCAGGCGGTAGGCGGGGCGCTCGACCAGGCCGTCCTTGGCGCGGCGCCAGAAGAACAGCGAGCAGAGCATGACCATGCCCCAGGTGCCCAGGATGCCGAGGGAGGCGAGGTTGAGCACGATCTCGAAGGCCTCGCCGGGCATGAACTTGTTGAGGACCACGCCGGCGATGCCGAAGGCGGCGGTGAACAGGACGCCGCCGTACGGGACCTTGCCCTTGTTCATGCGGGCGGTGAACTTCGGCGCGGAGCCGGACATCGCCATGGAACGCAGGATGCGGCCGGTGGAGTACAGGCCGGAGTTCAGGGAGGACAGGGCGGCCGTGAGGACGACCAGGTTCATGATGCCCGCGGCGCCGGGGATGCCGAGCTTGTCGAAGACGGTGACGAAGGGGCTCTGGTCGGCGGAGTACGCGGTGTACGGCAGCAGGAGGCCGAGGAGGACCACCGAGCCGACGTAGAAGACGCCGACGCGCCACATGATCGAGTTGATCGCCTTCGGCATGATCTTCTCGGGGTTCTCGGTCTCGCCGGCGGCGACGCCGCACAGCTCGACGGAGGCGTAGGCGAAGACGACGCCCTGGATCACGAGGAGCATCGGGAGGACGCCGGTCGGGAAGAGGCCGCCGTTGTCGAAGACGGTGGAGATGCCGGGGACGTGGCCGTCGATGGGGTGGCTGGTGGCGACCAGGTAGATGCTCACGGCCATGAAGACCACCAGGGCGCTGACCTTGATGATCGAGAACCAGAACTCCATCTCGCCGAAGTACTTCACCGAGATCAGGTTGGCGGCCAGGACCACGGAGAGGGCGATCAGGGCGAGGAGCCACTGCGGGACGTCGCTGAACGCGGACCAGTACTGGGCGAAGACGGCGGCGGCCGTGATGTCGGCCACGGTGGTGGTCGACCAGTTCAGGAAGTACAGCCAGCCCGCCGTGTAGGCGCCCTTCTCGCCCATGAACTCGCGGGCGTAGGAGACGAAGGCTCCGGAGGAGGGCCGGTAGAGCACGAGCTCGCCGAGTGCCCGGACGACGAAGAAGGCGAAGACGCCGCACACCGCGTAGGCGATCGCGAGGGAGGGCCCGGCCCCGGCGAGGCGGCCGCCGGCGCCGAGGAACAGGCCGGTGCCTATCGCTCCGCCGATCGCGATCATGTTGATGTGGCGGGACTTGAGGTCCTTGCTGTAGCCCTCGTCACCGGCGTCGACGTGCGCGCTCGGCGACGGCGACGCGGCCGAGGCCTTCGTCAGGGTGCGGTCACTCATGTATGACTTCGCCTTCGTGGGTGGGACAGGCAGGCCGGAGCGGGGCGCGGGGGCCTTCGGTGGTGTCCCCTCTGCCGCGTTCCGGATGTTTTTGGTCGCCATAGGAGACCACGCCGGTCAGCGGGGGCCCAAACCGGCCATCGAAAGCGAAGGCCCCCGGCGCCCTTGGAAAGGGGTGCCGGGGGCCTGTTCCAAGCCCGGTGGGAAGGTCAGTCGCGGCCTTCGGCTGCGGCCTGTTCCAGGCGGAAGGCTTCGTTCCCGAGCCCGATGCGGGCGTGGGTCTCGGGGCGCCTACGGCGCAGCAGGAGTCCGTAGCCGAGGCCGATGACGGCGGCGGCGGCGATGATGCCCGGCAGGATCCGGCCGAGTGCGGAGCCCTCGCCGGCGTTCACGAGGACGCCGAAGTCCTTGACGGTGTAGACGACTATCGCGAGCAGGGCGAGGCCGGCGGCGCCGGCGGCGGCCAGCCGCCACTTCTGGGCGGCGGCGGTGCCGCGGCGTACGAAGAAGGCGATGACGGCGAAGGAGGCGGCGGACATGAGCAGGGTCACGCCGAGGGCCCCGACGCTGCCCATCCAGGTGAAGAGGTGCAGGACGGGGGCGGTGGGGTCGCCGGTGGGCTTGTCGTCGGCGAGGGCGAAGGCGATGACGACGAGGGCGGCCACGGCGGTCTGCAGGAGCGATCCGGTGCCGGGGGCGCCGGTGCCGGCGTTGGTGCGGCCGAAGGCGGCGGGCAGCAGGCCCTCGCGGCCCATGGCGAAGGCGTAGCGGGCGACCACGTTGTGGAAGCTGAGCATGGCCGCGAACATGCCCGTGACGAACAGCACGTGCAGGACGTCGGTGAAGGTGGTGCCGAGCCGGGTCTCGGTGAGGGCGAACAGCAGGCCGGGGCCGTTCTCCGCGGAGGTCGCGACGACGCGGGAGGGGCCGGTGGCCACGGTGAGCGCCCAGGCGCTGACGGCGAAGAAGACGGCGACGAAGCCGATGGCGAGGAACATCACGCGGGAGACGACGATGTGCGGCTTGCTGGTCTCCTCGGCGTAGACCGGGGACTGCTCGAAGCCGACGAAGGCGGCGATGCAGAAGCACAGGGCGGTGCCGAGGCCGGCGCCGGAGAGGGTCGCCGGGTCGAAGGCGTGGAGGGAGACGCCCTCGGGGCCGGGCTTGGCGAGGGCGGCGACGTCGAAGATCACGACGAGGGCGCATTCGACGAGGAGGAGCACGCCCAGGACCCGGGCGTTGAGGTCGATCTTGAGCCAGCCGAGGGCACCGGTGACGGCGACGGCCAGCAGGGCCGGTATCCACCAGGCGAGCTCGGTGCCGAGGTAGGTGGCGAAGAGGCCGGAGATCTCGAAGCCGAGGATGCCGTAGACGCCGACCTGCATGGCGCTGTAGGCGACCAGGGCGACGACGGAGGCGCCGACGCCCGCGGTGGGGCCGAGGCCGCGGGCGATGTAGGCGTAGAGGGCTCCGGCGTTGTGGACGTGCCGGCTCATCTCGGCGTAGCCGATGCCGAAGAGGGCGAGGACGATGCCGAGGATGACGAAGAGCAGGGGCTGCCCGACGACGCCCATGACGCCGAAGGTGGTCGGCATCACTCCGGCGACCACCATCAGGGGGGCGCTGGCGGCGAGGACGGAGAGCAGCAGGCCGGCGGTGCCCAGCCGGTCGGCGCGCAGGGCCCGGTCCTGGCCCTTGTAGGTGCGGATCTCGGCCGCTGGATCGAGCGTGGCGGGTCTGCCCGTCGCCATGGCGGGGTCCTTTCGGGAGTCTTGGGGAGGGGCCGGGGTCAGGCGGAGCCGAGCGCGGCGCTGCGCGCGGCGAGGAAGGCCTTCTGCGGGTCGAGGTCGGGGTACGACCAGGGGGCGCGGGTGGCGTGCCGCCCGATGCGGTGGAAGAGGGCGGCGGCTTCGGCGGGGCGGCCCTCGCAGAGCTTGGCGTGGGCGAGGAAGTTGAGGTCGACCCGGTTGCGGGGGTGGTCCTCGCGTTCCCATTCGAGCCACCAGTCGAAGGCGGAGCGCAGTACCTGGCGGGCGCGGCGGCCGGACCAGTGCTCGGCGGTGGCGTCGGCGGTGAGGGGGCCGGTCGCGGCGAGGACGCGGTAGCGCTCGGCGTGGGCGATGACGGGCAGGACGGCGAGCGGGGAGTCGGCCGGGCATTCCTCGGCGGCCCAGGCGGCGAAGTCGTACACCTCGTGGAGGGGGTCGTGTCCGGCGCCGGGGGTGCGTTCGGCGAGCCGGGCGACCATGAGGTGGTGCGCGTGGTGGTGCTCGCGGTGGCGGGCGCGGACCTGGTCGAAGTGGCGGCTGAACTCCTCCTCGCTGCCGAAGGCGCGGCTGAGCATGAGCAGGGCCAGCCACGGGGTGGGGTCGGCGGGCAGCAGGGCGGCGGCCCGCCGGCAGGCCTCGTCGGCGTCCTCGGGCGCGCCCTTGCGGCGCAGCGCGGTGAAGACGGAGGCGCAGGCGAGCAGGGTGGCGGCGTCGGCGCTCTCGGGTTCGGCGAGGAGCCATTCCCGGGCCCAGGCGGTGGCGGCCGGGGTCTGGGCGAGGACGACGAGGCGGTGGCCGCGGCGGTCCCAGTCGTCGCCGGTGGCGACGAGGAGGGAGCGGACGCTGCTCCAGCGGCCCTGGGTGAACCGGGCGCGGACGTCGACGAGTTCGGTGTCGCACAGGGCCGGGTCGAAGAGCTGGGCGTCCCGCTTGCGGGCGCGGCCGAGGGGCGGCGGAGGCGGGGACATCCGCGGTGTTCCCTTCAGGACGCGGGTGGTCGGTTCGGGCGCCGCGCGCGGGAAGCGAGCGGATGATCACGCACAGCAAAGCGGTAGGCACAGCTCCGCGTCAAGGTCCAGGCCACTGCCTGGCGCGTTTCAACTCCTTCCTTTCGTGGGTAAGTTGGGTAGGTTGAGCCACTCCCGGGGGTGATCGCCCCAGCGGGTTAGGGTGTCGCCATGTCGAGTCACGAAGATCTCCCGCCGTACGTGCTGGGCTTTCCCGGACCGCTGCGCGACGAGCTGGTCGCGGCGGTGCTGAGCGGGCGGAAGACGGCCACGACCGGCTTGTTGGCCGCGTACGAGGCGGAGGCGGAGCCGCTGCCGGCGGCCGGCGACCGGGCCGGCCTGGTCGACTCGGACGAGCGCGTGGTGGCCGTCGTGGAGGTGACGGAGGTCCGCGTGGTGCGCCTGGCGGACGTCGGTCCCGGGCACGCGGCCGACGAGGGCGAGGGGTACGCCTCGGTGGCCGAATGGCGCGCCTCGCACGAGCGGTTCTGGCACTCGGCGGAGTGCAGGGAGGCGCTCGGCGACCCGGGGTTCCGGGTGGACGACGACACCGAGGTGGTCCTGGAGCGGTTCCGCGTGGTCGCGCTGGTGCCGTGAGCCGCCCGTGAGCGCGCGGGCCGGGAGCCGGCCCGCGCGTACGCCGGTCAGGAGACCGCGGCGGCGGCCGCCCGGCCCGCCGTGCGGCCGGAGAAGAGGCAGCCGCCGAGGAAGGTGCCCTCCAGGGCGCGGTACCCGTGGACTCCCCCGCCGCCGAACCCGGCCGCCTCGCCGGCCGCGTACAGGCCGGGGAGCGGCTCTCCGTCCGGGGTGAGCACGCGGGAGGAGAGGTCGGTCTCCAGGCCGCCGAGGGACTTGCGGGTGAGGACGGACAGCCGCACCGCGATCAACGGGCCGGCCTTCGGGTCCAGGACCCGGTGCGGGGCGGCGGTGCGGATCAGCTTGTCGCCGAGGTACTTGCGGGCCCCGCGGATGGCCATCACCTGGAGGTCCTTGGTGAACGGGTTGGCGATCTCCCGGTCCCGGGCGGTGATCTCGCGGCGCAGCTGCGCCTCGTCGATCAGGTCCTCCTTGGTCAGCTCGTTCATCCGGCGGACGAGCGCGGACAGGTCGCGTTCCACGACGAAGTCGGCGCCGCGGTCCATGAAGGCCTGTACCGGGCCGGGCACGGCCTGCCGGGCGCGGTCGATGACGTCGCGGACCGACTTCCCCGTGAGGTCGGGGTTCTGCTCGGAGCCGGACAGCCCGAACTCCTTGCCGATGATGCGCCGGCTGAGGACGAACCAGGTGTGGTCGTGACCGGTCTTCATGATGTGGTCGAGGGTGCCCAGGGTGTCGAAGCCGGGGAAGAGGGGGACGGGGAGCCGCTTGCCGGTGGCGTCCAGCCAGAGCGAGGACGGGCCGGGGAGGATGCGGATGCCGTGCCGGGCCCAGATCGGATCCCAGTTCTCGATCCCCTCCGTGTAGTGCCACATCCGGTCGCGGTTGATGTGGCTGGCGCCGGCGGACTCGGCGATGCCCAGCATCAGCCCGTCGACGTGGGCGGGGACTCCGGACAGCATCCGGGCGGGCGGCTTGCCGAGGCGGTCCGGCCACTGCGCCCGGACCAGGTCGTGGTTGCCGCCGATGCCGCCCGAGGCGATGACCACCGCCTGGGCGCGGAAGGAGAAGGTGCCGGTGACCTCCCGGCTGCTGGCGGCGCCGCGGACGGCGTCGGAGGGGGCGAGGACCTCTCCGGTGACCGTGTCCACGGCACCGGCGGTACGGCCGAGGGCGGTGACCCGGTGGCGGTGGGCGAGCCGGACCAGGCCGCGGGCGGCGCCGGCCCGGACGCGGCGGGCGAAGGGCTCGACCAGACCGGGGCCGGTGCCCCAGGTGATGTGGAAGCGGGGCACCGAGTTGCCGTGGCCGGTGGCGTCGTACCCGCCGCGTTCGGCCCAGCCGACCACCGGGAAGAAGCGGACGCCCTGGGCGTGCAGCCAGGGCCGCTTCTCGCCGGCGGCGAAGTCCACGTACGCCTCGGCCCAGCGGCGGGGCCAGGCGTCCTCGGGGCGGTCGAACCCGGCGGTGCCGAACCAGTCCTGGAGGGCGAGCTCGTGGCTGTCCCTGATGCGCAGCCGCCGCTGTTCGGGCGAGTCGACGAAGAACAGGCCGCCGAAGGACCAGTGCGCCTGGCCGCCGAGGGACTGTTCGGGCTCCTGGTCGAGCAGGATGACCTTGCGGCCCGCGTCGACGAGCTCGGCGGCGGCGGCGAGCCCCGCCAGTCCGGCCCCGATCACGATCACGTCTGCGTCGTACGTCATGCGCAGATCCTGGCTACGCGGCGGTAACCCGTCAACACCGGTGCTTGGATGGATCCGTGCGAGCCGAAGAAGAAGTGCTGGACGTGGTCGACCGTGAGGACCGGGTCGTGGGACGGGCCCCGCGCGGGGAGGTGTACGCCGAAGGGTTGCTCCACCGCTGCGTGTTCGTGCAGGTCACCGATGCTTCGGGGCGGGTGTTCACGCACCGGCGGACGGCGTCGAAGCTGGTGTTCCCGTCCCGTTACGACATGTTCGTCGGCGGGGTGCTGGGGTCCGGGGAGGGCTACGCCTCCGCGGCGCTGCGCGAGGCCGGCGAGGAGCTGGGGGTGAGCGGGCTGCCGCAGCCGGTGCCGCTGTTCAAGTTCCTGTACGAGGGCGAGGGCGGCGCCTGGTGGTCGTACGTGCACGAGGTCCGCTGGGCGGGGCCGGTGCACCCGCAGGAGTCCGAGGTGGACTGGCACGCGTTCCTGGAACCGGCGGAACTGGAGCGGCGGGTGGCCGACGGGTCCTGGCCGTGGGTGCCCGACGGGCTGGAGGCGTACCGGCGCCTGCGGGCGTTCCGCCGCGGCGGGGCCACCGGCTCCGGTGGGGCCACCGGCTCCGGGGGTGCCTGACGCGTCCCGGGCCGGCGGGGCGGAGCCGGGGACGTACATTGCACGTGTGATCGAGTTCGTGAAGGACGTGCGCCTCTGGTTCGCGCCGGAGCGGATCCGGGAGGAGGGCGACACGCCCGACTACCGGTTCTCTTTGGCCAATGAACGGACCTTCCTGGCCTGGGTCAGGACGGCGCTGGCCCTGGTGGGCGGCGGGTTCGCGGTGGACCAGTTCCTGCCGGACCTGCGCTGGGGCGTGCGGGTGGGGATGGCGCTGGCGCTGCTGGTCGCGGGCGCGGCGTGCGCCCTGCGGGCGGTCAACCACTGGGTGCGGTGCGAACGGGCGATGCGGCGGGGAGAGGACCTGCCGGTGTCCCGGTTCCCGGTGGTGCTGGGGCTGGCCGTGGGCCTGGTGGCGGCGGCGATGGTGCTGGTGGTGCTCATGGGCTGGACCGACGGGCGATGAACGGGGCCGAGGCGGCCGAGGCCGGACGGGATCCCGGGCTGCAGCCCGAACGCACCCGGCTGGCCTGGCGCCGCACCACCCTGACCTGCACGATCACCGCCGTACTGGCGGTCCGGCAGGCGGTGCGCGGCTCCGGCGCTCCGGTGGAGGTGGCCGGGACGGCGTTCAGCGTGCTGGTCTGGCTGGCCTTCCTGGTGGTGGCGCACCGGCGGATCCGGGCGCTCGCGGTGCCGCGTCCGGCCGGGCTGACCGCCCGGTCGGCGCTGGCGGGCGGGCTGTGCGCGGTGGCCCTGGCCGGCTTCGCCATCGCTGTGATCATCTGAAGTTCTCCGGCAATCCCGACACGACAGGCGATACCGGGGCGATCTCACTAATCTCGGGCGTATGACCACCATGCACGAGGAACACCCGACCCACGAGCACGCCCACGGCCCGGGCTGCGGCCACACCGAGGTGGCCCACGGCGACCACGTCGACTACGCGCACGACGGCCACCTGCACCGGCAGCACGGCAGCCACTGGGACGAGTGCGAGCCCCGGGGCCACGTCACCCACGAGGGGCACGAGCACGCGCACGGCGAGGACTGCGGCCACCAGGCGGTGGCGCACGGCGACCACCTGGACTACCTCCACGACGGCCACCGGCACGCCGCGCACGACGGCCACTACGACGACCACTGAGGGACGCCGCCCCCTCCTCCACGCTCCCCTCCCCTCGGCTCCCCCTCCCCCGGCTCCCCCTCTCCCCGGTCCGCGCGGCGGCTGGCAGGATGCTGCCCGCACGCCGACGCGACCCGGGGAGAGCGCAGATGACCGTCGACCGGCCCTACCTCGTCCAGCCCGCGCCAGGGGTGTACGCCTACGTACAGCCCGACGGCGGCTGGTGCCTGAACAACGCGGGCTTCGTGACGGACGGCGGCCGGACCCTGCTGGTCGACACCGCCGCCACGGAACGGCGGGCGCTGGCGCTGCGCGACGCCGTGACCGCCTCCGGCTCCCCGCCGCCGCGGACCGTGGTCAACACGCACCACCACGGTGACCACACCTACGGCAACGCGGTGTTCACCCCGGAGGCCCTCGTCCTCGGGCACGAGAACGCGCGGGCCGAACAGCTGGCCGCGGGCCACCAGCTGGAGGCGATCTGGCCGGCCACCGACTTCGGCGACATACGGATCACCCCGCCCGACCTGACGTACACCGACCGGATGACGCTGTACGCCGGTGACACCGAGGTGCGGGTCCTGCACCCCGGCGTGGCCCACACCACCGGGGACTCGGTCGTGTGGCTCCCGGAGCAGCGGGTGGTGTTCACGGGGGACCTGGTCTTCGCCGGCGGCACGCCGTTCCTGGCGATGGGCTCGCTGGCCGGCTCGCTGCGGGCGCTGGAGCTGCTGCGCGACCTCGACGCGGAGACCGTCGTACCCGGTCACGGGCCGCTGACGGACCCCTCGGCGTACGACGCCACCGAGCGGTACCTGCGGTGGGTCGCCGAGCTGGCCCGCGAGGGGCGGGCGGAAGGGCTGAGTCCGCTGGAGGCCGCGCGGCGGGCGGAGCCCGGCGAGTTCGGGAAGTGGCGGGAGAGCGAGCGGCTGGTGGCCAACCTGCACCGGGCGTACGCGGAACTGGAGGGGCTGCCGGACGGGACGCCGCTGGACGTCGTGGCCGTCCTGAGGGACATGACCGTGATGAACGGCGGCACCCCGATCCTCTGCCACGCCTGAGGCGTTCGTTCGCGGAGCGCGGCGGGCAGGTTCCCGGTCCGCCGGGCCGGATTCCGGCCCGCACCCTGGACGACATACCGACTGGTCGGCATGATGGGCGGCGACAGCATCGGCTCCGTCCGGAGGTGCGCACCCATGACCCCGTCGTCCCACGGGAACCCCGAGGCCCCTGCCGGTCCGGAGGGCCTCGACCTGGAACGGCTGCGCGGCCACCTGGACCGCGTCCGGCCCGGCCTGGTCACCGGGGAGCTCACCGGCCGGCTCATCGAGGGCGGGCGGTCCAACCTCACCTACCGGGTGACGGACGGAACCGGGCGGTGGGTGGTGCGCCGGCCGCCGCTCGGCCACGTGCTGGCCACCGCGCACGACATGGCGCGGGAGCACCGGGTGATCCGCGCCCTGCACGGCACGGCCGTGCCGGTGCCCGAGCCGCTGCTGCTGTGCGAGGACCCGGAGGTGCTGGGTGCGCCGTTCTACGTGATGGAGTACGTGGACGGGACCCCGTACCGGACGGCCGGGCAGCTGGCCGCCCTCGGGCCCGACCGCACCCGGCGGGCCGTGCTGGGCCTGGTCGACACGCTGGTGGACCTGCACGCGGTGGACCCGGCCGAGGTGGGCCTGGCGGACTTCGGCTGGCCCGAGGGCTTCCTCGACCGGCAGCTGCGCCGCTGGGGCAAGCAGCTTGACGCCTCCCGCAGCCGCGAGCTGCCCGGCATCGACGAGCTGCACGGCGCCCTGGGCCGGGCGCTCCCCCGGTCCCCCGCGCCGGCCGTGGTGCACGGCGACTTCCGGCTGGACAACGTGCTGATCGCCGCTTCCCCGGCCGGGCACGACACCGTCCGGGCGGTGCTCGACTGGGAGATGTCCACCCTGGGCGACCCGCTGACCGACCTCGGACTGCTGGTCATGTACAGCTCGGACCTGGGGCTGCCCGAGTCCCCGGTCAGTACGACGAGCGGCGCGCCCGGGCATCCGGCCCCCGGGGAGCTGGTCGAACGGTACGCGGCCCGCTCGGGCCGGGACACGGCCGCCATCGCCTGGTACACGGCCTTCGCCTGGTTCAAGCTCGCGGTGATCCTGGAGGGCATCCACTACCGCTACACGCTGGGCCGGACCGTCGGCACCGGCTTCGACCGGATCGGCGAGCTGGTCCCCGTCTTCATCGAGCACGGCCTGACCACCCTTCAGGAAGGCTGAGGAACCGCCCCCATGGACTTCGCATTCGACGCCCGCACGGTGGAACTCCGCGAGCGGCTGCTCGCGTTCATGACGGAACACGTGTACCCGGCGGAGGCGGTGGCCGCCCGCCAGCGGGCCGGCCTGGCCTCGCCCTGGGACACCCCGCCCGTCTTCGGCGAACTGCGGGCCGAGGCCCGGCGGCAGGGACTGTGGAACCTCTTCCTCCCGGACGCCGGGCTCGGGGCGGGCCTCACCAACCTCCAGTACGCGCCGCTGGCGGAGATCACCGGCCGCAGCCCGCACCTGGCGCCGATGGCGACCAACTGCGCGGCCCCCGACACGGGGAACATGGAGCTGCTCGCCCAGTTCGGCAGCGAGGAACAGAAGAAGCAGTGGCTGGAACCGCTGCTGACCGCCAAGATCCGTTCGGCCTTCGCCATGACCGAGCCGGAGGTCGCCTCCTCCGACGCGACCAACATCGAGACCCGGATCGAGCGGTCCGCGGACGGCTCGGAGTACGTGGTGACCGGCCGCAAGTGGTACATCTCCGGGGCGATGAGCCCCGACTGCAAGGTCTTCATCGTGATGGGCAAGACCGACCCGGGAGCGGCCGACCCCCGCCGCCAGCAGTCGATGGTCCTGGTCCCGAGGGACACCCCGGGGGTGGAGGTCCGGCGGGCGATGACCGTGTACGGGTACCACGACCACGACCACGGCGGGCACGCGGAGGTGGTCTTCCACGGGGCCCGGGTGCCGGCCGCGAACCTCATCGGCGAGGAGGGCTCGGGCTTCGCCATCGCCCAGGCCCGGCTCGGTCCGGGCCGGATCCACCACTGCATGCGGCTGATCGGCATGGCCGAGCGGGCCATCGAGCTGATGTGCCGGCGGGCGGTGGGGCGTACGGCCTTCGGCAAGCCGCTCGCGGCGCAGGGCGTGGTGCGGAACTGGATCGCGGACGCCCGGGTGACCGTGGAGCAGCTGCGGCTGCTCGTCCTGAAGACGGCCTGGCTGATGGACACGGTCGGCAACCGCGGTGCGCACACCGAGATCCAGGCCATCAAGATCGCCACGCCGCGGGCGGTGGTGCGGATCCTGGACGACGCCGTGCAGCTGCACGGCGCGGGCGGGGTCAGCCAGGACACCCCGCTGGCGGAGCTGTGGGCGGCGGCGCGCACGCTGCGGCTGGCCGACGGCCCGGACGAGGTGCACCAGCGGTCGCTGGCCCGGCGCGAGCTGGAGCGGTACGCCTAGGAGCGGACGCTGGTCGGACCGGGCCCGGGGGCCGGGTCCGGGGCCGGTCGCCCGGTCGCGCGGTCGCCCCGCGCGGGGCCGGGGTCAGGGACGGAGCGCGCGCAGCAGCAGGTCGGCGAGGTGGTCGGCGACCTGCCGCGGGGTCAGCGGGCCGTCCGTCCGGTACCAGGTGGAGAGGTGGTGGACGGACCCGAAGTGGTAGTCCACCACCAGGTCCGCGGGGGTGGCGGTGGAGAAGACCCCGGTCCGCTGCCCCTCCTCGATCAGCGCCCGGAAACGCTCGTGGTAGCGCCGTCGTTCGGCCCGGACCTGCTTGTACTTCTCCGGGCTCAGCTGGTGCATCGACCGGAAGAAGATCATCGCGTCGTCGAGGTTCTCGATGGTCGTCACCACCACGTCGGCGGCCGCGGCGCGGAGCCGGTCCTCCACCGGGGCGTCGGAACCGGCCACCGCGTCGAGCCGCTGCTGCTGGAGGCGCAGCATCCGCGCGTACACCTCGTGCAGCAGGTCGTCCTTGGAGCCGAAGTAGTGGTAGAGGGCACCCTTGGTGACCCCGGCGGCCTCGACGATCTCCTGCACCGAGGTGCGGTCGTAGCCGCGTTCGGCGAAGAGCCGCGTGGCGACGGCCAGCAGCCGCTGCGGGACCGGAGTGCCGTCCTGGTTCCCGGGGTTGCCGGCGTGCTCCTCCGGCACCGTGCTCCTGGCTGCCATGGGCCTTCCCCTTTCCGTATGGTCCTCCGGCGGTTTTCAGCCGCGTTCGCGCAGTTCCCGACGCAGGATCTTGCCACTGGTCGTCTTGGGTAGCACAGCCAGGATCTCCACCCGGCGCGGGTACTTGTACGCGGCGATGCGCGCCCGGCAGTACTCCGCGAGCTCCGCCGGTTCGGCGCGGGCACCGGGGCGGAGGCTGACGTAGGCCTTCACGGTCTCGCCGCGGTACGGGTCGGGGACGCCCACGACGGCGGCCTCGCGGACCGCCGGGTGGGTGTAGAGGACGTCCTCGACCTCGCGCGGCCACACCTTGAAGCCGGAGGCGCTGATCATGTCCTTCTTCCGGTCGACCACGTAGAGCCAGCCGTCCGGGTCCATGAAGCCGACGTCGCCGGTGCGCAGTTCGCCGTCCGGGAAGGCGGCCGCGGTCTCCTCGGGGCGCCGCCAGTACCCGGCGGCCAGCTGGGGTCCGCGGACGGCGATCTCGCCGGTCTCGCCGAACGGGAGCTCGCGGCCGCGTTCGTCGAGGATGCGTACGACGGTGTCGGCGCCGGGGACGCCGACGGAGAGGGTGCCCGTGGCCGGGTCGACGGGCGCCTCGCGGTGGGCCGGGACGGCCGCCACGGCGGCGGTGGACTCGGTGAGTCCGTAGCCGTTGCGGAGGCGGACGCCGAAGGCGGAGCGGAACCGGTCGACCAAGGCGGGCGGGAGGGGTGCGCCGCCGCAGGAGGTGATCCGGAACGAGGCGAAGTGGTCCGGGGTCACGGCGGGGTGGGCGGCGAGGGCCAGGTAGGCGGTGGCCGGGCCGACGGTGTAGGCGGGCCGGTGCTCCAGGAAGGCGTCCAGGACGGTGCCGGCGTCGAAGCGGTGCGCGAGGGCGAGGGTGCCGGCGTTGACGAAGCAGGCGGCGAGCTCGCAGACCATGCCGGTGATGTGGAAGAGCGGGGCGAGGGCGAAGTAGGTCGAGCCCTCGGGTATCGGGTGGCCGGCGACCTGCCGGGCGGCGTTGTGGGTGAGGGCGCCGTGCGGGTTGAGGGCGCCCTTGGGGGTGCCGGAGGTGCCCGAGGTGTAGCTGATCAGGGCGGTGTCGCCGGCGGCCGGGGCGGGGACGTCGGGGGCGGGCCGGCGACGTCGGGCCTCGGTCCCGAGGTCGGCCACGTGGGGGACGGCGGCGGCGGGCGACGGGGCCGCGTGGGTGCGCGGGGCGTCGTCCGGGCGGGGGGCGGGGGCCGGGCGCGGGGCGTCGTCCGGGTGGGGGGCGGGGGCCGGGCGCGGGCCGAACACGCGGGGGTCGTCGCGGGTCTGGAAGTCGCGGTCGTCGGCGGTCAGGACGGTCCGCAGCGGTGTGCCGGCGGCGGCCGCGCCGAGGAACTCCGACCAGGCACTGCGCTCGCACACGAGGGCGGCGGCGCCGGAGTCGGCGAGGACGTGCCGCACCTCGCCGGCCTTGTACATGGGGTTCAGGGGGACCACGACCGCGCCGGCCTTCCAGGCGGCCAGCACGGCGAGGACGAAGTGCGGGGTGTTCTGCAGCATGACCGCCACCCGGTCACCGGGCCGCACGCCACGGTCGGCGAGGTGCCCGGCGAGGGAGTCGGAGAGCGCGTCGGTCTCGGCGTAGCTCAGCCGGCCGTCGAAGTACGCGAGGGCGGTCCGGTCCGGCGCACGGCGCGCGGCCGCCCGGAACGCCTGCGGGACGCCGGGCGGCGGGCTGATCGGCGCCCGCTGCGCTTCGGCGAGCAGGCCGAGCCACGGCTTTGCCGCGTAGCGGGAGGCGGCGGGCCCCGCGTCCGGCACGGCCGGAGACGGCGGGGGCGGGGTCCGGGGTGCGACTGAGGCTGCGGGTGGGGTCATGCGCCCTCCCACTTGCGCTGGAGGTGGTTCATGCCGGTCAGCCAGCGGTCCGGGTCGGTGGCGCGCGCCGCGTGGTAGGCCGCGACCTCGGGGTGCGGGAGGATCAAGAAGGTGCCCTTCTCCATGCCGTCGAACAGGGCGTCGGCGACCGCTTCCGGTTCGATCGCGGTCGGCGCCAGGACCAGGTCGCCGGCCGAGCCCGCGGCGGTCAGCATGTCGGTGCGCACCCCCTGCGGGCAGATGGCGTGGACCTGGACGCCGCGGTGGCGGTAGGTCAGCGAGAGCCATTCCGCGAAGGCGAGCGCGCCGTGCTTGGTGACACTGTACGGGGCGGCTCCGATCATGGTGAGCAGCCCGGCGGCGGAGACGGTGGAGACGAAGCGGCCGCTGCCCCGCTCCAGCCACTGCGGCAGCAGGGCGCGGACGGCGCGGACGTGGGCCATGACGTTGGTCTGCCAGGCGGCGTCCCAGACCTCCTCGCCGGCGAAGGCGTCGCCGCCCGAGGCGAGCCCGGCGTTGGCGCAGTACACGTCGACGACGCCGCCGAGCGCCTCGCGGGCCGGTCCGGCGACCTCGGAGGCGTCGCCGGGCAGCGGGATCGCGCGGGGGCCGATCCGGTCGGCGACGGACGCGGCGCGGGCCGGGTCGAGGTCGTTCACCACGACCCTGGCGCCTTCGGCGGCGAAGCGGTGCGCGAGGGCGGCGCCGATGCCGCCGCCCGCGCCGGTGACGACGACTCGCTGGTCCTGGTAGGCGCCCACGGAATCCACCTCTCGACAGCGGGCCCGGCCTGACCGGCCGGGCGGACGCTCGGCAGACTAACCGGTCGGTATGCCGGGGTGGAAGGGTGTGCCGACCTAGCGTTGCCGGATGACGCTGTCGAGACGGGGGCTGCTGGGACTGGCGGGGGCCGCGGGTGCGGGCGGGGCCGTGGGAGCGGCGGTGACCGGTGTTCCGGGTGCGGCCGCCGCGCCGCGGGCGGAACGGGTGCGGACCGGTTTCGAGCAGCTGGCGGCCGGCGGGTACGCGCTGCTCGCCGGGCGGCGGGTGGGGGTGGTCACCAACCCCACCGGGATCGCGGCGGACGCCCGCCACCTGGTCGACGTACTGCACGCCGACGAGCGGGTCGACCTGGTGGCGGTGTTCGGGCCCGAGCACGGCTTCCGCGGGACGGCGCAGGCCGGCGGCTCGGAGGGGTCCGCGCGGGACCCGGCCACCGGTCTGCCGGTCTTCGACACGTACGGCAAGAGCGGGCGGGCGCTCGCGGACGTGTTCACGGCGGCCGGCGTGGACACCGTCGTCTTCGACATCCAGGACGTCGGCGCCCGCTTCTACACCTACGTCTGGACGCTGTACGACTGCATGCGCGCGGCCGCCCTGGCCGGCAAGGCGGTGGTGGTCCTGGACCGGCCGAACCCGGTGGGCGGGCTGCGGGCCGCCGGGCCGGTGCTGGAGCGGCCGTACGCCAGCTTCGTCGGACGGGAGCCGGTCGCGCTGGCACACGGCATGACGGTGGCGGAACTGGCCCGGCTGTTCAACGGGGAGTTCCTGGCCGCGGACCCGGTGCCGCTGGAGACGGTACGGATGGCCGGCTGGCGGCGGGAGTACCACTTCGGCGCGACGGGGCTGCCCTGGGTGCCGCCGAGCCCGAACGTGCCGACCCCGGACACGGCCCTGGTGTACGCCGGGACCTGCCTGTTCGAGGGGACCAACCTGTCCGAGGGCCGGGGCACCACCACTCCGTTCCAGCTGGTGGGCGCCGAGGGCGTGGACCGCCGGTGGGCGGAGGCGGCGGACGCGCTGGGCCTGCCCGGGGTGTGGTTCCGGGAGGCGTACTTCACCCCGTCGTTCTCCAAGTTCGCCGGGAAGACCTGCGGCGGGGTGCGGGTCGTGGTGCACGACCGGGCCGCCTTCGACCCGGTGCTGACCGGGATCGGGCTGCTGGTGACGGCGCGGCGGACCTGGAGCGGGTTCGCCTGGCGGGCCGACCACTGGATCGACCGGCTGACCGGCTCGGACCGGGTGCGCAGGATGGTCGACGCCGGGGCGGGGCCGGCGGAGATCGCGGCGGACTGGGCGGCGGGGCTGGCCCGGTTCGCGGCGGTCCGGGAACGCTACCTGCTGTACCCCTGATCCGGGGCCGCCGCGGGTCTGGCCGGACGCACGGGACGGCGGGATGCTGGGCGGGCGGACGGCTTGCGGGCGGGCGGCGACGAGGGGGGACCCATGTCGGGTGCGGGTGCGGCGGGTGCGGGTGCGGTGGGCTCGGTCGCGGGCCCGGGCGCGGTGGGCGTGGAGCCTTACGCGGAGCTGGTCTTCGACGCCGAGGGCGACGTGGACCCGCGCTCGCGGGACGCCCTGGTCCGGCTGGACGCGACCGACCTGCTGGTGTTCTCGCACGGCTGGAACAGCCAGCGGTCCACGGCGACCCGGCTGTACGGCCGGTTCTTCGCCCCCTTCCCGCGGCTGGCCGGGCCGTCGGTGAGGCTCGGCTACGTGGGCGTGGTCTGGCCCTCGATCCGGTTCGCGGACGAGCCGGTCCCGGACTTCGAACTCCGCGCGGCGCTCGCCGAACCGGGCTACGGGTCCGCGCTCGATCCGGACACCCGGCAGGCACTGGACGGGTTCTGGCCGGGCCACGGTGCCGAACTGGACCGGATCGAGGAACTGCTGGCCCGGCGGCCGGAGTCGGCGGAGGCCTTCGCCGAGTTCGGGGTGCTGGTCCGGGCCCTGGCCGGGCTTCCCGAGCGGCCCGTACCGTCCGCCGCGACGGGCCACGGCGACAGCGGTGGCGGGGCCGATGGCGAGGACGGGGACGGGGACGCCGTACCGGTGCTGTTCTCCGTACCGCCGGAGGAGGCCTGCCGGGTGCTCGCCGACGGCCTGGCCGAAGCCGGGGCCGACGGTCGGCAGGCCCTGTGGAACGGGGGCAAGGAACTCCTCCGCCAGGCCAGCTACTACCGCATGAAGAAGCGGGCCGGGCTGATCGGCGAGCGCGGGCTGGGCCCGGTACTGACGGAGCTGTCGCGCGGCCGCCCCGGACTGCGCGTCCACCTGATCGGGCACAGCTTCGGGGCCCGGCTGGTCTCCTTCGCGCTCCGCGCGGTCCCGGACGGCCGGGGCTGCGTGAAGTCCCTCACCCTGCTCCAAGGAGCCTTCTCCCATTACGCGTTCGCCGAGCGACTGCCGCACGACCGGGGCCGCGGCGGGGCCCTGGCCGGGCTCCAGCGGCGGGTGGACGGCCCGGTGGTCTGCTGCCACTCCGAACACGACTCGGCCCTGCGGGTCTTCTACCCGCTGGCCTCGCGGATGGCCGGGGATTCGGCCGGTTTCGCCGGCTTCGACGAGCGGTGGGGCGCCATGGGCCACGACGGCGTCCAGGCCGTGCCCGGCGCGGTACGGCTCACCCTGGACGCGGCGCTGCGCGAGGGGCTGCCGGGCACGGGTTGTGCGAGCGTGGACGCCGCCTCCGTGGTGCGGCGCGGCGGGGCACCGTCGGGGGCGCACAGCGACATCTGCCACGAGGAGCTGGCCCGGGTGGTGGTGTCGGCGGGACGGCTGGGGCGCTGACATCCGGCCACGTGCCACCGCCGCGCCTCGTCCGCCCCCGCATGCGCCCACACCCTCCCGGGCATGTTGGGCACGGAGGTGGAGCGGTGATGGCGGGATTCCGGAGTCTGGCGGTCCAGGTGCGGGACGCGCGCAACGACCGGGCGCTGCGGCGTCACTCACTGCGCCGCTGCCTGGAGAGGTTCGCACCGTACGGGCACCGGGCGACCTGGTGGCACCTGTGCGACCGGCACGGCATCGGGCCCGAGGACCGGGCGGCGGATCCGCAGCGGCTGGTGGCTGCGCTGGAGGAGCTGGAGGAGGCCCGGGCGGTCTGGCTGGAGTACGAGCGGCACTTCGCGGAGCGGCGGCGGCGTGAGAAGCACGACGGTCTGCGGCGCCCGGAGTGGGCGTGGGGCGGCGAGGCCGTGGTGCGGTGCGCGGACCCGGGTGTACGGCCGGAGGGGCCGCTGGGCGAGGTGCTGCGGCGGCTGGTGAAGGCGCTGGAGTCGGCGCCCGGGACGGCCTGCCCGGTCTGCGGCGAGCAGGAGCTGCGCTGGGTCGGGCCGGACGGCCGGGGGCGGTGGGACGGGCCGGTGTGCGGCGGGTGCGGGATCGTCGTGCCGAGGCCGGCGCTGGCGGATTCGGCGTGAGCCCGGTCGTCCAGGTCTCGCTGAACGGCAGCCGTACGGGCGCCGATTCGGCGGCGGTGCCGATGTCCCCGGCGGAGCTGGTCGAGGCGGCGGTACGGGCGGTGGCCGCCGGGGCCACCGAGGTGCTGGTGCACCCGCGGACCCCGTGCGGACGGGAGAGCCTGTCGCCGCGGGTGGTCGGGCCGGTGGTGGCGGCGCTGCGGGCGGCGGCCGGGGTGCCGGTGGCGGTGTGCGCCACGGTCGGCGCGGAACCGGATCCGGCGGCCCGGCTGGCGCGGGTGCGGTCCTGGGAGGTGCTGCCGGACCGGGCGGCGGTCGGCTGGTCGGAGCCGGGGGTGCCGGAGCTGACGGCGGCCCTGCTGGAGCGCGGTGTGGCGGTGGACGCGGTGCTGCCGTACGGCGGCCCGGCCCCGGTCCCCCACCCGGCGGTCCGACCGGTACTCCTGGTCGGGGCGGGGCCGGGGGACCGGACATGGCCCGGGGGCCGGGCGGGGCTCAGGGGCGGGCCGGGGGTATGGGGCGGGCCGGGGCTTCGGTTCCGCCCGGGCGGAGGCCCGTACGACGCGGCCGCACGGCCGGACGGCGGGCCGGCGGACGGCGGGCCGGCGCAGGGCGAGCCGGTGGACGACGGGCCGCGGGAAGGCGGGCCGGTGGAGGCCTCGCCGCTGATCTGCGGCCGGGACGGCGCGGCCTGGCCGGCCGTACGGCTCGCGGCGGAGCTGCGGGCGGGCGTACGGACCGGCGTAGGCGACGTCCTGCACCTCCCGGACGGACGCCCGGCCCGGTCCAGCGCCGAACTGGTCGCGGCGGCGCTGGCGTTCGCCCGGAGCCGGTCGGGTGGGTGACCGGCTCCGGCACGTCCGCCGGGCCGGCCGGCGAGCCGCAGCGTGAGCCGGTGACGGCTACATGCCGTCCCAGTCGCCGGCGACGGGGACCATCCCGGTGGCGCCGAAGACGAAGCTCGAATCCGCGACGTTGTCGGTGTTGGAGTTGTTGACGTAGAAGGTGTGGTTCGACGGACGCCACAGCGCGACGGTGTCCTTGCCGTCCGCGTCGAAATCGCCGGGCACCGCGATGTCGCCCGCGCTGCCGAACGACATCTCGTGGTCGTTCCCACCCGCGCTGGGCGTGTTCCGCAGGTACACCTTGTGCGTCGAAGGGTCGTACATGCCTATCCCGTCGCCTCGCACACCGTCCCAGTTCCCGGCGATCGGCTGCATCCCGCCCGCCCCGTACACGAACTCCATGTCGGCCCTCGGCTGCGTGTTGGAGTTGCTCAGGTAGAACGTGTGGTTCGACGGACGCCACACACCGATCGTCACCGTGCCGTTGCCGTCCCAGTCTCCCGTCACCGGAACGTCACCCGGGCTGCCGAAGCGGACCCTGACGTCCGTGGCACCCGCGTTCGCCGCGTTGCGCAGATGGAAGGTCGCCGTGGCCTTCTCGTACATGCCGACACCGTCCGCACCCACGCCGTCCCAGTCACCCGTGACCGGCGTCATGCCGTCCGCGCCGAACACGAACTCCCCCGCGTCGTTCCCCCCGGGTGTCGCCGTGTTGCGCAGATGGAACCCATGACTGCGCGGCTCCCACATCCCCACGCCGTCCCGCTTCTGCCCGCAGTTCCTGCTGGTGAAGTCGGTGTCGCCGCCGTAGCCGTACGCCACGCCGTTGAACGTGACGGGCTGCCCGGCACCGTTGAGGGTCTGCTGGTAGTGGAGGTGCGAGCCCTGCGAGTTGCCGGTGTTGCCGACGGCACCCACCGCGTCGGCGGCGTCGACCCGGTCGCCGACGCCGACCTTGACGGTCGACAGGTGTGCGTAGTGGGTCGTCCAGCCGCCCCCGTGGTCGATCAGCACGTGGTTGCCGGCCCAGTTGCCGCTCGCACCCGCCTGCTTGACCACCCCTCCGGCGCTGGCGAGCACCGGCCGGCCCTCGTCCCCGGCGGGGTGGTTGAGGTCGACGGAGTAGGCGGGCTCGTGCCCTGCGTACGTCGACACCTGCCAGGTCTGGTTGCAGGTGACGGGCAGTTGGAAGGCGGGACGACCGCTGGCGTGGGCGACGGCCGGGGTCAACACGGAGAGCCCGAGCGAGGCGGAGCCGAGCGCGAGGGCGCCGGCGAGGGCGCGACGGAGCGACGCGGAAAGCTTCACGGAGGAGTCCTTTGAGGCGTACATGACATTCGGTGCGCCGCAGCGGCTGCCATGCATGAGCGGGGAGAGGGTCACAGCGGGTGGTGTCCACCGGAGTCGCGCGGGGCGCCTGCCCCGTTCGGACGATCAAGAGCCTCGCCGACGGGCCGCACCCCACGGAAGCCCTTGGACCTGGCCCGAAGCGTCCCCGGACCGTTCAGGCCGGCGCTTGCGCTCGGCACGCGGGCGACACGGCCCGCCCGGAACGGGGTCGCCGGAGGTACCGGGCGGGGTCGAGACGTGCGGCAGCCCGCGGCGCCGCCGCGGCAGGCGCGCCGGCCGCGGCGGCGCTGGGGGCGGTGGAGGCGGCGGCGCTGGGGGCGGTGGGGGCGGCGGCGGTGGGGGCGGGGTGACGTCTCGCGTTCCGCCGCGAGACGTGTCGCCGAAGCCTTGCCCCACACCTCGACGTCACGCAGGGGCTACGGCTTCCCGGGCCGCCGCCGGCCTCGCCGTGCAGGGACGGCCTAGAGCCGCGAGCCGATGCCCCCGCGCTGGCCGAGGACGTCGTCCGGGTTGGACAGGACGCACGTCTTCAGCGAGAGGCAGCCACAGCCGATGCAATCCGTCAGGTGGTCGCGCAGCCGGGCCAGCTGCGCGATGCGCTCGTCCAGCTCGGCGCGCCAGACCTCCGACAGCTTCGCCCAGTCCTCACGGGTCGGCGTGCGCTCCTCGGGGAGCTCCGCGAGGGCCTCGCGGATGGTCACCAGCGGGATGCCGACGCGCTGGGCGGCCCGCACGAAGGCGACCCGGCGCAGCGCGTCACGGCTGTAACGGCGCTGGTTGCCGGAGGTGCGGCGGCTGCTGATGAGCCCCTTGGTCTCGTAGAAGTGGAGCGCGGACACGGCCGCGCCGCTGCGCGCGGACAGCTGTCCGACGGTCAGTTCGTGAACTCTCTCGGGAATCTGCGGCACCCTGCCGAGCGTAGTCGGCGCGGCGCGCATCCGTTGACAGATACATGCAGCCCAACCATGCTGAGCAAGCGCTTGTTCGCCGTCGTGGGACGCATCGAGAGGGAGACGTATGGCCGAGCCGAGGATCTTCACCTCCGCCGAGGAGCTGCGCGCCGGGACCGGTGAGCCGCTCGGACCCAGCGGCTGGCTGGAGGTGGACCAGAAGCGGATCGACCTCTTCGCGGACGCCACCGGCGACCACCAGTGGATCCACGTGGACCCCGAGCGCGCCGCGTCCGGCCCCTTCGGGTCCACCATCGCCCACGGGTACCTGACCCTCTCGCTGCTGCCCAGCCTGCTGCCGCAGCTGATGCGGGTCGAGGGCATGCGGATGGGCGTCAACTACGGGGTGGACAAGGTGCGCTTCCCGGCGCCCGTGCCGGTGGGCTCGCGACTGCGCGCCACCGCCGTGATCACCGAGGTGACGGAGGCGGGCGAGGGGGTGCAGGTCGCCGCGACGGTGACGGTGGAACGGGAGGGCGGCGAGAAGCCGGTGTGCGTGGCGCAGACCCTGTCGCGCTACTACTTCTGAACTACTTCTGATCGCGGGCGGCGGGCGCGCCCACCATGCGGAGCACGAGGTCGGCGTAGAGGGTGCCGACCTCGTCCGGGGTGCGGTTCCCGGTGAGGCTGAACCAGCGGGCCACGTCGATGCAGAGGGACAGCACGGCGAGGGTGGTGCCGGGCAGGTCCGGCACGTCGAACTCGCCCGCCGCGACCCCGTCGGCGAGGATCCGCCGGACGGCGGCGTCGCTCCGGCGCCGCAGGGCGACGATCTCGGTGCGGTGCTCCGGGCCGAGCGCGTCCAGCTCGTACTGGACCACGCGCGCGGTGGTGTGGTGCGCGGCGTGCCACCGCACGAAGGAACGCACGGCGGCGTCGAGCCGGTCGGCGGCGGTGCCGGGACCGTCGGCGGCGGTGCTGAGCAGCTCCAGGGCCTTGAGGTGGCCGACGCGGCTGATCCGGTGGAGCAGTTCTTCCTTGGTCTTGTAGTGGATGTAGAGCGCGGCCGGACTCATGCCGGCGCGCTGGGCGATGTCGCGGGTGGTCGTGGCGTGGTAGCCGCGCTCGGCGAAGGCGTCCACGGCGGCGATGAGCAGCCGCCGGGCCGCGTCCGGGGTGACCTCGGACCACGGCACGTACTCGCCGCTGCCGTCGGTCTCCACCGCGCTGTCCATCCGCCCACTCACCCTCTTCGCCGCGTTACGGGGGTGCACACTTTACCGGAGGGTGAGCAAGCGCTTAGGGCGCGGTCTTGTACGGGTCGTACTCGGCGAGGATCTTCTCCATCCGGGCCTGGTCGACGCGGCTGACGATCTGGCCGGCCTCCTGGCGGTCGCGGACGACCTTGGCGAGGGTGAAGGCGGAGGTGGTGAGGTACAGGACGGCGACGGCCATGAAGGCGCGCACCCAGGCGCCGGCCTCCATGTGGTAGATGCCGAGCGTGACGGCGAGGAGGGCCAGGCCGAAGGAGGCGACGGCCTGGCCGTAGTACGCGCCGGTGGTCTGCTGCTTGACCGGTGTCTCGTTCATGCCCCCACGATCGGCCCGGCGGGCCCGGTCCCACATCCGCCGGCCTACTCACCCCCACCCGCCGCGCTACTCACCCGCCCGGCCGCGGACCCGGCGGCGCGCCGCCCACCCGCGGAGCCGAGCGCAGGGCGAAGCCCCGGGGCACCTGGCGGAGCCGGGGCCGCACCGTCCAGCCCGAGCGGCGCTTGAGCGGGGTCCGGCGGAGCCGTCGAGCACCTGGCGGAGCCGGGGCCGCACCGTCCAGCCCGAGCGGCGCTTGAGCGGGCCCCGGCGCAGCCGAAGCCGCGCGGCCAACGCTCCGCCCGAGCACACGGGGCTCCGCCCCATACCCTGCTCCTCAAACGCCGGAGGGGCTGGAAGTGCCCCCGGAACCGGCCCGCAGGACCACACCACGCCGGGCCATCCAGCGCGAGCGGCGCTTGAGCGGGCCCGGGCGGAGCCCCGGGGCACCTGGCGGAGCCGGGCCGCACTTCAAGCCCGAGCGGCGATTGAGCGGGGTCCGGCGGAGCCGGAGTCGGGCGGCCGTCGGCCCGGGGGCCGCGCCCGGAACGCCCGCGGGCCCGGCGTTCAGAACGCCGAGACTCCCGTGCGGGCCCGTCCGATCAGGAGCTTCTGGATCTGGCTCGTGCCCTCGTACAGCGTCATCACCCGCGCGTCCCGCAACAGCTTCCCCGCCGGGTACTCGTCCACGTACCCGTAACCCCCGTGCACCTGCAACGCGTTGCTCGCCGCCCGTACCGCCGCCTCCGAGGCGAACAGCTTCGCCGTGGAGGCCTCCGTCGCGAACGGGCGTCCCCGGTCGACGAGGTCGGCCACCCGCCACGTGAGCAGCCGGGCCGCGTCCACGTCCACCGAGATGTCGGCGATCAGCTCCTGCACCAGCTGGTGGTGGGCGATCGTGCGGCCGAACTGCTCGCGCTCGCCCGCGTAGGCGACGGCCGCGTCCAGGGCCGCCTGGGCGATGCCCACGCAGCCCGCGGCCACCGACATGCGGCCCTTGGCGAGGGCGGACATGGCCACCGAGAAGCCCTTGCCCTCGGGCCCGAGCATCGCGGAGGCGGGCACCTCCACGTCGTCCAGGACGAGTTCCGCCGTGGCCTGCCCGCGCAGCCCGAGCTTGCCGTGGATCTCGCGACGGGCCAGCCCGGCGGCGTCCGTGGGGACGAGGAACGCGGAGATGCCCCGGTGCCCGGGGTCCTCGTTGCTCCGCGCGAAGACGAGCGCCACGTCGGCCCAGGTGCCGTTGGTGATGAAGGTCTTCGTCCCGCTGAGGAGGTACGTTTCGCCGCGCCGGACCGCCCGGGTGGCGAGCCGGGCCGCGTCGGAGCCGGTGCCGGGCTCGGTGAGCCCGAAGCAGCCGAGGGCGTCGCCGGAGCACAGCCGGGGCAGCCAGGCGCGCTTCTGCGCTTCGCTCCCCCACGCGGCGACGGTCTTCGCGACCAGCCCGAGCGAGACGGAGACGATCCCGCGGACGGCCGAGTCGCCGCGCCCCAACTCCTCGGTGACCAGGCAGTACGCGAGGTGGTCCCCACCCGAACCGCCGTACTCCTCGGGCACGGTGAGGCCCAGGAACCCGAGCGAACCGAGCTTCTTGACGATGCCCCGGTCCACACGTTCGGCGCGGTCCCATTCCGCGGCGTACGGGGTGATCTCGCGGTCGCTGAACTCGCGTGCGAGCTGCCGGACCGCCGCCTGTTCCTCGCTGAGTTCCAGATCCATGGCCACCCCTCGGACGGCGATTAATTAGCGCCGCTAGTTTTAGTTGGGCAGGCCCTACTATGTGGCGCATGGCCAGACCGCGCAAGCCCCTTCTCAGCAGAGACCGCATCGTCGAGGCGGCCGGGGTGCTGGTGGACTCGGAGGGGCTGGAAGCGGTGTCGACGCGGCGGCTGGCGGCCGCGCTGGGCGTCAGCGGGCCCTCCCTGTACAACCACTTCCGCACCAAGGACGAGATCCTGGAGGCGGTCGCCGACGCGGTGAGCGCGCGGGTCGACCTGTCGATGTTCGACGCGGAGGACGGGCGGGACTGGCGCACCGCGCTGCGGGACTGGGCGCACTCCTACCGGAACGCGCTGGCCGACCACCCCAACATCGTGCCGGTGCTGGCGCGCGGGCCGGGACGTCGGCCGTCCGGCCTGCGGCTGGCGGACGCGGTGTTCGGCGGGATGACGGCGGCGGGCTGGCCGCCCGCCCAGGCCACCCGGATCGGCGCGCTGATGCGGTACTTCATCCTCGGCTCGGCGGTGGGCTCGTTCGCCCGGGGCTTCGTGGACGACGAGTCGGCGTACGACCCGGCCGACTACCCGCACCTGGGCCAGGCCCACCTGCTGGCCGAGCGTCAGCGGGAGGTGGACGAAGGCGCCTTCGAGGTGGGCCTGACCGCCCTGCTGGACGGCCTGGCCCTGCAGTACGCGGCGCTGGCCGGCGTCCCGGAGGACCCGGCGGACCGGACGGACCGGACGGACCAGGCTGACCGGGCGGGGGCCGCGCGGGCCCGGTCCGGCCAGGAGGCCTGACCCGGGCGGGAGGGCGCGGCCCGGGCCGGAGGGCGCGGCCCGGGCCGGAGGGCGCGGCCCGGGCCGGAGGGCGCGGCCCGGGCTCGCCGGCCCGGGTCAGGAGTCGAAGACCACCAGCGACCGGCCGCCCTTCCCGGCGACCATGGCGTCGAAGGCGGCCGGGATGCCGTCCAGGTCGATCCGGTCGGTGACCAGCCCGCCGAGGTCGAGGCGGCCGGCCCGGACGTGCTCGGCGAGGACCGGCAGGTCGCGGGCGGGGTCGCTGTTGCCGTAGACGCAGCCGGTGAGGCTGCGGGCGAAGTGGAAGATCTCGAGGGCGTGGAAGGTGACCTGCTGCTCCTTGCCGCCGATGCCGACCACCGTGGTCCGGCCGCCGCGCCTGGTGGACTCCCAGGCGGTGCGGATCGCCGCGGCCCGGCCGGCGCACTCGACGGCCACGTCCGCGCCGCGCCCGCCGGTCAGCGCGCGGACCTCCTTGGCGGTGGTGTCGGAGACGAGGACGAACTCGGTGGCCCCGGCCGCCCGGGCGAGCTCCTCCTTGGCCGGGGACACGTCCACCGCGACCACCGGCCCGGCCCCGGCGATCCGGGCGGCCTGCAGCGCGGCCAGGCCGACCCCGCCGACGCCGAACACGGCCACCGACTCGCCGGCGCGGACCCGGGCGCTGTGGTGGACGGCGCCGTAGCCGGTCAGCACGGCGCAGCCGAGCAGGGCGGCCTCGGCGAGCGGGATGCCCTCGGGGGCGGGGAGCACGCAGTTGGCGGCGACCACGGTCTCCTCGGCGAAGGCCGCCACGTTGAGCCCGGGGTGCAGCTCGGTGCCCTGGGCGTCGTGGGCGTGGACGGCGCCGACTCCGCTGAGGGCGTGGACGCAGAGCCACACCTCGCCCATGGCGCAGTGGTGGCAGCGACCGCAGGACGGCGCCCAGTTGAGCACGACTCCGTCGCCGGGGGCGACGTGGGTGACCCCCTCGCCGACGGCGAGCACGGTACCGGCGCCCTCGTGGCCGAGGACGGCGGGTACGGGGACCCGCATGGTGCCGTCGGTGAGGGAGAGGTCGGAGTGGCAGACCCCGGCGGCGGCGAGCCGGACCCGGACCTGACCGGGCCCGGGGTCGGGCAGGACGATCTCCCGTATCTCCAGCGGGGCTCCGACGGCGGGCAGGATGGCGGCGCGGACCATGGTGGTTTCTCCGTCTGCTGGTGCGGCGTCGGGGGCGGTCAGAACTGCAGGGACTTGGTGTGGAGGTACTCGGCCAGGCCGTGCGGGCCCAGTTCCCGGCCGACGCCGGACTGCTTGTAGCCGCCGAAGGGGGCGAGCGGGTTGAAGCGGCCGCCGTTGATGTCCACCTGGCCGGTGTCCATGCGGCGCGCGAACGCCACCGCGGTCGCGTCGTCCGCGGCCCACACGGCGCCGCCGAGGCCGTACGCGGTGCCGTTGGCGATCCGGAGGGCGTCCTCCTCGTCGTCGTACGGCAGGATCGCGACGACCGGCCCGAAGATCTCCTCCTGGGCGATGGTCATCTCGGGGGTGACGTCGGCGAAGACGGTGGGCGCGACGAACCAGCCCTGCTCGCGGGGCGCTTCGGGGCCGCCCACGACGAGCCGGGCGCCCTCCTCGATGCCCTTGTCGATGTAGGCGCGCACCCGGTCCCGCTGCTTGGCGTTGACGACCGGGCCCAGGCGGGTGGCCGGGTCCTTGGGGTCGCCGACGGGGTACTTGGCGACGGTCTCGGCGGCGAGGGCGACGGCCTCCTCGTACCGGTCGCGGTGCACCAGCATGCGACTGAGGGCGTTGCAGCTCTGGCCGGTGTTGTTCATGACGTGGCCGACGCCGGTGGCGACGGCCTTGGCGAGGTCGGCCCCGGGCAGGATGACATTGGCCGATTTGCCGCCCAGTTCCAGCGCCACGCGCTTCACCGCGCCGCCGGCAGCGGCGCCGACGAGGCGGCCGACGGCGGTGGAGCCGGTGAAGGAGACGAGGTCGACGTCCGGGTGGGTGGCCAGCGCCTGACCGGCGACCGGGCCGGTGCCGGTGACCAGGTTGAAGACGCCGGCCGGTACGCCGGCCTCGTCCACGGCCTCGGCGAAAAGCTGCGCGGTCAGCGGGGTGTCCTCGGCGGGCTTGAGGACGACCGTGCAGCCCGCCGCGAGAGCGGGTGCCACCTTGGCAACGATCTGGTGCAGCGGGTAGTTCCAGGGCGTGATGGCCCCGACCACGCCGACCGGCTCGAGGAGCACGGTGGAGTTCCCGATGCGCTCCTCGAAGGCGTAACCGGCCGCCAGTTCGGCGAAGGAGGAGGACACCGCGATCGGGGCCCCGACGTGGACCATCCCGGAGAAGCCGAGCGGGGAGCCGAGCTCGGCCGTGATCAGCTCGGCGAACTCGCTCCTGCGCGCCACGAGCACGTCCCGGACGGCGGCGATCCGCGCCGCGCGCTCGGCGGGCGGGGTGGCGGCCCAGCCGGGGAAGGCCGCGCGGGCCGCGCGTACGGCCGCGTCCACGTCCTCGGCGGTGCCGGCGGGCACGCCGCCCAGGACCTGCTCGTCGGCCGGGTTGAGGACCTCGATCCGCTCGCGTCCGACGGCGGCCCGCCACTCTCCGCCGATGTACATGCCGTCGTGGGGCTTCATCGCGTTCCTCCCGTGCTGGTGTGCCTGTGTCCTGGCCTCGCGCACACCCTACAAACGAGCACCGGTAGTTTTCTGCGCGCGGGACTCAGATGATGCCGAAAAGCATCCCTGCGGCGAGGACGACCAGGGAGGTGAGGGCGGCCCACTTCACGGTGAAGCGGGTGTGGTCGCCGAACTCCACCTTGGCCATGCCGACCAGTACGTACACGGCGGGGACCAGCGGGCTGGACATGTGGAGGGCCTGGCCGACCAGGGAGGCGCGGGCGATCTCCAGCGGTCCGACGCCGTGGGCGGCACCGGCCTCGGCGAGGACGGGGAGGACGCCGAAGTAGAAGCCGTCGTTGGACATGAAGTAGGTCAGGGGCAGGCTGAGGAGACCGGTGACCAGGGCCATGTGCGGGCCCATGCCCTCGGGGACGGCGCCGACGAGCCAGTCGGCCATGTGCTTGACCATGCCGGTGCCGGTGAGGACCCCGGTGAAGACGGCGGCGGCGAAGACCATGCCGGCGACGTTCAGGACGTTTTCGGCGTGGGCTGCGATGCGCGCCTTCTGGTCGGGCATCCGGGGGAAGTTGACGGTGAGCGCGAGGGCGGCACCGAGCAGGAACAGCACCGGGATCGGCAGCAGCTCCAGGATCATCGCGGTGAGCAGGGCGAGGGTGAGGCCGGCGTTGAACCAGTACAGGCGGGGTCGCAGGGTGTCCCGGTGGGGGTCCAGGCCCTGGAAGCCGCCGGCGTGCGCGGCGGTGACGTCGGCGGGGAAGTGGGCGGGGGCGTCAGCGGGGTGGTCGTCGGTGCCCGTGCCGCCGGCCGCTCCGGTGGCGGAGGCGGCCGGTCCCGTGGTGGTGGGGCCGCCGGCAGCGGCGCCGGAGGTGACCAGGGTCTCCGTGCGCTCCTCGGCGGCGGGCAGGGCCAGCGTGCCGATCCGGCGGCGCTCGCGCAGCCCGAGGACGTAGGCGAGGACGAAGACGAAGACCAGGCCGACCGCGAGGGCCGGGATCATCGGGACGAAGATGTCGGCGGCGTCGAGCTCGAGCGCGGTGGCGGCGCGGGCCGTGGGGCCTCCCCAGGGCAGGGTGTTCATGACGCCGTTGGCGGTGGCGGCCACACCGGTCAGGACCACCAGGCTCAGGCCGAGCCGTTTGTAGAGCGGGTACATGGCCGAGACGGTGATCATGAAGGTGGTTGAGCCGTCGCCGTCGAGCGAGACGACGGCGGCGAGCACCGCGGTGCCCACGACGATCCGGACCGGGTCCGCCTTGCAGAACCGCAGGATGCCCCGGACGATCGGGTCGAACAGGCCGACGTCGATCATCACGCCGAAGTAGACGATGGCGAACATCAGCATGGCGGCGGTCGGCGCGAGTTTGCCGACGCCCTCGATGACGTAGTCGCCGAGCTGCGCGCCCTGCCCGGCGAAGACGCAGAAGAGCGCGGGGATGATGACGAGGGCCGCGATGGGCGACATTTTCTTCATCATGATCAGCACCAGGAAGGTCGCGATCATGGCGAAGCCGAGGAAGGTCAGCATGCAGGGACGGTAGAGCCCTCGTCTTTACGCCAACAAGACGTCCAGCCGTGAGCAATACGAGCAAAACCCCAGGTCAACACATGGGCGAGGCTGACGGTGCGGGGCGGAGCGGCGGTACGGGCGACACCTCCACGGGGAAGCCGTTGAGCACCGCGGTGCCGGACAGCGGGTCCAGCCGGCTGCCGTCGAGCAGCTGGTTGACGTTGGCTCCGGGCCGGGCGGCTGCGGTGGACATCCTGGTTCCGGGCCGGTCGTGGCCCCAGCCGTGCGGGAGGCTGACGACGCCGGCGCGCACGCTGTCGGTGATCTCCACCGGGACTTCCAGCGCGCCGCCCTCGGCGCTGATCCGGGCGGACGCGCCGTCGGCCAGGCCCAGCCGGGCCGCGTCGGCGGGGTGGACGTGCAGGGTGCAGCGGTTGGAACCTCCGGTGAGGGCCGGGACGTTGTGCAACCAGCTGTTGTTGGACCGCAGGTGCCTGCGGCCGACGAGCACCAGGGCGGCGGGGTGTTCCGTCAGCGCCGCGCCCAGCCTGGGGAGTTCGGCCGCGATGGGGTCGGGCAGCAGCTCGATCCCGCCGCTGCGGGTCCTCAGCACGCCGGGGAGCCGGGGGCGCAGCGGGCCGAGGTCGATGCCGTTCGGGTGGGCGCGCAGCCGCTCCAGCGTGAGCCCGTCCGCGGCCGGGGCGTGCCCGAACCGGTCCCCGTACGGGCCGAGCCGCAGCATGAGGTCCAGTCTGCGCTCGGGGCCGGTGTCGCCGGTGAGGCACTCGGCGAGGCGGTCCGGGTCGGCGCCGTGCAGCGGGGAGTGCGGGTCGGCCACGGCCCTGGCCAGGCCGGCCCGGACGGCCAGGTCGTCCACGGCTTCGGGGCCCGCGGTGCCGTGCGTTCCGGAGACGGCGAGGACGAGGCGTGCCTGGATCTCGCATTCGTCCATCCGCCCGGGCTCCAGTGCGACCGGGGCGGGGGTGTACCGGACCTGGTTGCGGATGGCGAATCCGTTGAAGGCGAAGTCGAAGTGGGCGCTCTGCGAGGGCGGCGGAGGGGGCAGGACGACGTGGGCGTGCCGGGACGTCTCGTTGAGGTAGGGGTCGACGGAGACCATGAAGTCCAGGCCGGCCAGGGCCGCGTCGAGGCGGTGTCCGTCGGGCGCGGACAGGACGGGGTTGGCGGCGATGGAGATCACCGCCCTGATCCGGCCCTCGCCCGGGGTGTCGATCTCCTCGGCCAGGGCGGCGAGCGGCAGTTCGCCCTTGGCCTCGGGGTGCCCGGAGACCCGGCTGGCCCACCGGCCGAGGGAGAACCCCTTGCCGGGCCCGGCGGGGCGGGGCGCGGGCCCGGTGGCGGAGAGCGGGAAGAGCGCGCCGCCGGGGCGGTCGAGGTTGCCGGTGAGGATGTTGAGGACGTCGACGAGCCAGCTGGTGAGGGTTCCGAAGGCGACCGTGCAGCTGCCCATCCGGCCGTAGACGGCGGCGGTGGGGGCGGCGGCGAGCCGGCGGGCCAGCGCGCGGATCTCCTCGGCGGGGAGGTCGCAGGCGGGGGCGACCTCCTCGGGGGTGAAACGGGCGAGGGCTTCGGCGAGTTCCCCGAGGTCGGTGGCGAGGTGGGCGACGAGGGGGCCGGGCGCGGCGAGCTTCTCGGCGAGCAGGGTGTGGGCGAGGGCGGCCAGCAGCAGGGCGTCGCTGCCGGGGCGCAGGGCGAGGTGCTGGTCGGCGAGGCGCGCGGTGCGGGTGCGGCGGGGGTCGGCCACCACGAGGGTCCCGCCCCGGGCGCGCAGCGCCTTGAGGCGGCCGGGGAAGTCGGGGGCGGTGCACAGCGAGCCGTTGGACTCGACCGGGTTGGCGCCGAGGAGCAGCAGGAAGTCGGTGCGGTCGAGGTCGGGGACGGGGATGGCGAAGGGGTCCCCGAAGAGCAGCCCGCTGGAGACGTGCTTGGGCATCTGGTCGAGGGTGGAGGCGGTGAAGAGGTTGCGGGTGCCGAGGGCCTTGAGGAGCAGCGGCGGGTAGAGGGCGCCGGCCATGGTGTGCACGTTGGGGTTGCCCAGCACCACGCCGACGGCCTGGGGCCCGTACTGGCGGACCAGCGACGGGACGGCTTCGGCCACGGCCGCGAACGCCTCCTCCCAGGTGGCTTCCACCAGGCGGCCGGCACGCCGGACGAGCGGGGTCCGCAGTCGGTCGGGGTCGCTGTCGAGGTCGCCGAACGCCGCCCCCTTGGGGCAGACGAAGCCGCGGCTGAAGACGTCGTCGCGGTCGCCGCGGGCTCCGGTGACGGTGGTGCCGTCGAGGGTGAGGACGAGTCCGCAGGTGGCTTCGCAGAGGGGGCAGATGCGCGGGGCGGTGCGAGGGGCTCGGGTATCGCTGGGCATGGGCCCTCCTGGGCGGCAGGCTGCGGCGCGCGGGCGTGGACGCGCCCCGAGCATACCGACCGGTAGGCACGGCGGGGAGGGTCCTGCGCGGCCCGCGCTCCCGGCCAGGGTTCCCCGGCCCCTGCTCCCCACTTCCCCGCCCCTTGCCCGTTGCCCCTGCCCCTCGGCCCGTTCTCCGCTGCCGGCGCTGGTCCGGCCCGTCCGCCCCGACCGGGCGGGAGGCTCAGTCGAGGACGCGGGCGAGGTAGGCGTGCATCATGGCGCGGGTTTCGTCCAGGATGTCCGGGTCTCCGGTCGGGGACACCCGGAAGGCCAGCTGTATGAGCGCGTCGGTGGCCTCGACGGCGACGAGGACCGCGCGTCGCAGGGGCGCGTCGGGCACCCGGCGGAGGTGGCCGCAGAGCAGTTCGGTCAGGCGGGCGGCGACGAGGTGGTTGGGGTCCACTTCGGGGTCGCCGGTGGGCGGGGCGGGCACACCGAAGTCGACCAGGACGAAGCCGGGGACGCTGCGCTTCATGGACAGGTACTCGTCGAGCACCGCGTCCACGACGGGCCGCCAGTCCGTGGCCGGGAGTACGGCGAGGCGCTCGGCGACGCCCTCGGCGTAGCGGTCGAGGTTGCGGTGGGCGAGGGCGTCGGCCATGGCCCGTTTGTTGTCGAAGAAGCGGTAGACGGACCCGATGGGCACGCCGGCCCGCAGGGCGACGGCGCGGGTACTGAGGTTCTCGTAGCCGGTCTCGTCGAGGACCTCGGCGCAGGCGTCGAGGATCCGGGCGAGGCGGTCGGCACTGCGCTGCTGGATGGGGGCGCGGCGGAGGGTACGGGCGGGGGGAACTGGTGGCACGGGGTCCATCATGCCGCTCCGGGAAGTGGATCAATTCAGCAGGAGGCCTATTCCGCCGACGGTGTAGACGATCATGAGCCCGAGCAGGGGCAGCTGTCCGGCGACGGCCCGGTCGGGCGGGAAGAGCCGGACGGAGCGGTCGTGGGCCGCGACGACGCCGAGGACGTGGCCGGCGACGACGGCGGTGACCTGGAGGGCGGCGAGGCCGCCCGGACCCAGGGGTGGGGCGGGCGAGGAGGCGTTGTCAGTGCCCAGTGCCATGATTACGGTACGTGGTCCTTCGGTTACGAGGAGGGAGAAGTAGTGGGCCGTGAGATAGCCGAGCGCGATCGGCAGGAGTGAGTGCGCGAAGGCGGTGAGGGGCCCGGGCAGCGGGCCGGACACCAGGCGGGTGGCCGCGGCGCACAGGCAGTAGAGGGCGGCGACGGCGGCGACGGCGCCCAGGAGTCCGAGGGTGGCCGTGGGGGTGCGGCCGAGGGGGGAGGTCTGGACGGTGTTGATCCAGTAGGGGGTGTCGGAGAAGCCGTCGTAGGCGGTGGAGCCGAGCAGGACGCAGACGGTGGCGACGAGGCCGGGGCGCTCGGGTGTGGCGTCGAGTCCGTGCAGGGGGTTGCGGAGGACCAGGCGGCCGTCGTCCCGGCGGCCGAGTGGGGAGAGGCGGGCCAGGAGGGCGGAGTACGCCTCGAAGGGGTCGCCGTGGTCGAACCAGCGCTCGCCGTGGCGGGCGGCGAACAGCAGTTGGACGGCCGTGTGGACGGCGAGGGCGATCAGGAGGGTGGTGGTCGATGCGGGATCGGGCGCGACGAGTTCGAGCCAGGTGAAGCCGAGCAGCCCGACGGCGGCGGGCCGGGTCCCCAGGCGGGCGGGGACCGGGCGGTCGGGCTGCCGGCGGAAGAGCCGGCACAGGAGGAGGTGCACGGAGCGGAGCGGGTTGAGGAGGCGCCAGACGGGGCCGAGCAGCAGGGAGGCCGGGACCAGGCCGACCCAGAGGAGTACGTAGACGGCGCCGGGCGCGGGGTTGCGTTCGGGGTCGTCGGGACCGAGGAGGAGGTGCAGCAGGACGAACAGGGCGGCGGCGAGGCCCAGCCCGCGCAGGGCGGTGCGCGTGGCGGGGGCGTCGGCGGAACGTTGGAGGGCGGCGGGCAGCGGACGGCCGGAACGGTCGCCGCGGAAACGGGAGGAGGACCACAGCAGGCCGAGCGCGAGGAAGGAGACGAACAGGGCGGTGAAGGCGCCGGCGAACGCGTAGAAGGGAGAGATGGGCAGGTCGTGGGTGGATCCCACGCCGTGGGCGAGGGACGGGAGCGAGGGCGGCCGGGTCATCGGACCAGGAGCTGGGTGAGGACCAGGCCGGACTCGTGGGTCTCGACCTCGAAGAGACCGGTGCGGTCCGCGGTGAGCAGCAGGGTGACCTCCTGGCCCGGGGGCAGGGGGAGCTCCTTGTCGTAACCGTGGACGTGCAGGGTGTCGGTGCGGTCGCTGGTGACGCGCAGGGCCACCCGCTCGCCGCGCTTGAGCTCGGTGCGGCCGGGCGGGGGGCTGACCTTGCCGTCGCGGACGGCGATGGTCACGGTCCGGTCGGCGTCCGCGTCGGCGGTGCCGCCGGCCGGTGCCGGGGCGGTCGAGCGGCCCGGGCCGGGATCCTGCCCGTGGCCGTGGGTGTGGCCGGACGGGGCGCCGGGGGTGAGCTGCGCGGTGGCCTGGACGGGCTTGCCGGCGACCGCCCAGGCGGTGTGGTCGTCCGCGTAGAGGCGGACGGTCAGGGTGCGCGCGGCGCCATGGGGTACCTGCGCGGCCGGCAGGTGGTACCAGGGTCCGTACAGCCGGGCCAGTTTGCGGCCGTCCAGCTCCAGGTGGGCGTGGCCGGCGCCGGGGAGGGCGGCGCCGCCGGTGCTGCCGGGGGTGAAGCGGAAGTTCCGCACGGCGAGCTCGAGGTTCCAGCCGTCCTCGGAGTCGGGGCGGACGGTGAGGGTGACCTCGGGGGCGCCGGCCGCCGGGACCTCCCGGTAGCGGTGGCCGGCGGCGTCCTTGGCCTCCAGCAGGGTGCCGGTGCTGCCGGAGGCCTGGTGGTGCGTGGTGCCCGGCTTGTGGTGGGTGGTGGGACGGCCGCCGCAGCCCGCCGCCGTGCCGCCGGCCAGGAGCACGGCGAGGGTGAGCAGCGCCGCGGCGCGGCGGCGGGCCGCGGGCCGGGGGCGGCTCAGGCCACTCATGCCGCTCATGCCGCTCCCTCCCGGGCGCCGGCCGACGGGGTTCCGCCCGCCGGGACCGGCTCGCGGTCGCCCGCCGGGTCGCCGCCGGGGGCGTCGCCGGAGGGAACGGTGCCCGGGCCGGGGCGGGCGGATGCGATCACCGCCCACAGCACCCAGACCACGGCGACGATCCCGCGTATCCAGGCGGGGCCGAGGGGGATCCAGGGGATCATCAGCACGGCCTTGTCGAAGGCGTCGAGCAGGGTGAGCGCGCCCAGCAGGAGGGTGAGGCGGGCGAACCAGGGGCGGTCGGGCCGGAGCGCCAGGCCCGCGCCGGTCCACCACAGGCCGAGCAGCAGCAGGGCCAGGGCCGGGACGGCGGTCGCGGTCAGGCCCGTGGTGGAGCCCGCCACGTCCAGGGCCAGTCCCGCGAGGCCCAGCAGCGAGGCGACCGTGCCCGTCCGGGTGCCGCGCAGCCTGCGCCACCACAGGATCCCGCCCACCAGCAGCAGCACGCAGGCCACGGCGAGTGCCGCCTGGGTCTCCACCCGCTCCAGTCCGCTCGCCCCGTACCAGTCGCAGCCGGCCGGGAGGCGCCGGGCCTGCACGTTGTAGTCGGCGCAGACCATCAGCTGGGCCAGCTTCACCGGTTCGCCGACGAGGCGGGCGGAGGAGCCGCTCACCTCGCCGCGCTCCCCGCCGCACCGGGGCGGGGCGCCGGGAGTGGAGCCGTCGGGGCCGTCCTGCCAGCAGTTGCCCTTGCCCTGGCCGTCCCACCACACGTCCATGCCGTTGGGCCGGGGGTTGCCGGCCTTGTCGCGGCCGAGGACGTTGCCGGCGTACCGGTTGCGGTGGGAGGTGTCGGCCTGCTTGGACCAGGCGGACTCGCCGCGGATGAAGGCCGGTACGGCGCTGAGGAAGAAGGCGGCGCGCTGGTGGCCGTACACCCAGTTGTCCTCGTAGATGTTCCAGTTGCCGCCCGCGGTGATGATGCCGGTGCCGGGGGGCATGGAGATCTGCGGGCAGACCACGCCCTCCTCGTAGCCGCGGTCGACGGGGTCCTTGGCGCAGGTGCCGTCGGCGACGTACCGGTAGTAGTCCTGGTTGTTGTCGTGGATCAGGTTCCGCTCGAACTTGGCGTGGTTCTGCGGCAGTCCGGGGTGGCCGGGGAAGGCGCTGTCCATGGAGGCGCCGCCCATGTTGTGGTCGAACTCGTTGTCGTGGACCCAGACGGAGTCCCCGGCCGTGCCGGAGTAGCCGACCATGTTGTGGTGGCTGCGGCAGCCGGTGATCTCGATGGAGTAGCGGGGGACGTCGTAGCCCCGGCCGTCGTTGATGTTCGAGGCGCTGCCCGGGTAGATGCCGGAGTCCCCGTTGCCGTAGGACTCGCAGTTCTTGTAGAGGCCGTGGTCGCTGGCGAAGGTGAGGAAGCCGTACTCGTCGTTCCACCGGGTCAGCACGTCGTCGATGACGAACCCGTCGGCGGCCAGCACGTACAGCGAGTTGAAGGTGGTGCGCTGGGCGGTGAAGTTGCGGAAGTAGACGCCGTCGGACCGGTCGGCCCGGATCCCGTTGAGCTTGCGGTACTTGCTGTCGATGACCACGTCCAGGCGGGAGGCCCCGGTGCCCTCGATCTGCAGGTCGGTCTTGCCGAGGACGGCGACCAGGTTCTGGTTGTGGGGGCAGCGGACCTGCTGCTCGTAGCTGAGGATCTGGTAGCCGAACGACGAGGTGGGGGCCTTGAGGGAGGCGCACTCGCCGGTCGGTTCGGGCAGGGAGGGCTCCTCCTCGTAGAGCCCGGGCAGCACCGCGATGTTCATGCCGGGCCGGTCGACCTTGTCGACGGCCTCCTGGAGGTGCCGGAACCCGCTGCGCTCGCAGCGCGCGAACAGGTCGAGGTTGCGCTGCCGCAGCTGTTCGGGGAAGCCGGATATCCGTTTCTCGAACGCGGCCCGGTCGGTCTTGCAGACGATCAGGTCGGGCTCCGCCGCACGGTAGCGCGGCACGGAGCCGGAGCCGTCGGGGAAGGTGACGGGCCGCTCTTCGTGCGCGCGGGCGGCGGGTGCGGCGGCGAGGAGTGCGACCAGGGCGAGGAGGGCGGCGAGGAGCGCCCCCGGAACGGCAGGGAACCTGCGGGTCCACGACATGCGCGAGAGAGTAGAGCAATGTTCATCTTTTGGGATCCCCCCGCGCGGGCCCTTTTCCGGCCCCGCCGCCGGCACCGGCCGTTGACGCGGCGGGCCGCGAATCCTACTGTCGACCATAGGATTCCTTCGACGGAGTGGGAGCAGCGCGATGAGCGGCGGCAGCGAGCAGGCCAGGAAGACGGCGGAGGGGCTGGTCTACCTGACCGGCTTCGGCAACGAGCACAGCTCGGAGGCCGTCCCCGGCGCCCTCCCCCACGGCCGCAACTCCCCCCAGCGGGCGCCCCTCGGCCTCTACGCCGAGCAGCTCAGCGGCAGCGCGTTCACCGAGCCGCGGACCCACAACCGCCGGTCGTGGCTCTACCGGATCCGCCCCTCCGCCGCGCACCCCCCGTACACCCGGACCGACAACGGCAACCTGCGGACGGCCCCCTTCACCGAGACCGTCCCGGACCCCAACCGGCTGCGCTGGAACCCGCTGCCCGACCCGGCCCCCGGCACCGACTTCCTGGCCGGCCTGTGGACGCTCGGCGGCAACGGCGACGCCACCCAGCGCACGGGCATGGCCGTCCACCTCTACGCCGCCGACTCCTCCATGACCGACCGGGTCTTCGGCAACTCCGACGGCGAGATGCTGATCGTCCCCGAGCGCGGCGGCCTGCTGCTCCGCACCGAGCTCGGCGTGATGTCCGCCGGCCCCGGCGAGGTGGCGCTGATCCCCCGCGGAGTCCGCTTCCGCGTGGAACTCCTCGACACCGAGGCCGGGCCCGCCCGCGGCTACGTCTGCGAGAACTACGGCCAGCCCTTCGAGCTGCCGAACCTCGGCCCGATCGGCGCCAACGGCCTCGCCGCGGCCCGGGACTTCCGCGCCCCGGTCGCCGCGTACGAGGACGTCGAGCGGCCGACCGAGGTCGTCAACAAGTTCTGCGGCAACCTCTGGACGGCCACCTACGACCACTCCCCGCTGGACGTGGTGGCCTGGCACGGCACCCACACCCCGTACGTCTACGACCTGCGCCGCTTCAACGTGCTGGGCAGCATCAGCTACGACCACCCCGACCCGTCGATCTTCACGGTGCTGACCTCGCCCACCGACACCCCGGGCCTGGCCGGCGTCGACTTCGTGGTCTTCGCCCCGCGCTGGCTGGTCGGCGAGGACACCTTCCGCCCGCCGTACTTCCACCGCAACGTGATGAGCGAGTACATGGGCCTGATCGAGGGCGCCTACGACGCCAAGGCCGAGGGCTTCGTGCCGGGCGGCGGCTCGCTGCACAACATGATGTCCGCCCACGGCCCGGACCGGGAGACCTTCGACCGGGCCAGCGCCGCCGAGCTCAAGCCGCAGAAGATCGACGACGGGCTGGCCTTCATGTTCGAGACCCGCTGGCCGATCACCGCCACCGCGCAGGCCGCCGCCGCGGACCACCTCCAGCCCGCCTACGACGACGTCTGGCAGGGGCTCGAACGGCACTTCCGCGCCTAGGATCCTCCCCCAGGACCGCGCACCGCCCCACCCGTACGGAGAACCGACCGTGACCGCCTTCGCCCCCGACTCGCTGGTGCTGAACCGGAAGCTGCCGCTCTGGTACCAGGTGTCGCAGTCGCTGCGCGCCTCGATACTGGGGCGCTCACCGGAGTCCTCCCTGCGGTTGCCCACCGAGGAGCAGCTCGCCGAGCACTACGGGGTCAGCGTGCTGACCATGCGGCAGGCCCTGAAGGAGCTGGAACAGGAGGGGCTCATCAGCCGGCACCGGCGGCGCGGCACGTTCATCGAGCCGGGGGCGCGGCGCGGCGCCCCGGTACGGCTGCTGGGCTCGGTCGACGCGATCGTCGCCCAGCAGTCGGGCGAGCCGACGACGGTGCTGGGGTGCGGGCGCGGTCCGGTGCCCGGCGAGCTCGCCGAGTACTTCCCCGGCCTCGCGGAGGTGGTCACGTACCGGCGGCTGCGCCGCGACGGGACGACCGGGGAACCGACCAACTGGGCGGAGAACGCGGTCCGTCCGGAGGTCGCGGAGGCGGTGGAGACGGCCGACCTGGAGCGCTGGCCGATGACGAAGGTGCTCCGGGACGCGGTCGGGGTGCGGATCAGCCGGATCACGGACACGGTGGAGGCGCGGCTGGCCGACCCTGTGACCGCCGAGCTGCTCCAGGTGCCGCTGCTCAGCCCGATCCTGCACTACACGGGCGTGACGTACGACGAGGACGGCCGGGTGGTGGACGTGGCCAGGATCCGGTACCGCGGCGACCGGTTCTCCTTCACGGTCACCATGGACGCGCACTAGCGGGCGCGGCCCGGGGCACACCGCAACCTGCACCGGCACCGTGCGCGGGACGCGGCCAGCGAGACGCGGCCAGCGGTCCGGTCAGCGGTCCCGGTCGGCGGTGCGGTCCTCCTCGTCGCGACCGCGCTCGCCCTCCGCCTGGGACGGGGTGGTCCGCATGGTCTGGGGGTGCCGCTGCTTGCGCTCCCGCTCGTCCATGTCCTCGTCGAGGCGCTCGCCCTCCGCCTGTGACGGGGTCGAGTACTCGTCGTACTGGCTCATGGCCGCCCTCCTCGATCCGAACATGTGCATACAAAAGGAGCGTAACGCTTCGGGGTGGCCGGGACAGGTCCTACCATCTGCCGGGTGACGACCGACGCGCCCCTGCTGGACGATCTGATGCCCTGGTCGGTGGCCCCGCTGCGGCTCGGTCGGGCCTGGGTGACCGCGGCCGATCCCGCGACGTTGCGGACCCGGTGGGCGGCGCTGGCCGCCGCCGAGGGGGCCGAGCGCGCCCGCCTGTTCCGGCCCACCCGGGCCCGTACGCCGGAGACCGGCGCGGCCGCGCTCCCCGGGCAGCGGACCCGGACCGGCCGGTTCGCCCGGGAACCCGGGCCGTGCCCGGAGCCGGTGCGGGTGCTGTCGGAGTTCTTCCACGAGCAGTGGCTGCTCCCGGACCAGCGCCTGATCGACGCGGCCCGGCCGGAGTTGTGGCGGGTCCGGGACGCCCGGCAGCTGTTCACCGTGGAGGACCCGGAGCTGCTGGTCACCGCGCACCTGCCGGCCGGGCGCCCGGGCCGGGTGCGGCCGCTGCACCGCCGGCCCGGCGGGGCCGAGCCCAATCTGGCGCCGGGCCTGCTCGACTTCCTCGGCGGGCGGTACCGCACCCGGGTGGCCCCGGAGGACGTGCTGTGCTGGGCACTGGCAGCGGGACGCCCCGGCCCGGCCGGGTACGAGGTGCCGCTGGCCGCCGACCCGGACCGCTGGCGGACCGGGGTGGACCTCGGCCGGCGGCTGCTGACCGTGCAGCTGCGCGGCGCGCGGGGCGGGGAACCGCCCCGGCTGCCCGGCGGCCACCGGCCTTACGTACGGGCCGCGCTGCCCGGCCGGCCGGACGGGCCCGTCTACGAGCCGGAGACCCGGACCCTGCACCTGGGCGGCGGCCAGATCTCCCCGGTTCCGGCCGGGGCCTGGGAGTACCAGGTGCGCGGGGTGCGGGTGCTGGAGGGCTGGTTCGAGGCCAGGACCCGGCACTGGCACGCGGAGGCGGGCGGCCTGGAGGCCCTCGGTCCGGCCGACTGGCCGCAGGAGTGGACCTCGGAGCTGCTCGGCCTGATCACCACGCTCTCGCTGCTGGCCGGACTGGCACCGGAGCGGGCGGCGTTCCGGCCCGGCCCGCTGTTGCCCGCCGCCCTGCTGCGGGAGGGCGGGATCCTGCCGCCTCCGCGCTGGTCCCGGCGGCCCGCCTCGGTCCTGGACCACCAGGAGGAGGGCCCGGGCGGCCAGTTCGCCCTCCCCCTGTAGGCGCGTACGGGTCGCCCGGCGCTAGGAAGCCCCCCACCCGGCGAGCAGCCGGTCCAGGAAGCGGTCGAAGGCGGCGTCGAGGTCAGGGGCGATCGGGGTGCCGTCCGCCGAGGACAGGGCGGCCGCCAGGTGCGGGTAGTCGCCGGTGGCCAGGCGGCCGACGAGCCAGGCGCCGCGGACCCGCTGCTCCTCGGCCTCGCTCCAGGGCAGGCTGCGGGCCCGTTCGGCGAGGGCGAGCTCGCCGGTCACGTACGTCGCGACGGTCCCGTTCAGCGCGGCGACGAGTTCCACCTTCTCGGCGCCGGAGGCCTCCAGGGGCTCCAGGCAGGCCAGGCAGTGCTCCAGGTAGCGCAGCGCCTGCGGCCCGAAGCCGTACACCGGGGAGAGCAGCCGGGGCAGCCACGGGTGGCGGTGCATCAGCGCGCGTCCCTGGCGGGCGATGCCGAGCAGGTCGGCGCGCCAGTCGCCGCTGGGCGGGGTCAGTTCGTACTCCGCGCTGACCGCGTCGACCATCAGCTCGTACAGGTCCTCCTTGCGCGGGACGTAGTTGTAGAGGGACATGGTCCCGGCGCCCACCCCGGCGGCGACCCGCCGCATGGACACCGCCTCGACGCCCTCCGCGTCGGCGATGCGCACCGCCTCCGCCGCGATGGAGTCACGGCTGTGCGCGGGGCGGGGCCCGCGGCCGGCCCGCTGGGGGCGGGCCCAGATCACCCCGGGTTCAGCGGTACGCCCGCTGGCTGTCATCGGCCATCACCTCGATCTCGGTACTCGGACCCCATCGTAGTTACGTACGCCGTACGTAGTGAGGTATGGTCGCCGCATGACAACTACGTACGCTGTACTTAGTGAGGGTCTGGAGAAGCGGTTCGGCGAGGTGCGCGCCCTGCGCGGACTGGACCTCGCCGTCCCCGCCGGCACCGTCTGCGGGCTGCTCGGGCCCAACGGCGCCGGGAAGACCACCGCCGTCCGGGTCCTCGCCACCCTGACCGCGCCCGACGGGGGGACCGCCTCGGTGGCCGGCCACGACGTGGTCCGCTCCCCCGCCGCCGTACGCCGGGCCATCGGCGTCACCGGCCAGTACGCCTCGGTGGACGGCGACCTGACGGGCCGGGAGAACCTCCGGCTGTTCGCGCGGCTCTCCGGGCTGCGCGGAGCCGCCGCCCGCACCCGCGCCGACGCCCTGCTCGACCGCTTCGGGCTGGCCGAGGCCGCCGACCGAGTCGCCCGCACCTGGTCCGGGGGCATGCGGCGGCGGCTCGACCTGGCCGCCGGCCTGCTGGGCCGCCCCGAGGTGCTGTTCCTCGACGAGCCGACCACCGGCCTGGACCCGGCCAGCCGCGAGCAGATCTGGACCGCGGTGCGGTCGCTCGCCGACGAGGGCACGACCGTGCTGCTGACCACCCAGTACCTGGAGGAGGCGGACCGGCTCGCCGACGACATCGTCCTCGTCGACCGGGGCCGGGCCTCCGTCACCGGCACCCCCGCGTCCCTGAAGGCCCGCATCGGATCGGCGGCCCGGGTGACCGTCGCCGGAGCCGACGCGCTCACCGGCGCGGCCACCGTCCTGGACCGGCTCACCGGGGGCCGTCCGGACGTGGACGAGGAGGCGCTCACCGTGACCGTGACCGTCGCCGACCCCTCCCTCACCCTCCCGGGGGTCATCCGGGCCCTGGACTCGGCCGGCATCCCGGTCACCGACGCGAGCCTGCGCCCGCCCACCCTCGACGAGGTCTTCCTCCGCCTCACCACCGTGAAGGAGTACGCGGCATGACCGGCAACGTCCTGACCGACGGGGCGGCCGTCTTCGGCCGGCAGCTGAACAAGGCCCGCCACGCGCCCGCCCTGCTGATCCTCACCCAGACCATGCCGATCACCATGCTGCTGTTCTTCGGCTACGTGTTCGGCAGCGCGCTGGCCATGCCCGGCGCCGAGTACCGGGAGTTCCTGGTGCCCGGCCTGCTCGCCGCGACCGCCGCCAACGGCCTCATGACGGGGATGTTCACGGCCGCGCAGGACGCCCACCGCGGGGTCACGGACCGGTTCCGGACCCTGCCGATGAGCCGGGCCGCGGTCCCGCTCGGACAGACCGCCGCCGATCTGCTGACCACCGGGGTGTCGATGGTGCCGCTGATGCTGGTGGGCCTCGCGATGGGATGGCGGGTCGAGAACGGGCTGCCGGGCGCGCTCGCCGCCCTGGGCGTGCTGCTGTTGTTCCGGTTCGCGACCGCCTGGACGGGCACGTACCTGGGGCTGGTGAGCCGGAGCGAGGAGGCGGCGGGCCAGCTGGGCAGCGCCACCTTCGTACTGCCGATGCTGTCCAGCGCGTACCTGCCGACGGCCGGGCTGCCGGACTGGCTGCGCGCGGTGGCCGAGTGGAACCCGATCAGCGCGGTGGCCACCGCGGTCCGCGAACTGTGCGGGAACGCGGGTGGCGGGGCGGCCCCGGGCGCGGCCTGGCCGGCCGCCCACCCGGTGGCCGGGGCGGTGCTGTGGTCGCTGGCGCTGCTGGTGCTGTTCGTACCGCTGGCCGCGCGCAGGTTCGCGCGCGGCCAGGACTGAGCGGGACCCGGCGGAGGGACGTGACGGTCCCGGTCGAGGCGCGGTGCGTGACGGCGGACTCGGCCCGGACCTGACATCCCATGACCGTCGACATACGCGCGGGAACCGGACGAAACGCGGCATTCCGGCGCGGCGCCCGGGTGACAAGCCACACGCCCAGCGGGTAGGCAGTGCTGTCATGGACACCGAACCGCTCCCGCTGGACGGCATCACCGTCGTCGCCGTCGAACAGGCCGTATCCGCACCCTTCGCCACCCGCCAGCTCGCCGACCTCGGCGCCCGGGTGATCAAGGTGGAGCGCCCCGACGGCGGCGACTTCGCCCGCGGCTACGACACCGCCGCCCAGGGCCTGGCCTCGCACTTCGTGTGGGCCAACCGGGGCAAGGAGTCCATCGCGCTGGACCTGAAGGACCCGCGCGGCCGCGAGCTGCTCCACGCGCTGGTCGCGGAGGCGGACGTGTTCGTGCAGAACCTCGCGCACGGCGCGGCCGCCCGCCTCGGCTTCGACTCGGCGGCCCTGACCGCCCGGTACGAACGCCTGGTCGCGGTGGACGTCTCCGGCTACGGCGCCGAGGGCCCGTACGCGCACAAGCGGGCCTACGACATGCTCGTGCAGTGCGAGGCGGGACTGGTGTCGGTGACCGGCACCCCCGACCGGCCGGTGAAGGCCGGCATCCCGGCGGCCGACATCGCGGCCGCCATGTACGCCTTCTCCGGGGTGCTGGCGGCCCTGTTGCGCCGGGGCACCACCGGGCGGGGCGGCCGGGTCGAGGTGTCGATGCTGGACGCGCTCGCCGAGTGGATGGGACATCCGCTGCACCACACGATGCACGGCGGGCGGCAGCCCGCGCGGACCGGCCTCGCGCACGCGGTGATCGCGCCGTACGACGCCTATCCGACGGCGGACGGCGGGCAGGTGCTGCTGTCGGTGCAGAACGACCGGGAATGGCGACGCCTCGCCGAACAGGTGCTGGACCGACCCGAGTTGGGCACCGACCCCGGCTACGCGACGAACGCGGCGCGGACGGCGAACCGGGAGAAGACCGACGCCGTGGTCGCGGAGGCACTGGCCGCGCTGACCGCGGCGGAGGCACTGGAACGACTGGAGGCGGCCGGCATCGCCTGCGCCCGCCTGAACTCCGTGGCGGACCTGGCCGCGCATCCCCAGCTCTCGGCGCGCGACCGCTGGCGGCAGGTGGACACCCCGGCCGGGCCGCTGCGGGCCCTGCTGCCGCCGGTCGGGCTGCCGGGCGGCGCGGCACCGCGCATGGGCGCGGTGCCCGCACTCGGCGAGCACACCGACGCCCTGCTGCGCGCCCTGGGGATGACGGACGCGCAGATCACGGCGCTGCGCCGGGACGGTGTGGTCGCCTGAGGCCGGGGACGGAGGTGTGCCGGGTGAAGGGACGTCGTGTTACGAGCGGCGGCTGCCGAGGAGCGTGCGACGCAGCCGGCGCAGCGGGGCGAAGAGCGAGACGCGCGCGCTCCGGCTCCGCTGGACGTGCGTGTGGTCGCGCGACGTGAGTTCACGCATCAGCAGGGTCGCCTCGGCCGTCTCGCGCTGCGGGACGGCGGGTCCGCCCAGCACGGCGAGGTGGCGGTCGAGGCGCGAGCTGGTCGCGCTGCTGCCGCAGGTGATGGCAGGCACGCGGGGCGGCCTGCTGCGCATTGCTATCTGTTCCATGTCTCTCCCCACCCGTACGAGGGCACCCGGCCCGGGCAGGGTAACCCTATCGCCCCGACGTCGCAGTCGGGTATCCCGGGCGTGTGAATTACCCCTGTTTCATGCGGGAGTTGACGGTTACTCAGCGGAGTCGACCGTCACTCTCCGCACAAATCGGCTGCTTTGGAGAGTTTCCGCGCGACCCACGCCACAAGGCGCCAACTCGGATAACGTGGAGTGATCGACCCGTTGCGGACGACCGGGGCTGATGGGGGGCTCGGATGACGCGGATGAGCGGCGGAGAGAGCGGAGCGGGCGCAGAGGGCGCGAAGAGCGGAGCGGGCGGAGCGGGCGCAGAAGGCCCCGGGAGCCGGGAGCCGGTCGGCGGACGCACCCTGGCGGGCCGGTACCGGCTGCTCGACCCGCTGGGCGAGGGCAGCTCCGGGATCGTCTGGCGGGCCCGGGACGAGCTGCTCGGGCGGGAGGTCGCGGTCAGGGAGGTGCGCGCCCCGGCCGGACTGGACGCCGAGGGCGTGCGCCGGGTCCACGAGGCGGCCGAGCGGGAGGCCGGAGCGGCCGCCCGGATCGCCCACCGCGGCGTGGTCAGGGTGCACGACGTGGCCTCCGAGGACGGCCGGCCCTGGATCGTGATGGAGCTCGTGCGCGGGCTGACCCTGGCCGAGGTGCTCGCCGGGGACGGGCCGCTGCCGCCCGGGCGGGCGGCCCACATCGGCGAGCAGCTGCTGGCGGCGCTGCGCGCGGCGCACGACGCGGGGGTGCTGCACCGCGACGTACGGCCGGGCAACGTGCTGGTCGCAAACGACGGCCGGGTGATGCTGAGCGACTTCGGCCTGCCGCGGCCGGACGGTCCGGCGGGCGCCTACCTCGCGCCGGAGCTGGAGTCGGGCCGTGAGCCCACGCCCGAGGCGGACCTGTGGTCGCTGGGGGCGCTGCTGTGGACCGCGGTCGAAGGGAGCCCGCCGCCCCGGCCGGTCCCCGGCGGTGAGGCCGCCGCGCCGCGCCGGGCCGGCACGCTGGCACCCGTACTGGAGGTGCTGCTGCACGCGGATCCCGCGCGGCGGGCGACGCCGGCCCAAGCGGCGCGGATGCTGCGGGTGGTGGGCGCGGGCGGGACCGTACGCGCCTCGGGCGGCCCGGAGTCGGGGCCGGCCGGCATCCCCGCGGCGAGTGCCGGGGAGTCCGGCGCCGACGGGGCCGGCGGCGGTACCGCGACCGCGGCACCACCGGAAGGGGCGGTGCCGCGCCGCGCCGGCCTGGTGCTGGCGGCCGGGGTGCTGGTCCTGCTGGTGGGACTGGTGGCGCTGGTCTGGCTGCTCGCGTCGGCCTGACCGGTCCGGCCGGAATGGCGCTGGTGGCGCCGGTGGTTCTGGTGGTTCTGGTGGCCGGACCGGGGTGACGCCGGCTCAGGCGGCGTTGGTGAACACGGGCAGGTAGCCGCCGGACTGTCCGGCCGCGGTCGGGTGGTAGGACTCGCCGATGTTGGTCCAGTTGACGCTGTGCAGCCACGCGCTGCCGGAGCAGATCTCGTGTCCGGTGAAGGCACCGACCACCGAGGCGAAGGCGAACCCGTGGTCGGCGGCGCGCTTGGCGATCGCGGTGTTCAGGTGGTCGGCGGCCCCGTTGATGGCCGAGCGCTCCCCTTCGGAGAGCCCCGCCACGCAGGTGCCGTTGAGCTTGTAGAAGCGGGGGTAGCCGATGACCACCACGCGGGCGGCCGGGGCCTTGGCCCGGATGGCGTTGTAGACCTGGTCGAGTTTGCCGGGGAGCGTGCTGTCCACGTACGCCTTGGCCTGGTTGACGCGGTTGACGCAGGTGGACTCGGACTGCAGCACACAGGTCGTCATGACGTCGGAGAACCCGGCGTCGTTGCCGCCGACCGTGATGCTGACGAGGTCGGTGCCGCTGTTGAGCGGTGCGAGCTGGTTGTTGCGGACGTCGTCGGTGCGGGCGCCCGAGCAGGCGGTGAAGGAGAAGGACTGCGGGGAGTTCCTGGCGGCCCAGAGCGCCGGGTAGGCGCGGCTGGTGCGCTTGCAGCTCCCGCTGCCGCTGTCGTAGTTGCCGGCGCCGACGCCGGAGGAGTACGAGTCGCCGAGCGCGACGTACCCGAAGTCGGCCTGGGGGGCCGCGGCAGCCGCCGTGGCACCGAACAGGGCGGCACCTGCGGCCAGCAGGAGGGCGGAGCTTAACGAGGCGAAACGGCGGAGTTCCGTGCTCATGGGGGCGGCTCCTCGTGGGGGTCGTGACGGTCGTGGGGGTTGACCGTCCAGTCCGTGGTACAAGCCGCCGGAGGTTTCTGGAAGTGTCCATGCCAAGAAGATTCGGGGGCGGAATCTTCACGCCGAAGGTGTTTGAGGAGGGAAGTCGCGCACCCGATCCAGCGAACGAACCGGCGAAACACGGGTGCACGGGGGGACCTCGTGCCGGATCATGGGCGCCATGCCAGCGACCAACCCTCAGGACGCACTGCCGATCCGGCTCAACGTCGACGACAGCGACTCCCCCTCGGACGTCGTCGACGCGCTGTTCCTCGGCCGGTTCGCGTCGGGCGAGCAGCCGTACTCGCACAGCGTCACCATCGAGCGGGTCCGGGCCGGGGCCACCCTGCTGCCGCCGTCGGCCCGCGTGCTGCGCTCGGCCCGCGACAGCGACCGCAGCGCCACCCTCGCCGAGGGCGAGGGCTGGACCATGCTGGTCTCGCGGTGGAGCCGGGGGGCGGACGTCACGGTGACGGCGGTCAGCGACGAGCTGGCGACGAGCATGCTGGACGCCGCCACCGACGGGGCGCAGGACGAGCCCGAACCGCAGCCGGAGAACGTCACGATGGGGTTCTGGTACGTCTCACCGCGGCGCGGGCCGTACCGGACGACGCGTCAGATCGCGGCGGGCACCTGGGCCGAGGTGCGGCCGAACTACTCCGGGCCGGTGGCCGCGGCCATGGACCGGCTGATGAAGGTCACGCCCGACGACATCGCGGGCCGGCTGCTGCTGCTCCACGGGCCGCCGGGGACCGGCAAGACCTCGGCGCTGCGGACGCTGGCCCGGTCGTGGCGGGACTGGTGCCAGGTGGACTGCGTACTGGACCCGGAGCGGCTGTTCAACGACGTCGGGTACCTGATGGACATCGCGATCGGCGAGGACGAGGGCACGGCCAAGGGGCGGTGGCGGCTGCTGCTCCTGGAGGACTGCGACGAGCTGATCCGCGGCGAGGCGCGGCACACGGCGGGGCAGGCGCTGTCCCGGCTGCTGAACCTGACGGACGGGCTGCTGGGGCAGGGCCGCAACGTGCTCGTCGGCGTCACCACCAACGAGGACCTGGAGCGGCTCCACCCGGCGGTGGTCCGGCCGGGCCGCTGCCTGGCCCGGATCGAGGTCGGCCCGCTCACCCACGGGGAGGCGGTGGACTGGCTCGGCACGGACGAGGGGGTGTCGCGCGAGGGCGCCACCCTGGCCGAACTCTTCGCCCTCCGCCGCGGCTCGGGGCCGGCGGCGGTACTCCCACCCCAGCCCCACGGCCCGGCGGCGGGCCTGTACCTCTAGCCTCCGGCGGGGCACGACTGGGGCTGCGGTCCCGCGGTGGCTCAGCCCAGCGGACCGGCTCCGGGCGGGGAAACCCAGCCCCATAGGCACTCGAGCAGCGCTTTCCCGGCCGGAGCCCAGGCTGCCCGGCTCGGCTCCGCCCGGCCCCGCTCAAACGCCGCTCGGGCTGAAACGCCCCCGCACCGGGCCGGAACGCCGCGCACGGCTCGGCTCCGCCCGGCCCCGCTCAAACGCCGCTCGGGCCGGAAGGCCCGCCCGGGCGCAGCCCAGCAGGCCGGCTCCGCGCGGGCAAACCCCAGTCCCGCCGGCGATTGAGGCGCGGGGGGCGGGGCAGAGCCCCGCGTGGTCGGGCGGAGCCGGCTCGGACGGCCACCGCTCCGGGCGGCCACGCTGAGACGCCGCTGCGCCGGGCCCGGCGCCGGGGTCAGGCCGGGTAGCGGGAGCGCAACGCTTCGACGGCCGTCGACACCGCTTCGTCGAAGGTCAGCCCCAGCCGCCGCGCCCGCTCCGCGTACGCCTGCGCCGCAGCCGCGGCCTCGCGGGCCGTCGCGTCGCCCGCCGCCGCCACGAACGTCCCGTGCCGGCCCCGCGTCTCGATCACCCCGTCCGCCTCCAGCGCCCGGTACGCCTTGGCCACCGTGTTCGCGGCCAGCCCCAGCTCCTCCGCCAGCCCGCGCACGGTGGGCAGCTTGTACCCCGCCGGCAGCCCGCCGGACCGGGCCCGCTCCGCGATCTGGGCGCGCAGTTGCTCGTACGGGGCCGCCGAGCCGGCCGCCGCCGAAATGGTGATCTTCAGGTTCGTCGAGGTCACCCGCCAGATTCTGCTGCATCGGGGGACCGCCGCGGGGAAATTCGGAGGCGCCCGCCCAGCCGCGCACGTAGCGTCCGGATCATGACTGTTCTCGTCCGTGACCTCCGCGCGACCGACCCCGCCGACGTGGAGGCCGTCGTACGCGTGCGCCGCGCCGCCCTCCCCTACATGATCACGAACCCGGAGGTGATCGGCTTCGAGCTCTCCTCCGCGCACCCCGCCAAGCGGTACCGCCTGCTGGTCGCCGAGGACGGGCGCGGCGAGGTCGTCGGCACCGCGCAGGTGGGCGTCGTCCACGACAGCGCGGAGCCGGGTCGGGCCTTCGTGAACGCGTACGTGCACCCCGGGCGCCGCGGCCTCGGCGCCGGCACCGCGATCCTGCGCGCCGCCGAGGAACACCTCGCCGCGGAGGGCGCCACCGAGGTGTTCTCGTGGGTGCTGGACGAGCCCGTCCACCGCGGCTTCGCCGAGCGCCGCGGCTACCGGCCCAGCCGGTCCGCGCACTTCCTCCGCCTGGACCTCGCGGCGGCCGCTCTGCCCCCGCTCCCGGAGCTGCCGGCCGGGGTGGAGCTGCGTCCCGCGTCCGACTTCGCCGGGGACCCGCGCCCGCTCTTCCTCGCCGACGCCGAGACCACCGCCGACGAACCCGGCGACGTGGACGTCGAGTTCGACGACTTCGAGGACTGGGTGCGGCACACCTGGAACAACCCCGTACTCGACAAGGAGCTGACCGTTGTCGCTCTGGTGGAGGGCGAAGTGGCCGCCTTCACCGCCGCCCAGACCGACGGCGCCACCCGCTACGCCTCGGCCATGACCGGCACCCTGCGCGCCCACCGCGGCCGCGGGCTCGCCAAGCTCGCCAAGGCGGCCTCGCTGCACCGGGCGCGGGCCGCCGGGTACACGGAGGCCTTCACCGAGAACGACAGCGGGAACGAGCCGATGCTCGCCATCAACGACTGGTTCGGGTACGAGGTCTGCGCGACCGAGACCCGCTTCACGAAGAAGCTGGGGGCGTGAGATGGCGCCCTTCGTGGACGTGGTCCTGACCAAGGGCGGCCGGACGAAGATCCGTTACCGGGCGACGCTGCTGGGCGACGACGGCACGCACGTGCGAGTGAGCGCCCCGTGGTCGGCGCCGGGCGTGCGCGACTTCGGCTTCGTCCGGTTCGAGCCGGGTGACGTCTTCACCGAGCACTACTGGCGGGACCGCTGGTACGCCGTCAAGGAGGTCCGCGGCGGCGACGGGACGCCCAAGGGCTGGTACTGCGACGTCACCCGCCCGGCGGTGGTGGTCGGGGGCGAGATCGTGGTGGAGGACCTCGACCTCGACCTGTGGGTGTCGGCGGACGGGTCCGCCGTACTGCGCCTGGACGAGGACGAGTTCGAGGCGAGCGGCCTCGCCGGCCGCGACCCGGAGGCCGCGCGGCGGGCGGCGTCCGCCCTCGACGAGCTGGAACGCCTCGCGCGGGAAGGCACCCTGACGGAGCTGCTCCGGCCGTAGGAGGACAGGGGGTCAGGGCGCCAGCGGTTTGCGGTAGTGGAAGCGGTCGTAGGGGCCGTCGACCCGGCGCTCGACGAGCTCGTACCCGTAGCGCGGGTACATCTCGCGGTTCTCCCACATCATCGCGTTGGTGTAGAGCCTGATCTCCGGCAGCCCCAGCTCGCGGGCCCGCTCCTCCGCGAAGCCGAGGAGGCGCCGGCCGAGTCCGGTACCGCGGGCGCCGGGGTGGACGGCGACGCTGTCGAGGAAGAGGTGGTCGGCGGCCGGCACCAGGACGACCAGTCCGGCGACCGGCTCGCCGGCCACGAAGACGTGGCCGGCGGCCACCTCGGCGGCGTGGTCGGCGTCCATCGGCGCCGGCCGGATCCCGATCCGCGCGATGTAGTGGTGGTACGCGGCGTCGGTGACGGCGCGTACCGCGTCCACGTCGTCGGCGGTGGCCGGACGCGGTGCGGGCAGGTCTCCCTGGCGGGCCGGAACGATCATGCTTCCAGCGTACGGCGCCCGCCGTCGCGGGTCCGCGGCCCCGTACCTGAGCCCGCTCCTATGCCTGCCTTAAACGAACCCTAAGGATCGTCCCCAGGGGCTCTGACCACGCCGAACGGCCGCTCCCAGTGGCTAGCTTGGCCGGGCACCGACCGCTCGTGCCGCCCCGAAGGAGACCCGTCCATGTCCGCTCGCCGCACCGCCGCACGCCGTATCACCGCCCTCGGCCTCGCCCCGTTCGCGGTGGCCGCGTACGCCGCGGTGCCGGCCGCCGCGCACGGCTCGATGACGGACCCGGTGAGCCGGGTCGCGGCCTGCTACGCCGAGGGGCCGGAGTCGCCCAGGTCGGCGGCCTGCAAGGCGGCCGTCGCGGCCAGTGGGGCGCAGGCCTTCTACGACTGGAACGCGGTGAACATCGCCAACGCGGCGGGACAGCACAGGCGGCTCGTGCCGGACGGCAAGCTGTGCTCGGCGGGCAACGACAAGTACCGGGGCCTGGACCTGGCCCGCGGCGACTGGCCGGCCAGCCCGATGAAGGCGGGCCCGCACACCTTCCGCTACAAGGGCACCGCCCCGCACCGCGGTTCCTTCGCCCTGTACGTCACCCGGGACGGTTACGACCCGTCGAAGCCGCTGAAGTGGTCCGACCTGGAGCCGGCCCCGTTCGCGACGGTCACCGACCCCCGGATGCAGGGCGGGGACTACGTGTTCTCCGGGACCGTGCCGAAGAAGTCGGGCCGCCACCTGATCTACAGCATCTGGCAGCGGTCCGACAGCCCGGAGGCGTTCTACACCTGCTCGGACGTGGTGTTCGGCAAGGACACCGGCAGGCCGGGCAAGCCGGGCGGCACGCCCAGCGCCGGGCCGAGCACCAAGCCGAGCACGAAGCCGGGTGCGAAGCCGAGCGGGCAGCCGCAGGCGACGCCGACCGCGCAGCCGTCCGTCCCGCCGTCCGCCGGGCCGACCGACGTGCCCTCCGCGCCGACCGACGAGCAGATCGACCAGGGCCGTGGCAAGTCCACCGTGGAGCACGGCGGGCACGGGGACGACGACCCGAAGACCAACGCGGGTTCCTCGCCCTCCCCGGTCGCCGGCGGCGACCTGGCCGAGACCGGCGGCAGCGGCACCTCGTCGCTGATCGCGATCGGCGGGGCCGGTGCCCTGGCGGTCGGCGCGGCCGTGCTGTTCGGTCTGGCGCGCCGCCGGAGCACCGGGGGCCGTCACGGCCGCTGACGGCTCCCCGGTCCCGGGCCGCCGCCCGCGCGTCGTCCTCAGTCGAAGTCGAAGACCGACGCGCAGGTGGTGCGCTCCGCGTTGGCGGGGTCGAGCGCGTTGACGGCCTCGTGCCAGGCGATGCGGTCGGTCAGCCCGATCGCGACGTGCTCGGAGAGGTCCACCGGGCAGAGGTCCTGCAGGACCACGTTGCGTACGTTCGGCCCGTCCAGGAACTGGCTGCGGTACGGGGTGACCACCTGGTCGAACCTGGTGGCGATCACGGTGTACTCGACGCCGGGCACGGTGTCGCCCCCCGCGTTGAGCTTGGTCAGGAAGGCCGAGCCGGCGATCTGGTCGGCGAGGCCGGGGGTGGCCTCGCTGATCAGGTCCTCGGCGCCGGGGAAGTAGGGCAGGAGCTTGGTCAGCCCCAGCAGGGTCGTCCCGTGGTTGTCGGGTGCGATCCCGACCAGCGCCCGCACCTTGTCCGCGCCGCCCAGGAACTTCAGGTAGTAGTTCGGCATCATGCCGCCCTGGGAGTGGCCGATGATGTCGGTCTCCGCGGCGCCGGTGGCGGCGAGGACCCTGTCGACGAACACGTCGAGCTGTCCGGCCGACTTGTCGATGGGGCCGAGGCCGTGGAAGAAGGGCACACCCGGCAGCTGGCCGTAGTCGAGCGAGTAGACGCAGTACCCGCGGTGCACCAGGTAGGGGGCGAGGCCCAGCCAGTTGTCCACGGAGTTCCCGAAGGTCCCGTGGACCAGGACGACCGGGCGCGGGTGGGCGGCGGAGGGCTTGCAGGACCAGTTGTTCCAGCCGCTGCTGGGGGCGGGGGCGGTGGACGCCTGCGCGGTGGTGGGGGTCAGGGCGGCCGCGGCGAGCGCGAGGACGGCCAGGGGGCGGAGGAGGCGTCTCCAGGGCAGCATCGAGCGATCTCCTTGCGTTCGGGGATTGCGTGGGGGAGGAGAGGCCCAGTGATCCGGATCACAAGGGGATGTCGCTGCCGTTAAATTACGGTCGAGTAGCAACGGTTGGAAGTTACGCGTCAGTAAAAAGTCAAACGTGTCACGCCGGATCCGCTAGGCCGCCCGGCCGTCGGCCCGGTCCCCGGTACGGCCGGCCCGCCCGGCCCGCCCGGCCGGCCCGGCCGCGAGCGTGCCCCGGGTGACGGCCGCCGGACCGAACCGGGCGCGGGCCCGGTCCGCCACCGCCTCGATCCGCCGGGCCTTGTCGTCCTCCGGGTCGAAGCTCAGCTGGTGCACCGCCCGGTCGGCCGGGGCCAGCCCCTCGGCGCGCAGCGCGAGGAGCCGGACGCGGGCGCGCTGGAGGCCCAGCGCGGTGTGCATCGCGTACGCGGCGCCGGTCAACGCGGCGGAGTGCGCCGTGGGTTCGGGCAGCACCCGGTCCCGGGTGAGGGCCGTGCGGTCCGCGCAGCGCACGGTCAGCGACAGCGACCGGCAGACCTGCCCCTGGGCACGCAGCCGCGCGCCGAGCTCCTCCGTGAGGGAGAGCAGCGCCCGGCGCTGGGCCCCGGGGTCCAGCTCGTCGTGACCGAAGGACCGCTCCGCGCCCAGCGAGCGGGTCGTGGCACCGGGCACCACCGGGGTGCGGTCGATGCCGTGGGCCCGCTCGTACGCCTCGCGGCCGGCCCGAGCGCCGAGGATCCGCTGGAGGGTACCGAGGGGGGCGGCCGCGATCCGGCCGACCGAGTCCAGGCCGTACGAGCACAGCGCGCGGGCCGCCTTCGGGCCGATCCCGTCCAGCGCGGAGGCCGGCTTGCGCAGCAGGAACTCCCGTACGGAACCGGGGTCTTCCGGGACCAGCACGGTCCGGCCGGGGCCGGCCTCGCGGGCCGCCATCCTCGCCAGCATGGGGTTGGCGGCCGCGCCGATCACGCAGTCCACGCCGTACAGGGCGAGGGCCCGGACCCGGATCAGCGCGGCCAGGCCGGCCGCGTCCCGGCCGAAGTAGCGGAGGGCGCCGCGGACGTCGGCGAGGGCGGTGTCGGGAGGGAGGGCCTGGACGGTGGGGGTCACCGTACCGAGCATCCCCAGCAGGGCGGGGTAGACCGCCGGGTCCGGCGGGCCGCCGTCCAGCGCCCTGAACCGCAGGCACAGCACCCCGGCGCCGGCTCCCGCCCCGGGCACCACAGCCCCGGGCACCGCCGCGAAGCGGGGCCCCTCCCCCGCCGGCGCCGCGAACGCCGTCGGGACCGGAGTGCGCGGCACGGTCATCCCGCGCTCCCCGGACTGGAGTGCCACAGCTTGCGCGGGGGCTCCGCGCCCGTGCCCGCCGGCTGGAGGTCCGCCCACGGGTTGAGCGTGTAGCCGGTCGGCAGCTCGATCCGCCGGCCGGTGTCCGGGGAGCCGCCCGGCACGGGGGCCGGCCGGGCCAGCCGCGCGGCGACCGCGTCCAGGCCGCCGGACCCGCGGAGCTCCGCCAGCTCGGCCAGGTTCCACGCCGCCGAACCCACCACGCTCAGGCTCTGCGGACCGCGCCGCTGCACGACCCCGCGCACCAGCAGCAGGAAGGAGTGGAAGACGGTGTGCGCGCACGCCTCGTGGCTGTCGTCGAAGAAGGCCAGGTCGACCAGGCCGGTCCCGTCGTCGAGGGTGGTGAAGATGACCCGCCTGCCGGACCGGACCGGCGGGGTCTGGGTGGCCGCCTTGGCCCCGGCGACCAGCACCGTCCGGCCGTGCTCCACGTCCCGCAGCGACCGGGCCGGAACCACGCCGAGTTCGGCGAGGAAGGCGTGGTGGTCCCCCATCAGGTGCCGGGACGCGTCCATGCCGAGCACACCGAGCTCGGCGCTGAGCCGCTCGGCGTCGTTGAGGTCGGGCAGGCCGAGGCGGGCCGTCGACCCGCCTCCGTCCAGCGGGAGTTGGCCGTCCCGTACACCCAGCGCCCGCTGGGAGCCGTGCAGTTCGGACAGGTGCAGCAGCAGGTCCCGGCGGTTGGCGCCGAAGGCGTCCAACGCGCCGACCTGCGCGAGTCGTTCGGCGACCGGACGGCCCGGGTGCGCTCGCTCCCAGAAGTCGCGCAGGGAGGCGTACGGCTGGCCGGTCTCGATCCGGCCGGCCTCCGCCTCGCTGATGCCGTGGACGTCGGCCAGGGCGAGCCGGAGCCCCCACACCCGGGGGGCCTCGGACACCAGTTCGATGCGGTGGGCGACCGCCGAGCGGTTCACGTCCAGCGGCAGCACGGGCACCCCGCGCCGCCGCGCGTCCGCCAGCAGCAGCCGCTTGGGGTACATGCCCGGGTCGTGGGTGAGCAGCCCGGCGTAGAAGGCCGCCGGGTGGTGGGCCTTCAGCCAGGCCGACTGGTAGGTCGGCACGGCGAAGGCGACCGCGTGGGCCTTGCAGAAGCCGTAGCTGCCGAACGCCTCGACGATCTCCCAGGTGCGGGCGATCACCGCGGGGTCGTAACCGTGCTCCCGCGCCCGCTGCCCGAACCACGCCTTGATCCGGCCCTGCGACTCGGGGTCGGACAGCCCGCGCCGCACCCGGTCGGCCTCGTCCCGTCCGCACCGGGTCATCACGTGCAGGATCTCGATGACCTGCTCGTGGAAGACCACCACCCCGTAGGTCTCGCGGAGCGCGTCCGCCAGGTCCTCGTGCGGGTAGCGGACCGGCGCGCGCCCGTGCCGGGCCTCGATGAACGGCCGGACCATGTCGGCGGCGACCGGCCCGGGCCGGAAGAGCGAGATGTCCACGACCAGGTCGTGGAAGGTGGCGGGCTGGAGCCGGCCCACCAGGTCGCGCTGGCCCGGGGACTCGATCTGGAAGCAGCCCAGGGTCTCGGCCGAACGGATCAGCTCGTACGTCGCCGGGTCGCCCGGCGGCACCTGGTCCGGGTCGTCCAGGTCCAGCCGCCGCCCGGTGGCCCGGCCGATCTCGGCGACCGCGTGCGCCATCGCCGACTGCATCCGCACGCCCAGCACGTCGAGCTTGAGCAGCCCGAGGTCCTCCACGTCGTCCTTGTCGAACTGGGACATCGGGAAGCCCTCGCCGCTGGTGGGCACGACGGGGGTACGGGCGAGCAGGGAGGCGTCCGAGAGCAGCACGCCGCACGGGTGCATGGCCACCCCGCGCGGCAGCGCGTCCAGCGCCTCCACCAGCTCCCACAGCCGCCCGTACTTCTCCCGCTCGGCGTGGACCGCGCGCAGCTCGGGGAGTTCCTCCAGCGCGGCGCGGGCGTCCCGGGCCCGGATGTGCGGGAAGGCCTTGGCCAGCCGGTCGGTGACGGCGGGGTCCATGGACAGGGCGGCGCCCACGTCGCGGATCGCGTGCCGGACCCGGTAGGTCTCGGGCATGGCGACGGTGGCGACGCGCTCGGCGCCGAACCGGCCGATGATCTCGCGGTAGACCTCCAGCCGGCGGGCGGACTCCACGTCGATGTCGATGTCGGGCAGTACGTGGCGGCGCTTGGACAGGAACCGCTCCATCAGCAGGCCCTGTTCGACCGGGTCCGCGTGCGCGATGCCGAGGAGGTGGTTGACCAGGGAACCGGCGCCGGAGCCGCGGGCCGCGACCCGGATGCCCATCCTGCGTACGTCGTCCACGACTTGAGCGACCGTCAGGAAGTACGAGGCGTAGCCGTGGTAGGCGATGATGTCGAGCTCGTGGTGCATCCGGTCCCAGTAGGCCCGGTTGCCCGCGTAGCCCCGCCGCACCATGCCGGCGGTGGCGCGGGACTCCAGGACCCGCTGGGCGGTGCGGTGGGCCGCGCCGACCAGCCAGGGCTCGGGGAAGTGCACCGAGCCCATGCCGAGGTCGTCCTCGGGGTCGACGGCGCAGGAGTCGGCGGTGCGGCGGGTGTCCTCCAGCAGGCGGCGGGCGTCGGCCGGGCGCAGTCCCGCGGCCCGGGCGATCCGGTCGGCCGCGCCGGCCATGTCGGCGGGTCCCTTGAGCCAGCGTTCGCCGGGGTCGAGGGGGGACCGGGGGTCGATGGGGACGAGGCGGCGGGCGGCGTCCAGGACGTCGGCGACCGGGCCCTGGCCGGGGTCGGCGTACCGGACGGCGTTGGTCAGCACGGCGGTGACGCCCTGCTCCGCGGCGAAGCCGACGGTACGGGCGGCCAGCCGCAGCGAGCCGGGGCCGGTGCCGGCCCGGCCGTGGTCCACGGCCTCCAGCCGGAGCGCGTCGCCGTAGACCTCCCGCCAGGGCGCGAGCAGCCGCGCCGCCCGGTCGGGCCGCCCGGCGGCCAGCGCCCGGCCGACCTCCGAGCCGGGGCCGAGCAGTACGTACACCCCTTCGCCGCGCAGGGCCCGCCAGGGCAGCCGGGGCGTCTCCAGGGCGTCCGCGTGGGCGGCGGTGACCATCCGGCACAGCTCGGCCCAGCCGGCGGCGCCGTCCCGGGCCAGGAACACGGCGCGGGGGGCGGACTCGTCGACGAAGGCGCCGCCCTTGACGGGGGTGCGGAGGCGGACGGACCGGGCCGCGGCGGGCACGCCGGCGGCGGCCGGGCCGCTCGGGCTCGGGCCGGCCGGGCCGGGGGTGCCGTTCGCGCGGGCGGTGCCGCTCGTGCCGGCGATGCCGCTCGTGCCGGTCGCGCGGGCCGGGCCGGGGGCCGGGGCGACTGCCAGGTCCACGCCGAACAGCGGGCGGATCCCGGCCTTGGCGCAGGCCTTCGCGAACCGCACCGAGCCGGCCAGGGTGTCGCGGTCGGTGAGGGCGAGGGCGTCCATGCCCCGTTCGGCGGCACGCTCCGCCAGCCGTTCCGGATGCGCGCCTCCGTAGCGCGCGGAGAAACCGGAAACGGTGTGCAGATGCGTGAAACCGGGCACCCGGCGCCTCCTGCTTCCCTGATACGCCACTACTGCTCTGCTCCCCCCGTTCCACCATAGACCAATTCGAATGCCCGTACGAAACACGTGTTCGATCCTCCGTTTCGGTCCCTCACCCGTTCGCCCCTCCCCTGCTGCGACCCGCCGCGGGCACGCCGAGCGTGGAGGCCATGAGCTTCCTCGCCGAGATCAAGGACGCGGTGACCGCACGGGCCGCGCTGCTGGTCCTGGGGGTGCTGGCCCTCCAGCTCGCCTTCGTCACCTCCTACATCGGGGCCTTCCACCAGCCGAAGCCCAGCGACATCCCGATCGCCGTGGCCGCCCCCACCGGACGGATCACCGAGCAGACGGTGGAGCAGCTCGGCGGGCTCCCCGGGGACCCGCTGGACCCGCGGGCGGTCAGGGACGAGGCGGAGGCGGTCGAACAGATCCGGAACCGCGAGGTGGACGGTGCGCTGCTCGTGGTCCCGACCGGCACGACCGACCGGCTGCTGGTCGCCAGCGGGGCCGGGGCCTCCCTCTCCCAGGCCCTAGAAGCGGTCGTCGGGGCGGCGGAGCGGGCGCGGGGGCGGACCGTCGAGGTGACCGACGTGGCCCCGGCCGACCCGGGCGACGCCCGCGGCCTGTCCGCCTTCTACCTGGTCGTGGGCTGGTGCGTGGGCGGGTACCTGTGCGCCGCGATTCTCGCGATCAGCGCCGGCGCCCGGCCGGCGAACTCCGCCCGCGCGGTGATCCGGCTCGGCGCGCTGGCCGCGTACGCGGTCGTCGCGGGGCTCCTCGGGACGCTGATCGCCGGGCCCGTCCTCGACGCGCTGCCCGGCAGCATCTGGGGGCTGTGGGGGCTGGGGGCGCTGGTCGTCTTCGCGGTCGGCGCGATCACGCTGGCGTTCCAGGGGCTGGCGGGGGTCGTCGGCATCGGCCTGGCCATCCTGCTGGTGGTCGTCCTCGGCAACCCCAGCGCCGGCGGCGCCTACCCGTACCCGCTGCTGCCGCCGTTCTGGCGCGCCATCGGGCCGGCCCTGCCGCCGGGGGCCGGCACGTACGCCGCGCGGTCCATCGCGTACTTCGGCGGCAACGGGGCGGGCGGGCCGGTGCTCGTCCTGGGCGCCTGGGCGGTGCTCGGGTCGGCGGTCACCCTGGCGTGTGCGGTCTTCCGCCGTGGTCGTCCGGGGGCGGCGGTGGGCAGCGGGCTGCCCGGGTGACGCGCGGCCGGGCTCGCGGGGCTCCGCCCCGCACCCCGCGCCTCAATCGCCGGCGGGGCTGGGCGGGGCCGGGCGGGGGTGTGGACGGGGCGCGGGGGCACGGGGGCGGGGCCTCCGGGTGAGGGCATCAGGGACTGCATGATTTACGGCGCAGAACTCGGAACCGGCCCGTGGCTCAGGGGTCGCGCCACAAATCACGCTTTACGTCCCTGACACCCCCACCCTCCACCCCCACCCCCGCACCCCCACGCCGGCACACCTCCGCCCGGCAAGGGGAAACCCCACCCGCGCCCGCACCTCCGCCGGCAGCCCCGCAACCTCCGCCCGGTGGGGGAGGGACACCCGCACCCCGAACTCCACCCGAGGGTGGGGCGGTCCGTGCCCGTACACACGGGCGCTCGGCGGTTCCACTTCTCGTAGCGCTGGGCGGAGTGGTTCACCGGTCGCCGTGCCGGGGGGATGACTGGGGGGACGGCCCGGAGGGCGGGTAGTGGGCGGGGAAGCCGAGAGACGGCGGGAGGGGGGCGGGGGCGGAGGGGGAGGGTGTCCGGGACGTAAAGCGTGATTTGTGGCGCGACCGCCGGGCTACGGACCGGTTCCGAGTTCGGCGCCGTAAATCATGCAGTCCCGGACACCCTCACCCGGAGCCCCCGACCCCCGCACCACCCCACCCGCCCCGCAGACACCCCCGCCACACCCGCGACCCCGCCACACCCGCACCCCCGCCGCACCCGCCGCGCAGAAGAGCCCGGCCGTCAGGCCGCCCGGTGGACCACCTCGCCGGCGACCACCACCGTTTCCGCCACCGTGCCCGGGATCCGGTCGGCCGGAACCGCGAAGATGTCCCGGGACAGCACCACGAAGTCCGCCGCCTTCCCGACCGTCAGCGAACCCCTGTCGTGCTCCAGGAAGTTCGCGTAGGCCGAGCCCATCGTGTAGCCGTACACGGCCGTCGCGACGTCCACCGTCTCGGCCGGCCGCCAGGCCTCCCCACCGCCCAGCGGCCGCCGCGTGACCGCCGTGTAGATGCCGATCATCGGGTCCATCTCGGCCACGTTCCAGTCGCTGGAGAACGCCAGCACCGCCCCCGCTTCGTGCAGGCTCCGCATCGGCCAGGCCTTGTGCCAGCGCTCCTCCCCCACGTTCTCCGCCCAGTCCTGCCCGGGGCCCGCGATCTCCGGCGCGCAGTGCCTCGGCTGCATGCAGGCCACCACGCCCAGCTCGGCGAAGCGCGGCACGTCGGCCGGGTCCAGGCACTCCACGTGCACCACCTGGTGGCGGGCGTCGCGCGGGCCGTTGACCGCCCGGGCGTGCTCCACCGCGTCCAGCACGGTCCGGATGCCCCGGTCGCCGGTGGCGTGCACGAAGCACTGGAAGCCCCGCGCGTCCAGCGCCGCCAGGAGTTCCGCGAACTCCTCCGGCGGGTAGAAGGTGTCGCCCCGGTGGCTGCCGCACCCCGCGTACGGTTCCAGCAGTGCGGCCGTCCGCGGCTCCACCACGTCATCGATGTACAGCTTGAGCGGGCCGACCCGCAGCCGGTCGTCCGCGAACTCCCGGCCCGCCGCCTCGAATTCCGCCAGATCGGCCGCCCCCGTGCCCCGCGGGTGGAACAGCGCGGCAACGATCCTGGAGCGCAGTCGGCCCTCCGCCCGGGCCCGCGCGAACAGTTCGAGGTCGTCGAGGGAGTTCTGCGGTTCCACCACCGTGGTGATGCCGTAACGGATCGCGTCGTCCAGGGACTTGACCAGTCGCCCGTACTGCCGGTCGGGCGAGGCCCACGGCACGCCCAGTTCGCGCAGCGCCCGGTGACCCTCCCGGGACAGCCCCTTGACCGCGAAGTCCGTGACGAATCCGGTGGGTTCGCCCGTGCCCGGGTCGGTGCGGGCGGTGCCGAAGGGCAGGTCGGTGCGGTCCCGGGTGACGCCGAGCCGGTGCATGGCCGCGGTGTTCAGCCAGGCGGTGTGCACGTCGTACGAGAGGACCACCGCCGGGGTGTCGCCGGTGACCGGGTCGAGGTCGGCGGCGCACGGCATCCGGCCGTCCGGGAGGGCCGAGTAGTCGAAGGCCTCGGCCTCGATCCACGCGGCGCCGGGGTTGCGGGCCCGCCAGGCCCGGATCCGGTCGTGGATCTCCGCGAGGCTGCGCGCCCCGGCCAGCTGTACGCAGGCGTCGTCGGAACCGAGCCGTACGTGGTTGTGGGCGTCGACGAAGCCGGGCAGGACCAGCCGGCCGCCGGCGTCGATCCGCTCGGTGTCCGGTCCGGCCCAGCGCTCGGCCCCGGTGTCAGGGCCGAGCCACACGATGCGGCCGTCGCGCACGGCGAGGGCTTCCGCCTCGGGCAGGTCGGGGTCGACGGTGTGGATCCGGGCGCCGGTGAGCAGCAGGTCGGCGGGCGCGGGAGGGTGCATGGGTGGTGCTCCTGGGTGCGGGTGGGGTGGAGGCGCGGAGGCGGGGGTCAGGTCGCGGCCGGGAGCCGGGCCGGGGTCTTGCGGAACAGGGCCCAGTACAGGAGCCCGGAGACGGCGGAGCCGAGCAGGCTGAGGTCCGCTCCGCCGAGCGGGGCCACGAGGGGGCCGGTCCACAGTTCGGAGTCGCAGGTCAGGGCGGCGAAGGCGATGCCGGCGAGGAGTGCGGCCAGGCCGGCGGGGTGGTATCCGGCGCGGTACCAGTAGGCGCCGCCGGGGCCGGTGGCGTGCAGGGCCCGCTCGTCGTAGTGGCAGCGGCGCAGCAGCATGTCGGCGAGGAACACGCCGCCCCACGGCGCGAACACGATGATCAGCAGGGACAGGAAGGAGGTGAGGGCGGTGGTGAAGTCGGTGAGGAAGAGCGCGGCGAGCGAGCCGAGTCCGGTGATGGCGGCGCTGACGACGATGGCCTTGGCCCGGCTCCAGGGGATGCCCAGGACCTGGAGGTTGAGGCTGGAGGAGTACAGCGTGATGATCGAGTTGGTGACGGAGCCGCCCAGGACGAGCGCCAGGAAGACGGGCTGGAACCAGGCGGGCAGCAGGTCCCCGGTCGCGGCCACGGCGTCGGTCATGTCCGTGCGGGTGGCGGCGGCCACGCCCGCGACGCCGAGGGCGACCGAGGAGAGGAACCCGCCCAGTGCGCCGTACCAGGTGACGGAGCGCAGCGTGGTGGTGCGCGGCAGGTAGCGGGTGTAGTCGGCGGGCATAGGCAGGTACGAGAAGGGCGCGGCCAGCATGATCACGAAGGCCAGGCTCCATCCGGACGCTCCGGGGGCCGCCGTGGCGGGCGCGGTGGTGTCGGCTCCGGGCAGCAGGAAGGCGAGCAGGGCGCCGAAGCCGATGGCCAGGACGTAGGCCATCCAGCGTTCGGCGAACTGCACGGTGGCGTGGCCCCATAGGGCGATGGCGAAGGTGAGGGCGAGGGTGACCAGCAGCGCGGTGGCCCTGGCCGGGGTGCCGTGGAGGAGGCCGAGCCGGCCGAGGGCCACCTCCAGCGCGAGGGTTCCGACGACGGTGTTGAGGACGGTGTACCCGACGCCGACGATCCAGTTGAGTACGCCGGCGGGGAGGTTGCCGCGGACCCCGAAGGCGGCGCGGGAGATGACGAGCGTGGCGGTGCCGGTGCGGACTCCGGAGAGGCCGGCGGCGCTGATGGCGAAGAAGGCGAGTCCGCTGATCACCACGACGGCGGTGGCCTGCCAGAAGGTGAGGCCGAAGGCGACGGCGAGGGCGCCGTTGATCACGTAGGTGAAGGTCAGGTTGGACCCGAACCAGAGCCAGAACAGGTCCTTGGCGCTGCCGTGGCGTTCCCCGTCGGGGATCTGGTCGATCCCGTGCGTCTCGACTCTGAAGACCTCGTCGCTCATCGCTCGAACCCCTGACTGATCTTGAATGCCGTTCTAACTCTTTGAATGGCATTCAAGATGAGGGGTGGGTCTCCGCCCCGTCAAGACCCTGTCCGGGATAAGGTCGCCCCAGGGACACGGAGGGCGGAGGAAGTGGCGGGAGCGGCGCGGCGGCGCGACGGGCAGATCGCCCAGGAGCGGATGCTGGAAGAGGCCATGGCGGCGATCGCCGAGGACGGGCTGGCCTCCCTGACCATGTCCAAGCTGGCCGAGCGGCTCGGCACCAGCGGCGGCCACATCCTGTACTACTTCGGCAGCAAGGACCGGCTGCTGCTGGAGGCCCTGCGCTGGAGCGAGCAGCAGCTCACCGCCGAACGCACGGCCCTGCTGGGCCGCCGGGTCACCGCCGCCCGCAAGCTGGACCTCTTCCTGGAGCTGTACCTGCCGCGCGGCCCGCGGGACCCCCGCTGGACCCTGTGGATCGAGCTGTGGGCCCGTACGCCGTCCAACGAGGACCTGCGCGCCGCCCAGGAGGAGATCGACGGGGGCTGGCAGCGGGACCTGGAGACCCTGCTCGCCAAGGGCGTGGAGCAGGGCCGGTTCGCCGTCACCGACACCACCGCCCGCGCCTCCGAACTCCTCGCCCTGCTCGACGGGTTGAGCACCCGGGTGGTGCTGGGCCAGCGGGACTCCGACCGCGCGCAGGCCCTGGAACGGGCCCGGTCGGCGGCCGCCCGGCTGGTCCTGCCGAGCTGAGCGCGCCGACCCGTACGACCCCGGGCGAGGCGCCCCCCGGTTCCGGCCACGGCGCCCCCCGGCCGCAGCACCCCCGCGGCCCCCGTCCGCCGGTCCGCCGCCCTGCCGGGGCCGGGGCGCCGACCGCCTCCCACGAGGGAGTACGCGCGAAGTGCGCGCGAAGTGCGCCCTACCACGCGCCTCCCCCGCCGAGGACAATCACGGTGACACGTTCCAGCCCCCGACCATCAGGAGGCGCCGCGTGCGCAACCGAGTACGCGCCGCAGACGGGCGAGCGCTCATGGTGGAGCGGTTCGGAGACCCCGGTGGACGGCCGGTCTTCCTGCTCCACGGCACCCCCGGCAGCCGGCTCGGCCCGGCCCCCCGGGGCATGGTCCTCTACCAGCGCCGCATGCAGCTCATCGCCTACGACCGGCCCGGCTACGGGGGCTCCGACCGCCACCCCGGCCGCACCGTCGCCGACGCGGTCCAGGACGTGGCCGCCATCGCCGACTTCCTGGAGCTCGACACCTTCGCCGTCGCCGGCCGCTCCGGCGGCGGCCCGCACGCCCTGGCCTGCGCCGCCCTGCTCCCGGGCCGGGTCACCCGGGCGGCCGCCCTGGTCGGGCTCGCCCCCTGGGACGCGGACGGCCTGGACTGGTTCGACGGCATGACCGCGCACAACGTCCGCGAGTACACGACCGCCTCCGTGGACCCGGAGGGACTCGCCGCCCGCCTCATCCCCCGCGCGGCCGGCATCCGCGAGGACCCCGGCCGGCTGCTGGAGGAACTGCGCCGCGAACTGACCGACCACGACCGGATGACCGTCTCCGACGCGGGTCTGCGCCGGATGCTGGAGCGGAACTTCGCCGAGGGCGTCCGGCACTCCGCCTACGGCTGGATCGACGACGTCCTGGCCCTGTCCAGCCCCTGGGGCTTCGACCTGGCCGCCATCTCCTGCCCGGTCCTGTTGTGGCACGGCGAGAAGGACGTCTTCTCCCCGATCGGCCACTCCCGCTGGCTCGCCCAGCGGATCCCCGGCGCCACCGCCGCCTTCGACCCCGAGGCGGCCCACTTCGCGGCGTTCCGGGCCTTCCCCGACATCCTGACCTGGCTGCTGCGGGAGCACGTGCCCCCGCAGCAGGAACAGGAACAGGAACAGCAGCCGGCCTGAGGGGACGGCACCGCGCCGGCCGGGCGCGGGGCGCACCTCACACGGCCAGCGGCTCCAGGTCGCGGTGGACCCGCCGTTCGTCGCGGGCGTACCGGGTCAGACCGTGGTCCTCGCCCAGGAGGCGGCCCAGTTCGTACACCGTGTCCGCGCGGACGCGGGCGGCCTCCTCCCTGCGGCCCAGCGAGTCCAGGCTGACCGCCATGTTCGAGGCCGCCGCCAGGGTCTCCGGGTGGTGCGCCCCCAGGGCCTCCCGGAGCCGGGCGACCGCCGCCCGTTCCAGTTCCAGCGCGCCCGCCGGATCGCCCAGGTCGGCCCGTGCGTTCGCCAGGTTCAGGTGGGCGAACACGGTGTGCGGGTGGTTGTCGCCCAGCACGTCCTGCATCATCCGGATGGTCTGCCGCAGCATCGGCTCCGCGGTCTCCGCCGCCCCCGCCCCCCAGTGGAAGACGGCGAGGTTGTTGACCGCGGCCAGGGTGTACGGGTGCCGCTCCCCCGGCACCTTCATGTACTCGTCGACGACCTCCTGGGCCACCTCCCGGGCCGCGCTCGCGTCCCCGGTCGCGAACAGGTCGGCCGCCAGGTTCAGGTCGCAGGCCAGCAGGTCCGGGTTGACCAGGGTGTACTTGGCCCGGTAGCGGTTGCGGGTGGCCGTGGTCAGCCGCAGCGCGTCCTCCAGCTGCCCCGCCCGGCGCAGCGAGACCGCGAGGTTCTTCGCCGCGGACAGCGTGCCGGGGAAGGCCCGGCCCAGCGTCCGCTTGTAGATCTCGTACGTCCGGCTCAGCAGCTGCACCGAGTCCTCGTAGCGGCCGACCTCCCGCAGGTCGCGGGCCAGGTTCTGGGCGGACGACAGGGTGTACGGGTGCTCCGGCCCCAGCACCTCGGTGCGCAGGTCGTACACCTCCTGGTCGATCTCCCGGGCCCGGGAGTACTGCCCCACCAGGCGGAGGTTCAGCGCCAGGTTGTTCGCGGCGGCCAGCGTCCGCGGGTGGGCCTCGTGGAAGATCTGGCCGAAGCCCTCGTGCGCGACGGTGGCCAGCTCCATCGCCGTGCCGTACTCGCCCAGTGCGGCAAGGGTGTTGGCGAGTCCGCTCATGGTCATGTACGTGTGCGGGTGCGAGGGTCCCAGCACCGCGCGCTGGCGTTCCAGGGTGACCTCGTCCAGTTCCCGGGACTCCACGAACCGGCCGCGCGAACGCAGGATGTTGGAGAGGTGGAAGCGCAGGTAGAGGTACTGGAGGTCGTCGTTGCCGAGCTGTTCCCGCCACGCCTCGCGGAGTTCCTCGCCGAGCTGGTACGCGGCCCTGAGGTCGCCGCGCTTCCACAGGTAGCGGACCCGGTCGATCAGCAGCCGGCGGGTCTCCGGCTCGTGGCAGTTGCGGGCCTCGGAGGGCGTCAGGTGCGGCCAGATGGTGTTGAAGCGCGGCCAGGTCTCGGGGTTGTCGATCGGCTCGTCGTCGTCGGGCCGGGCACCGGCGAGGACGCGGTGCACGACGTGCCGGGCCTCGCGCTGCTCCTCCTCGCTCAGCTGGGCCCGGATCACGGCCTGCACCAGGCGGTGCACCTGGATGCTGTTGTTGACCTGGTCCACCTTGGCCAGCGCGAACCGGCCGATCTCCCGGATGACCCGGCCCAGGACCAGCTTCTCCTGCAGGGAGGGGTCGTAGGGCTTGAGCGCCTCGATCATCTCCTTGCTGTAGAGCAGGGTCGCCGAGATCGGCTCGGGCGCGAAGAAGGCGCACAGCTGGAGCAGCCGCACGGCGGCGGGTGACCGGGACTGGAGCCGTTCTATGGAGACGTTCCAGGTGGCGGCGACGGGCTCCGGGTAGCCGGCCGGCTGGTTGAGGGCCAGCACGCGGGCGGCCTGCTGGGCCAGTTGCTCCAGGTACGCCGACACGGGCGTGGCGGTCTCGGCGATCCAGGCGCCGGCCTGCTCGACCGCGAGGGGGAGGTCGCCGACCGCGATGGCGACCTGTTCCGCGTCGTCCTTGGTCAGGCCGGGGGCGCGCCGCTGGAGGTGTTCGATGGACTCCTCGCGGAGGAAGACGTCCACCGGGAGGGCGTCGCCGTACTGCGACCAGCTCTGGTTGCGGGAGGTCACCAGGACGTGGCCGGGGCCGCCGGGCGGGAAGAACCGCTTGAGGGCCTCCGGGTCGTCGGCGTTGTCGAAGACCAGCAGCCACCTGGCGGTCGGTATGCCGCGGCGGAGCAGGTCGATGGCCTCCTGGGAGGCGGCGGCCATGTCCTCGCCGGTCTGCGCGCCGAGTCTGACGGCGAGCTCGGCGAGGCCCGCGACGACATCGTCGGTCTGCTCGGAGGAGATCCACCAGACCAGGTCGTAGTCGGCCATGAAGCGGTGCACGTACTCCAGCGCGACCTGGGTCTTGCCCACGCCGCCCAGTCCGAACAGGGTCTGCGGCTGCGGCAGTACGACGGCCATGCCGCCGCCGAGCTGGTCGCGCATCCGCTCCAGCACCATGGAGCGGCCTGTGAAGCCCGGGTTGCGGGGCGGCGCGTTCCAGATCTTGGGGACGGTGCCGGGGAACCGCGGTCCGGGGCCGGAGGTGCCGCCGGTGCCGTCCACGAGGGCCAGCGGCCGGTCGACGGCGCGCAGCAGGGCGGTGGTGGCGTGGACCTCGTCGAGGCGGAACAGGTCGACCGGGTTGCGGTCGATGTAGGGGGCGGAGAGGCGGACGTCGCCGACCCTGAGGGCGACGAGCTGGCGGCGGCCGCCGGTGGGGTCTTCCGCGGCGGCCCGCTCCCAGACGTCGACGGCGCGGGCGGACTTCAGGTAGGCGCTGGAGAGCAGCACGACGGTCCGGGCGGCGGTGTCGACGCTGAAGCCGGCGCCGCCGAGGGTGTCGCCGGGGGCGGGGGTGGAGGGGCGTTCGGCGGAGACGTCGCGGGGTACCACCCGGAACCCGGCGCGGGTGAGGACGGACTCGATCCAGTCGGCCCACATGCGGTTCTCGGCGACGTAGGAGAGGAAGAGGTCGGCGGGCAGGGCGGGGCGGCGGCGGGTGAAGGCGTCGCGGATGCGCAGCCGGATCTCCTCGTTGATGCCGGGCATGGCGGTGACTTCGCCGCCGGTGACGACGGAGGTGAGCCGTTCGAAGGCGGAGAGCAGGGAGTTGGTGAGTCCGGCCTCGTCGCCGAAGGTGGCGAGGGTCTCCTCGTAGGCGTAGTAGGGGCGGTAGGGGATCTCCACGGCGCCCCAATAGGCGGTGGCCTCGTCGCCGGCCAGGCCGGTGGGGAAGCGGTCGAACTTGAGCCGGGCCAGGGCGCGGCCGGCGTCGGCCTTCTCCTTCTCGCCCTCGTCGATGCGCATGGGCACCGGGTAGATCCTGATGCCGCGGTCGTGGAAGCGTTCGTCGATCTGGCGGGCTACGGAGGCGGCGCCGTCGATGGACTGGTCCGAGAGGGTGAAGCAGTCGACGAGGACGTCGGGGAGGTGGACGGTGCAGATGTCGGCGATGTCGGAGAGGCCGGTGCGGCTGTCGATGAGGACGTAGTCGTAGTTCTTCTTCATGTCCTCGCGCAGGGCGTCGAAGAAGTGGCCGCCGCCGAGGCGGTCGTAGAAGTTGTCCCAGTCGAAGGTGGAGACGGTGGCGGAGTACTCGCGGTTCTGCCGGCCGGCCGAGACGAAGTCGAGGGTGCCGCCGTCGGGGAACTCCCAGCCGAGGGTCTCGGGGGTGAGGGAGACGGCGTGCGGCTGGATCCGGGCGTAGTCCTTGTGCCAGTCGTCGGCGCGCGGGTCGGGGCGGGTCGCGGCCCAGGCGTACTCGCTGATGAGGTCGATGACCCCGGTGGTGGCGCCGAGGGTGGAGGGGTCGAGGAAGGGGTGGAAGAAGCGGTGCAGGCCGGGGGCCTCCAGGTCCCAGTCGACGGCGAGGACCCGCTTGCCGTTGGCGGCGAGGATCCAGGCGGTGTTGGCGAGGGCCATGGTCCGGCCGGTGCCGCCCTTGTACGAGTAGAAGGTGACGATCCGTCCTTCACGACTGGCTGTCATCCGTGTCCCCCCGGTCGGTGTCGGTGGTGGCTTCGGTGCGGGTGCCGGTGCCGGTGCCGCTGCCGCTGCCGGTGTCGCTGTGGGCGTCGGGCGGGAACGGGGCTCGTGGTGGCGGGGGCCCCGGTGGCCCGCTCATGCCCATCGGTCCGAGGAGCCGGGGCCGTTCGGTGTGGGCCCCGCCGGCCGGCGGATAGACCTGGGCGTGTCTGAGGTACTGCTGGGCGGCGGCCTCGACCACCTGCGGCAGGATCTGGCCGAGGGCTTCCAGGTTGGGTACGCCGTTGGCGGCGGCCCGGCAGGCGGCCCGGCCCTGGCCCATCTTGACGGGCATGGTGTCCTCGAGCGTGTGGACGAGCTCGTTCTCCTTGGCGCGGCTCTGGTGGTCGTAGCGGTTCCAGGGCACGACCACGCTGACCCACGGCCTGGGTTCCTGGTCGAAGGCGGCCAGCCGCTGCCGCCGGTGCTCGTCGGTGACCGCCCACCGGTCGACGATGAGGATCTCGGGGCGGGTGGGCGGCTGTTTGCTGTCGAAGTGGCCGGCCTCGTCGTCGAAGGAGGCGACGGTGGTGCGGTAGTTGAGGTTGCGGACGAGTTCCTCGGCCACGTAGGCGACCGGACGGCGGGAGGCGGGGTGGTACGGGTTCCAGTCGAGCGCGGTCTCCCCGTAGTACTCGGGGCTGCGCCCTTCGGGGAGGTCGTGCCGGGTGGCGGCGGCCACGGTGACCTGGAGGGAGCGGGCCGAGCCGCCGGGGCTGCCGAAGGCGCTGGGCACGACCCGGTAGTCGAGGGGGCGACTGGAGTCCAGCCGTACCGACTCGGCGACGCGGACGATGCGTTTGGCCAGTTCGTACACGGCCCGCTCGTACTCCTCGGCGTAGCCGCGGAGTTTGATCAGCCCGTACAGGCCGTCGGTGACGTAGCGGTCGCCGAAGGTGTTGTGGTTGAACTGCAACCGTTCTGCCGGGCCGGGGAGTTGGGAGGGCGGTACGGGCACCCAGAGGGCGGGCACGATGGCGTTCGCCGGTTCGTCGCGCTCGGCGCCCTGGGCGATGGCGCGTTGGGCGAAGGCGAACCACTCCTTGCCGCACATCTCGCTGGCGAAGTAGCGGGGCGAGAAGAGCGGGACGAAGACGCGGCAGGTGGCGAGGGCTGCGCCGAGCCGTTCGGACCAGCCCTCGCCGCTGCGTATCTCCCGGTCCATGAATCCGGCGTCTGATCCGGCCGGGAGGTCGGTCAGTGCCATCACGTGGCTGGAGAGATCGCGGAAGAGCCGTTCCACCCACATGTCGGGGTCGGGTCCGCCGGCCCCGAATCTGGGTGTGTGCGCGTAGCTGAGGAAGAAATACGGCTGCACTGATGCGGGCACATGACCCCCGTCCCGAAGATGCGAGCGAAGAAACATCATTCCGGAGCTGCTTCGCCACATCTCCTCATGGTTCAGTCAATCAGCGTCTGTTTTCGGTCATCCAGGTCAGGGCGTGATCGACTGCGTCATGCAGCGAGAAAAGCGTGGTGCGCGCTCGGCCCACCCACCCCCGGGACACCCCGGATTCCGGGAACTCCTTGCCGATCATGTCGAAATCGCCGTCGTCGAGCGCGACGTCCTCGTACTCGGTCCACTGATCACCCCCGCTCCCCGGTAGGTTCACCACACAGGCGTACATGCGCAAGGGGGGCCCGGGAATTCGGTACTCCGCGAGATGGAAGGCGGTGCACACCGGAAAACCCACATTGATCATGAGTACCTGGGCCATCCCGGGCCCCTCCCGCCACAATGCGCCCAGCGGTGACTCCTCTCCGAGATGGCAGGTGAGCGCGTGACCGGCGCACAGCCTCCCGGCGTCCCGCCCGAGCGCCGCGAAGGAGGACTGCGGGTGCGCGCTGCGCGCCGCCCCGGGGCTGCGGCGGACCGTCTCGGCGAGCACCCCCATGCCCTGGCTGGCGGTGCGCGCCGGGTCGAAGGCCGGCATCGCCTCCCGGTAGGCCCGGACCTGTTCGGCGTCCATGCCCCGGATGCGCGCCAGGTGGGCGCTGGAGGTCCTGGAGTTCTCCGGGGTGAAGGCGGGCACCAGCAGCGTCCCGCCCGGGCCGAGGGCCTCCAGCAGGGCGTCGCGCAGCTCCCCCGCGCGCAGTCCCGTCCCGGAGAGGCCGGCGTGCACCAGGAGCCGCCCGCCGGGGCGTACGCCGGCCTGCCGGAGCTGCCGCGCCAGCGGTCCGGTCACGCCCCGGCCGCCTTGAGCTCCCAGCGCAGCTGCTCGACGAGCCGTCGTCCGCCGGTGGTGAGTTCGGCGGCTCCGGCGAGCCGGTCGAGGGCGCGGTGGATGGCGTCGGCCTGGCCGGGCTCGCCGCTGCCGGTGGCCCGCCGGTACGCCTCGACGGCCACCCGCTCGTGTACGTCGGCCAGCAGCCTGGACACCGGCACGGGGCGGCGGCGCCAGGGCGAGGGGTGGCTCCAGGCGCCGTCGAGGGCGTACAGGTCGGTGATCTCGGTCAGCGCCCGCAGGCGGGCCCTGCGCCAGCCGGTGAGCAGCGCCAGGGCGGTCTCCCTGACGCCGGCGGCGTAGGGCACGCCGAGTGCGCCGGGGCCGTGCCGGCCGGCTTCGCCCCAGCCTCCGGCCCGCGGCCCGCCGGCCAGTGGGGTGAGGGTGGTGAGGCCGGCGGCGGCCGCCGCGGCCAGTTCGGGGACGCTGCGGCGCAGCAGGGCGGAGGCGGCGGCGAGCCGCCGGGTCCATTCGGCGGCTTCGCCGGCGCCGAGCCGGAGCCTGGCGGGGCGGGCGAAGCAGTTGCGGTAGGGGTCGAGGTCCTCCAGGGCGACGGGGGGCCGCCCGGTGGCGGGGGTCCAGCTGCGGACGGGCTGCCAGCGGGGGTCGTGGTCGCCGAGGCCGAAGCGGTGTTCGGAGCGGCCGTCGCGCACCAGGTGGCCCTCGCCGGTGGCGGCGAGGACGGCCCGGCCGTCGGTGCCGGGGTCGCCCAGGCGCAGGAGTCCGAGCGTGGGCAGGTAGACCTCGCCGTCGCGGTAGGGGACCTCGGCGGGCAGGGGCAGGCCGCCGCGCAGGACGGCCGCGGCGCCGAGGGCGGCGAGCCGACGGGCGGCTTCGGGGGCGCCGGGCCGGTGCCGGTCGCCGGGGGTGCCCGGCGTGCCCGGGGAGCCGGGGCCGCCCGGGGTACCGGCGGCGCCGGAGGCGCCGTCGCGGGCGGTCTCCAGGGCGGCGAGGACCCAGCCGCGGGTGTAGGGGTGGGTGAGTACGGCGTCCAGTGCGGCGGAGCCGCCGTCCGCGCCTTCCACGGCGAGGACGAGTTGCCAGGCCCGGTCCCACTCCTCGTGGCGTCCGGCGAGTTCGGTGTGGAGCCGGGCGAGGAGGGTGCGGGTGAGGTCCTCGTGCGCGGCGTCGAGGGCGGCCTGGGGGCCGGGTCCGGTGCCCACCGCCGGCGCGGCGGCGGCCGCCGTGCGGCCTTCCACGCCGTCGACGAGTTCGCGCAGGTCGGTGCAGTAGACGGAGGGGTTGTCGAAGCCGTTGGCCGTGCGGTAGCGGTGGCTGTAGAGGCCTCCGCCGCACGAGCGTACGACGGGGCAGCGGCGGCATTCGGCGCTGACGCCGGCCAGGCCGAGCTGCCGGGCGCGGACCCCGGGGTGGGCGGCCACCTGGTCGAGGGAGTGGTCGAAGACGTCGAAGCCGGTGGCCGGGGCGCCCTCGTAGGCGGTCTTGAGGGAGTCGACCTGTTCCAGGGTGCCGTCGGTCTCGACGACCACGAGGTCGGTGGGGGCCAGGCCCAGGGACTCGGTGAGGGAGGGTCCGCCGGCGAGGGTGCTGAGCAGGGATTCGAAGATCCGTACGGGTGCCGGGCGGCCCAGGCGTTCCCAGTGGTCGAAGACGCGCAGCAGCCAGCGGGCGTAGGCGTCGGGGGCGCCGTCGGGGCGGGGCGGGGGCGCCTCCCAGGTGGCGTGCGGGAGGAGGAAGTCCACGCGTGGGGGTTCCAGCGCGACCAGGGCGTCGAGGACGGCGACGGGGTCGTTGGCCACGTCCACGGTGCAGAGCAGCCCCTGGTAGAGGTGGCGGTAGCGCTCCGAGCGGAGCAGTTCGAGGGCCTTGAGGACCAGGGGGTGGCTGGTGCGGCCGTCGGCGAAGCGGCGGTGCCGGTCGTTGGCTGCGCGGTCCCCGTCGAGGGAGACGCCGACGCGTACGCCGTACTCGTCGAAGAGGTCGAGGCAACGCGTGTCGAGCCGGAGTCCGTTGGTGTGGATCCGCAGGTCGAGTGCCGCGGTTCCGGCGAGGGCGCGGGTGAACTCCTCGCAGACCAGCCGGAGTCTGTCGGGTCCGGCCAGCAGGGGTTCCCCTCCATGGAGGATCACCGTGACGGAGGGGAGGGCATGGTCACGGGCATGTTCGGCGAGCCGAGACGCGGTCCGGGAAACGACCTCCGGGGAGATCACTCTGGGCCGGGCTCGCCAGCTCTGGTCCGCGTGCTCGTAGACATAGCAGTGATCACAAGCAAGATCGCATCTGCTGTGAACTTTCAGGACGATCTCGCGAAAAGCGATCACACCGGTCATTCCACCAGTCTAGAGCTCCGGACAGGCCTTTCAGAGCGCGGAGTTGAAGGTGGGGGCCTGGACGGGACGAGTGGATTCCGACGGGAGTACCCGGCCGAGCGCGGCTGTCGCGGAAGCGCTGCGGGCGTCGATCTCGGCGAGCGGGACCCGACGGGTCTTCGCGCCGGTCGGGGGGGTTGCGGAAGTCTTCACGGTTCCGTCCTATGGGAGGGCCATATGGAATGGGCATGGAAATGACAACAGCGACGCGCTAGTGTCAGCGTGGACTTTACTCTTCCACGCCCTCTTGGCAACCGAGACATGAGGCCAGGTCAAGCGTTCTATCGAAAGAGTGAGCACCAGAGCAGCCGACTAGGGGGGTCGCTGTGAAGGATTTCTCCGGACCGCCGAACAGCGTGACTTTTCGGAACGAGGACCTTCCGGCTCTCTTCCACCACACCGACCGGGCGGCCGTCTCGCGCCAGCGGGAGTCCACCCGGGCCACCCGCGCCCAGCTGCTGTTTCTCGTCGTGGCCGCGACCGCCGCGGCCCTGCCCTCCACTCCCCGGATCGGGTCGCTCGAACTCTTCGGCCTGGTCGGGGTGTCGGCGTACGCGGGGGTGCTCGCGGTGGGTGCCCGGGCGACCCGGAGGCGCGCCCGCCCGCAGTGGCAGCTCAACAGAAGTGCCGCGGAGTTCATCAAGTCGCTGTCCTGGCGGTACGCCGTGCACGGGCTGCCCTTCGGCTCGGACGCCGAGGATCCCGAACTGGCCTACCGCACACGGCTGGAGGCGGGTCTGGCGGAGCTGCGGAAGATGGGCTGGGAGGATCCGCGCGAGCTCGGTCTGGTGCCGCGGGACGGTGAGATCACCGGCGCCATGAGGCGGTTGCGGGACCTGGACTACCAGGTCCGCCGCGAGACGTACGTACGGGACCGGCTGATCGAGCAGCGCAACTGGTACCGCCGGCGCACCGAGGCGTCCCGCCGGGCCACCGCCCTGTGGTCGTGGAGCATCGTGCTGCTGACCTGCCTGGGTCTGCTGTTCGCCCTGGTCGGCGCCTTCGGCGCGGGGCCCGCGGTCCGCGTCAGCGGGCTGCTGAGCGCCGCCGCCGCGGCCGGCATCGCCTGGAACGAGGTGCGCAGGCACCATCCGCTGATAGAGGCGCACACGCTGGTCGAGCAGGACCTCGCCGCGATGATGGTGGTCATGCAGACGACCATCACCGAGGGGCACTGGCCCTCGGCGGTCTACGAGACCGAGCGGTACGTCTCGCCGCAGCACACCGACTGGCTGGCGCGGCACAGCAGTTGACGACAGCTCAGAAATGCTTCAGTCGCGCGGGACACCCTCGCGCCAGATCACGGTGACCGGCTTCCCGAGCTCCCGCGCGTAGGCCACGATGTCGCCGGTACCGCCCAGTCCGCGGGCCGGCAGGCCGTCCCAGACGGCCACCAGCCGGTCGCAGGAGTCCGCGATCCAGGTACCGGCCGCGTAGTAGGCCTCGTCGGTCGAATGGGCGAAGTCCATTCGGACCTCCTGGGCCGCCCGCCCCCTGAGCCGGCGGTAGCGGGCCAGCGAGGCCTCGTCCTCGAACGCGTCCTCGTAGTCCTCGCTCGGGATCACCGCGACGAGGTCGGCGCCGCATTCCAGGGCGATGTCGGCGAAGATCTGGTCGGCCCCGTCCGCCAGGCTGGACAGCGCCTCCAGGGGCCCCTCGTGCCCCTCGAGCACGGACCGCAGCCCGTCCCGGACGTGACCGAGCACCTCGTCCGGGATGGACCGGTGCCCGGTCACTCCGATGCGCTTCATATCCCGTTTCCCCCCGTGGACGCCCTGGACATCCTCCCAGAACCGGGGAGGACGTCCAGGGGTCCGAACGGGCGCGCGGGGATCAGTAGACGCTCACCCCGTAGGCGGCCAGCGCCTCCTTGACCGGCTGGAAGAACGTCGTCCCGCCGGTGCTGCAGTTGCCGCTGCCGCCGGAGGTGAGGCCGACCGCGCGGGTGCCGGAGTACAGCGGGCCGCCGCTGTCACCGGGCTCGGCGCACACGTTCGTGCGGATCATGCCGTAGACGATGTCCCCGCCGCCGTAGTTCACGGTGGCGTTGAGGCCGGTGACCCGGCCGCTGTGGATACCGGTGGTCGAGCCGCGCCGGGTGACGGCCAGGTTCACCGTCGCGTCGATGGCGCTGCTGATGTCCTGGTTGCCGACGCCGCCCGGGTGGGACAGCGCGGTGTTGCTGTAGCGCACCAGGCCGTAGTCGTTGCCCGGGAAGCTGGAACCGACCGTCGGTCCGATCGCCGTGGTGCGGGCCGAGTTGGTGTACCAGGTGCCCGCGCCGTCGGTGCAGTGGCCGGCGGTGAGCACGTAGTACGTGGTGCCCTTGCGGACGTTGAACCCGGCCGAGCAGCGCCAGCTGCTGGCGTAGATGGCGTCGCCGCCGGAGAGCAGCTTGGTGAGCTTGCCCGGGGTGCGCTCGATCCGCAGGGCCCCCGCGTCCCGGCCTGCCGCGCGCTTGATCTTGGCGATGTCGGCGGCCGACACCGTGGAGTCCGCCGTCACCACCAGGGTGCCGGTGGCGGTGTCGGTGTGCCAGGCGGTACCGGCGACGTCGGCCCGCAGGACCGCGGCGTCGGCCGCGGCCAGCCGGTCGGCGCTGTAGCCGCCGTCCTGTCCGCCCTGGTCGTCGGCGCTGGCCGTCGCGGGTACCGCGAGCGCGGCTACGGCGGCCATGCCGGCGGCTAGCGCGGCCAGGCGGGTGGGGGTGATGCGCTTCTTCCTCACTTGTCGTCCTCCCGGATGGGTGTGGGGGTCGTCCGGACATGTGGTGAGGCGCAGTCAGGTACCGCGACCGGACCCGTGGGTACCGGATTTTGGCCGTGCCCCTGACAAGCGCTGCTCGGGAGTCTCGTGTCCTTGGTCAGCCGTCGGCAAGGGCTGGATTCAGCCGCCGCTCACGGGCGGGCACCGCGAGGAGCGGGGTTCCGCCGGGGGGTGGGCACGGGCGGACGGAGTGGTCGCAGAGGGTGCGGGGCGGCAGCGGGGCCCCGGTTCGGACCGGCCCCGGCGGTGCCGTCGGCGGCCGGAAATCGTGGCTGGAGAAAGCGGACGGGGGGGCCGTGGCGGCCGTGCGGACCCGCGGCGGCGGCGCTCGCGGAAGGGCCGGCCGGGGGGCCGGCCGGCCTCGGCACCCGTGTCCTCGCGCGCTCGCGCCCTCGCCCCCGGACGGCCGGAATTCGACCTTCCGGGTAGCCGGCGGGTGCGGCGGTGTGCGGGGCGTACGGGGCGACCGCCGTGTCCGGCCCGTGCCCGTGCCGCTCCTGCCGGGCGGCGGCCGCGTCATCGCTCATGCCGGTCACCCTTCCACACCGCCGGGGGCGGGCACCTCGGTCTACGCCGTCCGGCGGTGTGGAGCTGAGGGTCCCTCAGCAGCCGTCGCAGGGGCAGCAGCAGCAGTCGCAGCCGTCGCACCCGTCGCAGTCGCGGCAGCAGCCCTCGCGCTTCTTCCGCGACCAGGGCCCCTCGTACTCCTTGGCGCAGCAGATCTGGCAGGTGCAGAAGAGGCCGACGGCCACCGCGCAGCCGGCCCAGAAGCCGCGGCGCTGCGGGCGCTGCGGCTGCGGCGCGCCGAAGCCGCCGGGGCCGGGGGGCGGCGGCATCCCGGGTCCGCCCGGCCCGCCGGGCACACCGGGCGATCCCCCGCCGTAGGGGTTCCGACCGTACGGGCCCTGACCGCCGTACGGGCCTTGGCCACCGTACGGTCCCTGGCCGCCGTACGGACCCTGGCCGCCGTACGGGCCGGGTCCGGCCGCGGAGGCGGTCCCCGCGTGCCCGCAGGAGCTGGTGCCGAAGGCCCGGTCGACCGAGGCCCGCAGCTCGTGCACCAGCAGCCGGTGGGCGAGACCTCCGTCCGCGAACTCGGTCTCGCGCAGTGCCAGGCGTATGCCGTGCAGGGCGTCGTCGCAGAGCCGCCGGGCCTCCGCGAGCGGGGTGCCTGTGGCGTCGAGGGGGTTCCAGGCGCCCGCGGCACGGTCCGCCCCGAGGTCCTCGACGGCGTCCAGCAGGTGCGCGAGCCGCCCGAAGTACCGTCCGGCCTCGGCCAGCGAGGGGGCGTTGCCTGGCCGTCCCGCCAGGATCGCGGTATGCGCGAAGGCGGCCGCGGTGGCGGTCTCGGTGGGCTCGGTCACGGCGAGCACCGGCGTGCCGGGCCCGGCCAGGGCCTCGACACCCGGCTGCCGGTCCACCGCCTCGACCAGTACGGCCGTGTCGAAGCCGAGCGCGGCCCCGGTCCGGGCCCCGGCCCGGTCCCAGCCCCTGGCGACCCGGCGGGCGGCGGCCGCGATCGGGGCGCGGGCCAACAGCCCGTCCCGGTCGGCGACGTGGTCCCGGACCTTCGCCGAGGCCAGGACCAGCGACACGGCGGCCGCGAGCCGGGCACCCTCACCGTCGGCCACCGAGGCGGTCCGCATGCCGCGCAGCGGGCAGGGGCCGGCGGTGCGGCGGCCCCCTGCGGACGCCCCGGACTGAGCCTCCGTCAGAACGGATACGAGCAGCCCGTCGTAGTTGGTGACGATCCGGGACGCCTGTCCGCGCTCGCCCCTAAGTGCCAGGCACAGCCCGCAGAGATGGGCCATCCACTCCGCCTTGAACCGCTCGCCGAGCCGGTGCGTGCAGGGTCTGACGATGCCGAACAATCTGGGGTCCCCCGTGTGTCGAGCGCGTGCTTGCTGGGCATCGTATCCAGCCAGTGCCTTCACCCGTGCGTCGGCTGCGGTCACCCGGACGGAGGCAGTGGTCGTATTTTCACTCAGTCAGCAGTGGTAGCTCCCGAGAACCTTGAGCGTGCACCGGATGTTCTGCACCAGTACCGTCACGAAAGCCCTGCGCGGCGGCTATCCACTTGGCGCGTTGTCAGCATCATGGACGACCATAGGGATTGCGGAGATGAAGACGACAGACGACAGCCGCGGTGAAAGGAGGCGTCCATGGGTTCGGTGCGCAAGGCGAGTGCCTGGCTGGGCCTCGTAGAGGACAGCGACGACGAACGCTACTACGACGACGAGTACGCGGAGACCCCGCACGGTGCGCACGGCGGCGACCAGTGGGTCACCGACCCCCGGGTCAGGGTGGTCTCCGACTCGGCCGTCGAGCAGGGACGGCGCATCGCCACCGTCACCCCGGACGGCTTCCGCGACGCCCGCGGCATCGGCGAGCTGTTCCGCGAGGGCGTCCCCGTGATCGTGAACCTCTCCTCGATGGACCCGGCCGACGCGAAGCGCGTGGTCGACTTCGCGGCCGGCCTGACCTTCGGGCTGCGCGGCTCGATCGAGCGCGTGGCGACCAGGGTCTTCCTGCTGACCCCGGCCGACACGCAGATCGTCAGCGGGGAGGGCGGCCGGGCCGCCGACGGCTTCTTCAACCAGAGCTGAGCGGGGTGCTCACCGGAAGGCGTCGAGCCCGGTGAGTGCCTTGCCCAGTACCAACTGGTGCATCTCGACGGTTCCTTCGTAGGTGAGGACCGATTCGAGGTTGGTTGCGTGCCGCATGACGGGGTACTCGAGGCTGATCCCGTTGGCGCCGAGGACGGTGCGTGCCGTGCGGCAGATCTCGATGGCCTCGCGGACGTTGTTGAGCTTGCCGAAGCTGATCTGCTCCGGGCGGAGCGTCCCGGCGTCCATCCGGCGGCCCAGGTGGTGGGCGAGCAGGATCCCCTTGTGCAGCTCCAGCGCCATGTCGGCGAGCTTGGCCTGGGTGAGCTGGAAGCCGCCGATCGGGCGGCCGAACTGTTCGCGGGTCTTCGCGTAGTCGAGCGCGGCCTCGAAGGAGGCGCGGGCGGCGCCCATCGATCCCCACACGATGCCGTACCGGGCGTGGCTGAGACAGCTCAGCGGCCCCTTGAGTCCGCTGACCCCGGCGAGCACGGCGTCGGCGGGCAGCCGTACGTCGTCCATCACGAGCTCGCTGGTGACGCTGGCCCGCAGGGACCACTTGTGCTTGATCTCCGGGGCTGAGAAGCCAGGCGTGTCGGTGGGGACGGCGAACCCGCGGATCCCGTCTTCGGTCTGCGCCCAGACGACGGCGACCGCGGCGACGGAGCCGTTGGTGATCCACATCTTGCGGCCGTTCAGCACCCAGTCGGTGCCGTCGCGCTTGGCGTGGGTGCGCATGGCGGCGGGGTCGGAGCCGACGTCGGGCTCGGTGAGGCCGAAGCAGCCGATGTACTCGCCGGCGGCCATGCCCGGCAGCCACTGCTGCTTCTGCTCCTCGGAGCCGTAGCGGTGGATGGCGTACATGGCGAGCGACCCCTGGACGGAGACCAGGGAACGGATGCCGGAGTCCGCGGCCTCCAGCTCCAGGCAGGCCAGGCCGTACTGCACGGCGGTGGCGCCGGCGCAGCCGTAGCCCTCCAGTGACATGCCCAGCGCCCCGAGCGCGCCGAGCTCGCGCGCCAGCTCGCGGATCCCGGGCAGCTCGCCCTTCTCGTACCAGTCGGCGACGTGCGGCAGCACCCGGTCCGCGGCCCAGCCGCGCACGCTGTCGCGGATGGCGAGGTCCTCGGGGGTGAGCAGCTCGTCGAGACCGAGCGGATCGGTGGGCACGAACACGGTGGCGCCTCCGGCGGGGTGCGGGGTTGTGCGGAACCTTGCACTGCGAGTTTTCCGCGCCGACGCTAACCCCCACCGGCCCGCACCTCAACCCCGACCGGCCCCGAGCGACGATTGACCGTGCCCGGTCGAAGCCCCCGGGACACCTGGCGCAGCCGGGCCACACCTCAAGCCCGAGCGGCGATCGAGCGGGACCCGGCGGAGCCGAGCCGCGCGGCCAGCGGCTGGAGTGCCGCACCCGGCCCGGCCCGCAGGGCCCCGCGGGGCGCGGGGCGGGCCGGGCCGGGGCCGGCGTCAGGCGGGGTGGTGGGCCGGGTCGCGGTCCTTCGTGGGCTGGGCCGGGATGCGGACCGCGCCCCCCTCCACGGCCGGCGCCGCCGGATCCGCGCACTCCATCGCCCGCGGCAGCTTCAGCGCCATCACCGCCCCCGTCAGCAGCAGTCCCGCGCTGACCAGCAGGGTCACGTGCAGCCCGTGGACGAAGGAGACGCGCGCGGCGGTCTCAAGGGCCTCCCCCGCCGGGCCGCCGAGCGCCGCCGCGATCTGGTAGGCCTCGCCGAGCGAGTTCACCGCACCCGCGGAGTCCTCGGCGGAGACGCCCGGCACGTCCGCCAGCCCCGGCGCGTACGCCGCGTTCATGACGCTGCCGAGCAGCGCGATGCCCATGCCCGCGCCCAGCTGGTACGAGGTCTCGCCGATCGCCGCCGCGCCGCCCGCCGCCTCCGCCGGGGCCTCGCTCAGCATGGACTCGTACGCCGCGAACAGCGTCGTCTGGAGGCCGAAGCCGAGCAGCACGAAGCCCAGGGTGAGCAGCAGCGGCCGGTCGTGCTGGCCCATGAGGGTCAGCAGCAGCACGGCGAAGGCGGTCAGCGCGAAGCCCAGCGAGACCATGGCCCGCGGCCCGATCCGGTGCAGGGTGTACGACCCGGTGCCGCCCGCGGCCATCGCCGCGAAGGTCAGCGGCAGCAGCCGCAGCCCGGTCTCCAGCGGGGACAGGTGGAGCACCAGCTGGAGGTACTGGACGGCGATGAGCTCCAGGCCGACGAGCGCCAGCATGGCGAGCACGATGCAGCCCACCGAGGTGGTGAAGGTGACCCGGGAGAACATCCGCATGTCGATCAGCGGGTGCTCCCGCCGCTTCTGTCTGCGGACGAAGAGGACGAGCAGGACCGCGCCCAGCAGCAGCGGTACGAACGCCCGCGGGTCGAGGAAGCTCTGGTCGGCCCCGGCCCGCTTCACGCCGAGCACCACGCCGAGCACACCCGCCGCGGCCATCAGCGCGCCGACCACGTCCCAGGGGCCGTCCGCCGCTCCCCGCGACTCCGGCAGCAGCCACCGCCCGAGCGGGAGGATCAGCACCATCAGCGGGATGTTGATGAGGAAGACCGAGCCCCACCAGAAGTGCTGCACCAGGAAGCCGCCGAGCACCGGCCCGCTGGCCGCGCCGATGGCGGCGACCGCGGTCCAGATGCCGATGGCCAGGGCGCGTTCCTTCCGGTCGGGGAAGACCTGGCGGAGGATCGACAGCGTGGCCGGCATGATCATCGCGCCGCCGACGCCCAGCAGGGCCCGCGCGGCGATCAGGACCTGCGCGTTGTCGGCCAGTGCGGCGATGGCCGAGGCCACGCCGAAGAGCCCGTAGCCCAGGAGCAGGATCCGGCGCCGTCCGACCCGGTCGCCCAGCGTGCCGAAGAGGATCAGCAGCGAGGCGCAGACCAGCGGGTAGGCGTCCACGACCCAGAGGAGTTCGATGGAGCCGGGGCGCAGGTCCTCGGTGACGGAGGGGACGGCGACGTGCAGGATGGTCGCGTCGAGGGCGACGAGGACCAGGCTGACGCACAGGACGGCCAGGACCACCCAGCGATTGGCTCCGCCCGCGACCGCGGTGAGCCGCTGCCAGGACTTCGGTCCGGACATGCATGTACCTCCCAGTGATCCCTCGCGTTCGGTGGACCAGCGTTGTGACGTGCCGCGGGTGAGCGGCTTGGGTTTACGGGGTCCGGCATCGACACGCGAGTGAACGGCCAGCGTACGCGAGTTCGGTCAGGCGGCACGTGGTCAAGCTCTCACCCCGGCGGCGGCCGGGGTGTGGCGTGCGCCACTCGCACCTCCCCCTCGTGCACGCGGGGTCACGGTCCGTGGTTCCTTCCCGTGGGCCCCTGTCGGACACCACCGATAATCATGCCCGTGAAAGATCTTGCCGTTCGCCGGGCCGCGCCCGCCCTGCTCGCCTTCGCGGCGGTCCGCCTGCTGGTGCTGACCGTGCTCGGGGTGTGGGGGGCGGTCGCCGGCAGCAGTCCGCACCAGCTGTTGTCGGCCCGCTGGGACTCCCTCTGGTACGCGCGGATCGCCGCCGAGGGTTACGGGTACGCGATCACCCTGCCGGACGGCGACGTCCACTCGAACCTCGCGTTCTTCCCGTTGCTGCCCTGGCTGGAGCGGCTGGTGTCCGCCGTGACGGGGTCGTCGTACGGGTCGGCCGGGCTGGTGGTGTCGGCGGTGGCGGGGCTCGCGGCGGCCTGGGGGATCTTCGCGGTCGCCGACCGGCTGTACGGGCCGCGGGCCGGGGTGTGTGCGGCGGCGGCCTGGGCGGCGCTGCCGGTGGGGATCGTGCAGTCGATGGCGTACAGCGAGTCCCTGTTCACGGCCCTGGCGGCGTGGGCGCTGTACGGGGCGCTGCGCGGCCACTGGATCACGGCCGGGCTGCTCGCCGCCGGGGCGGGGCTGACCCGCCCGGTCGGTGCGGCGGTGGTGGCCGGGGTGTGGGTGGCGGCGGCCATGGCCTGGCGTGCCGGCCGGGCGTCGTGGCGTACGGCGGTGGGGGTGCTGCTCGCTCCGGCGGGGGCGGCGGCGTACGTGCTGTGGGTGGGGGCGTGGACCGGCCGGGGAGTGCTCGGCTATCTGGAGGTGCAGGCCGGCTGGGGGAACGGTTTCGACGGGGGGCTGGCCTTCGCGCGGTTCGTCGGGGCCCGGCTGGGGTCGTCGGCGTGGCCTGCGGGGGTGGGTCTGGTGGCGGGGGTGCTGCTGGTGCTGTGGCTGTACGCGTCGTGCGTGCGGCAGCGGCAGCCCGTGCCGCTGCTGGTGTACTGCGGGATCGTGGTGGCGCTGGCGCTGTGCGCGTCGGGGTACTTCGGGTCGAAGCCGCGGCTGTTGCTGCCGGCGTTCCCCCTGGTGTTCCCGGTGGCTGCGGGGCTGGCCCGGTGGCGGCGGGGGCGGGCGGCGGCTGCGCTCGGGGCGGCGGCCGTGGTGGCGGCGGTGTACGGCGCGTTCTGGCTGAACGGTTCCGGTCCGCCTTAGCGGAAGCGTCAATTCCATTCTTTTGCCGATGCGGAATTGACGCCTCGACATAAAAGCCGGGTAAGCCCTTTGGAGAATTGCTGGATTTCCCGGGAATAAAGGCCGGAGTGAGACCTGCTCCACATCACATGGTCATCACAAACGGCGCCATAGGTCCGGGTCGACCACGCGCGCGCGGTAACGTCGATTGAGTGCGTACCGACCAATCATTCACCCGTCTGGAGCGGCTCTTCGCCCGCCTCGACCGTGAACCCGAACGACCGGCTCATCTGCAAACGCCGCAGATGAGCCGGCACCGTGCGGTGCTCTTCGCGTCAACCCTCGCGTTCTATCTGGCGATTGTCGTCGCCGTCCTGACCACTTCCTGGCTGGTCCGGCTGGACTGGCAGGTCATGTTCTGGCGGCCCTACGAGCAGTGGCCGGAGCTGCACGCCTTCCTCGACTACCTCGTCGTGCTGGGCCAGCGCGGGCCCACGGCGGTCATGGTCGCCGCCTGGCTGGGCTGGCGCTCCTGGCGGCAGCACACCATCCGCCCGCTGCTCACCCTGGGCGTCGCACTGCTGCTGCTGAACGTCACGGTCGGCTCGGTGAAGCTCGGTCTGGGGCGGCTCGGTCCGCACTACGCCACCCGGATCGGTTCCGCCGAGCTCTTCGCCGGCGGGGATATATTTCCTTCGGGCCACACCGCCAACGCCGTCGTGACCTGGGGAATCCTGGCCTACCTGGCCTCCACCGTGCGCACCCGGCGGAACCTTTCGGTACTCTCCGCCGTCGTCGCCCTGAGCGTCGGCGCCACCACCGTCTACCTCGGCACCCACTGGGTCAGCGACGTGCTGCTCGGCTGGGCCGCGGGCCTGCTGATCCTGCTGGCCCTGCCCTGGTTCGAGCCGCTGATCGCCCGCGCCGAGGCCTGGATCTTCGAGGTGCGCGAGCAGGCGCTCCGCCGTCCGGCCGGCCGGGCCACCGCACCCGCGCCGTCCCCGGCTCCGGTGCCGGTGGGCGCCCGTGCGGCCGTACGGCCCGCGGCGCCGCGGACCGCGGTGGTGCACCTGACGACCCGGCCGCACGTCATCCGCTCCGAGCGCGCCCCGGTGGGACCCCACGGCGGCCGGCGGCCGGCGCACGCCGAGCGGGCCGCCCGCACCCCCTCCGCCCGGCCGGTCGCCGGGGGCTGAACCACCCGTCGCGCGGGGGCCGGTACGCACCACCGGGCCCCCGCGCCGGCGCCGCCGCGTCAGCCCGGCGCCCACGACTTCAGCCGTGGCGGGTCACGCTTGGGTCACGGAATGTCGACAACTGTTTCACCGGCACCCTTCACCCGAACCGACGGATTCGCGGCCCGGTCCGGCGTTTTGCGGGGCGCGACACGCCCGGCGCAAACCCTCTTGCCAATTCTCCGCGGAGGGGCCGGAATTCCGCCCCGGAATTGGCTCCGTCCGCCTCCGGAAGACCGGTCCGGGGGCCGTCCGCACTCCATGGTCCGGACCACCGCCCTCGTCCACGAAACCATCACTTCTTCTCCACCCGCGCCTCCTCTGGCGCGTCCGCTGCCGGTTGCCGCGGCCCGGCTGGGAGCATCGTGACCCGTGTCCGATGCCGCCCCAGTGAGGAGACCATCGATGGCGCACCGCGGGCGGGTCCTCGTCGACTGGCTGACCACCACCGACCACAAGAAGATCGGCCACCTCTACCTGGTCACGTCGTTCCTGTTCTTCCTCGTGGCCGGGGTGCTGGCCCTGGTCATGCGGGCCGAGCTGGCCCGGCCCGGCCTGCAGCTGGTGACCAACAACCAGTTCAACCAGGCCTTCACCGTGCACGGCACGATCATGCTGCTGCTCTTCGCAACCCCGACCTTCGCCGGGTTCGCCAACGAGATCATGCCGCTCCAGATCGGCGCGCCGGACGTCGCGTTCCCGCGGCTGAACATGCTGTCGTACTGGCTGTTCCTCTTCGGCGGGCTGATCGTGCTGTTCTCGCTGATCACCCCGACCGGCCCGGCGAACTTCGGCTGGACCGCCTACGCCCCGCTGAACAGCCTGGACCGGTCCCCCGGCATCGGTGCCGACATGTGGATCATGGGTCTGGCCCTGTCGGGCTTCGGCACCATCCTGGGGTCGGTCAACTTCGCCGTCACCATCATCGGGATGCGGGCCCCCGGCATGACCATGTTCCGGATGCCGGTCTTCACCTGGAACGTGCTCCTCACGTCGGTCCTGGTGCTGTTCGCGTTCCCGGTGCTCGCCGCGGCCCTGCTGGTGCTGGAGTCCGACCGCCGGTTCGGGTCGGTGGTCTTCCAGCCCCAGTGGGGCGGGGCCCTGCTGTGGCAGCACCTGTTCTGGTTCTTCGGCCATCCCGAGGTCTACATCATCGCGCTGCCGTTCTTCGGGATCGTCACCGAGATCCTGCCGGTGTTCTCCCGCAAGCCGATCTTCGGTTACGTCACCCTGGTCAGCGCGACCATCACCATCACCGGCCTGTCGGTGGTGGTGTGGGCGCACCACATGTTCGCCACCGGAGCCGTCCTGCTGCCGTTCTTCTCCCTGCTGTCCTTCCTGATCGCGGTGCCCACCGGGGTGAAGTTCTTCAACTGGACCGGGACCATGATGAAGGGCTCCCTGTCCTTCGAGACGCCGATGCTGTGGTCGATCGGCTTCCTGGTCAGCTTCCTGTTCGGCGGGCTCACCGGGGTGATCCTGGCCTCGCCGCCGATGGACTTCCAGGTCACCGACTCGTACTTCGTGGTGGCGCACTTCCACTACACGGTGTTCGGGACGGTGGTCTTCGCGACCTTCGCGGGCTTCTACTTCTGGTGGCCCAAGTTCACCGGGAAGCTGCTCGACGAGCGGCTCGGCCGGATCCACTTCTGGACCCTCTTCATCGGCTTCCACACCACCTTCCTGGTGCAGCACTGGCTGGGTGCCGAGGGCATGCCCCGCAGGTACGCGGACTACCTGGCCGCCGACGGCTTCACCGCGCTCAACACGGTCTCCTCCGTCGGAGCCTTCCTGCTGGGCCTGTCCACGCTGCCGTTCCTCTACAACGTGTGGACCACCCACCGGGACGGCCGACGGGTCACGGTGGACGACCCCTGGGGGTTCGGGCGCTCCCTGGAGTGGGCGACCTCCTGTCCCCCGCCCCGGCACAACTTCACCGAGCTGCCGCGGATCCGTTCGGAGTCCCCGGCGTTCGACCTGCACCATCCCCAGTACGCGCTGGCCCAGTTCCGGCGCGTGGACCCGCAGACCGGAGAGCTGCCCGAGTCAGCCGATCCCGGGCATCCCTGACCCGGTCGGCCAGCTCGGGCGGCTCCAGCACCTCGAACTCGAAGCCGAGCAGCAGGACGTGCACCAGCAGCACGTCCAGGCTGGCCGCGCCGGTGCGCAGCAGGCACGAGGCCCCGTCGACCGGTTCCAGCACCCCGGCGGCGGGCGACACCGCCTGCCCGGCCTCCTCCGCTGACACGTGCAGCCGCACCACGGCCCGGGCGGCGTACACCCGCTGCGAGACGCCCTCGGCCACGTAGGCGGCGAGGTCGCCGGCGGGCGGGGTGCGCGGGTCGAACCGCGGCCCGTGCGGGGGCCTCGGCTCGATCCGGTCGGCCCGGAAGGTCCGCCAGTCCGCCCGGTCCACGTCCCAGGCCACCAGGTACCAGCGCCGCTCGCTGCACACCAGGCGGTGCGGCTCCACGGTCCGGCGGGTGGCCACGCCGTCGTGGTCGAGGTAGGCGAACCGGAGGCGCTCGCCGTCGCGGCAGACCGCCGCGAGTTCGGTCAGCACCGAGGGGTCGACGGTGGAGCTCTGCGGTCCGCGCAACATGGACACGGTGAACTCGTTGAGGGCGCCCACCCGGCGCCGCAGCCGGCCCGGCAGAACCTGCTCCAGCTTGGCGAGCGCCCGCACGGAGGCCTCGCCGATGCCCTCCACCCCGTTGCCGGCGGCGGTGCGCAGCCCCACGGCGACCGCCACCGCCTCCTCGTCGTCCAGCAGCAGCGGGGGCAGCTCGGCGCCGGCGCCGAGCCGGTAGCCGCCGCCCGTGCCGGGGCTGGCGTGCACGGGGTATCCGAGCTCCCGCAGCCGGTCGACGTCCCGCCGGACCGTACGGGGAGTGACGCCGAGGCGCTCGGCCAGGTCGGCGCCGGTCCATTCGCGGCGCGCCTGGAGCAGCGAGAGCAGGCGGAGCAGGCGCGCGGAGGTGTCCAGCATGCCCAGAGTCTGCCGCATGCCGCGCGGGCGGCGGGGGGCGGGCGGGGTGAGCGGGGGTCAGCAGCCGGGGGCGGTGGTCCCGGCCATCTTCACCAGGGAGCAGAGGGTCTTGGCGGACACCTTCCAGACGTCGTCACGGAGCACGGCGGTGCCCTTGGCGTCGGAGACCACCGGAAGCCCGTGGACGGTCAGCTCGTAGGTCACCTGCGCCTCGGTGGGCGAGCTGAACGCCACGCCGGTGACCTCCGCCTCCGCCCCGGACACCTTGGGGTCGGAGCCGACCGACGCGAGCAGCGGGGCGAGTGCGGTGCCGTTCTCGACGAGCCGGGTCTTCTGCGCGGCCGGCACGTCGGTGTCGAAGAAGGCCGCCCAGTTCTTCTCGATCTCCGCTCGGGCGGCCGCGGGGTCGTCGGGTCCGACGGCGGGCGCCGAGGCGGTGTGGCTGCCGCCGCCGCCGCTGCTGCCGCTGCCGCCGTCGGAGGAACATCCGGCGGCCGCCAGGCCCAGGAGCAGCACGGCGGCCGCCGCCCTGCGTCGGGTTCCGCCTCGTCCGCCGAAGCCCATGTGGCTCACCGCCGTCCGTCGTCCGTCCGGGCCGCGCGGCCCGCTGGCCTCCCACACTGAGCGGCCCCCGCGCCCACCTCAAGCAGCCGCCCCGGGCACCGGGCGACCCCACCTGTATGGCCGCCGCCTGAGCGGACCCCGACACCGCGGGGCCACCCGGGGCTCCGCCCCGAACCCCGCTCCTCAAACGCCGGAGGGGCTGGATTCCCCGCCCGGCACCGACCCGCAGGGCCCCACCCCCGGGCCCCACCGAGCCCGAGCGGCGTTTGAGCGGGCCCGGGCGAAGCCCCGGGTACCCGGCGGACCCCGGCCGCACTTCAAGCCCGAGCGGCGATTGAGCGGGCCCCGGCGGAGCCAGAGCCGCGCAGCCAATGCTTCGCCCGAACACACGGGGCTCCGCCCCATACCCCGCTCCTCAAACGCCGGAGGGGCTGGAGACGCCCACCCCGGAACCGGCCCGCAAGGCACTCCCCTGGGAGCCCCACCAAGAGCGGGTCAGGGCGAAGCCCCCGGGCCACACGGCGCAGCCGGGCCGCACCCTCCAGCCCGAGCGGCGATTGAGCGGGGCCGGGCGGAGCCCTGGGTGCCTGGCGGAGCCGGGCCGCGCTTCAAGCCCGAGCGGCGATTGAGCGGGCACCGGCGGAGCCGGAGTCGCGCAGCCCGCGCCCGGGGCGGCTGGGGTCAGGCGTCTGCCCGGCTGGATGTGGCCGGCGTCGCCGGGGCAGGGGTAGGCGCCGGCGTCGCCGGGGCAGGGGTAGGCGCCGGCGTCGCCGGGGCAGGGATAGGCGCCGGGGCCGCCGGGGCAGCTGGCGGGGGTGCCGGGGGCCGGGGCGGGAGGTGCAGCATCGTGCCGACCCGGAGTGCGCCCGCGCGGGGGCCGATGCGGGCGCGGTTGGCCTCGTACAGGGCGCGCCAGCCGCCCGCGACCCCGCGGGCGCGGGCGATGCCGGTCAGCGTGTCCCCCGGCCGCACCACGTGCATCCGGCCGGCGAGTCCGTACCGCCGGGAGCACTCCGGCCAGGCCTCCCAGCCCTGCGTGCCCAGCACCTCCTCCGCGACCCGGATCTGCTGGGCCCGGGTCGCGAGGTCCGCGCGCGGCGCGAACAGCAGGCCGCCGTGGTCCTCCCAGGTCCGCTGCCAGAACTGCAGCCCGCCGTAGAAGCCGTTGCCGGTGTTGATGTTCCAGCGGCCGCTGGACTCGCAGTCGGCCACGCAGTCCCACGGCCACTCCCGGCCCGGCCCGCAGTCCCCCGGCCCGGAGCCGATCACCCCCGGCGATCCCACGGCGGCCGCCCCGGCCGGGCCCGGCGCGGGCGGCGGCGGGGGTGCCGCGTACGCCGCGGGTGGTGAGGGGGACAGGACGACGAACGCCAGCGCGGCGGCGGCCACCGGTACGGCCCGCCGGATCCGGAGGTTGGGCATCGGGTCACGTTACGCAGCGCCCCGGCGGCCGCCGGGCCCGGCGCGCGGCGCCCGCCGCGGGACCGCCCGGTCGGCCGACCGGCCCCCACCCCCGGAAACGGCCAACCGGCGCCATCAACTGACCACAAGCGGACACGAGTTGCACCGAAGGGAAAGCCCCGATCGGCACGTTCACCCCTTCGGGGGCCCGGTTCGATTCCGTTCCCTCGTCCGGCGTTACCCCGGCGACCGCTCCCCCGTTGTGCCCGGCGAGCCGGGAACCGCCCGGCCGCGCACCCGTTCCTTCCTAGTCCGAGGAGTCACCCCGTGCCGCGCATGCTCGACGTCAGTGATGACGTACGCGCCGAGATCGGCGACGAAGAAGCCGACCTGCTGCTCGCCGGCGATAACGCTCCGGGCAGTTACGACTGCACCTCCTGCCGCACCCCGGGAGACTCCGAGCGCGAACGCACCAGCACCGTGCTGTTCGTCGGCGAGGAGACCGCCGTCCTCGCCTTCGCCCACGCGACCTGCATCCCCTCGCAGGTCGTCACCGTGTCCGAGGAGCAGCTCAAGGGCGCCGTGGCCAGCATCACCGGCGAGACGCCGCAGTCCGTGCCCGGCGGCCAGGCCGTCCTCGGCATCACCAGCGGGCTGGTCCTGATCCAGGGCGAGCTCTACCCGGCCCTCGTGGTCGAGCCGACCGCGCCCATCGCCCGTCCCGGCAGCACCGGCCCCGGCGACGACTTCCTGCCCCTCCTCATCGAGCAGGGCTTCATCCCCGTCACCGACACCGACGCGGTGCCCTCCCCGCTGGCCGGCTGGTCCGTGCTGCTGGCCACCGGCCAGCTCCACTCCGTGCTCCAGCCCAACGCCGAGGGCACCGGCCAGGTCGCCTGGTGGCAGGCCCACCAGGCGCTGTCCGTCACCGAGGGCTGGCGGACCGCCGTCAACAAGACCAACCAGGTCCTGGTCTACGCGGCCCCCGTCGGCTCCATCGGCCAGCAGCCGCGCGAGGACCTGCTGCGCGACGCCCTGGACAAGGCGGCGGCCGCGGGCCAGCTGGTGGCCGCCGCGATGCCCCTCGCCGGCACGTGAGGTCAGCGAGGTCCGTGAGGTCCGCAAGGGACGCGAGGTTCCTGGGGTACGCGGCCTAGGGGCGGCCCGGCCCCGGGCCCAAGGCCGTTCCCGGCGCGCGCCGGGGGTACGCGATCCGGATCGCGCACCCCCGGCGATCTGCGTTTTTCTGCCCGTTTCCGTACCGTGCCCGCATCCGCGAGCCCCGAGTTTCGTTGGCAGGTACGTGCATGCATACGACCCCCACCTCCCCCCGATGCGGACGCACAGCGCCTCGCAGACCCCGATCTACGACGCCCTGTACTCGGAGTACCTGCGGTCCTTCCGGGCCCTGCCGTACGACCGGACAGGAGAGGAGGACCTCGGGTTCACGGCGTTCGGGAGCACCGGCTACCCGGCCGCGGCCCCGCCCAGCTCGTACGGCAGCACCTACGGCAGCTCCTACGGCACCGGCTACAGCAGCGGCCACAGCGGCGTCGGCGGCTGGAACGGTTCCGCATGGCAGACCGAGCCCTGGCCGGCTTCGTACGACCAGCAGCCCCGCTACGCCGGCACCGCCGCCGCCTCCGGACACGGCGGCGGGCGACAGCACCAGACCGGGACGTTCCACGTCCCGGCGGCCCTGCCGCCCGCACCGCGCCGGTCCTACTGAGTCCTGACTCCCGGCGGCTCCGCCCTACTTCTTGGCGTTCTTGCCGCCGCGCTTCTCGCGGACCCGGACGGAGATGTGGATCGGGGTGCCCTCGAAGCCGAACTCCTCGCGCAGGCGGCGCTCCACGAAGCGGCGGTAGCCGTGCTCCAGGAAGCCGGAGGCGAACAGCACGAACCGCGGCGGCTTGGTGCCCGCCTGGGTGCCGAACAGGATGCGCGGCTGCTTGCCGCCGCGGATCGGGTGCGGGTGGGCGGCGACGATCTCACCGAGGAAGGCGTTCAGCCGGCCGGTCGGGACCCGCGTCTCCCACCCCGCCAGCGCCGTCTCGATGGCCGGGACCAGCTTCTCCATGTGCCGGCCGGTGAGCGCGGAGACGTTCACCCGCGGCGCCCAGGAGACCTGCTGCATCTCGGTCTCGATCTCGCGCTCGAGGTAGTAGCGGCGCTCCTCGTCGAGCTCGTCCCACTTGTTGTAGGCGATCACGATCGCGCGGCCCGACTCGACCGCCATGGTGATGATGCGCTGGTCCTGGACGCTGATGTTCTCGGTCGAGTCGATCAGGACGACCGCGACCTCCGCCTTCTCGACGGCGGCGGCCGTGCGCAGGGAGGCGTAGTAGTCGGCACCCTGCTGGAGGTGGACCTTCTTGCGGATGCCGGCGGTGTCGACGAACTTCCAGGTCACCCCGCCCAGCTCGATCAGCTCGTCGACCGGGTCGCGGGTGGTGCCGGCCAGCTCGTTGACGACGACCCGCTCCTCCCTCGCGACCTTGTTCAGCAGCGAGGACTTGCCGACGTTCGGACGGCCGATCAGGGCGATCCGGCGCGGTCCGCCGATCGCGGAGCCGCCGAAGGTCTGCTCGGGGGCGTCCGGCAGCACCGCCAGGACCTGGTCGAGGAGGTCGCCGGTGCCGCGGCCGTGCAGCGCGGAGACCGGGTAGGGCTCGCCGAGGCCCAGGGACCACAGGTAGGCGGCGTCGGCCTCGCCGGACTGGCCGTCCACCTTGTTGGCGGCCAGGACGACCGGCTTGCCGGCGCGGCGCAGCAGCTTGACGACGGCCTCGTCGGTGTCGGTCGCACCGACCTTGGCGTCGACGACGAAGACCACGGCGTCGGCGGCCTCGATGGCGTACTCGGCCTGGGCGGCGACGGAGGCGTCGATGCCGAGGACGTCCTGCTCCCAGCCGCCGGTGTCGACGACCTTGAAGCGGCGGCCGGCCCACTCCGCCTCGTAGGTGACGCGGTCGCGGGTGACGCCGGGCTTGTCCTCGACCACGGCCTCGCGGCGGCCGATGATCCGGTTCACCAGGGTCGACTTGCCGACGTTCGGCCGGCCGACGACGGCGAGGACGGGGAGCGGGCCGTGCCCGGCCTCCTCGATGGCGCCCTCGACGTCCTCGATGTCGAAGCCCTCTTCCGCGGCGAGCTCCATGAACTCCGCGTACTCGGCGTCGCCGAGCGCTCCGTGGTCGTGCTGGTCGTTCATGAAGTCCGTTCCTCGTCGTTCGTGGTGGTCGGTGGCACCCGCGCGGCCGCGCGGGTCCACTACTGGTTCAAGTCTCGCCTACCGCCCGGTCAGGCGCCTGGCTTCCTTCAGGTGGGTGGTGAGCCGGTCCTGGATGCGTACGGTGGCCAGGTCCAGGGCCTGCCGGGTGCGCCGGCCGGACAGGTCCCCGGCCTGGAACGCCTCCCCGAAGACAATGTCGACCCGGCCGCGGAGCGGGGGCAAACCCTTTATGAGGCGGCCGCGGTGATCATTGCTGCCGAGGACCGCGACCGGCACCACCGGGGCGCCGCTGCGCACCGCGAAGTAGGCGAGGCCGGACCGCAGCGAGGCGAAGTCGCCCTCGCCGCGGGTGCCCTCCGGGAAGATCCCGAGGACCCCGCCGGCGGACAGCACGCCGAGGGCGCCGGTGACGGCGGTGCGGTCGGTGCCGTTCCGGTCGACCTTGACCTGCCCGATGCCCTCCAGGAAGGTGCCGAGCGGCCCCACGAAGGCCTCTTTCTTGATCAGGAAGTGGACCGGTCGCGGGGCGGTGCCCATGAGCATGGGCCCGTCGATGTTGTGGGAGTGGTTGACGGCCAGGATGACCGGCCCGGTGGCCGGTACCTTCCAGGCGCCGAGCACGCGGGGCTTCCACAGCCCGTACATGAGCCCGATGCCGATGCGCCGCCCGACCGCCGCACCCCTGGGGGAGGGCGTGTCGCTCACTTGACCGCCGCCCGCTTCTCCTCCACGAGGGTGACCACGCACTCGATCACCTGGTCGAGGGTGAGCTCGGTGGTGTCGACCTCGACGGCGTCGTCGGCCTTGGCCAGCGGGGAGGTCTTCCGGCCGGAGTCGGCGGCGTCCCGCTTGATCAGGGCTTCGCGGGTGGCCGCCAGGTCGGTGGCCTCCTTGCCCTTGAGCTCGCCGCTGCGGCGGGCGGCGCGGGCCTCGGGGGAGGCGGTCAGGAAGATCTTCAGGTCGGCGTCGGGCAGCACGGTGGTGCCGATGTCGCGGCCCTCGACGACGATGCCCTCCGCGGCGTCGGCGGCGATGGTCCGCTGCAGGTCGGTGATGATCGTCCGGACCTCGGGCACGGCGCTGACCGCGCTGACCCTGGAGGTGACCTCCTGGGTGCGGATCGGGCCGGAGGCGTCCACGCCGTCCACCGTGATGGTGGGCGCGGACGGGTCGGTGCCCGAGACGATGACCGGCTTGTACGCGGCGGTCGCGACGGCGTGCGGGTCCGTGATGTCGATCCCGTTGGTGATCATCCACCAGGTGATGGCCCGGTACTGGGCACCGGTGTCCAGATAGCGGAGGCCGAGCTTGGCGGCCACGGCCTTGGAGGTGCTGGACTTGCCCGTGCCGGAAGGACCGTCGATGGCGACGATCACGGCGGACGGAGCGGCGGTTTCCACGGGTGGGCACCTTCCTGGTGGCAGACGTTGTCCGGGCGCGCCAAAAGCGCCCCCGGTCAAGGTTACCGGGCCTTTGGAAGGGCCCCGCCCGCCGCCGGTGCCGCGGGGCCCCGCCGCCGCGTCACTGCCGGCGCAGGGCCCAGCCGCGCTCGCGGAGCTCGGCGGTGAGCGCCGGCACGGCCCGGGGTTCGACCATCAGCTGCACGAGGCCCGCCTGCTGGCCGGTGGCGTGCTCGATCCGTACGTCCTCGACGTTGACCCCGGCGCGGCCGGCGTCCGCGAAGATCCTCGCCAGCTCGCCCGGCTTGTCGCTGATGAAGACGGCCACGGTCTCGTAGGAGGCGGGGGCTGCGCCGTGCTTGCCCGGGACGCGTTCCCGGCCGGCGTTGCCGCGGCGGAGGACGTCCTCGATGCCGGCGGCGCCGTCCTGCCGCTTGGTCTCGTCGGCCGACGCCAGGCCCCGCAGGGCCTGGACGGTCTCCTCCAGGTCGGCGGCGATGCCGGAGAGCACCTCGGCGACGGGTCCGGGGTTGGCGGAGAGGATCTCCACCCACATCCGGGGGTCCGAGGCGGCGATCCTGGTCACGTCGCGGATGCCCTGTCCGCAGAGCCGTACGGCGCTCTCGTCGGCCTCCGCCAGGCGGGCCGCGACCATGGAGGACACCAGCTGCGGGGTGTGCGAGACGAGGGCGACGGCCTTGTCGTGGGCGTCGGCGTCCATCACGACGGGCACGGCCCGGCACAGGGCCACGAGTTCCAGCGCGAGGTTGAGCACCTCGTGGTCGGTCTCGCGGGCGGGGGTGAGCACCCAGGGCCGTCCCTCGAAGAGGTCGGCGGTGGCGGCCAGCGGGCCGGACTTCTCCCGTCCGGCCATGGGGTGGGTGCCGATGTAGGCGGAGACGTCGACGCCCTGGGCCTCCAGCTCGCGCCGGGGGCCGCCCTTGACGCTGGCGACGTCCACGTAGGCACGGGCCAGACCCTGTTCTATGGCGCGGGCCAGGGTCGCGGCCACGTGCGCGGGCGGTACGGCGATGACCGCGAGGTCGACCTGGCCGGCGGGCGGGTCGTCGGTGCCGGCGCCGAGCGAGGCGGCGGTGCGCGCCTGGGCCGGGTCGTGGTCGGCGAGGTGGACGGTGACGCCCCGGCCGGCGAGGGCGAGCGCCGCGGAGGTACCGATCAGCCCGGTTCCGATGACGACGGCGGTTCTCACTCTGGGCGCTCCTCGTTGGACGGTCCTGCGTTGCGGCTCGGTCTTCCCCTGAAGGGTAGTCACCCGGCACGGCGGGAAGGACCCGGTGACCGTCCTGCGAGACGGTCACCGGGTCCTGGGACGGCGGAGCGCGTGAGGGGGGCGGGTCCGGCCGGGGTCAGAGGCCCTGCTTCCGGACGATGTCCTCCAGCGACTCGGTGGGCACCGCGCCGTTCGGGGTCAGCTTGTCCACGGCCCCCGGCAGGGTCTGCGCGAGCTCGTCCGCCGCCTGCTCGGGGCTGACCCCGACGCGCTGGGCGACCTCGCGCAGGGTGTCGTCGGGCAGCGCCTCCTTGATCTGCGAGCCGCTGACGGGCTGGTTCTCGCCGGTGCCTACCCAGGACCGGGCCTGGTCGGCCAGGCCGGACCTGGTCAGCATGTCCAGGAGTCCGCCCAGCGGGTTCCCGTTGCCGGACGTCTGGGCGCCCGGGGCGCCGCCCCCGCTCGTCAGGGCCCCGAGCAGGGCGCCGAGGACGTTGCTCCCGCCGCCGCCCTGGCCACCGCCGAGGAGGCCGCCGAGGAGAGAGCCGAGGTCGTTTCCCGCCATGATCGTGTCGCCTTTCGAAGAGGGACGAAGAGGGATGAAGGGGACCGGGCGGGCCCGCGGGGTCCACCCGGCTCCGGAACACCGACAATCTCCCCCGAACCATGCCGTTCCGCCAGTCGGTGGGGGCCCTGGCCGGTACCGGCCGCGGGCTGCGCTACAACAGCGGCATGATCTTCCACGTCGTTCCGCTCGCCGACTGGTCCGCCGCCCCGGAGCTGCCGTACGCGCCGCCCTCCCTCGACTCCGAGGGTTTCGTGCACTGTTCGGCGGACCGGCCGACCGCCCTGGCGATCGCCGACGCCCACTACCGGGACACCCCCGGCACGCTGCTCGCCGTGGAGCTGGACGAGCGGGCGCTGACCTCCGAGGTCCGCCGGGAGGGTGAATCCGGCGCCCGGTACCCGCACCTGCACGGGCCGGTGGACCGGGCCGCCGTCGCCCGGGTCTGGGAAGTCGTCCGCGTCCCGGGCCGGCCGGCCGAACTGGCCCCCTGGCGGCCGCGCGGCTGATCCGGCGCGGCGTACTTCCCCCGGCCGCCGGCAGGCGCCAGGATGCTCCTCGCCGTCCCGGAAACCGACCGAGGAGATCCCCGATGAGCGACCCCACGCGCACCGCCCGCCGTACCGTCCTGGCGGCGGGCGCAGCCGCCCTCGCCGGCGGCGCGCTGACCGCCTGCGGCGAGGCGACCGAGCCGACGCCCGAGTCGTCCGGCAGCCCGGCCACCGGCGGCGCCGCGGTGCCCAAGGGTCTGGTGAAGGCCTCCGAGGTGCCGGTGGGCGGCGGCACCGTGCTGAAGGCGGAGAAGATCGTCGTCACCCAGCCCGAGGCCGGCACGTTCAAGGCCTTCTCGGCGGTCTGCACGCACCAGGGCTGCCTGGTCAACAAGGTGCAGGACGGCTCGATCGTCTGCCCCTGCCACGACAGCGAGTTCGACGCCTCCGACGGCGCGGTGACCAAGGGGCCGGCGACCAAGCCGCTGCCCGAGCGGAAGGTCCAGGTCACGGGCGGGGAAATCACGCTCGCCTGACCGGCGCGGTCCCGCCTAACCTCCCGGCATGGACCGTACGAGCGAACAGAGTGCCGATCCCCTCGCCCTGGTGCGCGAGCACACCGTCTACGCGTGCGTGATGGGCTCGCGGGCGTTCGGACTGGCGACGGAGGCGAGCGACACCGACCGGCGCGGGGTCTACCTCGCCCCGACGCCGCTGTTCTGGCGGTTCGACAAGCCTCCCACCCATGTCGAGGGTCCCCGGCCGGAGGAGTTCTCCTGGGAGCTGGAACGCTTCTGCGAGCTGGCCCTGAAGGCCAACCCGAACGTCCTGGAGTGCCTGCACTCCCCCCTCGTGGAGCGGCTCACCCCGGTGGGCGAGGAACTCCTCGACCTCCGCGGCGCGTTCCTCTCCCGGCACGCCCACGTCTCCTTCACCCGGTACGCGGAGGGCCAGCGGCGCAAGCTGGAAGCGGACGTCCGGCTCCACGGGGCCCCGCGCTGGAAGCACGCCATGCACCTGCTCCGGCTGCTGATCTCCTGCCGCGACCTGCTGCGCACCGGGCGGCTGACCGTCGACGCGGGCCCGCACCGGGAGCGGCTGCTCGCCGTCCGGCGCGGCGAGCTGACCTGGGACGAGGTGGAGTCCTGGATGGCCCGGCTCGCCGAGGGGACGGAGCAGGGTCTGGCGGCCACGCCCCTGCCGCCCGAACCGGACCGCGCCCGGGTCGAGGACTTCCTGCACCGCGCCCGCCGCGCCTCGGCGCACTGACCGGGCGCGCCTGCGGACACCGGCCGGCGCGCTACGCGGCCGGCGCGTCCCAGAGCGCCCCGAACTCCAGCAGCTCGTCCCGGTACTCGATCCGACCCTCCCAGTCCCTCGGCCAGACGTCGGCCCCCAGGTACGCCCCGGCGAAGGCACCGGCCAGGCAGGCGATCGAGTCGGAGTCGCCCTTGGTGCAGGCGGCGCGGCGCAGCGCGAGGAGCGGTTCGTCCGGGAACAGCAGGAAGCAGTGGAGGGCGGTGGCGAGGGCCTCCTCGGCGATCCAGCCGTCGCCGGTGGCCAGGCAGGGGTCCAGCTCGGGGGCCGGGTCGCGCAGGGCGGCGGCGAGCCGGTCGAGGACGGCCAGGCACTCGTCCCAGCCGCGCGCCATGAAGGACTCGGGCGAGGCGTCCGAGGGGGTGCGCGTCCACAGGTCGCCGAGCCAGCGCTCGTGGTAGCGGGTGCGCTGCTGGAGGGCGTACGACCGCAACCGGCCGACGAGGCCCGTCACTTCGACGCCCTGCGCCAGCAGGAACACGGCGTGGGCGGTCAGGTCGGAGGCGGCGAGGGCCGTCGGGTGGCCGTGGGTCAGCGCCGACTGGAGCTGGGCCGCGCCGGCCCGCTCCTCCTCCGTCCAGCCGGGGACGAGGCCCACCGGCACCACGCGCATGTTGGCCCCGCAGCCCTTGGAGCCGGTCTGGCTGGCGTCGCGCCAGTCCCGCTGCGGGTCCTTCAGCAGGCTGCAGGCCCGCAGGCAGGTGTTGCCGGGGGCGCGGTTGTTCTCCGGCGACTGGTACCAGTCGACGAACTCCTCCCGGACGGGGCGGGTCAGCCGCAGCGGGGCGATCCGTCCGCGGTCGGTGGCGGTGCGGATGCCGCGCGCCAGGGCCAGGGTCATCTGGGTGTCGTCCGTGACGATCGCCGGGCGGGGCAGCGGCATCTCCCGCCAGGGGCCGGTCTTGGCGAGGATGCCGGGCACGTCGCTGAACTCGGTCGGGAAGCCGAGTGCGTCGCCCAGCGCCAGGCCGATGAGCGCGCCGGTCGCGGACCGCTTGGCCGGGGTCCTGGTGGTCGTCATCCTCGGTGTCCTTCCGGGCGGAGCAGGGGTGGGTGGAGTGCGGTGGCGGGTCCGGCGCGGTAGAGGGCGGCCGGTTTGCCGCGGCCGCCGGTGAGGCGGGCGGCGCCGGGCACGGCTTCGACGAAGCCGGGGGTGGCGAGCACCTTCCGGCGGAAGTTGGCCGGGTCGAGGGGGGCGGCCCAGACCGTCTCGTAGACGGCGCGGAGCTCCCCCAGGGTGAACTCGGGCGGGCAGAACGCGGTGGCCAGGCAGGTGTACTCCAGCTTCGCGCCGACCCGTCGGCGGGCGTCCGCGAGGATCGCGTCGTGGTCGAAGGCGAGGGGTCCGGTCTCGTCCACGGGGGCCCAGCGGGCGCGGTCGGCGTCGCCGCCGCCGGTCTCGACGGGCTCGGGCAGATCGGGCACGAGGGCGGTGAAGGCGACCGACACCACCCGCATCCGCGGGTCCCGGTCGGGCTCGCTGTAGGTGCGCAGCTGTTCCAGGTGGAGGGCCGCCACGAGGTCCGCCGCCAGGCCGGTCTCCTCGGCGAGCTCGCGCCGGGCGGCGGTCTCGGCCGACTCCCGGGGCAGCAGGAACCCGCCGGGCAGCGCCCAGGCCCCCTCGTACGGCTGTCCGCCGCGTCGGATGAGCAGGACGTGCAGGGTCCCGTGGCGGACGGTGAACACGGCGAGGTCCGCGGTCACCGCGAACGGCTCGAAGGCCCGCGGGTCGTACCCGCCGACGCCGTCGGCCGCGCCCGCCCCGCTCGCCGGTGGGCCGGGGGGAGCGTCGGCGGGTCCTGGTCCACCCCCGTGGGTCCAGGCCCGCCGACCGTCCGTCCGCCCCATGACGCCCCCCGCTCCCCCCGTCGATTAATGGTCTACCTGACTATAAACAGGAGGGTGCGACCACGGCAAGGCGCGGGCGGCGTCCGGGCCGGAAAAAGGAAGGAGCCCGCGGTGCCACGGGCACCGCGGGCTCCGCCCGGGACGGTCGGGACCGGCTACAGGCCGACCTCGCGCATCAGCATGCCGACCTCGGTGTTGGTCAGCCGCCGCAGCCAACCGGACTTCTGGTCGCCGAGTTCGATCGGGCCGAAGGCGGTCCGGACGAGCTTCTCGACCGGGAAGCCGGCCTCGGCCAGCATCCGGCGGACGATGTGCTTGCGGCCCTCGTGCAGGGTCACCTCGACCAGGTAGTTCTTGCCGACCTGGTCGACCACGCGGAAGTGGTCGGCCTTGGCGTAGCCGTCCTCCAGCTGGATGCCGGACTGCAGCCGCTTGCCGATCTCCCGCGGCAGCGGGCCGGTGATGGCCGCGAGGTACTTCTTCTTCACGCCGTACTTGGGGTGCGTCAGCCGGTGGGCCAGCTCGCCGTGGTTGGTGAGCAGGATGATGCCCTCGGTCTCGGTGTCGAGCCGGCCGATGTGGAAGAGGCGGGTCTCCCGGTTGGTGACGTAGTCGCCGAGGCACTGGCGGCCGTCCGGGTCCTCCATGGTGGAGACGACACCGGCGGGCTTGTTCAGCGCGAAGAACAGGTAGGACTGGGTGGCGACGGTCAGGCCGTCCACCTTGATCTCGTCCTTCTGCGGGTCCACCCGCATGCCCTGCTCGGTGACGATCCGGCCGTTGACCTCGACCCGGGCCTGCTCGATCAGCTCCTCGCAGGCGCGCCGCGAGCCCATGCCGGCCCGCGCGAGCACCTTCTGCAGGCGCTCGCCCTCCTGCTCGGCGCCCGGGAAGGTCTTGGGCGTCTTGATCTCGGGCTTGTTCGCGTACCGCTCGCGGTTGCGCTCCTCGATCCGGGCGTCGTACTCCCGGGGCCGCGCCTGACCGCCGCCGCGCGGACCGTCGCCGCGGCGGCCGTCGGCCTTGCCGCCGCCCTGGGAGGTCCGGGGGCCGCCCTTGGCCCCGCCGCGGGCCGCGCTCCCGCGGGCCCCGCCGGAGCGGCCGGCTCCGCTGCGCTCACCCTCGGGGCCCACGTCGTAACGGCGCTCCTCGGGGCGGGGACGGCGCGGGCGGGCCTGGCCCTGACCGCCCTGCCGGTCGTCGCGCGAGTTGCCGGCGCCGCGGTGGTTACCGCGCCCGCCGCTCTTGCCGCTGTTCCTGTTGCCGCCGTTGCCGCCGCTGCTTCGCATCAAATGTCCGTCGTCTTGTCGTCTTCGTCAGTGTCCGGAGCGTCCGGATCGAACGACGGGACGCCTTCCTGCGTCTCGGCCTCGATCGCGTCCGCCTCCGGGAGGAACGGTGCGAGCTCGGGGAGCTCGTCCAGGCCTCGGAGGCCCATCCGCTCCAGGAAGTAGTTCGTCGTCCTGTACAGGATCGCACCTGTTTCGGGTTCCGTCCCCGTCTCCTCCACCAGCCCGCGCTGGAGCAGGGTGCGCATGACCCCGTCGCAGTTGACCCCGCGCACCGCGGAGACCCGGCTGCGGCTGACCGGCTGCCGGTAGGCCACGACCGCGAGGGTCTCCAGCGCCGCCTGGGTGAGCCGGGCCTGCTGCCCGTCCAGTACGAAGGCCTCGACCGCGGGGGCGTGCTCCGCGCGGGTGTAGTACCGCCAGCCGCCGGCCACCAGCCGCAGCTCGAAGCCGCGCCGCTGGACGTCGTACTCGTCGGCCAGCTCGCGGAGGGCGTCCGCGACCTCGCGGGGGCCGCGGCCGAGCACCTTGGCCAGGTGGGCCTCGGTGGCCGGCTCGTCCACCACCATCAGCACGGCCTCCAGCGCCGGCTTGAGCGCGGCCCGCTCGTGCCCGCCGGCCGTCCCGGTGTCACCCATCTCCGTCACTCTCCTCCACGACCCGGTCGAACTCGTCGGTGACCATCGCCCCGGGGCTGTCGGCGTCCCCGCCGCTCCAGCTGACCGTGAGCTCCTCCAGGGCCCGCTCCTGGTCGAGGGCGACAGCCTTCTCCCGGTAGAGCTCCAGCAGGGCGAGGAAGCGGGCCACCACGGTCAGCGTGTCCGGGGCGTCGGCGGTCAGCTCCCGGAAGCTGGCCCGGCCCCGCTCGCGCAGCATCCGCACGACCACCTCGGCCTGCTCCCGGACGCTGACCAGCGGGGCGTGGATGTGGTCCACGTACACCTGGGGCCTGGCCCTGGGCTGCATGGCCTTGACGGCGAGCCGGGCGAAGCCCTCGGCGCCGATGCCGATGACCACCTCGGGGAGCAGTTCGGCGTGGTGCGGCTCGAGCCCCACGGTCCGGGGGTACCGCCGGCCCTCGGCGTCGGCGCGCTCCTCGAAGATCCGGGCGATCTGCTTGTACGCCCGGTACTGGAGCAGCCGCGCGAAGAGCAGGTCGCGGGCCTCCAGGAGGGCGAGGTCGGCCTCGTCCTCGACCTCGGCGGCGGGCAGCAGGCGTGCGGCCTTGAGGTCGAGCAGGGTGGCCGCGACGACGAGGAACTCGGTGGTCTGGTCGAGGTCCCAGTCGGGGCCCATGGCGCGGATGTGGGCCATGAACTCGTCGGTCACCTTGGAAAGGGCGACCTCGGTGACGTCGAGCTTGTGCCGCGAGATGAGCTGGAGCAGCAGGTCGAACGGCCCCTCGAAGTTCGCGAGCCGCAACGTGAACCGCCCACCCCCGTCCCCGGGCTCCGCCACCGGCTCGCCCGAGGGCTCGTCGGCCGCGGGCGGGTCGGCCGCGGGCGGGTCGGCCGCGGGCTCTGCGGCTGCCGGCTCTTCTCCCCCGGGCCCGTGGCCCAGGCGGCGCCGGGCGGCGGGCCGAGCGGGGTGGTTCGGGGGCATGTCGATCCTGGTTCCGGCGTCACGTCGGGCGGCCCCCGCAGCCTACCGGGCCACCGCCCGCTGCCCCGCCGGGCGGTGGCCGGCCCGCCCGGCGTTTCGAAGCGCATGCTCCGGCGGAGCGCCGGCTGCCCGACCACGCCTCCGGCCGGGCCCGCTCAAACGCCGCTCGGGCTTGGTGGCCCGCCGGGGTCGCGTCCTGCGGGCCGGCTCCGGGCGGGCAAACCCAGCCCCGCCGGCGATCGAGGCGCGGGGTAGGGGGCGGAGCCCCGTGTGTGCGCCGGCGGGGCCGTGCGGCGGGTCAGCGGCCGCGGAGGCGGCGGACCAGGATGCTCGCGTCGCCGCGGGACTCCAGGTCCGCCAGGACGACGGCGACCGCTTCGCGGACGATGCGGCCGCGGTCGACCGCGAGCCCGTGCTCGCCGCGCAGCACCAGCCGCGCGTGCTCCAGGTCCATCAGCTCCTCCGCGGAGACGTAGACCGTGATCTTCTCGTCGTGGCGCTCGCGCCCGCTCGGCCGGCGGTTGGCCCCCCGCCCCTTCCGCCGCGGGCCGGAACCTTCCTGCGGCCTGCGCGGCGCCGCGACCACCGGGTCCTCAGCCTCCCGGCTGGGGGCCACTGCCGTCGCCGACTCCTGCTCGGGCTCCGGCGCCGCGGTCCCCGCGTCCTCCGGACCCCGCCTCGGCGAGGAGGCCTGCAGGGCCATCCCGCCGGTCGTACGGAACAGTTCGTCGGCTCCGGGCAGACTCACTCGGCGTGACACCGGGCGAGCACCTCCCTGGCCAGCTGGCGGTAGGCGGCGGCGCCGACGGAGTTGGACGCGTACGTGGTGATCGGCTCGCCGGCCACCGTGGTCTCCGGGAAGCGGACCGTCCGGCCGATGACCGTGTGGTACACGTGGTCGTCGAAGGCCTCCACGACGCGCGCGAGCACCTCACGGCTGTGCACCGTGCGGGAGTCGTACATCGTCGCGAGGATGCCGTCGAGCTCCAGCTCGGGGTTGAGCCGCTCCTGGACCTTCTCGATGGTCTCGGTCAGCAGGGCCACACCGCGCAGCGCGAAGAACTCGCATTCCAGCGGCACGATGACCTTGTGAGCGGCCGTCAGGGCGTTCACGGTCAGCAGGCCCAGTGAGGGCTGACAGTCGATCACGATGTAGTCGTAGTCGTTCATCAGCGGCTTCAGGGCGCGCTGGAGCGTCGACTCCCGCGCCACCTCGCTGACCAACTGCACTTCCGCCGCCGACAGGTCGATGTTGCTCGGCAGCAGGTCCATGTTGGGGACCGCCGTCTTCAGCAGCACCTCGTCCGCCGACATGCCCCGCTCCATGAGCAGGTTGTAGACGGTCAGGTCCAGCTCCATCGGGTTCACGCCGAGGCCCACGGACAGCGCGCCCTGCGGGTCGAAGTCGACGAGGAGGACCCGTCGGCCGTACTCGGCGAGCGCCGCACCCAGGTTGATGGTCGACGTCGTCTTGCCGACGCCGCCCTTCTGGTTGCACATCGCGATGATCTTCGCCGGACCGTGGTCGGTCAGCGGACCCGGGATCGGGAAGTACGGCAGTGGCCGTCCGGTGGGGCCGATCCGCTCGCGGCGCTGCCGGGCAGCGTCGGGGGCGAGCGTGGCCGCGTACTCGGGGTCGGGCTCGTACTCGGCGTCGGGGTCGTAGAAGTGCCCCTCGGGCACCTCGTCGTAGTCGGCGAAACCGGCGGGCATCTCGCCGCTCCGGTCGCCGGCCATGGAGTTCACGTCTAGGCCGTCCATGCTCTTCGGGGGCGTCGTCATGTGCTGGTGGTTTGCGAAGGTGCGGACTGCGACGGAGCCGACCGCTTCGAGCCCGGCCGGGCCCTGGCCCTGCGCACGGGTACCTGCTTGACCACCCCCAGGAGTAAATGTCGACTCATTCACAAGTCGTCTTACCTCCTTGGACGTGACCAGGACACTTATCGATAGGTCAGCGTGGCACCATGCCGACGGTTGTGGACTCTATGGCGTGTCAGCGCTTCGCAGCAACACAATCCGCCGGACCCGGCACGATGTGTCGGTGACCGAACACCGCTCTGTCAAGGGCGTACGGGCCGCCACCGCAAGGTTTCGCGGGTGCGCGAAACGGTTAAAGGGTTACGTTCGAGGCGAGTTGAGCGGGCTCCCCGCCACACCCGGACACGCCTCCGGCCGGACCTTGGCTGCAAGGTCCGGCCGGATACGTGAGATTGACGTCAGTCGTTGACGCGACTAGCCGAGCAGGGCGTGGAGCTCGACCGAGTCGAGGCCGTGGGCCTCGGCGACCGGGCCGTAAACGACCTGGCCGTCATGGGTGTTGAGGCCCAGGGCCAGCGCGGGGTCGCGGCGCAGCGCCTCGGCCCAGCCGAGGTTCGCGAGCTGCACGATGTAGGGCAGGGTCGCGTTGGTCAGGGCGTAGGTGGAGGTGTTCGGCACCGCGCCCGGCATGTTGGCGACGCAGTAGAAGACCGAGTCGTGGACCTTGAAGGTCGGCTCGGCGTGGGTGGTCGGACGGGAGTCCTCGAAGCAGCCGCCCTGGTCGATCGCAATGTCGACAAGGACACTTCCGGGCTTCATCTTGGCGACGAGCTCGTTGGTGACCAGCTTCGGGGCCTTCGCACCCGGGATCAGTACGGCACCGATGACGAGGTCGGCCTCGATGACGGCCTTCTCCAGCTCGAAGGCGTTGGAGACGATCGTCTTGATCTTCGTGCCGAAGATCTTGTCGGCCTCGCGGAGCTTGTTGATGTCCCGGTCGAGCAGGGTCACGTGGAAGCCCATGCCGATGGCGATCTGCGCGGCGTTCCAGCCGGAGACGCCGCCGCCGATGACGACGCACTCGCCGGCGTGGGTGCCGGGGACGCCACCGGGGAGCACGCCGCGGCCGCCGGCCGAGCGCATCAGGTGGTAGGCGCCGACCTGCGGGGCCAGGCGGCCCGCGACCTCGGACATCGGGGCGAGCAGCGGGAGCGCGCGGTTGGCGAGCTCGACCGTCTCGTAGGCGATGGCGGTGGTGCCGGACTCCAGCAGGGCGTCCGTGCACTCGCGGGAGGCCGCGAGGTGCAGGTAGGTGAAGAGGGTCTGGTCCTTGCGGAGGCGGTGGTACTCCTCCGCGATGGGCTCCTTGACCTTCAGCAGCAGGTCGGCGGTGGCCCAGACCTCGTCGGCCGTGCCGAGGATCTCGGCACCGGCGGCGACGTACTCGGCGTCCGTGATCGAGGAGCCGACGCCGGCGTTCTGCTCGATGAAGACCTGGTGGCCGTTGCGGACGAGCTCGTGCACGCCGGCGGGGGTGATGGCCACCCGGAACTCGTTGTTCTTGACCTCGCGGGGGATGCCGACCTTCATCGTCGATCACGGTCCTTGGCTCAGGGGAAATAACGGGGCAATGCCATACATACCCGCTTACACCGGTGCGCAACGGGATGCACCACGAGATGACGTGGTGGAGCCAGTTTAATGAAGGATTAACGCGTGTCTAGCCTTGCAAACTAATAATCTTGGCCGGAAGCGCTACGGATTTCGCAGGCCGCTGGGTCGTCTCCCAGCAGTCGATCCGCCGTGGAACGGTGCAGCCGGGCCGCCGCCGGGTCGCCGAGCCGGTCCAGCGTGTCGGCCAGCCGGACCTCCAGGGCCGCCTGAAGCCGCAGGTCCCCGGCCCGGCGGGCCAGCTCCACCGCCTCGCGGCAGGTGTGCAGCGACTCCTCGGGCCGTCCCGCGTACTCCTGCACCCGGGCCATCTCGCTCAACGCCTTTGCCTGGCCCGGCACATCGGCCAGCCTTCGGTAGCCGGCACCTGCCGCCCGCCAGCTGCGCAGCGCCTCCCCGTACCGGCCGGCCAGGGTGTGGGCGTTCCCGAGCCGCCCGTACAGCCGGGCCTCGTCGGGCCGCTCCCCGCGGGCCAGGCAGTGGGCCAGCGCCCGGCCGAACCAGTCGGCGGCGCGGTTGTAGTCCCCCAGTTCCTGGTAGGCCCCGCCTACGGATTCCATCGCCCGGCCGGTCGCCAGCGGGTCCTTCGCGGCCCGGCCGGCGTCCAGCGCGGCCCGGTACCGCTCCAGCGCCTCGGCCGTCCGGCCGGTCTCGGCGTCCAGGTCGGCGAGGAACAGCTGGGCGGCGGCCTTCTCCCGGTGCAGGGAGCGCCGCTCGGCCACGTCCAGGACCAGCCGGTGCAGGGAGTACAGCTCGGGGGCGGCGTCAGCGGTGCCCCGGTGCGCGGCGAGGGCGTGGACCAGGGCCGAGATCAGCCGCCGGGCCAGGGTGTCGAGCTCGCCGTCGGCGACGGCGAGCCGGGCCGAGGCGCTGAGGGCGGGCAGGCGGGAGTCCAGCCAGCGGGCGGCGGCCCGGGTGTCGGGGAAGCGCAGGGGCCGGGGCAGGCCGTCCAGCTGCTCCCGGACGACTTCCTCGTCGTCCTCGGCCATGGCCCGGCAGGAGCCGAGCAGCCGGACGGTCCGCTCCAGCATCCGTGCCCGGGCCAGCTGCACCTCGGCGGGCCGCTCGCCGGACTCCAGGAGGGTCCGCAGCAGCGGGGCGAGGCAGCCGGGCAGCAGGTACAGGCCGTCGGCGGCGGGGCGGAGCAGCCCGAGCCCGGCGAACTCCTCCAGGGTCGACTGGGCGGCGGCGACGGAGCAGCCGGCCAGCGCGGAGGCGGTGTGGGAGTCGATCAGCCCGGCGGGGGCGAGCGGGAGCAGCCGGAGGCTGCGCTGGGCGGGCTGGGGCAGTCCCCCGTAGACGAAGCGGAACGCCCGGGCCAGGGGGTCGCCGGCCCCGCCGGGGGTGTCGTGGAGCTGCTTGGCGAGGTCGGCGACGGAGGCCTTGGGGTGGGCGGCGAGCCAGCCGCCGGCCAGGGCGAGGGCGGCGGGGCGGCCGCCGCACTCCTCGGCGAGGGCCTCCGCGGCGCGTGGGTCCACGGTGATCCGGGTGTCGCCGATGCGGTGGCCGAGCATCCGCACGGCGGCCGGGGTGTCGAGTCCGCCGAGCGTGCAGGGGCGGACATCCGGAATCCCGGTCAGGGGTCCCTCCGAGGTGACGACGACCAGGCATTCGCGGACGTCGGGGAGGAGCGGGTCCACCTGGTGGGCGTCCGCGGCGTCGTCGAGCAGGACGATCGCCCGGCGGCCGGCGAGGGCCTCGTTGAGGGAGGTGCCGAGCTCGTCCTCGCCCGCGCCCGGCGGGGTCGGCCGGCCGAGGCCCTCCAGCAGCTCGCGCAGGGTGTGCGCGGTGGGCACCCGCTCGCCGCCGGGGAGGGTCAGCCGGGCCCGGAGGACACCGTCGGGATAGTCCGCGGCGACCTCGCGCACGAAGGCCTCGGCGAGGGCGGTGCCGCCGGAGCCGGGCCGGCCGGCGACGAGCAGCACGCGGGCCCGGGGTGCCTTGTCCTTGCGTCCGGAGAGGGTGTCGAGCCCCGTCCGGGCGATGTCCTCGCGCAGCTCCTTGAGCTCGCGCCGCCGCCCGACGAAATCCGTCACAGCCTGCTCCTTTCCGTGCCCGACGCTTCGGGATCCCGAGCGTAGTTCACGCAGAGCGACGGTCCGTGGGGAGCGCGGCGCACAGGTCGCCTGATCGGATCAGCCGATCGTCACACCGGTGGAGTGGGGCTCCCGGCTCCCGCGTCCGCTGTCCGCGCCCGCGCCCCGTCCGGTCACGCGGAGTAGGGCCGGGCCGGCCAGGGGGCCTCGGCGGGACGGAGCCCCTCGACTCCCCCGGTCCCCCGTGCCGCATGGAGCGCCAGGACCCCGGCCACCAGCGCGGCGTTGCCCAGCTCGCCGTCCAGCACCCCGCGTACGAGGTCCTCCAGCGGCACCCGGCGGACCTCCATGTCCGCCTCCTCGCCCTCGCCCTCGTACCGCTCGCCCTGCGCGTCGGCGAGGCCGCGGGCCAGGAAGATCCGCACCGCCTCGTCCGACCCGCCGGGCGAGTTGAAGAAGTCGACCAGCACCCGCCAGTCCGCCGCCTCGACGTGCGCCTCCTCGTACAGCTCCCGCTGCGCCGCGTGCAGCGGGTTCTCCCCCGGTACGTCGAGCAGGCCGGCCGGGAGCTCCCACAGCCGGTGCCGCACCGGGTGCCGGTACTGCCGCAGCACCAGGACCCGGTCCTGCTCGTCCAGGGCCAGCACGCACACCGAGCCGGGGTGGACCTGGTAGTCCCGGCGGGCCACCGACCCGTCGGGCATCCGCACCTCCTCCGAGTCCACCGCCGTCTTCGCACCCTGGAACGGCCGCTCGGACGAGATGACCTCCCAGGTCTCCGCGGTGTCCCTGATCTCCTTCGCCGACATGGCCGTACCCTCCCGAGAAACGCGACAGCCGGGGCACGGATGATCCGTACCCCGGCTGCACACGTTACCGAGCGTCAGCCCTGCTGCCGCTCCACCGCGGCCTTCACCAGGCCCGCGAACAGCGGGTGCGGGCGGGTCGGGCGGGAGCGCAGCTCCGGGTGGGCCTGGGTGGCCACCAGGTAGGGGTGCACCTCGCGCGGGTACTCGACGTACTCGACCAGCTTGTTGTCCGGGGAGGTGCCGGAGAACTGCAGGCCGGCCTTCTTCTCCAGCTCGCCGCGGTAGGCGTTGTTCACCTCGTAGCGGTGGCGGTGGCGCTCGTCCACGTACGCCTGGTCGCCGTAGACCTCGCGGACGATGGAGCCCTCGGCGAGCTTCGCCGGGTACATGCCGAGCCGCATGGTGCCGCCCAGGTCGCCGGCGCCCTCGACGAAGGCCAGCTGCTCCTCCATGGTCGAGATGACCGGGTGCGGGGTCGACGGGTCGAACTCGGTGGAGTTCGCGTCCTCGATGCCGGCCAGGTTCCGCGCCGCCTCGATGACCACGCACTGCAGGCCCAGGCAGAGGCCGAGCAGCGGCACCTTGTTCTCGCGGGCGTAGGTGATCGCGCCGACCTTGCCGTTCACGCCGCGGTCGCCGAAGCCGCCGGGCACGCAGATCGCGTCGACGTCGGAGAGCTGGGCGGCGGCGCCGGCCGGGGTCTTGCAGTCGTCCGAGGTGACCCACTTGATCTTGACGCGGGCCCGGTTGGCGAAGCCGCCGGCGCGCAGCGCCTCGGTCACCGACAGGTAGGCGTCGGGCAGGTCGATGTACTTGCCGACGAGCGCCACGGTGACCTCGTGGTCGGGGTTGTGGACCCGGTCCAGCAGGTCCTCCCAGACGGTCCAGTCCACGTCGCGGAACGGCAGGTCGAGCTTGCGCACGACGTACGCGTCCAGGCCCTCGGTGTGCAGCACCTTCGGGATGTCGTAGATCGACTTGGCGTCGATGGCGGCCACGACGGCGGCCTCGTCCACGTCGCACATCAGCGAGATCTTGCGCTTGATGGAGGTGGGGACGTCCCGGTCGGCGCGCAGCACGATCGCGTCGGGCTGGATGCCGATGTTGCGCAGGGCGGCGACGGAGTGCTGGGTCGGCTTGGTCTTCAGCTCGCCGGAGGGGCCGATGTAGGGCAGCAGCGAGATGTGCACGACGAAGACGTTGTCGCGGCCGACCTCGTGGCGGACCTGGCGGACGGTCTCCAGGAACGGCAGCGACTCGATGTCGCCGACGGTGCCGCCGACCTCGGTGATGACGACGTCGACGTCGTCGGTCGCCATGCGCCGGATGCGGTGCTTGATCTCGTTGGTGATGTGCGGGATGACCTGCACGGTGTCACCGAGGTACTCGCCGCGCCGCTCCTTGGCGATGACCGTGTTGTAGACCTGGCCGGTGGTGACGTTGGCCGAGCCGTCGAGGTCGACGTCGAGGAAGCGCTCGTAGTGGCCGATGTCCAGGTCGGTCTCGGCGCCGTCGTTGGTGACGAACACCTCGCCGTGCTGGAACGGGTTCATCGTGCCCGGGTCGACGTTCAGGTACGGGTCGAGCTTCTGCATCGTGACCCGCAGGCCCCGGGCCTTGAGCAGCGCACCCAGGCTGGAGGCCGTCAGTCCCTTACCGAGGGAGGAGGCGACACCCCCGGTGACGAAGATGTGCTTGGTCGTCATGGCTGTGCTCGCCAAGAGGGGGCTCCCGTGGTCGCGAAGTGAGGTACGTCCGGCGACTTCTCCCGTTTCCGGAGGTGCCGAAGCTGCGGTTTCGGGGCCCCTGATTCGCACAGGCGGACTCCCGGTCCACGGGGTACCAGCCTATCAGCGACCTGGACGGTCCGCCTCCGAGCCACACGCGCGGCCGGCGCGCCCCGCCCGGCACCGGTCCCTCACCCGTTCGGAGTAGACGCATTCACCCGGGGCTCGCTGAGATCACTAGGGTGCCGTCTTATCCTGCTCGGATAACGCTCACATCGCCGCCGAGCAGGCCGGCAGACGGCACGACCCCAGCCCGCCGGCGGAACCCCGCAATGCAAGCGCCCTTCGGGGCGGACGTGGCTGTTCGACTGGAGTTGCAACGTGTCCGGGCGCATCGAGGATTACGCACTGATCGGCGACATGCAGACCGCTGCCCTGGTCTGCCGGGACGGCTCGGCGGACTGGCTTTGCCTGCCACGTTTCGACTCCCACGCCATTTTCGCGGGCCTGCTGGGGACGGAGGACCACGGCTTCTGGCGGATCGGCCCGGCCGTGCCGGCGGGCACCGACGCCCCGCACGCCGACCGGCGCCGCTACCGCGGCGACTCGCTGGTCCTGGAGTCCGAGTGGGACACGCCGCGCGGCACGGTGCGGGTCATCGACTTCATGCCGCCCCGTGAGGACCACGCCCCGCAGCTGATCCGGATCGTGGAGGGGGTCAGCGGGCGGGTGCCGATGCGCTCGGCGCTGCGCATGCGGTTCAGCTACGGCCGCATCGTGCCCTGGGTGCACCGGTCCGAGGGCCGTACGGTCGCCATGGCCGGCCCGGACTCGGTCTGGCTGGACTCCGACATCGAGACGTACGGCAAGGACCTGACGACCTACGCCGACTTCACCGTGGCCCCCGGTGACCGGATCGCGTTCAGCATCAGCTGGCAGCCCTCCCACAAGGACGCGCCGGAGGTCCCGGACGCCGAGGCGGCCCTGGCCGCGACCACCGAGTTCTGGCGCGAGTGGGTGGAGCACTGCACCTACCACGGGCCCTACCGGGAGGCGGTGATCCGCTCGCTGATCACCCTCAAGGCGCTCACCTACGCCCCCACGGGCGGCATCGTCGCCGCGCCCACCACCTCCCTCCCGGAGGAGATCGGCGGCGTCCGCAACTGGGACTACCGCTACACCTGGCTGCGGGACGCGGCGATCACCCTGTCCTCGCTGCTGCGCACCGGCTACCGCGAGGAGGCCCGCGCCTGGCGCGAGTGGCTGCTCCGCGCGGTGGCCGGCGACCCGGAGAACCTGCAGATCATGTACGGCATCGCGGGCGAGCGCGAGCTCGGCGAGACCGAACTCGACTGGCTGCCCGGGTACGAGAACTCTCAGCCGGTACGGGTCGGCAACGGCGCCGCCCACCAGCTCCAGCTGGACGTCTACGGCGAGGTCACCGAGGCGCTGCACCTGGGCCACATGACCGGTCTGGCCCGCAACGACTACGCCTCGCTGCTCCAGATCAAGCTGATCCGCTACCTCGAGACCCACTGGGACCAGCCCGACGAGGGCATCTGGGAGGTCCGCGGTCCGCGCCGGCATTTCGTCCACTCCAAGGTGATGGCCTGGGTGGCGGTGGACCGCACCATCAAGCTGATCGAGAGCGGGGACGCGGACGGCCCGCTGGAGCGCTGGCGGGAGCTGCGCGACGAGATCCACCGGGACGTCTGCGAGAAGGGCTACGACAAGGAGCGCAACACCTTCACCCAGTCGTACGGCTCCAAGGAGCTGGACGCCTCGCTGCTGCTGATCCCGCAGATGGGCTTCCTGCCGCCCGACGACAAGCGGGTCATCGGCACCATCGAGGCCATCCAGCGGGAGCTGTCCACGGAGGACGGGTTCATCCTGCGCTACCCGACGGCCGGCGAGGAGGCCGGTGTGGACGGCCTGGAGGGCGACGAGGGCGCCTTCCTGGCGTGTTCGTTCTGGATGGCGGACGACCTGGCGATGATCGGCCGGGTCGACGAGGCCCGCAAGCTGTTCGAGCGGCTCCTGGCCCTGCGCAACGACCTCGGTCTGCTGGCGGAGGAGTGGGATCCGCGGCTGCAGCGCCAGGTGGGCAACTTCCCGCAGGCCTTCAGCCACGTTCCGCTGATCGACACGGCGCTGCGGCTGACCGCGAGCGGCGCGTACGGCGGCTGAGGAGGGCCGGAGGGCGGCCCCGGGCGGGGCCGCCTAGCCTGGAAGGGTCCTTCTCCCCCGTCAGGGAAAGGGGGCCGCGTCATGGCTGCCTCCGGCAAGGCGGGCACGGCGCTGGCCGAGCTCCGCGAGGATCTGTCGGGTGACGTCCTGGCCCCGGGGGACCCGGGGTACGACGAGGCCCGCCGGGTGTTCAACGCGATGGTGGACCGGCGGCCGGCCGTGATCGCCCAGTGCGAGGACGAGGCGGACGTCGTCACCGCGGTGCGGTTCGCGCGCGAGCTGGACCTGCCGGTCGCGGTGCGCGGCGGCGGGCACGGCGTGGCGGGTACCGCGCTGGGCGACGGGGCGCTGGTGGTGGACCTGCGGCGGATGCGCGAGGTGTCGGTGCGTCCGGCGGCGCGGGCGGCCCGGGTCGGCGGCGGGGCGACGATGGCCGGTCTGGACCGGGCGTGCGAGCCGTACGGTCTGGCGACCACCGGCGGGCGGGTCTCGACGACCGGGGTGGGCGGTTTCGTGCTCGGCGGGGGCACCGGCTGGCTGGACCGGAGGTTCGGTCTGGCCGTGGACAACCTGCTGGGCGTGGAGCTGGTCACGGCGGACGGGGAGTGCCTGACGGTGACCGCCGGGGACCATCCGGAGCTGTTCTGGGCGCTGCACGGTGGTGGCGGGAACTTCGGCGTGGCCACGTCGCTCACGCTGCGGCTGCACGAGCTGCCGGCCATGTCCGTGGCGTTCCTGCTGTACCTGCCGGAGTACGGGCCCGAGGTGGTGCGGACGTACCGGGACGTGATCGAGGCGGGTCCGGTGGAGGCGGGCGGGGCGGTGATCTACCTGACCGGGCCGGCGGACGACGCGTTCGTGCCGGGGCACCTGGCGGGCCGGCTGGTGTGCGGGATGCTGCTGACGTACGCGGGCCCGGAGGAGCGGCTGCGGAAGCTGGCCCGGCCGCTGCTGGCGGTCCCGCACGAGGCGGAGATGGTCACGGCGATCGGGTACGCCGACCTGCAGTGCATGCTCGACGATCCGCCGGGGATGCGGAACTACTGGTCGGCGGAGTACCTCGCCCGGGCGCCGGACGCGTTCGTGGACGTGTTCTGCGGCCGGGCCGGTTCGATGCCCGTGCCCACCGGCTCCCAGCACATCCTGTTCCCGCAGGGCGGCGCGATCGCGTCGGGGCCCTCCGACTACCCGGTGCCGTACCGGGACGCGCCCTGGGCCGTGCACCCGTTCGCGGTGTGGGCGGACCCGGCGGACGACGAGCGGGCGCGGCAGTGGGTGCGGGACGTCCGGGCGGACGTCCGGCCGTGGTCCACCGGCGCGGTGTACCTGAACTTCGTCGGGGACGAGGGCCGGGACCGGGTGGTGGCGGGCCTGGGCACGGAGAACATGCGGCGGCTGGCCGAGGTGAAGCGGAAGTACGACCCGGACAACGTCTTCCGCTTCAACCACAACATCAGGCCGCTGTGAGCGGGCCCGCGCGGGGCCCGGTTCAGGTGAGGGCGGCGATCACCTCCCGGGCGGCGCGCTCGCCCTCGGTGGCGCCGCCTTCCATGAAGCCCTGGAAATCGTAGGAGCAGTGCTCGCCGCCGATGTGGACGTTGCCCTGGGCGGTGCCCTCGTAGCGGGCGTAGCGGTGGAGGTAGCCGACGGGCCAGTAGGAGTAGGCGCCGAGGGCGCGGGGGTTGCGGTGCCAGGCGGACAGCTGGGCGCGGCCGTTCCAGACGGCCTTGGTGCCCGGGTAGAAGGCGTCGATGCCGGTGAGCATGCGGTCGGCGAGGGCGCGTACGTAGGGGTCGGACTGGGTGGCGAAGGGGGTGGCCGGGGTGAGGGCCTCGGCGAGGCTGCCGCCGCCGTACTGGATGAGGATGCCTCCGGTGCCGGGCTGGACCTTGGTGGTGTCCCAGGTCTGCTGGACGGGCGAGTCGGTGAAGCAGTCGCCGGCGCTCACTCCGGGCCAGGGGCCGGTGCCGCGCCAGGGCCGGGCGGTGAACTGGAGGTTGAGCTTGGTGCAGTGGCCCATGCGGGCGTCGCGCAGCAGGTTGCGCATCAGCGGGTCGAAGCCGGCCCGGGTGGTGTCGATGCGCTGGAGGACGGGCAGCGGCAGGCAGAGGATGGTGTGGTCGGCGACGACGGTGCGGACGGCGCCGGAGTCGTCGAAGGTGAGGGTCTGGGTGCCGTCGGGGTCGGCGCGCACGGCGGTGAGTTCGCGGCCCATGACGAGGGTGCCGGCGGGCAGGGCGGCCGCGATGGCGTTCGGCAGCAGGTCGTTGCCGCCCGTGATGTGGTAGCGCTCGTTGGACAGGCCCCAGACGTTGAAGTTGCCGGGGTTGGGCTGGTAGCCCATCAGCAGGACGAGGGCGAGGGCGGACTGCCGCTGGGTGTCGGCGCCGTACTCGACGTTGTAGGCGACGTCGATGAACCGGCCGAGGCGTGAGGTGTGGCCGCCGGGGACCCGGGTCTCGATCCACTCGTACAGGGACATGTCGTCGAGGGCGGTGCCGGCCGGGGTGCTGCTGTTCCAGGCGACCTCGCCGGCTTCGACCAGGTCGCGGTGGAGGGCCTGGTAGACCGCCTTGAAGTCCTCGTCGGCCTGGTGGCGGGGGTAGTACTCGCCGCCGAACCACAGGACTTCCTCGGCCCCGTTGGGTCCGCCGCCGAGGAAGTCCTCGGTCTGCAGGCCGAAGCGCCGGCACAGCTCCAGGATCTTCTTGTGGCTGGTGTCGATCAGCTCTCCGCCTATCTCGGAGGTCTGGCCGTACGCCCAGTGGCCGCGCTGGGTCCACATGCGGCCGCCGACCCGGGCGGGGTCGGCCTCGTAGAGGGTGCAGGAGAGGCCGGCGTCCTTGAGGGTGAGGGCGGCGGTGAGACCGGAGATGCCGGCGCCGACGACGGCGATGCGCGGGTTGCCGACGGGCTTCTTGTCGGGCAGCACCTCGGCGTGCGCGGGTGTGGCGGACACGGCGGGTCCGGCGCCGAGGGCGGTGAGTCCCAGGCCGAGGGCGGCGGCGCGGCCGAGCAGTTCGCGGCGGCCGAGGCCCCGGACGTCGGCGACGGGCATCTTCAGGCGGCGGGCCGCGGCGTGCTCGGCGGCGAGCTGCCGGAGGGAGTGCATGACGGGCGTGCGGGCCATGGCGGCGGCTCCTCAGGCGGTGACGGTGGAAGGGGTGGTGTCCTCGGGGTCCGCGGTGCGTTCGGCGGCGTCCTCCAGCACGATGCGGCCGATGACCTCGTAGCGTTCGGGGGCTTTGGCGCGCAGCCACAGGCCGAGGGCGAGCCCGCCGAAGAAGACGAGGCCGACGATCCAGGGGATGAGCTTGAAGAACAGCGAGCCGGCGGCCGCGCCGGCCGCGGTCTCCATGTTGACCACGAGCAGGACCACGACGGCGGTCATGCCGATGCCGCCGAGCAGGGGGGCGGTGAGGGTCCTGAACCAGTGCCGGTCCTCGGGGTGGTTGTTGCGGAAGTAGCCGATGACGGCGAAGGAGCAGAGGGTCTGCACGATCAGGATGGCCATCGTGCCGAGGATCGCGAGCAGCGTGTAGAGGTGCAGGTAGGGGTCCTGGCCGGTGAGCCAGAAGCCGGCGACGAGCGCGGTGGCGATGCAGGTCTGGACGACGGAGGCCAGGTACGGCGAGCCGTGCCGGCGGTGGGTGCGGCCGAGCGCGGGGTGCAGGAAGCCCTCGCGGCCGATGGCGTACAGGTAGCGGGCGGCGCACTGGTGGAAGGCCATGCCGCAGGCGAAGGAGCCGGTGAGCAGGAGCCACTGGAAGGCGTCGACGCCCCAGGCGCCGATGAACTCGCGGGTGGGGGCGAAGAACAGGTCGAGCGGGCTGGTGGAGCCGGACAGTTCGACGGACTTGGCGAGCCCGTTGCCTGCGATGGTCATCCAGGAGACGTAGATGTAGAAGAGGCCGACGCCGATGACGGAGACCAGGGTGGCGCGGGGGATGACGCGCTTGGGGTCGCGGGACTCCTCGCCGTACATGGCGGTGGACTCGAAGCCGACCCAGGACCAGAAGGCGAAGAAGAGGCCGAGGCCGGCGGAGGTGCCGGTGAAGGCGTTGGCCGGGTTGACGGGTTCGACGGGGATGCCGTCGGGGCCGCCGCCGGCGAGGAGCACGGCGGTGGCGACGGCGAACAGCACGGCGATCTCCGCGACGAGCATCACGCCGAGCGCCTTGGCGGTGAGGTTGATGTCGAAGTGCGCGAGGACGGCGGTGACGCCGAGCATGCCGGCGGCGTAGACGATCCAGGGGAGGTCGACGCCGAGCTGGTCGTGGACGGTGGTCCGGGCGAAGTAGGCGAAGACGCCGACGATGGAGGCCTCGAAGACGATGTAGGCGAGGACCGCGAGCATCCCGGAGGCCATGCCGGCGATGCGGCCGAGGCCGTGCGAGATGTAGCCGTAGAAGGCGCCGGCGGCGGTGATCCGCTTGGCCATGGCCACGTAGCCGACCGCGAAGACGGTCAGGACGAGCGTGGCGAAGAGGTAGCCGGCGGGGGCCCCGGTGCCGTTGCCGAAGCCGACCGCGATGGGGAGGTTGCCGGTCATCGCGGTGATGGGGGCCGCGGTGGCGACCGCCATGAACACCACGCCGACCAGTCCGACGGAGTCGGCCTTGAGGCGCTGCACCTCGCCCGTGCCGGGAGATGCCGGGGAACCACTGCTCATGTCGTACGCCCTCGTTCCTGTCGCTCTGTTCGCGGGCGCCCACTCTGACGGCACGTGACACAGGCCACAATCGACACGCGGTCCGATAATCGCCTTTCATGGGCGACGAGTTGTCGGGTCGGGACGCGACTCGTACCGACGGGATGATGTTCACGGCACACGGCTGCCGGTAGCGTCCGGCGCTATGGACAACCAGGGTGGGATCACCGTTCAACGGGCACTGGAACTGCCGGGTCTGCGCAGCGGCCTCCCCGAGGTGGTCGCCGGCGCCGACCGGCTCGGGCGCACGGTGCGCTGGGTGCACGCGGGCGAGGTCCCCAACATCGCCTCCCTGCTCAAGGGCGGCGAACTGCTGCTGACCACCGGCCTCGGGCTGGGCACCCGCCCCGCCGAGCAGCGGGCCTTCGTACGGCGGCTCGCCGACCGGGGCATCGCCGCGCTGGTCGTCGAACTCGGGCCGCGCTTCACCCGCCTGCCCGCCACCATCGTGGAGACGGCCCGCACGGCCGGCCTGCCCCTGGTCCAGCTCCACCGCGAGGTGCCCTTCGTGACGGTCACGGAGGAGGTCCACACCGAGATCGTCAACGGGCACTACGCCCTCCTCCAGCGGGCCGAGGAGGTGCACCGGCGGTGCACCCAGGCCCTGCTGGGCGGCGGCGGCATCCCCCAGGTCCTGCACGTCCTCGCGGACTTCACCCAGAACCCCGTCTTCCTGGAGACCCCGGACGGACAGCTCCTGTACGCGGCGGGCAGCACCGCCGGGGAAGCCGCCGCCGACCCGCTCCAGGTCTGGGAGGGGCTGCGCGGCCGGGAGACGGAACCCTCCGCCAACGCGGTCCTGATCGACGTGCCCGGCGGCGGCCACGGCACGGGCTCGGTCCGCGCCCGGCTGGTCCTGGCGGGCGTCACCGCGCCCCTGCTGCCCGTCCACCGCATGGCCGCGGAGCGCACCGCCGGGGTGCTCGCGGTCGTCCTGATGCAGGCCCGCCAGGAGGAGGAGCTGGCCGCGCGGGGCCGCGGCGACTTCCTCACCGACCTCGCGGAGGGCCGCATCTCCGCCGAGGACGCGCCCGCGCAGGCCCGGGTGCTGGGGTTCAAGCCGGGGGCCGGGCCGCTGCTGCCCGTCGTCATGCGCCTGGCCGCGGACCTCGGCCCGTCGGGCAACTGGGCGGTGCTCGCCCGCGCGGTGCTGGAGGAACTGGCCGCGGTGGGCGTGCCCGTCCTGCTCGGCGTCCGCCCGGTCGAGGGCCGGGTACCGCTGCTGGTCGCCCTGCGCGACGAGTCCGAGCGGACCACGGTCGCCGACCGGGTCGCGGCCGCCCTGCGCGCCGGGGTGGAGCGGGCCGGCCTGGACCGCGCCGGGTCACCGCCGGCGGTGGTCGTCGGCGTCGCGGGCGGCTGGGCGGCGGCGTCGTCGGGCCTGCGCCACGCGGCGGAGACCGCCACGGCCGCGCAGGGCCTCCCGGCCCGCCCCTGGTACGACGCCCGCCGCCTCGACATCGACCTGCTGCTCTGGCGGCTGCGGGAACACCCCGACCTGGCGGCGTTCGTGGACCGCGCGATCGGCCCGCTGCGCGCGCACGACGCGGCCTCGCGGCCGGCGCTGCTCCCCACCCTGGAGACGTACCTGGCGCACGCGGGCCGCAAGGCGGAGACCGCCCGCGAGCTCCACCTGAACCGGCAGACCCTGTACAACCGTCTGGCCCGCATCTCGGAGCTCCTGGGCACGGACCTGGACGACCCGGAAACCGTCCTCTCCCTGAGCCTCGCCCTCCGAGCCCGCCGCCACGCCCCGTCCTGACGGACCCCGGCCGGGCGGAGGCTCAGCGGGGCCCGCTCGAACGCCGCCGGCTGGCGCAGCCATGCCCACGACGGGCGAAACCAGCCCCGCCGGGCGCTTGAGGCGCGGGGTACGGGGCAGAGCCCCGTGTCCACCAGCGAAGCGAGCCCGCACAGCGGGGACTCCGCCCGGGCCCGCTCGAACGCCGCTCAGGCTGGACAGGCCCGTGGAGCGGTCAGCGGCGGGGCTCCGTCAGCTCGTCGTAGACCGCCAGCACCTGCGCCACCGTGTCGTCCTCCGACGGCCACGTCGCCGCCTGCGCCCGCCCGGCCTCCCCCAGCGCAGCCCTCCGCTCCGGGTCGCCCAGCAGCCCCGCCACCGCCGACCCCAGCGCGGCCGCGTCCCCGTACGGAACCAGTACGCCCGCGTCGCCGACGAGTTCCGGTACTCCCCCGACCGCCGACGCGACCAGCGCCACCCCCGCCCGCAGCGCCTCCTGCGCCAGCAGCGGCCGCGCCTCCCACCGGCTGGGCAGCACCGCCACGTCCGCGGCCGCCAGCAGCTCCGCCACGTCCGGCCGGCGCCCCAGCAGCCGTACCGGCAGTCCTTCCGCGTCGATCCGGCGGGCGAGCTCCGCCCGCAGCCGGCCCTCCCCGGCGATCACCAGCAGCGGCACGGGGTCCAGCCGCCGCCACGTCCGCGCGGCGTCCAGCAGCACCGGGTACCCCCGGCCGGGCACCAGGCTGCCGACCGCGATGACCAGCGGCCGCTCGACCGCGCCGAGTTCCGCCCGCACCTTGCCCGGATCGGCGGGCGCGGTCCGCGCCCCCGGCACCGTCACGGGCGCCAGCCGCGCGTCCCGCGCACCCCGCCGCCGGGCCAGGTCCACCTGGTCGGAGGAGGCGCCCAGCACCACCGCCGCGGCCTTCGCCACCCGCCGCTCCAGCAGCCGGGTCAGGCCGCCGAGCGGCCGCGCCCCTAACGCCGGCCCGCCGCCGTGCCAGGTCACCACCAGCGGGACCCGCCGGCCCCGCAGCGCCACCGCCGCCCGGACCGCGGCCTGCAGGCCGTGCGCGTGCACCACGTCCGCGCCCGCGCACGCCGCCCGCAGCGCGCCGGCCGCCGCCGGTTCGAAGTCCGCGCCGGCGCCCGTGTAGTCGTACTCCCCCTCCGCGTCGACCGGCGCGCACACCGTGACCCGTACGCCCCGCGCGGCCAGCCCCACGGCCAGCGACCGGACGTGGGCGCGGCTGCCCGCGCCGGCCCCCGCGCCGCCGGCGCCCAGGACCTGCACGGTGCGCAACGGCGACCGCCCGTACGGCGGGACCGCAACCGGGTTGCTGCTCACGGGCCGGAGCTCCTGATCGAAGGTATGGAAGACGGGTACGGGGACCGAACGACGTGGGCCAGGATGCCAGCCCGTACGCGCGTTCCGGGCCCGCACGGGCGCGGACCCCGCACGGGATCCGCTCACACCCGGCAGGGCACCACCCACACGGGCGACACCGCGCCCGCCCCGGTCACGCGTCGGCGCGTGCCGCGGCCAGCAGTTCCTCCGCGTGCGCCCGGGCCGTCTCGGAGTCCTCCTGGCCGGCCAGCATCCGGGACAGCTCCCGGATCCGGTCCTCGCCCTCCAGGACGGTGACGCCGGACCGGGTCACGGACCCGTCGTTGGTCTTCTCCACCAGCAGCTGCCGATCCGCGAACGCCGCCACCTGCGGCAGGTGCGTGACCACGACCACCTGCGCCGACTTCGCGAGCTTCGCGAGCCGCCGGCCGATCTCCACCGCCGCCTTGCCGCCCACGCCCGCGTCGACCTCGTCGAACAGGTACGTCGGGACGGGGTCGGTGCCCGCGAAGACCACCTCCACCGCCAGCATGACCCGGGACAGCTCACCGCCGGACGCCCCCTTGGCAATGGGCCGCGGCTGCGCACCCGGGTGCGGGGCGAGCAGCAGCTCCACCTCGTCCGCGCCCGACGGCCCGTACAGCACCGGCCGCCCGCCGACCTCGACGCCCTCCCCCGAGGGGTCCTCGGTCTGCCGGATGCCGATCGTCACCCGGGCGTGCGGCATCGCCAGCGACGCCAGCTCCGCCGTCACCGCCGACCCGAACCGCTCCGCCGCCTCGGCCCGCGCGTCGGTCAGCGCCTGCGCCAGCCCGGACAGCTCGGCCCGCAGCGCGTCCCGCTCCGCGGTGAGCTCGCCGATCCGCTCGTCGTCGCCGTCGAGTTCCAGCAGCCGGGCCGCGCCCCGCTCGGCCCACTCCAGCACGGAGGCCACGGTGTTCTCCGCGGAACCGTACTTGCGGGTGAGCTGGGTCAGCGCCGCCCGCCGTTCCTCCACCGCGGCCAGCCGCAGCGGATCGGCGTCCAGGTCGTCGGCGTACCCGGCGAGTTCCCCGGCCACGTCGGCGAGCAGGATGCCCAGCTCCCCGATCCGCTCGGCGAGCGCGCCGAGCGCCGCGTCGTGGGAGCGTACGGACTCCAGCGCCCGGTGCGCGCCCGCGACCAGCGTGCCCGCGTCCGTGCCCTCGGGGTCTTCGGGGTTGCCGGCGAGCGCCGCGTGGGCCAGCTGCGCCGCCGAGGCCAGCGCCTCCGCGTGGCCCAGCCGCTCGGCCTCCGCCGCCAGCTCCTCGTCCTCGCCCGCCCGCGGCTCGACCGCCGCGACCTCGTCCAGCCCGAAGCGCAGCAGGTCGGCCTCCTGGGCCCGCTCCCGGGCCCGGGTGGTGATCTCGTCCAGTTCGGCGGAGACGGCCCGCAGCCGGCGGTACGCGGCCGCGTACTTCTCCAGCGGTACGGCGACCGCGTCACCGGCGTACCGGTCGAGGGCCTGGCGCTGCCGGGCGGGACGCAGCAGCCCCTGCTGGTCCGTCTGCCCGTGTACGGCGACCAGGTCGTCGGCGAGCTCGCCGAGCAGCCCGACCGGCACGGACCGCCCGCCGACGTGGGCGCGGGAACGTCCCTCGGCGGAGACGGTACGGCTGATCAGCAGCGCGCCCTCGTCCAGTTCCGCACCGGCCTCCTCGGCCCGCAGCGCCGCGGGCGCGCCGGGCCGGATCACGATCCGGCCCTCGACCACCGCGGCCTTGGAACCGATCCGCACCAGGCCCGGGTCGGCCCGGCCTCCGAGCAGCAACCCGAGGCTGGTGACGACCATGGTCTTGCCCGCGCCGGTCTCGCCGGTCACCGCGGTGAATCCGGGCGACAGCTCGACCACCGCGTCGTCGATGACGCCCAGCGACCGTATCCGCATCTCCTCAAGCACGGACCGACCATACCGAGGTTTCACCCCGGGCATGCGCGCTCACCCCGCCGCCCGGCACCGATCGGGTTACGCCCGGCGCCGGCGAGCCGGGCGGCGCCCGGTGCGGGTGCCTAGTGCGGCGCCCCGCGCCAGCCCGCGACGGGCAGGGCGAACTTCGCGACCAGGCGGTCGGTGAAGACCGCGTGGTGCAGCCGCGCGAGCCGCACCGGCACGCTGCCGCGCCGCACCTCCACGCGGGCGCTGGGCGGCAGCTCGACCGTGCGCCGGCCGTCGCACCACAGCACCCCGTGCGGGGTGCCGGTCTGCACCTCCACCGCCAGCACCGAGGTGGGCGAGGTCACCAGCGGCTTCGCGAACAGCGCGTGCGCGCTGATCGGCACCATCAGCAGCGCCTCGACCTCGGGCCAGACCACGGGCCCGCCCGCGGAGAAGGCGTACGCCGTGGAGCCGGTCGGGGTCGCGCAGACGATCCCGTCACAGCCGAACCCGGACACCGGCCGCCCGTCGATCTCCAGGACGACCTCGAGCATCCGCTCGGGGGACACCTTCTGGACGGCGGCCTCGTTGAGCGCCCAGTCGCGGTGGACCACGTCGCCGTTGGTGCGGACGATCACGTCGAGGGTCATCCGCTCCTCGACCTCGTAGTCCCTGGTGACGACCCGGTCGACGACCTTGTCGAGGTCGTCGCGTTCGGCCTCGGCGAGGAAGCCGACCCGGCCCAGGTTGACGCCCAGCATGGGCACGCCGGAGCCGCGGGCGAACTCCGCGCCGCGCAGCAGCGTGCCGTCACCGCCGAGCACGATCAGCAGCTCGCAGCCGTCGAGCACCCCTTCGGTGGTCTCGGTGACGAGCTCCACCTCCGGGGGCAGCGGCAGGTCCGCCGCCTCGTGCGCCAGTACCCGTACGCCCAGTCCGCAGCGCAGCAGCCCCTGGACCACCAGCTCGGCGCTGCGGATGGCGGCCGGCCGCCCCGTGTGCGCCAGCAGGAAGACCGTCCGCCCCGCCCCGCCCGTCTGCTCTGAACTCGTCACCGCGGCCCCTCCGCCACTGCACGGTCAACATCCGCGGGGTCGAGGGCCGGTGCCCCCGCCCGCAGCCACAGAAAGTACTCGACGTTGCCCGAGGGGCCCGGCAGCGGGCTCGCGGTCACCCCGAGCACCCCGAGCCCCAGCTCCCCGGCCTGCCGGGCCACCTCGCGGACGGCCTCCGCACGCAGCTCCGGGCTGCGGACCACGCCTCCGCTGCCGAGCCGTTCCTTGCCCACCTCGAACTGCGGCTTGACCATCAGCACCAGGTCGGCGTCGGGTGCGGTGCACCGCACCAGCGCGGGCAGCACCAGCCCGATCGAGATGAACGACAGGTCGCCCACGACCAGGTCCACCGGGGTCCCGTCGATCTGCTCCGGGGTCAGCTCCCGCACGTTCGTGCGGTCCTTGACGGTGACCCGGTCGTCGCTCTGCAGCGACCAGGCGAGCTGCCCGTAGCCGACGTCGACGGCGACGACGTGGGCGACGCCGGCGCGCAGCAGCACGTCGGTGAACCCACCGGTCGACGCGCCCGCGTCCAGCGCCCGGCGGCCTTCGACGCGCAGCCCCAGCGGCTGGAACGCGGCCAGCGCCCCGGCGAGCTTGTGCCCGCCGCGCGAGACGTACTCGGGGTCGCTGTCGTCCTTCAGCACCACCAGGGCGGCACTGGTCTCGACCTGGGTGGCCGCCTTGGTCGCGGTGGTGCCGCCGACGGTGACGCGGCCGGCGGCGATCAGCTGGGCGGCGTGCTCCCGGGAGCGCGCCAGCTTGCGGCGTACCAGTTCGGCGTCCAGGCGGCGGCGTGCCACTCCTGCCACGTTCGGTTCAGCTCCTGTTTTCGTACGGACCTTGTGCGGGGGGCGCGTCCAGCGCGGTGAGCGCGTCACGCAGTCCCCTGTGCACATCCTCGTACACCTGGAGGTGGGCGTCGGTCGGCAGGTGGTCGGCGTCGGCCAGCCGGTCGAGCAGGGCGTCGGTCCCGGGGTGCCCGGTGGGCGTCCGTACGAGCCCGAGCGGCCCGTCCGCTTCGTCGTTCATGGACCCGACGCTACCCGGTCGGACTGCGGTACGGTCGGGATCACCATGGCGACGATCGAGGAGTGCCGAGCCGCACTCGACCGGTTCTCCGGCAGTCTGGCGCGTGCCGACGAGGGCGTGCGCGGCGTCGCCGCGCTCGACCGCTCGGTGAGCTGCCACATCACCGACCTGGACCACACCTTCACGGGGCGGCTGGAGGGCGGACGGATCCGGGTGGACGCCGTCGCGCTCGGGCCCCCGGCGGCGAAGGCGGACATCAGGCTGCGCATGGCCGGGGACGACCTGGTGGCGATGGTCGACGGCCGCCTCTCCTTCGCCCGCTCCTGGGCCTCCGGCCGCATCTCGCTGGAAGCGGGCTTCCGCGACCTCCTCCGCCTCCGCGCCCTCCTCTGACCCACCCCACCACCCCGCCGGACCCCGGCCCAGCGAAAGCCAGCCCCGCCGGCGATTGGGGCGCGGGGTCCGGGGCGGAGCCCCGCGAGCCCGGCCGGCGAGCGTGCCCGGCCGGCCGCTAGGCCACCCGTCGGGCCTGCCTGGCCGCCGGCACGACCAGCGGCGTCCCCGTCTCCGGGTCGGCGATCACCTGGCAGCGCAGCCCGAACACCTCCTCCACCAGCTCCGCCGTGACCACCTCGGCCGGCGGCCCCTCGGCGACCACGCGCCCGGCGCGCAGCGCGATCAGGTGCGTGGCGTACCGAGCCGCGTGGTTCAGGTCGTGCAGCACGGCCACCAGCGTCCGCCCCTGGTTCTCGTGGAGTTCCGCGCACAGGTCCAGCACGTCCAGCTGGTGCTGGATGTCGAGGTACGTCGTCGGCTCGTCCAGCAGCAGCAACGGCGTCTGCTGGGCGAGCGCCATCGCGATCCACACCCGCTGCCGCTGCCCGCCGGACAGCTCGTCCACCGCCCGGTCGGCGAGTTCGGCGACGCCCGTCGACTCCATCGACTCCCGGACGACGCGCTCGTCCTCCGGGGACCACTGCCGGAGCAGCCCCTGGTGCGGGTAGCGGCCGCGGGAGACCAGGTCGCCCACGGTGATGCCGTCCGGCGCGATCGAGGACTGCGGCAGCAGTCCCAGCGTCTTCGCCACCTTCTTCGCGGGCAGCGAGCCGATCGCCTGTCCGTCGAGCAGCACCCGCCCCGCCGCCGGCTTCAGCATCCGCGACAGGGCGCGCAGCAGCGTGGACTTGCCGCACGCGTTGGGGCCGACGATCACCGTGAAGGAGTTGTCGGGGATCTCCACCGACAGGTTCTCGGCGATGACCCGCTGCTCGTACCCGAGGGTGACATTCTCCGCGGCCAGCCGCTGCACGTCCGTACTCCTTGCTGTTTCGTTCGTGACGGTCGCGTCGGCCGCGACCGTCCCGTGGGTGTTCGTCATATCCGGCCCGCCTTGCGCTCCGAGACCAGCAGCCACAGCAGGTACACGCCGCCGACCAGCCCGGTGACCACGCCCACGGGCAGCTGGTCGGAGCCGAAGGCCCGCTGCGAGGCCCAATCCGACACCAGCAGCAGCACGGCGCCCGTCAGGGCGGCGGACAGCAGGTTGGAGCCGGGCGAGCGGGTCATCCGGCGGGCCAGCTGCGGGGCGGCCAGCGCCAGGAAGGAGATCGGGCCGGCGGCGGCCGCGGCGGACGTCGTCAGCAGGATCGCCGCGAGCATCAGCAGCATCCGGGTGCGTTCGACCCGTACGCCCACCGCGTACGCGGCGTCGTCGCCCATCTCCATCATCCGCAGCGCCCGCCCCTGGCCGAGGACCAGCGGGAAGAGCACCGCGCAGGTCAGGGCGAGCGGCCCGACCTGGGCCCAGTCGCGGCCGCCGAGCGAGCCGGTGAGCCAGATCATCGCGCGCGTCGCGTCGACCAGTTCGGACTTGGTGAGCAGGTACTGGATGACCGCGATCAGCATCGCGGAGGCGCCGATGCCGACGAGGACCAGCCGGTAGCCGTTGATGCCCCGCTTGTACGCGAGGAGGTAGATGGCGGCGCCGGTCACGAGGCCGCCGACCAGCGCGCCGAGCGCGGTCTGGGCGGAGTCGCCCTGGAAGACGACGATCACGACGAGCGCGCCGACGGCCGAGCCGTGGCCGAAGCCGAGCAGGTCGGGCGAGCCGAGGGGGTTGCGGGTCACCGACTGGAAGACGGCACCGGCCATGCCGAGGGCCGCGCCGACCAGCACCGCCACCAGCACCCGCGGCAGCCGCAGGTCGTTGACGATGAACTCGTCGGCGGGGGCGCCGTTGCCGAGCAGGGTCTGGACGACGTCCCACGGCGCGATCCGGAAGTCGCCGGTGCCGATCAGCAGCACCGCCATCGCCAGCATCGCCGCGACGAGCATCAGGCCGACGGCCAGGGCGCGGGGTTCGACGCGCAGGGACAGGCCACCGGGGGTGCGCAGCGCCCGCGGCCCGCCCTTCGCCAGGCGCGGCTTCGCGGGCACTGACGGCGACGCCGGGGCAGGCGACCGCGTCGACTCCGCGCCCGTCGGGGAGTTCTGCGGCTTCACGGTCACAGCTGGGCCATCCTCTTGCGCCGAACCAGGTAGATGAAGACGGGCCCGCCGATGAGCGCGGTGACGATGCCGACCTGGAGTTCGGCGGGCCGGGTGAGGACCCGGCCGACGATGTCGGAGCCCAGCAGCAGGACCGGCGAGAGCACCGCCGAGTACGCGAGCACCCAGCGCATGTCGGGGCCGGTGAACATGCGGACCAGGTGCGGGATCATCAGGCCGATGAAGACGATCGGCCCGCAGGCGGCGGTCGCCGCCCCGCACAGCAGGGTGATGGCCACCATGGCGGTGACCCGGGTACGGCCGAGGTGGGCGCCCAGCGCCCGCGCGGTGTCGTCGCCCATGGCCATCGCGTTGAGCGGGCGGCCCAGGAACAGCGCGAGCACCATGCCCGCGATCAGGAAGGGCGCGACCTGCTTGACGGTCTCCATGTTGGCGGAGGCCAGCGAGCCGACGGTCCAGAACCGGACCCGGTCCATCGCGTTGCTGTCCATCAGCATGACGGCGTTGACGTAGCCGGTCAGCGCGAAGCTGGCGGCGGTGCCGGCGAGGGCGAGCCGCACGGGCGTGGCCCGCCGGCTGCCGCCGAGCACGTAGACGACGACGGACACCACGGCGGCGCCGGCGAACGCGAACCACACGTACTCGTTCAGCGAGGTGACGCCGAGGAAGGTGATGGCGGTGACCACCGCCGCCGCCGCGCCGGCGTTGACGCCGAGGATGCCGGGCTCCGCCAGCGGGTTCCGCGTCAGGGCCTGCATCACCGCGCCGGACAGGCCGAGGCCCACTCCGACGAGCACCCCGAGCAGCGTCCGCGGGATGCGCAGGTCGTGCACCACCACGTCCGTCGGCGTGCCGGAGTAATGGAACAGGCCGTGCCACACGTCGGCCAGCGGCATGGCCTTCGCGCCGAGCGCCAGGCTCGTCATGGCGACCACGGCGAGCACGGCGACGGCGGCCAGCAGGCCTACGGCACGCGATCCGTTGCGGGCGCGGGGGGCGACGGCGGGCTCGGCCGCCGTACTCGGTTCGGGGGGACTCTCGACCAACACGAGGTTAGGTTAGCCTAGCCTGCGCCCTTCTTGATCGGGTCGTCCGTCACAGGTCCAGCCTGGCCAGCGCCTTGCCGGCCTCCGCCGCGCAGCTCCCCCCGCCGGCCTCCGTCCACGCCGCCGCGCACAGCGCCCGCAGCCCGTCGACCGGTTCGCCGTCGCCGCCCAGCTCCAGCACCCCGTCGCGGACGGCCGCCGTCCAGCCCCCGCAGCCGAAGCCCTCCGCGGGCCCGCCGGTGACCTCCGGCTGCCCGGTGAGCAGCCCCCGCAGGTCCAGGTCCACGTAGGTGGGCCGGTGCTCGGGCCGTGCCCGCAGCAACTGCGCGGCGTCCGTCACCCCGGTCAGCACCAGCAGCGAGTCCACCTCGCCGTGGAACGCGCCCTCGATGTCGGTGTCCAGCCGGTCCCCGACCACCAGGGGCCGTTCCGCCCCCGTCCGCAGGATCGTCTCCCGGTGCATCGGCGGCAGCGGCTTCCCCGCCACCTGCGGCTCCGCACCCGTGGCGATCCGCACGACCTCCACCGCAGCCCCGTTGCCCGGCCCGATCCCCCGCTCCCCGGGAATCGTCAGGTCGGTGTTGGACGCGAACCACGGCACCCCCCGCGCGATCGCGTACGAGGCCTCCGCGAACCTCCCCCACGGCAGCTCCGGTCCCCCGTACCCCTGCACCACCGCCGCCAGACCCGGCTCGTCCGCCGACTCCACCGGCACCAGGCCCCGCTCGCGCAGCGCCACCCGCAGCCCCTCGCCGCCGATCACCAGGACCGGCGCCCCCGCGGGCACCTGCCCGGCGATCAGCCGGGCCACCGCCTGCGCCGAAGTGATCACGTCACCCGCTCCGGCGGGCACGCCCAGCTCCGTCAGGTGCGCCGCCACCGCCTCCGGGGTCCGCAGCGCGTTGTTGGTCACGTACGCCAGGTGCATCCCGCCGGCCCGGGCCGTCGCCAGCGACTCCACCGCGTGCCCGATGGCCCGCCCACCCGCATAGACCACCCCGTCGAGATCCAGCAGAGCCGTGTCGTACGCCTGGTGGAGCCGCCGCGCGCTCCCCGCGGGCCTGGTCCTGCTCTGCCGGCTCATGCCATCCGCTCCTTCGCTGGTCAGACCCCGTGTCTCCGGTCCGGAAGCCCCATCCTCCCGCACTCCCCCGATCATCCCGCATGCCGAGACGCGACTTACCATGCACCAATGACCACATCTGGAACCGAGGCTCGCGGCCTGCGCCTGCTCCCCTTCCACGGCTTGCGCTACGCCCCCGAACGCGTCGGCAGCCTTGCCGCCGTCACCTCGCCTCCGTACGACGTGGTCGTGCGCCCGGACGGCCTCGACCACCTCGAGTCCGCCGACCCGCACAACATCGTCCGCCTCATCCTCCCCCAGGCGGCCACCCCGGACGCCCGGAACGAACAGGCCGCCCGCACCCTGCTCGACTGGCTGGCCGAAGGCGTCCTGCGCACCGATCCCGAGCCGGCCCTCTACGTCTACGAACAGCACAGGGGCGACCTGCTCCAGCGCGGCGTCATCGGCGCCCTGGCCCTGTCCCCGGCCGGCGAGGGCATCGTCCTCCCCCACGAGGACGTGATGCCGGAGGTGGTCACCGACCGGGCCGGCCTGATGCGCGCCACCGCCGCCAACCTCGAACCCCTGCTGCTCACCTACCGCGGCGAGCAGCCCGACGGCGACACCGCCAAGGTCGTCGAGAAGGCCGCCGCCCGCGAACCGCTGCTGGCGACGACCACCGAGGACGGCTTCACGCACCGCCTGTGGGCCGTCACGGACCCCGCCGAGCTGGCCGCCGTCACCGCCGACCTGGGCCACCGCCAGGCCCTCATCGCGGACGGCCACCACCGCTGGGCCACGTACCTGCGCCTCCAGTCCGAGCACGCCGAGCCGGGCGCCTGGGACTTCGGCCTGGTCCTCCTCGTGGACACGGCCCGCTACCCGCTCCAGGTACGCGCGATCCACCGGCTGCTGCGCCGCCTCCCAGTCGCCGACGCCCTGGCCGCGCTGACGGGCCGGTTCCGGGTCCGCGAGGTCGAGGGCCCGCTGCCGGCCGCGCTGGCCGCCCTCGGCCCGGCCGCGGAGGCCGGCAACGCCTTCCTGCTGGCCGGCGACGGCCGCTTCCACCTGGTCACCGACCCCGACCCGGAGCTCATCGACCGCACCGTCCGTCACGACCGGCCGGAGGCCTGGCGCCGCCTGGACGCCACGGTCCTGCACTCGACGCTGCTGGACGAGCTCTGGCACGTACCGGACACCCCCGAGCACATCGGCTACATCCACGACACGGAGGCGACCGTGGCCATGGCGGAGCGGGACGGCGGCACGGCCGTCCTGCTGCACCCGGTGCACGAGGAGGTCGTGCGGGAGCTGGCCCGTCAGGGCGTCACCATGCCCCGCAAGTCCACGTCGTTCGGGCCCAAGCCGGCCACCGGCCTGGTGCTGCGCAGCCTGGACCGCCCCGGCGGCAGGGGCTGACCGGCCCGCACGACGACGGAAGGGCGGCACCCCCGGGGGGATGCCGCCCTTCTTCACGCGCCGGCCGGGTCAGGCCCGCTCGTCACCCTTGACGTCGGCGTCGGCGTCGGCCCCGTTCTGCTCCAGGGGCTCGTACTCCTCGTCGTCCTCGTCGTAGTACTCGGTGACGTCGCCGGCGGCCTCGGCCCGGGCGATCTCGGCCGGGTCGTCCCCGTCCTCGTCGTCCCCGTCCTCGTCGTCCCCGTCCTCGTCGTCCTCGTCATCGATGTCGTCGGCGACCGCGGCGGCCTTCTCCGCGCCCTGTGCGCCCTCCGCGTCCATCGCGTCGACGAACTCGACGCCGTCCATCTCGGCGAGCCGGTCGGAGGCGTCCGTGGTCCCGTCCTTGTCCGCCTCGACGGTCTTGGCGAACCACTCGCGCGCCTCGTCCTCACGGCCGGCGGCCAGCAGCGCGTCGGCGTAGGCGTACCGCAGGCGGGCGGTCCAGGACTGCACCGAGTTGGACGCCAGTTCCGGGCTCTGCAGGGTCACGATGGCCGCGTCCAGCTGCCCCATGTCCCGACGGGCCCCGGCCGCGACGAGACGCATCTCGACCTGGCCGGACTTGTCCAGCTTCTGCACCTCGGGCTCGCCGGCCATGGCCAGCGCCCGCTCGGGCCGGCCGAGGCCGCGCTCGCAGTCGGCCATGACGGGCCACAGCTCGACCGAGCCGGTCATCCGCTTCGCGGCCCGGAACTCGGCCAGCGCCTCGCTGTACTTCTGCGTGGCGTACGCGGCGAAGCCGGCGGCCTCGCGGACGGCGGCGACGCGGGAGGCCAGCCGCAGCGCGATCCGCGAGTACGCGTACGCCTGCTCGGGCTCCTCGTCGATCAGCCGGGCGACCATGACCAGGTTGCGGGAGACTTCCTCGGCCAGGCCCTTGGGCAGGCTGAGGAGCTCCTGGCGCACGTCGGCGTCGATCTCGTCGCCGGTCACGTCCTCGTCGATCGGCAGCCGCTTCACGGGCTCCCGGTCGCTGCGGTCGCGGTAGTCCCGGTCCCGCTCGTCCCGGCCCCGGTAACCGCCGCGGTCGTCACGCCCACCGCGGTAACCACCGCGGTCGCCACCGCGGTCGTCGCGGCCGCCACGGAACCCACCACGGTCGCCGCCCCGGTCGTCACGACGGGGGTAGGACGGGCGGTCGCCACCGCGGTCGTCGCGGCCACCGCGGTAGCCACCACGGTCGTCGTCACGGCGCGGGTAGGACGGACGGTCACCGCGGTCGTCACGACGCGGGTAGGACGGACGGTCGCCACGGTCGTCGCGACGGGGGTACGACGGACGGTCGCCGCCACGGTCGTCGCGGCCACCACGGAATCCACCACGGTCGTCATCGCGGCGGGGGTACGACGGACGGTCGCCACCGCGGTCGTCGCGGCCACCACGGAATCCACCACGGTCGTCATCGCGACGCGGGTACGACGGGCGGTCGCCCCGGTCGTCGCGACGGGGGTACGACGGACGGTCACCGCCGCGGTCGTCGCGACGGAAGGAGGGACGGTCCCCGCCGCGGTCGTCACGGCGCGGGTAGCTGGGACGGTCGCCACGGTCGTCACGGCGGAAGCCGCCGCCGGAGGGCCGGCCACCGCGGTCGTCGCGGCCGCCGCGGAATCCACCACGGTCATCGTCACGGCGCGGGTAGGACGGACGCTCGCCGCGGTCGTCACGACGGGGGTACGACGGGCGGTCGCCGCCACGGTCGTCGCGGCCGCCGCGGTAGCCACCACGGTCGTCGTCGCGGCGCGGGTAGCTGGGACGGTCACCGCGGTCGTCACGACGCGGGTACGACGGACGGTCGCCCCCGCGGTCGTCGCGGCCACCACGGTAGCCACCACGGTCGTCGTCGCGGCGCGGGTAGCTGGGACGGTCGCCACGGTCGTCACGGCGGAAGCCGCCGCCGGAGGGCCGGCCACCGCGGTCGTCGCGGCCGCCGCGGAATCCACCACGGTCATCGTCGCGGCGCGGGTAGCTGGGACGGTCGCCACGGTCGTCACGACGCGGGTACGACGGACGGTCGCCGCCCCGGTCATCGCGACGGAAGGAGGGACGGTCACCACCGCGGTCGTCACGACCGCCGCGGTAGCCGCCGCCGCTGGGACGGCCGCCACGGTCGTCACGGCGGAAGCCGCCGCGGTCACCACCGCGGTCGTCACGGCCCCCGCGGTAGCCGCCCCTGTCACCACCGTCGTTGCGCCGAGGCTCGCGCTCCGGACGATCGTCGGGAGAGTTGGACATGGGTGTGACTCCTGTCTTCGGGGTACCGCTAGTCATTCTCGCGCAACCAGCCCATGGCCGCGCTCCGGCGTAAAACGTGCAAAAACAAAAAGGACCCTTGGTCCTCAGCGTGAACGCTGAGGACCAAGGGTCCTTTGAAAGATTGTTCGGCGGCGTCCTACTCTCCCACAGGGTCCCCCCTGCAGTACCATCGGCGCTGAAAGGCTTAGCTTCCGGGTTCGGAATGTAACCGGGC